>JAJCZZ010000080.1 GCA_029262115.1 Gemmatimonadota bacterium | reverse complement strand
CCAGGCTGATGAAATCCGTCACTCGCGTCCCGCTCGGTAGCCCCGCAACCGTTCGCGCCATCACTGGCCTCCTGGAAGGAAGAACACCTTCCAGAAATCTCGCTATTGTATATAGCTTAAAGCAAGAGTATTGCGGCTAGCCTCTTCGATCTCGGCCTCCTCCTCTAGCGAGGCAAGCAGGGCCTCCACCAGACGCGCTCGTTCGTCACGCGGCAGGCTGCGGGCTTCGACCTCAAGCTGCTCACGGGTGATCGGGCTGGGCGTCATACGTTCTCCTGCGACGGTCGGAGGTCAGATATTGGTCCTACCCTAGCCCCGGCACGAAGGCTCCGCCATCACGGCCGGTCGGGTGTCAGAAAACTACCCGCTCCCGACGATCAACTCGCCGTGCTCCCGACCGTTCTCGATGAAGATCTTGTTGGCGTCGTGGCCGGCTGCGATGACCCCGGCAATGTGGACCCCGGGCACGTTCGTTTCCATGGTCGCCGGGTCGTGAACCGGCTTCCCCGTGTCAGGGTCGATCTCCACGCCCATCGCCGTGAGTAGAGAGGGGTTCGCGCGCCATCCGGTCATGGCCACAACGAAGTCGTTGGCGACTTCCACTTCGGTGCGGTCGACCTCGGAGCGCAGTCGGACGGACTTCGGCAGGATTTCGACCACCCGGTGCCGGAAGTACGAAGCAATCTCGCCCTTGTCCAGGCGGTTCTGGATGTCGGGCACGACCCACGACTTCACGCCGGAGTCGATCGTCGGCTCGAAGTGGACGAGGGTCACCCGTGCGCCGTTCCGGAAGAGCTCGAGGGACGACTCTACCGCCGAGTTGCGTCCACCCACGACCAGGACGTCCTGGTCGTAGTACTCGTACGGCTCTTTGTAGTAGTGCCGAACTTTCACGGAGTCCTCTCCGGGCACGCCGAGGAGGTTCGGTTCGTGAAAACCACCTGTGGCGACCACGACGCGGTCCGCAGCATAGATATGTGCCACGCCGTCCATCGACCGGGTGTGAACCGTGAAGCCGCCCACCGACCCCTCGATCTGTTCCACACGCTCGTACTGCCGGACGTCCAGGTCCCAGTGATCCACGACATACCGGTAGTAGGCCAGGGCCTCGCGGCGCGTCGGTTTGTCGTTCGGAATCGTGAACGGGACATTGCCAATCTCCAGCATTCGAGCGGTGCTGAAGAACGACATGTAGTAGGGATAGTCCACGATCGACGCGGTGACGCACCCTTTGTCGAACAGGGCGCATGATGCGCCGACGCGCGCCGCAGCTGCACCCACGGCAATGCCGCACGGGCCCGCTCCCACCACCAGAAAATCGAATCGCTCGGTCATCGTGGCTGGCGTAACCCCGATGGTTGGGGGTGTTCCTGGCCACTCCGGAACGTCTGAGGGCGTCACAACATATGAAGGGTGTTCGTCGACCCCGTGGGAGATCACCCACTTCGCCGGCCCGAGCGATCCCTCCGAACCGCGATTCATCGAATGAAGATCCGCCACGCCCTCACCGGGCTCATGTGGGCCGTGTGCCTGTTCGCATTCGTGCCACCATCACAAGTGGACGCCCAGGTCAGCGTGGCCGACTCTGCCGCGGTCTTGATCCAGGCTGCGGACGCGTTCCTGGCGGAAGGAAACGGCGGCGTGGCGCGTGCGCTCTACCGATATATCGTGGAGCGCTTTCCCGGCACCGCGCAGGCTGAACGGGCGGCTGCGGTCATCCGGAGCGAACGCTTCTCTGCGGCGGCGGGTGGTGCGACGGAGCTTCAGGTGTGGGGCACGACGTACGGGATCTTCCTGGGCATCGCCCTGCCGACGGCGCTCGGCGCCGAAGATGCGGAGGCTTTCGGCGTCGGGCTGTTGCTCGGAGGGCCCGCGGGTTTCATCGCGGCACGGAAAGCGGCGCAGGCCAAGCAGTACACGGTGGGGCAGGCCCGTGCGATCACGCTCGGTGGGTCATGGGGCGTGTGGCAGGGTTACGCGCTCTCTGAGATCCTGGACCTCGGGGAGTCCTTCCACTGCGACGTCGACTTCTGCAACGTGGGCGGTGGGGAGGAGGAGACCGCATGGGCGATGATCGGGGGAAGCGCCCTGGGGCTGGCGGTCGGGTCGTTTCTGGCCAGAAAGCCGATCTCGGATGGCGCGGCGACGGGCGCGAACTTCGGCGGCCTGTGGGGCACCTGGTTCGGAACCGCGCTCGGGGTGGTCGCCGATATCGAGGGGGATGGGCTACTCACCTCTGCCGTGGTCGGCGGCAACGTTGGGCTGGCCGCCGCGGCGCTCTCGGCGGACGAGTTGCGGTGGAGCCGCAGCCGTTGGCGTATCGTCAGCGCGGCCGGCCTCCTGGGAGCCATCGGCGGCTTCGGTATCGACCTGATTGCCGGGGTCGATGATAGCCAGGCGATTCTCGCGATTCCGCTGATCACCAGCGTTGCGGGGCTCGCAATGGGCATTTACGCGACCCGAGGCGATCCGAACTCGCTGGACGGAGGTGAGCAGAACGCTGGCTCGCTCATGGGTTGGCAGAGCGGGTCGCTGTCGCTCCAGCCGCCGGCTCCGTATCCCGTCCTGCACGCGCTCGACGGACCCCGAGGGATCGAGCTGAAGCCCGCCCTCGGCGTGACACTGTTCCGGGCGGTGTTTTGACCGCCGGGGGAGCGGAGTCCGAGGCGCGAAAGGCTCTGAACCGTCTTCGTCGGGCTGCGGAGAAAGCCGCCCGCGAGTTGAGCGCCCTGGACGGCGCTCTTCGACGCGCGGAAGGGCCGGACTTCCCGGTGGATGCCTACCTCGAAGTCGCCGAGTCGCTCGACCGGGTTCTCGACTTCACCGAGGAGGAGGGGCGGCGGCTCCAGGAGAAGATCCTCCACGCCGGAGGTGTCGAGCCGGGACGGGTGCGTCGGGGATAGGGGACCGCGCGCGGCTGGCCGAACATAGGTAGCATCTCGGTCACCCCCGCGTCACTCATCTTCTGTCGGATCGCTGTCGGTGGCGTTCGCGGATAGGAGTGCTCGCAGCCGACTCGCTAGTCGCGATAACTTCTGCGTCTCCCGGACAACGAGGCGGCCGGCGGTCAGGCGCGGTATCAGAACCACGCCAACCGCCACGACCGGAGCGAGGGCCCAGCCCATCGCTCCCACTGCTGCGACTGCTGCGGTCACGCCGACTGCTCCCGCGCCGGCCACTACCGCTCCGACTCCGGCCGCTCCCCGAGCCGCATTTCCGAAATCCCCTGTAACGTCCAGGCGGGTCCCGGTGGAGGTCCGCGCGATGGTGACGTACCTAGCGCCTAACTCATCCCCCGACTCCCATTCCCATGCGCCGGGCGAACCGCCGGACGTACCTTGGACAGACATTACTGATCGGATCTCAAAGAGCGCCTCGCTGAGATCTCTGTCGTCGATCTTCGTGGGGAATTCGTACTGGAGCCTGATCTGAGCCGGAGTTCCCAAGAACACGCGAAAGGGCGATTGGCGGGGCCGCGCCAACAGGATGCGCGCGGCCCGATCCACTCGAATCGGATCGATCCCGGCCTCAGACGCGATCTCCTTTAAGTCCTCAAGTGTTAGACCCTCGCGCCTACTCAGGGTGAGAGGGTCCCCAGTTTCGGCCTCGGATCCTCGCTCCACCCGCGTGGCTTCGCGGAGAATCAGCGCGACTTCCTGTTCATCGAAGCGTCGAGACATGTGACCAACCTTCTCAGGGGGTTAGGGCCTCTCCACGCCGATCAGCCGAGGGGGGGCTCCTCGTCGAGCCAGAAGACCCGTTCCACCCGGACATCGAATGCATTGGCGATCCTCAGGGCCAAGATCGTACTCGGCACGTAGATGGCCCGTTCGACCGTGTTGATCGTCTTGCGGGTGACCCCCACCCGACTCGCCAATTCGGCCTGCGTCCAGTCGTGCTCGGCGCGGAGCACCTTGATCCGATTCCGAAGTGGATAGGCATCGGGCATCGTCAGGCCCTGTCCAGGACGAGAAACCCGATAACGGCTGAGGTTAACGCCACTGCGATTCCGCCCTGGGCGACGAGCGATCCAGGCACATCCACGATGAAAGCGAGCAGGCGCGCCCCGATCAGGTAGGCACCCAGCGACCAGAAGCCGACCGCGTAGGCCGCGCCCCTGACGTGGCGTACCCGCTCATCGTCCAACGCTCGGGCCACGACGACGTCGGAAGCGATCTGACGGGCCACGAGTGCGTATCGCACGCCGAAAACGAGCCAGATGACCCCCAGCAGCAGTGCCGGCCAGAACAAGGTATCGGCCGCCGCCCCCGGGCGCTCTCGCCAGAACTTGTCCGCAAGCACGATTCCCTGCCACAAGACGTAGGTCACGACGAACCCCTTCAGCGCCGCCCGCCTCGAGCGATCCAGGTGGTCGGTGATCTCCTGCTTCCGCGATGTCAAATCGTATCTCTGATCCGGCCTACGCATGGTCCATGTCCGTCCGTTGGAGAAACACGTATTGCCCATAAAGAGTCACATAGGTTACATTTGGTCGCAACCGGTACGATAAGTGGGAAGTGGAGCAGGCTGCCAGTCTTGGAGGGCACGACAATGCTGCGCCTCCGTGGACGATCTCCGATTCGCCACCTCACGATTCAAGACAATAGACAAAGGGTTGACCGAGTGAACCACACCAGAACACACCGGCTCTTCACTACACTGCTCTTGGGTGGCACACTCATCTGCCTCCCATCATTCGGCTCAGCACAGACCAATCGGGAACTGATCGTAGAGGTTGAGCGCGGAGTCCGCCTCGCGGGAACGCTTTCGCTTCCGGCGGGGCCAGGCCCGCATCCTGCTGCCTTGCTTGTGTCGGGTAGCGGCCCTCAGGACCGTGACCAGTCGGTTGCCGGGATGAAGCCGTTCGCTCTGATCGCCGACATCCTTCGCGCCGAGGGGATTGCCACGCTCAGACTCGACGACCCCGGTGTCGGCGGATCGACGGGTGACTGGATGAGTTCCACGCTCTCAGACCTCGAGCTTGACCTCACCACAGCACTTCGGGCGCTTCGCGACCAACCGGAGATCGACCCGGCGATGGTCGGTTTGATCGGGCACTCCGAAGGTGGGGTCACGGCGGCACTCGTCGCGGCTCGTGACCACCGGCTGGCCTTCCTCGTTCTGCTCGCCAGCCCCGTTGCCCCGATCCGTGAGGTGTTGATGGCGCAGACCGAAGCCGCGCTCAGGGCGTCCGGATCGGACGACCCCGAGATCGCCCGCCACCACGCCCTACAGCGAAAGACCTTCCGGGCCATCGAAACGGGGGAGGGGTGGGCGGAAGTCAGAACCCTCACGGAAGAAGTCACCCGGGATGCGGTGCTGACGTTGCCGGAGCAGCGACGAGCGGCGATGGGGGACATTGACGCGGTGGTCACGGCGCAGGTGGAGCAGCAAATGGCGATCTCAAATATGCTCTGGTTCAGATCCTTGATCTCCGTCGACCCCCGCGCGTCGCTGAAAGGAGTCGATGCACCCATACTTGGAGTCTTCGGGGAACTGGACGTTCAGGTGTCACCGCAACTCAACCTCGACGCGCTCCACGCAACGCTCACCGAGGTTAGCCACCCGGATTTCGACACGGTCGTCATTGGCGGTGCGAATCATCTCTTCCAAACGGCCGGTACGGGACATCCCAGCGAATACGCGATGTTGCCACCCCGATTCGCTCCCGAACTGGTCGACCGGTTGACCACATGGCTCACGGCCCGGGTTCACGGCCGGAGATGAGCCCTGTGATCGACGTCCACGGGCTTTCAATCGCCTTTGGAGACACCGTGGCCCTGCGGGGGTTGAACCTCGAAGTCGACCCAGGGTCGATCTTCGGCTTCCTCGGCCCGAACGGGGCTGGCAAGACAACGACCATTCGCCTCATGCTGGGACTTCTGACGCCGGATGCCGGCTCGTGTCGAGTGATGGGGTTCGACGCGACAATGGAGTCAGATCGTATTCGCGCCCAGACCGGCGCCCTCCTCGAGCACCCGGGCGTCTACGAGCGGCTCACGGTTGAGGAGAATCTCCAACTGTTCGGCCGCATCAACCGACTCGGCGGGGCGGAACTCGACGGTCGAATCTCCGAGGTGCTGGATCGTTTCGGCCTCTCGTCGCGCCGAAGGGACCGCGCGGGAACTCTCAGCAAGGGAATGAAGCAGAAGGTGGGAATCGCGCGAGCGGTGCTTCACCAGCCAAGGCTGCTCGTCCTGGACGAGCCCACCAGCGGGCTCGATCCCGAGTCGGCAGCCCGTGTGCGCGCCGACCTCGTAGACCTTGCCGAGGAGGGCGTGACCGTGTTCCTAACCACCCACGACCTCGACGAGGTGGAGCGAATCTGTACGCGGGTGGCCGTCGTCGAGTCGGGAATCATCCGGGCGGAAGGAACAGTCCGGGAGCTCCTCGCTCGCGTCGGGCATCGAGTTCACCGGGTGCGGATCGCCGACGACGTACCAGCCCTCGCAGAAGCGCTGAGGAGCTGGGACTCGAACACCTCGATCGCCCCAGTGACCGGCGCCGGCCCCCACGTCGTCGTGAACTTCGAGGCGGGTGTCCATTCCGTCCCGGACCTCGTGGCATTCCTCGTCCATCGCGGCGCGAGGATCGAGGAGGTTCGCCCGGTCGGTTCCGAGCTCGAGACTGCTTACTTGAACCTGCTCTCGGAGGCCGAGGATGTGGCGTGATGCATTGATCGTCTTCTCGAAGGAGTGGAAGGCGCTTGCCGACCAACTCGGAGGGGATTCCCGGTTCGGGCTCTGGATGGTGGGGGCGCTGTTCGTCGGCTTGAGCACCTTTGGCGCGTTCTTCGCGGGACCCGCGTGGGTGGAGTCGCCGGTGGCACTCGTGAACTACCCCCTGCTGGCGGCGTCGATCGCCATTCAACCGATCGTGGATTCGTTCGCAGGAGAGCGCGAACGGCACACGCTCGAGACGCTGCTCGCATCGCGGCTGTCGGATCGAGGGATCGTAGCGGGTAAGATCATGGCCGCCGTCATACCCGCCTTCGTTGCGGGTCTCGTGCTCTTGGCCCTCGGCCTTGCCACGGTCAATCTGAAGCACGCGGAGGCCGGGTCCCTGATCCTGCCGCCCGGTTCGCTATTCTGGGCCACCGTAGCACTCATCGGGCTCCTCCCTCTCCTGGTGGCCGGCGCCGGTACGATCGTCTCGCTGAACTCCTCTACGGTCCGCCGGGCGCAGCAGATGCTCGGGTTCGCCATAGTCGGAGTGATCTTGATCCCCTTCCTGGTGGTGATGGCCGCTCCCGAGTGGATTCGAGCCGAGCTGATGGCTGTCGCTACCTCGTCGGACCTGGACCGATTGATCCTCTTGGCCCTGAGCCTCGCAACGCTTCTCGCCGTCTGCCTTCAGGTCGTGGCAGTGAAGCGTTTTCGGAGAGGCAGGCTACCCTTGGACTAGAAGTATGGTGAAAGACGCTGGGCATTTGGGCCACCCAATGAAGGGCTAGAGGGTAGGTTGGGGTGAGGATCCACACCGCTTTCTAGCTAGCCGGGGTCGTTTCACCGGTGTTGGGTCCCGATTCGTCGACTCCGTCGTTTTTCCAGATGGTGGATGTGGAGAGTCTGGTTCCTACCGGCCACAAGCTTCGGAAGCTGGAAACGGTGCTCGATCTGAGCTTCTGGCAACGGCGGTGGCCGCATGCTGTCCCGACCTTCCGATGCGGCGATCTTCAACAGAGTTCTCGAGTGCTAAACGCCCGTGTACCCGTTCGTTCGGCCGTGGTCGACGACCGATCGGGCGTCAACCGTGTTCGCGTTTCGCTCGACGACCCAAGCGCTACGACCTAACCTGTCTGACCGATCACCTTCCGCAGGACCAAGCTGATGCGCCGCCGAACCTTCCTTCGTTCGTCCTCCGCACTCGCCGCCGGCGCGATGCTCCCCCCCGACTTCGTGTACGGGAGCCGGCGGGCCGACTACGTGTTCCGAGGAGCAACGGTGTTCGATGGGACCGGTGCACCGGGTCGCGTGGTCGATGTGGCGGTGACCGGGGACCGAATCTCGGCCGTGGGCGCCAACCTCCCGCGCGGCGGCGAGGAGATCGACGGGCGCGGTCAGGCGCTGTCTCCGGGCTTCGTCGATATCCACTCGCACGCCGATCTGTCCCTGCTGGTGGAGAACCGGGCGGAGAGCCGTATTCGTCAGGGCGTGACCACCGAAGTGGTCGGGCAGGACGGTGGCTCGATCGGGCCGTGGTCGGAGGATGCGTTCCGGGCCACACGCGAGCGGTATCGCGACCGGTACGACGTCGATATCGACTTCAGGGATCCCCCTGGATTCCTCGATCGGATCGATCGAGAACGCCCTGCGGTGAACGTCGCCTCCATGGTGGGCAACGGCGCGCTTCGTGGGTACGTGATCGGAAACGAGAACAGGCCTGCGACCGATGCCGAACTGACTCGTATGAAGGAGCTCCTGAGCGACTACGTTGCGCGGGGGTGCGTTGGCCTCTCGTCCGGACTGGAGTACACGCCGAGCGGCTTCGCGTCGACGAACGAGTTGGCGGAACTGGCCTCCGTGATGGCGGCGCAGGGCCTCCCCTACGCGTCCCACATGAGAAACGAAGACGATCGACTCCTGGCCGCCATCGAGGAGACGGTGATGGTCGGACGTCTGGGGGGCGTGCCCGTCCAGATCTCCCACTTGAAGCAGCAGGGCCTGCGGAACTACTGGAAGGCGGACGCGGTCCTGGGCCTTCTGGAGGAGTCGAGGACGGCAGGCATTGACGTGATGTTCGATGTCTATCCCTATACCGCCTACCAGACCGGCCTCACGAACCTCTTTCCCACGGAGATGCGTGCGGGGGGTACTCGAGCGTTCCTGGCCAGGCTTCGGGCACCGGGAACGGCGGAGTCGCTGGAGGCGGCCGCGCGAGACAAGGTCGCCCTCCTCGGCGACTGGAACCGGGTGCAGGTCGCCAGCGCGAAGGAGGCGTGGGCTCAAGGGAAGTTGATGGGCGATCTGGCCACCGAGCGCGGTGTGGACCCGTACGAGCTGACGCTCACGCTTCTGGAGTCCAACGACGGCGGCGTGGGCATGATCGGCCACGGGATGGACGAGGAGAACGTAGCGAAGCTGCTTGCGCATCCGTTGGCGATGATGTGCTCAGACGGTGGGGCGTATGCGCCGTACGGCCCGCTGAGCGGAAGCTCTCCCCATCCGCGTGGCTACGGCTCCTTCCCGCGGCTCCTCGGCCGCTACGTCCGCGAATTGGGTGCGCTCACCCTGCGGGACGCCATCCACAAGGTGACGGAGAAACCGGCCCGGCGGGTTGGGATCCATGATCGTGGTACCATCGCCGTCGGGATGATGGCCGACCTGGTTGTGTTCGACCCCGGCTCGGTCGGAGATCGCGCCACGTTCACGGCGCCCCATCAGTATCCGGTGGGGATCTCCACGGTGGTCGTGAACGGCGTGGTAACCATCAGGGACGGAGAGCATACCGGGCGGCTCGGGGGACGGTCCGTGAGGTGGGGGTAGCCGGCTCGGTGACTCGCACGGCTATGGTGTCTTCCCGTGGAGGCGCCTTGATTGGTCCAGCCCGGGGGGTGGGGTGGCGGTGGTGTAAATCGTGCCCACGTTCCTCCGGGCACATCCCGCCAATTCCGTGTCGATTTTCCGGTAGCCGTCCACGGACGCTTTTTCGACCTTTCTGACATGGAAATTCAACTGGAGTTGCCCGAACGGGCCGAAATGCTGGACGCCTTTCTCGCGCGCGATCCCAGCTACGAGGGCGTATTCCTGACGGGGGTCGTGACGACCGGCATCTTTTGCAGGACGACATGTACCGCTCGCAAGCCGAAGCCGGAGAACGTCGAGTTCTTCCCGTCCGCACATGCGGCGCTTCTGGCCGGGTATCGGGCCTGCCTGCGGTGCCGTCCCATGGAGCCGGTAGGCGAGGCGCCTGACTGGGTTCGCCCGCTCATCGAGGAAGTTGAGTCGGATGCTTCCCGCCGGTGGACCGACCGGGATCTCCGTCGGCTCGGCCTCGAGCCCACACGCGTCCGTCGGTGGTTCAAGCAACACCACGGCATGACGTTCCACGCCTACAGTCGGGCACGACGGCTCGCATCAGCGATGGGGCGGATACGGGAGGGCGATCCCGTCACCCGCGCCGCGTTCGACAGCGGATATGATTCGCTCAGCGGCTTCCAGGAGGCGTTCCGCAAGCTGGCGGGGGCGTCGCCAACGGCCGCGGCAGACGCGCCGGTTGTGTCGGTAACGCGTCTTTCGACTCCCCTGGGCCTCATGGTCGCGGCTGCGGATGCGGAGAACCTCCTTCTGCTGGAGTTCGCTGACCGCCGCATGCTGAGCACGCAGTTTCGAACTCTCGCACGGCGGACCGGGAGCGTGTTCGTGCCGGGTGGGGGCGAGATACTGGAGCGGACACGGGCACAGTTGGACGAGTACTTCGAAGGCACACGCTCCGAATTCGATCTGCCCGTCCATGCCCCGGGAACGCCGTTTCAGGAGGAGGTGTGGGACGCGCTCCGCGAGATCCCCTCAGGCGAGACGCGGAGTTACTCCGACATCGCCGAGCGTGTGGGGCGTCCGACGGCGGTCCGCGCGGTCGCCCGCGCCAACGGTACCAACCGCCTGGCCATCGTCATCCCCTGCCACCGGGTGATTGCGGCGGACGGCGGGCTTTCCGGATACGGAGGCGGCGTGTGGCGGAAGCGGAGGCTGCTGGAGCTCGAGCGGGGCTAGCCGGCTCGGCAGGCGTCCCTGCCACTGATTCGGCTCGGATCGGCGGCCGTCCGTTGGCGAATCACCTCACTCGGGCAACTCACGTCCCGCGCACGGGGCTCACCCAGGTGAATAACGTCACCCAGTGAGTCGCTCCAGCCGGTGCATCGCCCCGCGCACGCAACCCTCCCGCGCATCGCCCTGTCTCTTGGAGTGGTGATCCTAATAATGTTAGGATCTCAGGTTCTAAGATTGTCTGTATCGGTACGGTCTTCCGGAGGCGAGATGGGCAGAGATGCGTTGGGCGAATTCGAGCACCGCGTGCTCCTGGCGCTTCTTCGCCTCGGCGAGGACGCGTACAGCGCGCCGATCGTGGTGGAGTTGGAGGAGCGCACAGGTCGGCCAGTGAAGTCGGCTTCGGTTTACATCGCGCTGCGCAGGTTGGAAGAGAAGGGGTTCGTGGCCTCCGCCATGCGTTCGCCTGGCGCCGAGGGCGGCAGGGACCGGCGTCACTTCATGGTGACATCGGCGGGGCGCGCCAAGGCGCGTCAGGAGCACGAGATGTACATGCGTCTGATCGACGGCCTCGAGGGAACGGTGGGGGGCGCGTGAGCGACAGCCCGATTCCGCCCGCCCGGTGGCGGAGGTTTCTGGACTTCGCGTTGCGAGACGGCGTGCGCAGCGATATGGCGGACGAGTTGGACCGCCTCTACCGACACCGCCGCGCCAGTTCCGGTCGACGCGCGGCAGACCGCTGGTACCGCCGCGAAGTGCTCGCATTCGTCACACTGGTGCCGCTGGCTTCGCTCGGCCGAACGCTTGCGCGCTCAATCAAATGGGAGGGTGGGATGGGCGATCTGGGCAGGGATATCCGTAGGGCCGTGCGCTCACTCGTGAGGGAGCCGGGCTTCACCGTCATGGCGGTGGCTACTCTGACACTGGGAATCGGCGCCAACACCGTCATCTTCAGCGTGGTGGACCATGTGGTCCTGCGACCGCTTCCGTACGCCGACGCCGACCGGCTCGTCTCCGTGTGGGAGGGAGCGCAGCGAGCGGAAGTCGAGATGATTCGAGAGGACACGCGGACGCTGGACCGGGTGGCCGGCTACCTCGAGACCGAGGGCTTCAACCTCACGCTCACCGACGGTGGTGTCCGGGTGAGCGGTGCCCTGATTGACGCGCACCTCCTCCCGGTTCTCGGCGTAGAGACGGCGGTGGGACGTGGCTTCACGCCTGAGGACGTTTCGCGCGGCTCCGACGATGTCGCGCTCATATCACACGGATTCTGGATGGACCGCTTCGGAGGAGATCCCTCCATGATCGGCCAGTCGATCGTGGTCGATGGTCGGGCGCTCCGCATGGTCGGAGTCCTGCCGGCGGGCTTTGCCTTCCCGTCCGTGGGCCTCGACGTCTATCTCCCGATGGTGGACGACCCCTCCGACCTGCAACTGATGTGGGGACGCGGAGGCTATCAGGTCATCGGCCGGATGGCCCCCGACGCCGACCCCGAGCAGGTCAGGGTCGACCTGCTGCGTACAGCCGAACGCAGCCGTCTCGAGAATCCTTTCTGGACGCCCAACGAAGGCTACCGCGCGCAAAGTCCCGTTGTGCGCCTTCAGGACAAATTGGTTGGCGATGTTCGCGGCACTCTTCTCGTGTTGCTCGGTGCGGTCGGCCTTGTCCTTCTGGTCGCTTGCGCCAATGTCGCGAATCTCCTTCTGACTCGCGGTCTGGGTCGGGGGCGGGACGTGGCTGTGAGGACCGCCTTGGGTGCTTCGCGCCGACGGATCATCAGGGAGCACATGATCGAGTCGATGCTCCTGGCCCTGACCGGCTGCGTCGCCGCGCTGGTCATCGCGCAGTGGGGTCTGTCCGTCCTGGTGCGGTTCATGCCTCCAGAGATCCCCAGGACAGGGGCCATCACCCTGGACCTGCGGGTGGTTGCGGTGGGCGTCGGTCTGGCCGTTGTGGCCGGGACGCTCGCTGGCTTTCTGCCGGCGTTCAAGAGCTCCAGGGCGGACCCCGGTCTGGTTCTTCGCGAAGGAGGGCGCGGCGGGAGCGTGTCGTCGGCGCGTCGCCGGATCACGTCGGCCATGGTCGTGGCCCAGATGGCCGTCGCGGTCGTGCTGGTGGTCGGTGCGGGCCTCCTCGTCCGGAGCCTTGGACAACTCAACTCGGTCGACCCCGGCTTCCAGAGTACCGGCCTCACCACCGCTCGATTGACGCTGGTCGGGAGCGGATACGACGACGGCCCTTCACGCATCGCATTCCTCGAGCGCGTCATCGAACGTATCGAGAGCGTCCCGGGTGTGGCTTCCGCGTCGGTTGCGAATCGCGTTCCTTTTGGAGATGGCTGGGAAGCGATGGCCACCTTCATCGATGGAGTGACCGAGGACCCGAACTCGTTGCCGGTACTGGAGCGATACAGAGTGCTTCCCGGTTTCACCGAGACGCTGGGGCTCAGGGTCACCGCTGGTCGCTCGATCACCTCTGCAGACGGTCCCGACTCACCGCTCGTGGCCGTCGTGGACCAGACCGCGGCCGACCGGTTCTGGCCCGGTGAGGACCCGGTGGGCCGCCGGATCCGGTGGCCGTGGAGGGGAGCCGAGTGGGTCGAAGTCGTGGGGGTCGTAACGGGTATCGCCGGCCGCGACCTGTCCACCGCCAGGGAGCCCACGCTGTACGTTCCCATGCAGCAGACGCCGGGCCCGGATGCCACCGTCGTCGTGCGGGCCTCCCGAGCCGACATGGCGCTGGCCGCCCCTCTCCGCGCGACCATCAGGGAGCTGGATCCCAGGGTGCCGATCAGCTCGGTGGCGGCAATGGACGACCTGATTGCGGAATCGCTGGCGCGCGCACGTTGGACCACATGGCTGCTGGGAATGTTCGCCGTATCCACCCTCCTTCTCGGCTGCATCGGCGTCTACGGCGTCGTCTCCTACTCGGTCAAGGAGCGCACGAAGGAGATCGGCGTGCGGGTAGCGCTCGGCGCCCCCCCCGAGCGTATCCGGGGGCAGGTCCTGGCGGACGGCCTTCGCCTCTCGCTGCCGGGCGCGGCCATCGGAGTCGCGTTGGCGATCCCGGCGGCACGAACGCTTGAAGGACTGTTGTACGGCGTCTCCGCCACGGACCCGGTGACCTTCGTGGCGGTCCCACTCCTCCTACTGGGTGCGGGCGTCCTTGCCGTCTTCGTCCCGGCCCGCAGGGCCACCCGTGTGGATCCGGTGGAGGCGTTGCGAAGCGAGGCCTGATGGCGAACTTCACGGATGCGAATCGTCGGAGGTGTCTGGAGCGGTAGAGATCTCGTCTCACCAGGGCGGCAGGTCCGACCGACGGCGGAGGCCGTCCGTGTGGGGTGGATGGACTTCCTCGGGGAGCGTCTTGCCGGAGCGGTCGTCCTCGACCTGTTCGCCGGCTCCGGCGCCCTCGGGCTGGAGGCCCTGTCGCGCGGCGCCGTCCATGCGGACTTCGTGGAGAACGGCCCCGCTGCGCTCCATGCGCTCAAGGCGAACGTGGCCGCGTTCCGCCTGGCCGGACCGCACCGGGGATGGCGTCCCGGCGCCCCCCGGCGCCCCGGCAAGAAACCGACGGTGCGGGTCTTCAAGCGAGACGCGATCCCCTTCTCGGAGGCTCTGGAGAGAGGCACCTACGACGTCGCCTTCGCGGATGCTCCGTACGGGTCCGGGAAGCTGGACCGCGTGGTCGCCGCGTGGCAGGTCAGCCATTTCTCCAAGCTTCTGGGCGTCGAGCACGCCCCGGATCACGAGCTGCCCGATGGCGGGCGCACCTTCACGTTCGACGAGACGGCGGTGACGATCTACGGGCTGCCGGGCAAGCGCCGGAGCCGGGGGCGCCGCCGAAGAGGAGCGCGCTCGGAATGATCGGCGAGGCCTCCTTGGAGGCCGTCTGGGAAGCGCTCGCTCGGGTCCGTGCCTCGAGCGTGGAAATCCATGACGAGTCGTCGGAGCCGCCGGTCATCATGCGCGCTCGGGGCTCGGTCGAGGTCGTCGCTGAGCTATCGGGCGCCTTCGTCTTTCACGAGACGGGAGCGTGGACCGACGCGGGGCCGGCGGGTGGTGTGCGGTACTCGGACGTGTTGAGGTGGAGTCTGGATCGCGACGGCCGGGCGCTGAACGTCGAGCATCTTCGCCACAGCGCGAGCAGCCCCGTCCCACTGGTGGCCCTCGTACCCAAGGGCGACCACTTCGAGTCGCGCATGCCGCACGAATGCGGCGCGGACAGCTACACGGCCCGGCTGACCGTGGGGCCGAGTCGGCTCGTGCTCGAGTGGACGGTTCGGGGAGCGCGGAAGCGGTACACGGCCGTGAGGGAGTACACGTCTACGGCGTCCCTCATCGCAAGCATTTCGTTGTCGCGGTACTTCTCGTTTTGACCTAACCAGGGGCATCTGGGCCCGCAGGATCTGGTCGCGCGTCGCGCCTCCTGGTGGTTCGTGAATTTCGTGACACGACGCTAAACTTGCTCAACCACCCCAATTCGTGACGAACGATGCGAATTAGTCGAATCAGGTTGGAGAACTGGCGAAATTTTCGGAGCCTCAGCCTCCCTATTGCCCAGCGGGCGTTCATCATCGGACCGAACGCCTCAGGGAAGTCAAACCTGCTCGATGCCTTTCGATTCCTGAAGGCTATTGCCGACCCGGAGGGGGGCCTGCAACGGGGGTCGCCGCCCGAGGTGGTGTATCGCAGGTGCGATGCTTACATGCACGTAAGCGGCCAAACGTAGGAGTGGCCGTGGACATGGTGGACGGTGAAGACAGTTGGACCTATGAGCTTGAATTCGCACAGGATTCCCAGAGGGTTCCGCTAGTGCGCAAGGAGGTGGTCGCACTCAATGGCGCGACACTTCTTCAGCGGCCCAACCAAGATGATGAGGGCGACCCCCAAAGGCTCACCCAGACACACCTGGAGCAAGTGAACGTTAACCAGGTGTTCAGGTCGGTGGCGACCTTCCTCGGCGACATCAAGTACATGCACATCATTCCGCAGTTGATTCGGGATTCGGACCGAGTGCTGCCTCAGCATAACGACCCATACGGTACCGACTTCCTGCATCAGTTGGCACGGACGAAGAAGCCGACGCTTGAGTCTAGGCTGAGGAGGATCAACGAGGCTCTCCAGGGTGCTCTCCCCTACTTGAAGGACCTCAGCCTCGACCCGGACGAGAAGGGGGTGCCCCACCTGCGAGGCCGCTATGACCATTGGCGGCAGAACGCCGGTTGGCAGACCGAAGAGCAGTTCTCGGACGGAACGCTGAGGCTGATGGGCCTACTGTGGGCTTTCTTGGACGGCAACGCTCCTCTTCTTCTTGAAGAGCCGGAACTATCCCTGCACCCGGGCGTCATTCGAACGATTCCGGGCATGATGGCTCGAGTGGGGCGGAGGCAGAAGGAGCCGCGCCAGATCTACGTGAGTACCCACTCCCAAGATCTTCTGAGCGATGAGGGTATCGCACCAGACGAGGTGATCTTGCTCACGCCGACCCCGGAAGGTACGGAGGCGATCGTTGCCGCTTCGGACGATCGCATCCGCCGCCAGATGGATAGTGGAATTTCTCTGGCTGACATCGCCTTGGCCAGAACCACCCCGAAGGAAACATCCCAGCTCTCGTTCTTCGGGAGTTGATGCGCGTGGGTGTCCACATTGCGGTCGAAGGGCGAATAGATGCCGCTGTCGCGGGACGTCTCCTCAAGGAGGCGGGGCTTGAGGCGGAGGAGGTGTACCTAAGGCGCGGGAAAAGCGATCTGGACCCTCGGATTCCCGGCTACGCGCGCGCAGCAGCGTATTGGCCGTGGCTGACACTAAGGGACTTGGATCAGGACGCTCCTTGTCCCCCGGCCCTGCTGGCTAAGCTGGTGCCCGATCAGCCGACCTACCTGTGCTTCCGTGTTCCCGTCCCTCAGGTGGAGTCTTGGCTCATGGCCGACGCCGCTGGCCTGGCGGACCTATTGTCGGTGCGCCGTTCTCAGGTCCCGGATAGTCCTGATCTCGTAGGTGACGCCAAGGAGGCTCTGCTAAACCTCGCGGCGAAGTCACGGAGCAGCTTGATCAAGCGGGAGCTGCTTCCCCGCGCCGGTTCGGGCGGCCGAGTTGGGCCCCTGTACAATGATACGTTGTCTCGCTTCGCAAGTCACAGCTGGGACGTTGCGGCAGCCTGTGAAGCGTCGGAGAGCCTGGCTCGATCGTTCGAAGCGATTCGTGCGATCACCTTCCCAAAGTAGATCCTGGGCGACCACGTGGTTCGGCCGTCCCGAGGCGGCATCCTCTGGGTAGCCGACCGCCCCCCTCAGAACCGATACGTATAGTTCACCTTGAACGCACCGCCCCTCGAGATCGTGGAGAACCGTCGGTCGAGCGGGTCGTCCGCCGGCCCGAATTCCTGCCAGTTCTGAGTGTACACCACGAAGATGTCCCGCCCGGGCGTGAGGATCCATCGACCCCGGAAGAAGAGCCCGACGATCTCGCTCACGTCGTCGAACTGAACGTTGCTGTTGAACGAGAGCCACGGGCTCGCGTCCCACCCGCCGCTCAGCCGGTACAGGTTGGTGGCAAAGTCTCCGCGGGGTAACGTGACGTCGTTTCGCTCGAAGTCCGTGGAGATGCTGAGTCCGGGAGCCGGGCGCAGATTCAGGCCCAACTCGTAGCGGGTACGGTCGCCGTCCCAGAAGCCGCCGTCCGACCATTCGGCGTTCCCCGAGATCTGTCGGCGTCCGGCGGTCCGAATGCTCGCCGAGCGCTCCCAGACGGTGTACTCGCCCGGTAGGATGTCAATCTCGTCCGTGACGCCGAAGCCGTTGGCGAGGAACTCGTAGGTCCTGGTGAGGCTGAAGTTGGCGCGGTCCCCGCTGTCGAACTCCAGGCCGAGCGGTCGGAACTGCCACTGCTCCTCCTCCTTCACGCCCTCGTCGCCGAGTCCCTCCAGGTAACGGTACTGCACGGAGTTCTCGATCTGACGAAGCCAGGCGATCGATGAAGGCCTCGGGTTCCAGGCGATCCGCGGCTCGACCCGACGGAAGTCGTTGCGGGTCACGAAGCCCACGGCTGGCGAGTAGTCATCCCCGAACTCCCGATAGGATAGGTGTCCCTCCCAGACATCATTCGGGAAGTTCACGCGAAAACCGCGGGCGGTCAGTTCGCTCAAGCCTCGGTCCGTGTCCGGCACCGGATTGGAATTCCACGCGACGAACGCCTCCATTTCCGCGTTGGCGGAGCCGAAGAGGCTCGTCGTCGCGAGGTTGAGGTCGAGGCCCGCCGTGTGACGATCCAGGGGCGAGATTTCACCCTCCAATGCGTTCGTTGCCCGTCGGGTGTAGATGGCCCCGATCGTGGACTGGCTGAAGAGCTGTCGCTTGACGCGCGCCACCGTGAACTGTTCGGAGGGCAGGGGGAAGGGCACTCCGTCCGTCAGAAATCGTGTGCTGCCGGTGCCGACCTGGATGAAGCCGAGCTCGAAGGGCCCCGCCTGCCCCCCGAGGCGGGCCCCGTAGTCGATCGGAATCTGTTCACCCTGTTCGAGTCCGATGCGGCGACTGAAGTAGGGAGATGGGCCCGAACGAGGGGCGAACGTGAAGACGCCCGATCCCTCGAGGAAAAAGTCGCGACGCTCCTCGAAGCGGAGGGGGAACCGGGTCAGGTTCACCCGTCTCTGATCGACCTCGACCTCGGCGAAGTCCGTGTTGACCGACAGCGACGCGCGCAGGCTCGACGTGAGGTTGTAGTTGACGTCCAGGCTGACGTCCCTCGTGTACGAGGTCGGATCGATATCGCCCGGGGTCGTTCGCCACCCGCCGACGGCCGACGTCCGGGCCTCCAATCCAATCCCCTGAGACATGCTATCGAGTCCCACGAGACGCCCGGCGTGGATCGGGCGAAACAGCCCCTGATCGCGCCGCCACCCGCGCCAGAGGATCTCCTCGTTCGTACGCCGGATCGTCCGCTGGAAGTTGATGCCCCACGTATCGGATTCAGGATTGAAATTAAGCGTCTGAAACGGGATTCTAATTTCCGCCGACCACCCGTCGTCCTGGCGATCCGTGCGTGCCTCCCAGATCCCGTCCCATGACTTGTTGATGCCGAAGCCCTGGCCGCCAGTGATCAGTCCGTCACCCATCAGGCCGGCAGCGTTGATCTCGAAGAAATAGCCCGTGCGACCGTCCAAAAAGGTGTCGAGGATCCACATGAAGCGGTCATCGGTACCGAGGCCCGCGTCGCGTCGACGCTGGAACGCCAGGATCTCCGACGGATCGTCGAACACCTTCGCCCCGATGTACAGGTTGTCCGCGTCGTAGATGACCCGAACTTCGGTCCGTCGCGACGGGTCGTTGCCTTCAACGGGTTCTTGTTGTGTGAAGTCGGAGATGGCCGGAGCGGTCTTCCACTCGTCCTCGCTCAAGCGCCCATCGAGGTCGAACGACGTCCCCTCCGCGACTCGCACGGCCTGGAGCGGTGCGCGGACCCCTCCTTCCTGGCCGTGGACGGCCAGGGGGGTGCCGACGCTCAGGGCCAGCAGCATTCCGGTGATCCGGGCCCCGAGGGCTCGGGTCATGGTGGACTCCAGGGATTTTGAGAGGGGGTAGTCGCGACCACAACGACACCGAAAGAGGACGCCATGTTGCGCACGGGGCCTCGTGATAGATTCGTCGGGCGCGTTCACCCATTTCAGCCGGCCATGCCCGACCCTTCCGCTCGACGTGTTGGCAACATGGCCCCGCTGCCCGACCGAGCGGACGTCGTGGTGATCGGCGGCGGTCTGGCGGGGGTGTCGGCGGTGTACCATCTCGCACGGGCCGGCGTAGACGTGATCCTCCTCGAGGCGAGTGAGGTGGCCGGGGGCGCCACGGCCGCCGCCGCGGGCGTTCTGGGTCCTCCGCTCCGCCAACCGTTCGACGAGACCGTGCGCTTCTATGGCGAAGAGGCGGCCCTATCCGCCTGGAACTTCGCGCTGACCTCCACCCGCGGACTGGCGGACACGTTGGAGGAGGCGGGCCTCTCCGATGCGGTGGCGCTGGACGGCACGGGCTTCCGAGTCGTCGGCGGGGCCGACGATCTCGACCGACTCCATACCACCTTCGAGGCGCTGTCGGCGGCGGGGCTGGACCCGACGTGGTTGGAAGGGGCGGGTCGGTTTCCGTGGGGATATCGAATGGCCGGCGCCGGGGCGCTCGACCCGGTCGCGGCCACCCGCGCCCTCTCGACGCTCGCGGGGACTCTGGGTGCTCGGGTCGACGAAGGGACAGCGGTGGAATCGGTCGCAGCCGTCGGCTCCGACCTGAAGGTCACGACCAACCGCGGGGCGCTCAGTGCGGAGGTCGTCGTGTACGCGACGCACACGGCCTCTCGTCGATTCTCCAACTTTCTGGGACATGAGATCGTGCCGATGTTGGGGCAGGCGCTCGTCACTGAACCTCTCGACCCGATCGGCTCCGGTGGTTGGAGTACGCACATGAACATGAATCGCTGGCGACAGGACCCGGACGGACGGGTGTGGCTGACCGGGTGGCGCTGGGCCTCGTGGGAGCGTGCGTACTGGAAGAACCGAGCCGAGGTCGACGACGTCGTGCAAAGAGAATTGCGACTATGGTTCGAGGGCGCCTTCCCGGACCTCGGCCCTCTCCCGATCGAGCGCGAGTGGGGCGGGGTGTATGGCTGGACAGCCGACGGACTCCCCATGGCGGGACCGCTCCCCGGTTCCCCCCGGGAGATGGTGGTGGGTGGCTTCAGCGGAGGCGGTCTCTCGTTCGCGTTCGATTGCGGGCGCACCGTGGCCGCGGTGATCGCCGGATCGCCTATGCCCTCCGGGTCCGAACTGATGGCCCCCCGCCGTTTTGCGTGACTTCGAGGAGTTGGCCGCCCGTCTGGCCGCCCGGTTCTCCAGCGGAGACCTGAACTCCTGGCCAGACTTCGATGAACGGGCGTTCGAGGCCTTCTCTGTCCAGTATGGTGAGAATGCCCCCTACCGGGCGCTGTGCGACGCGCGCGGCATTCGCCCGGAGAATCTGGACGATTGGCGGGACGCACCACTGGTCCCGGCGACGGCCTTCAAACACATGGATCTGATCGTCGGTCGACTGTCCGACGCTGAGGCCGTGTTCGTCACGAGCGGAACGACGAGTCGGGGCGTCGCCACCCGGAGCGCCGGCCCGCAGGACGCCACCGATCACGGCGCTGGCACGCGACCCGCCACCAAGGTCGCCAACCCGTCGCGCGGGCGCGGACGGCATCTGGTGCGTGATCTCGACCTCTACCGTGCCTCTCTCCGACCTTCGATCGGGAGATTCCTCTTCGCGGGCCTCGAGCGTCCGCGAATGCTGTCTCTGATCCCGAGCGCGGATCAGGCCGTGGATTCATCGCTCTCGTTCATGGTCCAGACGGCCGCTCGGGAATTCTGTTCGAGCGTTGTGTGGGCGGTCGGGTCGGACGGTTCGCCCGACCCGGACGAACTGACGCGTGCGGTTGCGGCCGACCGAGACACGCCGGTCGTTCTCGTCGGTACGGCGTTCGCGTTCGTCCACTTCATCGACCGGTGGGAGAGCGAGCGCTCGGTAGCACCTCGTCTACCCGAAGGCTCCCGGGTCATGGAAACCGGCGGCTTCAAGGGTCGCTCTCGAACCGTCACGCGCGACGATCTCCACGAGGCCATCGCCCTGGCCTTCGGTATTCCGACCGACCATATCGTGAACGAGTACGGAATGACCGAACTGCTCTCTCAACTGTATGAGCCGACCATCGAGTGGGGCGACGCCGGGGGTGGGGTCCATGTGCCTCCCCCCTGGCTCGCTGTCCGCGCGCTCGACCCGCTCACGCTCGACGACCTGGGGCTCGACCGCGACGGTCTTCTCGCCTTCTACGATCTCGCCAACGTAGGGTCGGTCTCGGCTATCCTCACCCAGGACGTGGGATCGGTCGGCGAAGACGGGATCCGACTGGTCGGCCGCTCACCTGGGGCCGAGCCGCGAGGCTGTTCTCTGGCGCTGGACGCCCTCCTGTCGGCGACTGGGGCGTCAGGATTGTGAACGGTCGGGGCTCCTTCGAGGCGTGGGCGCTTCCCGCGGGGGTGGCGGTGCCCGCGGGCCTTCCTGAGACGATCTCTGTCGGCGATTCCGCGCTTCGGTTCCTTTCGGTTGATGCACCATGGGTCGAAGGTCTCTGCACGCGACTGAAGGAGAACGGAGAGGCTCTGCGTCGCTTCGAGTCCGACCGATTGGCGCGTATACTGGGCGCGGTCGGGAGCAGATTCCTCGATCCGAATGACCCCGTCCGGCGTGAGGCTTTGGAGCGGGTCTCAGCCACGTCGGGCCTCTCGCCACAGATGTGCCGCGTCGTGCTCGACCGGATGGCCGCGGACTGGTGCACGGAACGCCTTCGCGTGCTCGTTGCCGACGCGCTCGGGAATGCGACCTACCTCGACCGCTTCCGGGCCGACACCGGCTCACCGGTACCGGGCCGCCGCCTGCGGGCAATGGGTCCGAAGCTCTCGGTCCAGGTGGTGGCCGGGTCGGTGCCGGGAGTCGGGGCCACCGCGATGATCCGGAGTCTGCTGGTGAAGGGACCTACGCTGATCAAGCCCGGCCTCGGAGACGTCGTCCTGACCACTCTGTTCGCCCAGGCGCTTCGGGAGGAGAGCCCCACCGTGGCGGACGCCGTGGCTGTGGTCTACTGGCCGGGCGGCGATGAGGTCACCGAACGGGCCGCGGTGGCCTTTGCGGACGTCGTGGTAGCCTACGGAAGCGACGCGACGGTGGACAGCATTCGCACGCTCGCGCCCGTCACCGCCCGATTCCATGCATACCACCACAGGATCAGCGTCGGCCTGGTCGGGCGGGGAGCTCTTCGGGAGGCTCGAGTCAGCCGCACCTGCGCGGACGTCGCGCATGCCGTGGCGTTCTTCGACCAGCGGGGCTGCGTCTCTCCCAGCGTGATCTACGTCGAGGACGGCGGGGAGGTCAGCCCCGCCGACTTCGCTCGCCGACTCGCCGGCGCCTTCAGCGCGGTGGAGCGCGAGCTACCGTCGGGGGCCCTGGACGCTCGCGAGGCCGGCGCCGTCCATCAGGCCCGCGCCCTGTCCGACATGATGGCGGCCACCGGTAACGGGGTCGAAGTCCACCGTGAGGAGTCCGCGCTCTGGACGGTGATCTTCGACCCGTCCGCGGCCTTTGCTCCGGGCGGAGTAGGGAGGCTCGTGCGCGTGAAGCCGGTCCATGACATCCGATCGGCGCCGGGGCTCCTTGGGGCTTTCGGGGCCCACCTGCAGACCGCCGCCGCCACGGGCATCGGTGCCTGTGCGGACGAACTCCTTGAGGCCCTCGCGACGGTGGGCGTGAGCCGGATCGTTCCGTTCACGGATATGGCGTTTCCACCGCCGTGGTGGAAGCATGATGGCCAGAGCCCGCTCGCCCCGTTTGTCCGCTGGGTCGAGACGACGGGTCTGGGCGATGAGGCGCTGTAGGAGCGGCCTCGTACTACTCCTCGACCGGTTGCTCCGCCCGCCAGAGAACCATCTGACGGCCGCCACCAGGATTCTCTTCTACGCGCACGGTGAGGGTGTCGCCCTCGTCGATGCCGATATCGTCTCGCATGTCCTGGGGAATGGTGATGCGTCCGCCAACCCCCACAGTGACGTCTCCGTAGTAGAGCGTCCGGTAAATCGCCATCTGGTCTCCTCGTGTTTCGATGTATAGCCGAATAATCTATCGTAAGTGCGCCGGTCGCGCGATGGATTCCCGCGTCCAATCCGCCCATGAAGCTTCCGGTGCCGGGCCCCGTACCCCTGGATGTCTCCGAGCGGCCCTCCCCCGCTCTCCATCTGCTCTGCAGGAGTTCGAATGAACGATTCCGGGTACGCGGTACGCCTCGAGGGCGTGACCAAGCGCTTCGGGAAGCACACCGCGGTGTCATCCCTCGATCTCGTGATCCCCCGCGGGGTCATCTACGGCCTTCTGGGCCCGAACGGCTCCGGGAAGACCACGTCCATCCGCATGATCATGGGCATCCTCCACCCGGATGAGGGCACGGTGAGCCTGTTTGGTTCCGATCCGGACACCACGCGGCGTGAGCATGTGGGATACCTGCCGGAGGAGCGGGGGGTCTACAAGAAGATGAAGGTGCTCGAGTATCTGATGTTCATGGGAGAAATCCGCGGAGTCGCCCGCAGTGAAGGGAAGCGGCGAAGCCAGCACTGGTTGGAGCGGCTCGGACTCGGGGCGTGGGGGGACAAGAGGGTCGAGGATCTGTCGAAGGGGATGCAGCAGAAAGTTCAGTTCATCGCAACTGTCCTTCACGAGCCGTCACTGCTGATTCTGGACGAGCCGTTCTCCGGACTCGATCCAATCAACCAGGACGTACTCGAAGAGATCGTTCGGGACTTCCATGCGAAGGGTACGACGATCCTCTTTTCAACCCATCTGATGGACCAGGCGGAGCGGCTTTGTGAGCGGGTCTGCCTCATCTCCAAGTCGAGGAAGGTGCTCGATGCCGATCTGCGTGAACTGAAGGCTTCCGAGCGAAAGGGAGTCCTCGTGGTGGAGTTCGAGGGAGATGACGGTTGGCTCGACGGCCCGGAGGTGAGTCGAATCGAGAGGAACGGCTCCGGAGTCAGCCTTCTGCTTCGTGACGGCGCGGACCATCAGACAATCCTGCGCCGGGGTGTCGAGTCGGGCGCGACCATCCATCGCTTCGATCTGGTTCAGCCACGTCTCCATGACATTTTCGTGCGGCACGCGGGAGCCGACGCGGCGGGCGATGCCGGTCTGCCGAAAGAGGCCGCAACGGCCGGGGGTGCACGATGAGAGAAGTCTGGGCGGTCATCCGGCGTGAGTACCTGCAACGCGTACGATCCAAATGGTTCATCTTCTCGACCATCGGCATTCCGGTCGGGATGGCGGCACTCTTCATCATACCCGCGTACTTCGGCGCCCAGGGGTCGCGCGCCGAACGCGATATCGTCCTTCTGGATCGGACCGGCGTTCTCGCGCCGGGCCTGATCGATCGCCTGGAGGATGCCGGATACCGCGTCACCACGGAGGCATGGAGCGAGGACGCGGTGGCGGACTTGTCCCAGCGCTCGTCGGACGGAGACCTCGGCGGCTTCATCGTCCTCGACGAACGGACTCTGTCGAACGGGGAAGCGACCTACTACGGAGACGACCGGCCTTCGAGCCTTCGGCAGTTCACGATCCGGCAGTCGGTGACGCAGACCGCGTTG
This sequence comes from Gemmatimonadota bacterium, assembly GCA_029262115.1. Lineage (GTDB taxonomy): Bacteria > Gemmatimonadota > Gemmatimonadetes > Longimicrobiales > Gaopeijiaceae > JAJCZZ01. Next base: position 16,510 of record JAJCZZ010000080.1, on the reverse strand, counting down.
GAGCAGCAGTTGGCTGAACTCGGCGTCGATGTCGAGGCCCTGATGCAGGGTGGCGATCTCCGCGTGGAGGTGCTTTCCGGCGACGGCAGCGGTATGGACGATCCTCAGTTCATGGTGGCGTATATCGGGTCATTCTTCCTCTACATGGTCATCCTTCTGTATTCGGTGGCGGTCATGCGGTCCACGCTGGAAGAGAAGACGAACCGTGTCGTCGAGGTGGTCATTTCCGCCATGAAGCCGTGGCACCTCATGCTCGGCAAGATCCTCGGAGTCGGGGCAGTGAGCCTCACCCAGATGGGCGTGTGGATCGGCTCGATGGTCATCCTTTTTTCGGCGGGACTCCCGGCCATCATCGCGGCACGGCCGGAACTCGCGACCCTCGAGAACGTGGCGGAGATCCTCCCCGGGATGGGTCTCGTGGCCCTCTTTCTGGGCTACTTCGTCTTCGGCTTCTTCATGTACTCCGGGCTCTACGCCGCCGTGGGCGCCATGTGCAGCACCGACGAAGAGGCCCAGCAGGCGCAGATCCCGGTCATGATGCTTCTGATCGTCCCCATCGTGATGGTCATGGGCGTCATCCAGGACCCGAACTCCTCCGTGGCGGCGGTCGCTTCTCTTTTCCCGCTCTTCAGCCCCCTTTTGATGTTCGCGCGGGTGGCAGGCGGTGGGGTGCCGGCGTGGCAGGTCGGGCTCTCGTTCGTGCTGATGGCTCTGGCCATTGTGGCCATCGCCTGGGTGGCGGGCCGGATCTACAAGGTCGGCATCCTGATGGCGGGCAAGCGTCCGACTCTGCCCGAGCTGTTTCGGTGGCTGAGAGAAGCCTGAGCCCAATGACCCGAAGACACGGGCAGGCGTGGGAGGCGACCCATGCCTACCACCCGACTCCTACCACGGATCCGAGAACGCGGGGTCCGAGAGGAAGCTTTCGTCGGTGAGCGCCCGCAGAAACCCCACGAGGTCCGTTCGCTCCCGGAGCGACAGAGTGAACGGTGTGAGCCGTGGGCTCCGGTACGGGTTTCTGAAGCCGTCGCCCTGGTACGGACCGTCCCGAACCAGGCGTCCTCCACGTCCGTAGAAATCGACGACCTCGTTCAGCGTGGCCAGGCTTCCATCGTGCATGTACGGTGCGGTAACCGCGACGTTTCTGAGCGATGGAGTTCGAAAGCGACCCATATCTTCCGGCATGCCGGTGAGCGCGTGAAGCCCTTCGTTGCCGGGCGGATACGCGCCCTCCCCGTCGATATCGTAGAGCCCGGTATTGAAGAAGACATCGCGTATCGGCGCGCCGGTGGCGGCCGACGTGAAGAAAGGCGGGACATGGCATCCACCGCACCCCAGCCGGCCGAACAGGACCTCGCCGCGGCGGGCGGAGGGCGACATGGCCGCCTCGTCACCGGCCTGCGCACGGTCCCACGGCGAGCCGAATGAGACGAGGCTCCTCTGGAACGACGCCACGGCTCGGGTGACGTTCTCGAGCGAGACCGGTTCCGCCGATCCGGGAAATGCTTCAGCGAACCATGCGGGATACTCCGCACTCTCACGGAGTCGGCTCACGAGCTCTGCTTCACGCCCGGCCATGCCCATCTCCACGGGGTGTTCGTTGAAGATCGGGACGCGTGCCTGATCTTCCAGACGATCGAGCCGGGGGTCGGCCCATGTCAGAACGCGGATCCATGCGACGTTCGCAAGACCCGGCGCCCCTCGAACATGCGACTCGCCGGTCGAGCCCACGGCCCGTCCGTGGCTGTCCGCGAATCCTAACGCCTGGGTGTGACACGTGGCGCAGGCGAACGACCGGTTGCCCGAAAGCAGCGGATCGTAGAACAGATGGCGACCGAGCTCGACCTTGGCCCGCGTCATGGGATTGTCGGCCGGAACGAGCGGAGGCTCGACGCCGTCCGGCAACACCCACGTCCAGGCGTCCTGGCCCGGGGTGGCCGCGAGGAAGACGAGAAGGCCGGCGGCGCACAGGAACAAAAGGCGGAACGGCGAGTCCCGAGACAGCGGCGGGGTCATCCCTTCAGGTCGAGCGCCAGAATCGCTACTCGTCGTCGCCGTCGTCCGGCAAGACGGAGCGCAAAAGGCTGGAGAGCTGCCGCTCGTCGAAGCCCCGCACCTTGGCGAGCGCCTGGTCGTACGACGGTTCGATGATGATGACGGCCGTACGGCGAGAACCTTCCCCATCCGCCGCGTCCGCTGGTTCGAATCGAATCCGTCCGCGGTAACTCTCGGGGCGGTGCGGGTCGTCCTTGAACTCCAGGAACGCTGTCCACAGACGGCCGTGGTGGGCCAGCGATGCGATGTGGACGCCCGGTTCTCCCTCGGTACCGCGTGCTTTATCGGTCATGTCTGGATCTGCTCCCCGTCCGGTGGCCCGCCCTCAGGTACGATACGGATCGGGAACGGATCCGTCACCGCGCCCGTGTAGAGTGTACGATGCGGGAAGGGGATCTCGATGCCTTCGGCGTCGAGTCGCTCCGTGAGGTCCTCGGTGACGCCGTTGCGAACGTCCAGGAAAGACTCGCGCTTGGCCCACACGGCGAACTTGAAGTTGATGGACGAGTCGGCGTAGCCGTCGAAGATCACGATGGGCTCGGGCTCCATCAGGACGAGTGGGTTGTGCTCAGCGACCTCGAGGAGGACCCGACGGACCCTTCCGATGTCCTCCTTGTAGGCCACGCCCACCGGGATGTCGACTCTCCGGATCGGAAAGCGAGTGATATTGGTGAAGCGGCTCTTCACCAGGGTCTCGTTCGGTATCCGAACCATCTTGTTGTCGAAGGTCCGGATCTTCACCGACAGCGTGTCGATGGTCAGGACCGTGCCGACGATCCCGTCCACGTCGATCACGTCGCCGACCTTGAACGGCTCTTCGGCGAGCAGGAAGAAGCCGCTGATGATGTTCGACACGGACGTCTGGGAAGCGAAGCCCAGCGCGATGCCCAGGATACCAGCAGCGCCCATGATCGGTGCCAGGCTGAAGCCCAACTCGTTCAGCACCGAAATCAGGATGATGAGGACCATCGGCCAGAAGATGATCTTTCCGGCCACCAGCCCCTTCTGCGGCTTTCCGATTCCGGTCGCGTACGCACGTGCCCAGTGCGCCACCGCCCACGCCAGGGGTAGGCCGGCGACCAGGAGAAGGGCCGCTCGAACCAGCGGTGCGATGCCCTGCGCTTCGACGAACGACCGGAGCTGGAATGCGGACGGAGTGCTCGCGGCCTGGAGCCACATCACTGGCTGAACCCGAACGTGGACAGGGCCCTGAGCTTCGCGAACGTTCGCGCCCTGAAGCCGCGCGCCTGGGCCCGCGCGGGCGTGATCTCGCGAGCGCCCTTGGCCTCGATCGGCGCTCGATCATCCATCCGGATGTCGCTGCCGAGCGCCTCACCCTGGTAGTCGACGCCGGTTTCTTCGGCCCACAAACGCCCGTCCAATTCGTAGATGCTCAGGTGCTCCACCCTCAGTGCGAGCTTTTCGACCGCCAGATCATCGGACGATCGGTTGCGAAGTTGCAGGACCGCGACCACAAGATTCGGCTCGAACATCTCGTCGCGGATCTCTCGGCGTGCCTTCGTGGTGAGCCAATACGCGATCTGACCCTCCATGAAATCGCCCCACCAGGTGTCGGAGAACACCTCCGTGGGGATCTCGGTCATGGTCAGCGCCGCAGACCCATCGCCGATCACCGCTTGGACGCGGACCCACACAGGCACCCGCATGAAGATGCGGGCGCTCGCGCGACGCAGCAGCGTGAACGGCTGTTCGGTCTTGACGACCAGCACCCGGTCCGGCAGCGCCGGGAGGAGGCGGAGCGCGGTCGGGTGGTGCTCGAAGGCCCACCGCTGCCATTCCGCACTGCTCGGAAGCTCCGTTCCCTCTGGAGTGGGCTCCTCGGTCGGGCGATGGTAGGCGACCCAGACCTCGTTCTCGATGCGGCGCACCCACAGAGTCAGCGGCCCGATGTCGAACCGGGTCGTCTCGCCTCGGTCCGGTAGCAGGTGGTCACCCCACGGGGCCGCCGTGCCGGGTTGTTCATTCATGTGGACGGCTCTGCTTCCAGGGAACGGAGGGCACGCCGCACCGAGCGGAGCGCCCCGCGCATTTCGTCGAGGTCGGCATCATCCAACAGCTCCCCACCATAGCGCGCGCGGAGATAGAGGTCGACGATCCGCCGCGCGGGCGCGCCACCGCCTGTCGCCCCCGACTCGATCCGGCCCACCAAGGCTGTCGGGGTGACGCCCGGTGCCACGCCCAGCCCGGCCCGCTCGCACGTGGTTCGGAGCTGGAGATAGAGACGAGAAGATCGAGGAAGCTGCCGCACCCCTCGTCGTGCCCACAGCAGTCCGGCGCCGAGGAGGAGTAGCACCGCGAGAAGCCCCCACCGCCGCAGGTCGAGCCCCCCGACCGGCTGTGGGCTCGTACTCTCCGTCGGGTCGTTCTGGAGCGCTCTGGCCAACGAGCCGAGGATGCCCGACTGCGAATCGACCGAGTAGTCCAGGACCCACTTGTTCCAGCGGTGCTGTAGCCCGTCGAAGAAGATACGCCCCGGCCAGAACCACGCCTGTTCGGTGCTGCCCCCGCCGGCCCCGCCGGGAGTGGGGTCGAACGTCACCCATCCGTATCCCGGGAACCACGCCTCGACCCACGAGTGCGCCTGGTTCTGTGTGACCGCGAGATAGTCGCCAAATGGGCTCCATTCACCGCCCAGGAAGCCATTGACGTTTCGGGACTCGATTCCCGCCGCGCGCAGAAGGACGACCATGGCGGTCGAGAAGTACTCACAGTGGCCCATCTGCCGCTGAAACAGGAAGTGCGGGAGCGTGGCCTCACGTGCCGTAGCCGGAAGCTCCAACGTGTACGCAAACGATCGCAGGTGCTCCAGGATTGCGGCCGCCTTGTCGTACCTCGTCGAGTGAGGCGCGGTCAGGGAATCGGCGAGGGTCACGATTCGAGGATCCAGATCCTGCGGCAGCTGGAGGAAATGGCGCGACGAGGGCGTGTATCCCCGGCCGGCGGAGCGGAGGTCGTCGGCAGATGGGGCGGACGCCCGGGAGGTGGCGGTGTACGCCGGAGCGCCGGAGCCCCAATAGACGAAGTCGCCAGCATTGTCGAAAAGCGGCTGGATGCCGTTGTCCGCATCGATGTCGAGCGCCGGGTGGAGCGAGAACAGGACGCGGACGTCGAGCGGAGCACCGTAGATCTTCTGCTCAATATTCTCGCCTGCCCAGCGCTCCCGATACCATGCGGTGGGAGCGGACGAGGGGGGCAGCGACCGGGACCGGCTCCACCGGATCCCGTCGAAGCGGTCGTAGGAGCGTCCGCGCCAGTGCAGGCCGAGAATGTTGTCCGGCGGACCGTTCGGGAACTCCACTCTCAGCACGATCTGCGGGTTGGAGTAGATACGGCCGCCATGCTCCCCGATGGAGACCTGATCGCTGAAGCCGGCGATGGAGGTTGCTAACGTCTCGCCCCGGCCTGTCCATCCGCGAGATACGCGCGGGAAGGTCAGGAAGACCATGGCGCTGACCAGCAGCGTCACGCCGGAGAGAGCCGTGGCGGTGGCGATGAGGCCCCGCCCCAGTGGTACCTCGCGCACGCGGTACCGCTCGGCCTGCCGCCGCAGATGGCCGATCATCAGCGCCAGGGTCGCGAGCACTACGTAGACCACGAACGCGATGAGGAAGACGATACCGGGGCGGTACGCCGTGGAGGCGAGGATCAGCGCAAACGAAAGCGCGTAGATGCGCACGTCGTTTGGGGCGTCGAGCGCACGGAGTGCTTCGGCTGCCATCAACAGAAGGAGCAGGTCCACGACCGGGATGACCACGTCGTCACGAATCACGAAGACGTGGATCAACGCACGGACGACCAGGATAGCCGCAAGGGGCAGCCACACGCGCTCCATCCTTCTCGACAGCTCCGGACTGGGATGCCAGAAGAGACCCACGCTCAGCGCGACGGCTGCGAGCACAGCGGACAACGGCTCGAAACCGGCGCCGACCGAGAAGGCCAACAGCCCGGAGAGCCCCATCAGGATGGCCAGGCGCCTGTGAATCAGCCGCAGACTCACGCCGCGCTCTCCTGGACGGGGTCCGCGGAGACGAGGATCTCTTCGCCGAACGAGCCATCGCCCTGAACGGAAACCAACACGCACAGAGACGGATCGATCGGGGGCGACGGCCGAGGGTCCGTCGGCTCGAAGTCGACCCGGGCGAGTGTGTCGAGCACGCGCTCCAACTGGCCCGCCCCCTCCCCGGGCAGGACGACCGTCGCGCCCGCCACCAGCGCGAAGGGGCGATGTTCCAGCGCCGCCCGGTTGGCGAGTGCTGCCGCCACTTCGACCGCAACCTCGGCGGCGTCGCCAGGTTCGCTTCGCGTGTCGAGACAGATCCACCGCGTTTCGGCGCCGTCGCGCTCGTACTCCCGGAGGACGGGCGCCTTCAGCCGCGCCGAGGAGCGCCAGTGGATATCCCGGGGATCATCGCCGACCCGGTACTCGCGAAGGCTCCTGTACTCACCGCGGTGGGCGGACGCCCCCTTCGCGGACACACCGAGCCGCGAAACCCGCCCGCCTCCGGGCGACGGTTCCGGTACGGGCCGGTCCGTTCGCGGCCAGACCACGACTTCACCATCCAGGCGGATGTCCCGTTCCTTGAGGAAGAGGCCGAACGGAAAGGACGTGCTGAGCGTGAGCGTTCGCAGGGGGTAGATCCCGCGGCGTACGAAAGAGTTGGTCGAGCGGGCCTGCACGGTCTCGGACGGCGGCACATGCGCAACGAACGCGCGCTCTGGCAAGCCCTCCTCGCTCACCTCGACGGCCATGCTCGGAAGCCGGGTCTTGTGGTTGTGAACCGTGTAGACGATGCGCATGTCCTGTCCCACCGTCACGGAACGCGGCACCTGGCGCTCGATGGTTACGGCCCGGATGGCCTGTTCACTGAGCCATCCGCTGACCGCGATGAAGCCCAGCATCGCGCCGAGCAGGAGATAGAGGAGGTTGTTCCCTGTGTTCATGGCCGCGAAACCGACCGCGAAGGCACCTACGGTGAAGATCAGCCCGCCCGCAGTGAACTGAATGCGCCGCCACGCCCGCACCCTCCGCCACGTGTCCCGGAGTCGAGCGACGACCCGCCATGCCCGAGCGGGAGCCGCGTCGCTCAAACCGGCGCCTCGACCTGATCCAGGATGTCCTCGAGGAGCAGCGCGGCGTGCTCGTGTGCGTCCATCGAAGAGGCGGAAGCCCCGGCGGGAAGAACTCGATGCGCGAGGCAGGGAATGGCGAGCGAGCGCACGTCGTCCGGCACCAGGTAGCTCCGGCCATAGGTCAGGGCGAGCGCGCGGCTGGCTCTGAACAATGCGATGGCACCACGAGGGCTGACACCCATCGTCAGCTTCGGGGACGTCCGTGTACGGTCGACCACATCCATGAGGTAGTCGACGATAGCGTCGTCAGCCTCCACCTCGTCCACGCGTGCCTGGAGAGCCAGCACTTCGTCGGGAGACAGCACGGTGCGGAGACGATCGAAGACCGGCACGTTGGAGGCCGTCTCGGTCAGGATCCGACGCTCGGCTTCCCTGTTGGGATATCCGATCGTCAACCGCATCAGGAACCGGTCGAGCTGGCTCTCGGGCAGAGGGTAGGTGCCATGATGCTCCAGAGGATTCTGGGTGGCCATGACCAGGAAGGGGCGCGGAAGGTCATAGGTCTGATCGTCGATGGTGACCCGACCCTCCTGCATGGCCTCGAGCAGACCACTCTGCGTGCGGGGGGGTGCCCGGTTGATCTCATCCGCCAAGACGACGTTGGTGAAGATCGGACCCGGCCGGGTCTCGAAGTGGGCTGAGCTCGGGTTGTAGACACTGACCCCCAGGACATCCGAGGGGAGCAGGTCCGATGTGAACTGAATCCGCCTGAAGCCGACCCCCAGCGCCTTGGCCAAAGCATGCGCGAGCGTCGTCTTTCCCACACCCGGAACGTCCTCGAACAAGATGTGCCCGTTCGCGAGGAGAGCCGCGAGCGCCATTCGCACGACCTCCCGCTTCCCGTGGAACACGGTCTCCACCTCTCGCACCAGATCATCGAGCAGATCCAGGGAGGGGCGTACCTCTACGCTCGGTTGGGCCACACTGGTTTCGGGCATCCTTAGGGAGCCTCTGCGTAGGTGAGGTGGTCCTCGTTACGCGCGTCGGATGGCCGCGAGGGGCCCCGGGCGGGACCGAAAAACCGGCCGGCGAATGCGGAGAAAGTATAACACTCACGCGGAGAAAAAGGTTCTCGTGAAAATTGGTGCGTGCCTTGACCGGGTTCTGGGTGCCGGGTAGGTTGATGCGCTTCATCCGGAGCCCCGTAGGATTACGGACAGGTTGGCCGTGCGGCGTCTCCTGGATGCTCGTTCGTGGTGCCCCGCCCGGGGGCGCCTGGTTCGCCAAGGAGCACGGCCTTGATGAGAAAGCACTGGCTGATCGGCGGCGCGGCTGGCGTGGTTACGCTGGCAGCCGGTCTCGCCCTGGTGGGTGCGCAGGATGCCCAGCGGGTCGCGAACGCCGACAGTCCGGAATCCTACGCGTCCGGACAGCCCATCGCCTTCCCGCACAATCAGCATGCCGGGAACGAGCCCGGGCAGAACAACATGAACTGCATGTTCTGCCACTTCTCCGCGGAACGCTCCGTCGACGCGGGCATCCCTCCGGTTTCGACGTGTGTCGGGTGCCATCAGGTCATTCCCGGAGCGAACAATCCCGAGGAAGTCCAGAAGGTCCTCGGATATGCCGAACGGGGCGAGCCGATTCCGTGGGTTCGCATCTACAAGATCTCGGACCACGCGCACTTCCCGCACATGCGCCACATCGCGGCCGGCTTCGAATGCCAGCAGTGCCACGGCGAGGTGCAGCAGATGGAAGTGCTGACCGAGCGTGACCCGGCATGGGGCGGGGACAACATGGGGTGGTGCATCGACTGCCACCGCGAGAACGGCGCGTCCGACGACTGCGCCGTCTGCCACTATTGAAGGCTCCAGGCGACATGACTGACGGCATCAAGCGACGGGACTTTCTCAAGGTCCTCGGGGTCACGGGCGCGGGGGCCGGGCTCTCCGGTTGCTCCACCGAGGGCGCCGAGCGGCTGCTGCCTTACGTGGTTCCGCCGGAGGACATCACGCCCGGGGTCGCCACGTGGTACACGACGGTTTGCAAGGGCTGCTCCGCCGGATGCGGGATGTGGGTGCGCACCCGCGAGGGTCGGGCGGTCAAGATCGAGGGCAACCCGAATCATCCCGTGTCGCAGGGCGGCCTCTGTTCTCGGGGTCACGCCACGCTTCAGCACCTCTACAATCCGGATCGGTACACCGGTCCGATGGTGCGGGAGGGCGGGAATCTGCGCGCCGTCACGTGGGAGGACGCCGAGACCCTTCTCGCAACGAGGATCCAGGCTGCGGGCGGGCGCGTCCACCTGATCCACGGTCAGATGGGGCCGGCCCTCACGAGTCTGGTCGACGAAGTGATGGCAGCCGTAGGGGGATCGCGCACGGAATACGAAGCGCTGTCGGACGCGCCTCTACGCGAGGCCGCGCGCATCGCGTTCGGTACCGATGCGCTTCCCCGGTACGATATCGAGTCGGCGCGAATGCTCGTCTCGTTCGGCAACGACTTCCTGGAGACCGGTGTCAACCCGGTGGGCTACGCCCGTGCCTTCGCCCGGATGAGCGGTTCGGACGATCACGGCGACAAGGGCCGCTTCGTGTATGCGGGTCCGCGCCTGTCTCTGACGGGCCTCAACGCGGACGAGTGGCTCCCGATCCGTCCGGGTTCGGAAGCCGCGCTCGCCCTCGGAATGGCATCGGCCCTCGGTGGAGACGCGGGGCCGTACGGTTCCGTCCTGTCGGCCTTTGACGTCCGCTCGGCCGCTCAGGCCACCGGCATCAGCGAAGACGCCATCCAGGAGTTGGCGGAGCGGTTCGCCGACGGTCCGAGTCTGGCCATGGGACCCGGCGTCGGGGCGCATCACCGCAATGCCACTGCGGCCAACGTCGCGGTCATGATCCTCAACTCCGTGGCAGGGAACGTCGGAACCACCGTGACGATGGGCGCCGGACCGAGTTCCTCCACGCGACCTTATGCGGACATGGAGTCGGCCATTGGCGCCATGGCTTCCGGTCAGGTGGGCGTGGTCATGGTGCGGGGCACCAACCCGGCCTACTCGCTCCCCTCGAGCCCGTCGGGCTCGGGATTCCAGGATGCGCTCGCTTCGGTGGACTTCAAGGTGTCGTTCGCCTCGGCGCCCGACGAGACGTCGGCCCTCGCGGATCTGATCCTCCCCGACCGCCACTTCCTGGAAGCGTGGGGCGACTCGGCGCCGATGCCGGGCGTCCGTACGATCCAGCAGCCGGTCATGCAACCGGTGCCGCACTTCGATTCGAAGGAGATGGGAGATGTCCTTCTGTCGCTCGCGACCCGGATGGGTGCGACGATGGAGGCCGCCACCTTCCGGGACTATGTGCGGACCGAGTACAACGGTGTCCTTGGAAACGAGGAGGCGTGGAGGACGGCCCTGAAGACGGGCGTTGTCGACGTGCCCGCCTCGATCCCGGGCACCGGCGCGCTCCAGTCACCCGACAGCGCGCTTTCGTTCGATGCGCCGGTGATGGACGGAGGCGACGACCTGACGTTGGTGGTCCATCCCTCGCCTCGTTTCGGAGCCGGGGAGTTCGCGAACTCCCCGTGGATGCTCGAGCTGCCCGATCCGGTCGCCAAGATCATGTGGCACTCCTGGCTGGAAATGAATCCGGTCACGGCCGAGGCACGCGGCATCCGCGAGGGGGACTTCGTCGAGGTCACGTCGCCGCACGGGTCGCTCGAGGTGCCGGTCTGGCTCTATCCCGGCATCCGTGAAGACACGGTCGCGCTCGCCATGGGCAACGGGCACACCGACTTCGGTCGGTGGGCGTCGGACAACGGCGTGAACGCCATGGCGCTCCTTCCGGCCGTCGCGGAGCAGCCGTCGGGCTCCTTCGTCACGGTGGCGACGACGGTCTCGGTCACCCCGACGGGTGATCGCCGTCGCCTGGCCACGAATGAAGGCTCGTCGGATCAGCACGACCGACCCATCGCCCCGGCCATCGCCTTGGCAGACCTGGGTCATGCCGAGGAAGAGGCCGACGACGGACACGGCGCGCTGATGGAGCTTCAGGGCGTCGGGGGCTTCGTGCCCGTGGACGCGCACGACGGGGCCGCCACCGCCTTTCCGCTGGAGGGGGCGCAACACGGCAATTACACCAACGCACACGAGGGTCCGCGTTGGGGCATGGCCATCGACCTGGACAAGTGCACCGGGTGCAGCGCCTGCATCACCGCGTGTCAGGCCGAGAACAACATCCCGTGGGTCGGTGAGGATCAGGTCCAGATGGGCCGCGACCTCCACTGGATCCGGCTCGAGCGCTACTACGAGCACATCGATGCCACACAGGCGAGCCACGTGGACGTGCGCTTCCTGCCCATGATGTGCCAGCACTGCGGCAACGCGCCGTGCGAGCCGGTGTGCCCGGTGTTCGCCACGTATCACACGCCCGAGGGCGTCAACGCCCAGATCTACAATCGGTGCGTCGGGACGCGGTACTGCGCGAACAACTGCCCTTACAAGGTTCGGGTCTACAACTGGTACCGGTACACGGACGAGAACGTCCCCGAGCCGATGACCTGGCAGTGGAATCCGGACGTGACCGTGCGGACGAACGGCATCATGGAGAAGTGCAGCTTGTGCATGCAGCGCATCCGGGACGCCGAGAACCGCGCCGCAGTCGAGGGACGCCAGGACAGGGTGCCGCGCGACGGAGAGATCGTCACGGCGTGTCAGCAGAGCTGCCCTGCCGAGGCCATCGTCTTCGGTGACCTGCGAAACCCGGAGACCCGCGTGGCGCAGATGGTGGAGAGCGAGCGGACGTATCGCGTGCTTGACGAGCTGATCAACACCCAACCGGGCGTGCACTACTTGAAGAAGGTCACATTCCACGAGGTGTCGGGAGGAGCGCACTGATGACGACGCTCAACCCGGCGGAACGTCCGCCTTTGACGCCGACCGAACGTGGCGCGCTGACCCATCCGGACGTCGAGCGCCTCAGCGACGTCAACCGCGATGTTCTGGCCATTCTCGGTCGTCCCGGGAAGGGCTGGTGGCTGCTGTTCGCGCTGGCCGTGGCAGGGGTGGGCGTCTTCTTCGGCGCCTGGTTCTGGCAGATCTACAGGGGCATCGGCGTCTCGGGCCTGAACGGGCCGGTCGGCTGGGGCGTCTACATCACCACGTTCGTGTTCTGGGTCGGTATCGCCCACTCGGGCACGCTGATCTCGGCCATTCTGTTCCTGTTCCGAGCGCCGTGGCGTCAGGCGGTGTACCGGCTTGCCGAGGCGATGACGGTGTTTGCCGTCATGACCGCAGGGATCTTCCCGCTGATCCATGTGGGTCGGGTCTGGCACGCCTACTGGCTCGTGCCGTATCCCAACTCGCGTTTTTTGTGGCCCAACTTCAAGTCGCCGCTGGTCTGGGATGTCTTCGCGGTCACGACGTACTTCACCGTATCGGCCGTCTTCTTCTACCTCGGGACCGTTCCGGACATTGCGGCGGCTCGCGATCAGGCGAAGGGGCTCCGGAAGAAGCTCTACAACGTCATCTCCCTGGGATGGCGCGGTACCGACGCCCAGTGGCACCACTTCGGCAAGGCGTACATTTTCCTGGCCGCGCTGGCCACGCCGCTCGTGCTGTCGGTGCACTCGGTCGTGTCGTGGGACTTCGCGATGTCGATCGTGCCCGGCTGGCACGCCACGATCTTCGCGCCGTACTTCGTGGCCGGGGCCATCTTCTCCGGCGTGGGCATGGTCATCACGCTGGCCGTGCCGATGCGAAAGGCCTTCGGCCTCGAAGCCTACTTCACCACCAAGCACTTCGATGCGCTGGCCAAGCTCTGCCTGCTCACGTCGTTGATTGTGCTGTACGCGTACCTGTCCGAGTTCTTCATGGCCTGGTACAGCGGTGAGGAGATCGAGCGGACTGCCTTCTGGAACCGCCTCTTCGGCGACTACTGGTGGGCGACCTGGACCATGCTGACGTGCAACGGCCTCGTGCCGATCATGCTCTGGTTCAAGCGGGTGCGGCATTCGATTCCGGCGCTCTTCGTCATCTCGATCTTCATCAACATCGGCATGTGGTTCGAGCGCTACGTGATCGTGGTCACGTCCCTCCACCACGAGTACGAGCCGTGGGCCTGGGGGATCTACCGTCCGTCGATCACGGAAATGAGCATCATGGTCGGCTCGTTCGCCTGGTTCAGCTTCTGGTTCCTCCTCTTCACGCGCTTGCTGCCCCCGGTGGCCATCGCGGAGTTGAAAGAGGTTCTGCCGCCGCCCATGCGGAAGTCCGCGACACACCAGGAGGCCCACTGATGAGCGCCGCTACGCACGGCTTGCTGGCCTCGTACGAATTCCTCGACAGCACGGTGGACGCCATCGAGAAGCTCCGGAAGGCCGGCTTCACCGACCTGAAGGCGTACGCGCCGTATCCTGAGCACCACATTGAACACGCGCTCGGGTACGGCCAGAGCCCTGTCCGGGTTTTCACGCTGGTGGGCGGACTGACCGGGACGGCCACGGGCTTTGCCTTCACCACGTGGACCTCGATGGACTGGCCCCTGGTAGTTGGCGGGAAGCCAATCGTGTCGATTCCCGCCTACGTCATCATCGCTTTCGAGATGACGGTGCTGTTCGGCGCGTTGGCTACGGTCATCGGGCTGTTCATCCTCAGCAAGCTGCCGAACCTTAGGCCCCCCGTGATCTACGATCCCGAGTTCAGCAATGGACGGTACGGTGTGTACGTCGGAACGACCGCGGGTCGACTCGATGAAGCGCGCAAGATCCTCAACGACGAGGAGCCGGTCGAGCTCCGGGAAGGATCGGAGGCGGCCCATGCGTAGCTCCACTCGAGTTGTTCTCACGGCCTTCGCCCTCGTCAGCGTAGCAACAGGGTGTAAGCCGCTCGACGACGGCATGGTCCTGATCTTCGGACGAAGCATGCGCGACAGCCGGTCGTTCGATCCGTACGAGAACCCCCTGATGCCTCCCGAGGGGTCGGTCGCCTTCGCCTCGGGCAACTCGTCCGCTCTGGCCAGCGACGTCAACCTCGGGCAGCCCGAGGGTGGCAACGAGCCGTATTTCACTCAGGCGAACATGTTCCCGATCGGCACCGGCGACGCGGCGGTGGCGAGCATGGAAAACCCGTTCTCGCTGGATGATGAACGAGCCCTCGCGCGGGGCCAAGTGATGTACGAACGCACTTGCGTTGTATGCCACGGACCGCAGGGTATCGGGACGGGGGCGAACATCTTCGAGAAGTACCCGGCGCTGGCCGCGTACAATCTCGCTGGGCCTCAGGTGGCCGGGTACAGCGATCAATACATCTACGGGATGATTCGGGTCGGACGCGGCTTGATGCCGGCGTACGGACACCAGATCCGTCCCATCGACAGGTGGGCTGTGGTGACCTACGTCAGAAAACTCCAGGCCGACGCCGGCCAGGGCGGGGAGGAGTAGCGTGGCGCATATCCACGTACCGGCGAAGGTCCCGGTTCGGTATCTGCCGCGCTCCGCGACCGCGAACATGGTGTTCGGCATCATGGTTGTGGTCGGGCTGGTGTCGTTCGTGATCCGGCTCGGACAGGACCCCACACAGGCGTGGATCAGCTACGTCAGCAACTGGCTCTTCTTCACGAGCATCTCGGTCGGCGGGGTCATCTTCGCGGTGGCGACGTGGCTGACAAAGGCGAAATGGAACTGGTCGCTTCGGCGGGTGAGCCAGTCTCTGGTCTCGTTCCTGCCGTTCTCGTTCCTTCTGCTGCTGCCGATGCTGACGCTGCGGGAGGGGTACTTCCATTGGATCACGGAGATGGCGGGCGATCCCATCCTCCAAGCGAAGTCCGCCTATCTGAACATCCCGTTCCTGCTGGCGAGGAACGTCGTGGGCGCCGCGGTCCTGTTCGGCCTTCTTCTGTACTTCGTGTACCTGGCGATTCGGGCGGACGTTGGCCACACGAAGGGCGCCGAGCACGGGGACGAGGCGCGCGCGAGTTGGCGTAAGCGGCTGACGCAGGGCTGGGCTGGTCAGGCGGAGGAAGAGGTGAAGAGCTATCACCGCATGACCACGGTCGGCCCCCCGATCGTGCTCGTGTTCGCGTTGGTCATGAGCATCTTCAGCTACGACTGGGCCATGGGCCTCGAGCCGCACTGGTTCAGCACCATGTTCGGGCCATGGTTCTTCATGGGCGGGTTCTGGGGCGGCATTGCCTCGACGGTCCTCTGGGCGATGTACGCACGGACGACCGACAAGGACATCGCGAACCACATCGGCCTTCAGCAGCGCCACGACATCGGCAAGCTGCTCTTCGCGTTCACGGTGTTCTGGACGTACCTGTTCTTCTCCCAGTATATCGTGATCTGGTACGGCAAGCTGCCGTGGGAGCAGGCCTGGATCATCACGCGGTCCGCGCCGCCGTGGGGCAAGTACTCCCTCATGGTGATCTTCCTGTGCTTCATCATCCCGTTCGCGGGGTTGATAGGGCGGAAGCCGAAGATGAACCCCCGGATCCTCGGTACGTTTGCGGCCGTCGTACTGACCGGTCTGTGGTTCGAGCGGTACGGGCTGATCGCGCCGTCGCTCTACCACGAGGGTGATCCGATCTTCTCGATCTGGCAGCCGCTGATCGGGTTGATGTTCCTCGGGCTGTGGATGGGGTCGATCCGGTGGTTCCTGACCACGTTTCCGGTGCTGCAGGTGTGGCAGCCTATGGTGGATCCCGAGACAACGGACGCTGAGATTCGGGTGGACGAAGACCGCGGGTACGCGGCGGGCTGACGCTTTTTGGGAGGGGCCCGGGGTGCCGGGTGTCCTCTTCGCCCGCTTCACTGACGGCTGGTTCGCGGTAGGGCTGCGTTCGTCGCTGTTCCGCTGAAGTCCGGGAGTCCTCTGGGGTGCCGGCGCAGCCGGCACCCTGTTCGCGGGCGCTGTTTCGGGGCTCAGAGGATACCTGGCGCCCCGGGCCTTCGGCCGGGGGGTGGGCGCGTCAGGCCTTGCTCTCGCGGGGCGTGGAGGTGCCGGAGTACCATCAGTAGTGGTAGCGGTCCATCAAGAAGTCGACACGGTCGTTTCGAACCAGGTAGACGAGGCGATGTTCCTGAGTGACCCTTCGAGACCAGATGTTGGCGTCGAGGTGCTTGATAGGTTCGGGCTTTCCGATGCCACGAAACGGGTCGCGCATCACCGCCTTGATAAGCTTGAGGAGTCGGAGTGCAGTGCGTCGATCAGTTTGGACCCAGAACTCGAGGTCTTCCCTGAACTCGTCTTGGAAGACAGAAAGGCGGGACCGGGGAGTGAAGGGCTTAGACTTCCGCTTCTTGGAGGCCAAGCTCGTTCCTTAGTCCTCTGAGACGTAAGTACGGGCACGTATCGAGTCAGGCGGCCAGAGGGGAGGGG
>JAJCZZ010000079.1 GCA_029262115.1 Gemmatimonadota bacterium | reverse complement strand
GCGCCTTTCCAGCGACGACGTGGTGCGGGCCTACAAGCGGCTCTCGACGGTCGAGCGCGCGTTTCGGATCTCGAAGGCCTTCGCCCTCGAGGTCGAGCCGATCCGCCACCGCAGAGAGGACCGAGTGCGGGCCCACGTCTTTTTGTGCATGCTGGCGCTCTACGTCCGAATCCACATGGAGCAGGCCCTCGCCCCCATCCTCTTCACCGATCACGACCCCCAGGGCGCCCAAGCTCGCACCGCCTCCGTCGTCGCGCCCGCCGTCCGGTCCAAGGCAGCGCTCACCAAGATCCGCCGCAAGAGGACCGACGACGGGTTCCCCGTCCATAGCTTCCGCTCGCTCCTGGCCGACCTCAAGACCCTGACCAAGAATACCGTCCGCATGGGCACCACCGATGTCACCTTCGAGCGCTACACCCTACCCACCACCCTGCAGGCCCGGGCCTTCGAGCTTCTCGACGTCTCCCACCGCCTGTAGGCCCTGTACCCAGTACGACGTACCCCCTCTCCCGCCAAGACACCAGACGCCCCAACGGGTATCACCTATTTTCGCCGAAGTAACTTCCGCCTAGGCGGAAAGGCGGCACCGGCCACTGGGATTGAATCTCCCGCAACGAGGAGATAGAGCCGCAGAACCCGAGAGTTGGGAGCATCGACGGAAGCGAACATCCCGAAGCCCACGCCCTTCCACGGCGTGAGCCCTTTCGACGACGCCAGGAAAACCCTGCACGATGGCGACGAGGATCAAGGCCAGTGAAAGCAGCCACACCCTCATTCGGACACGCCAAGGCATGAAGCCGGCCCAACGACAGGGGTGACGGCTACGTAATGGCCTCTGGTACCACCTCGACCGGCTTCCAATGGCCGTCTACCATTCGCACGACTACGCGCCACATTTCTTCGTGCGCCGACTCAGCGGGGGTCGAGTGCCTTGAGATAAACACTAAGATCTCGCCTTGCTCACCGTCGCTGGACAGTCGGAAGGGGGACATTGCCACGGAGTAGGCGGCGCCACGGTAGTAGTGCTCGACCGGCCGCACCGGTGGGGGCGCTGTCGCTCTTGCCTCCAGCCGTTCTCAGCCTCGTCTTCATTCCAGATGCCGCTACGATGGGCAGTTTCGTGCCAGATCCTGCTGCATGGACCCGCATCGGCAAACACCCCCGTCCACTCCTGTATTGCGACTCTCGACGTATATCGTCCCCGCCGACGTTGGTTTGGCGAACCTGCCCCAAAGGGGACCTCTACGTAACGGATTGATCCGTTCGGCCCCAGGCTGTCTGCCTCTGCCAACGCCGCCTGAACACCGACTCCCCCACCACCCGCTACACCATCACCACCGCCGGCTCCTCCAGCATCGCCTTGAGCGTCGCGAGGAACCGTGACCCCTGCGCCCCATCGATCACGCGGTGATCGCAGCTCATGGTGATCCGCATGCGCGGCCGCACCACAATCTGACCATCGATCACCACGGGTCGGTCCTCCACGCCGCCGACCGCCAGGATCCCCGCTTCGGGCGGGTTGATGATGGCGGTGAATTCCTGGATGCCGAACATGCCCAGGTTCGAGACGGAGAAGGTCGCGCCCGTGTACTCGTCGGGCGTCAGCTTCTTCTCGCGCGCGCGACCGGCTAGCTCGCGGACTTCTTCGGCGATGTGGGCGATGCCCTTCAGGTGGGCGTTCCGCACGATCGGCGTGATCAGTCCGTCCTCAATGGCCACCGCGACCGCGAGGTGGACCGCGTTGAAGCGACGGATCGTGTCGCCCTGCCAGTGGGCGTTGCAGTTCGGGTGCTTCCGCAGCGCACCCGCAACGGCCTTCAGGATGATGTCGTTGAACGATACCTTCTTGCCCTCGGCTTCCAGCATGGCGTTGATCGACTTCCGCGCTTCGACCACACGCGTCATGTCGACGTCCACCGTCAGGTAGAAGGTCGGGATCGGGCCGATGCTCTGAACGAGACGCTTGGCGATCGTCTTTCGCATCTGGTTGACCGGAACGTCCTCGTAGTCGCTCTCGTCGCCCGACCGGGCAGCCGCGGGAGCCGACGCGCGTCCGACACCCTCCTCCTTCGCCTTTTCGACGTCGCGCTTCACAACCCGGCCGCCCGGACCGGAGCCTTCAACGGCACCCAGATCCACGCCGAGGTCGTCCGCGAGGCGGCGGGCCAACGGAGACGCTTTTACGCGACCGCTGGTGGAGGTCTCCTTCGCTCCAGAGCTGTCTGCCTGGGCCTTGGACTTCTCCGGCTTGCCGCCTGACTTCTCCTTCTCGTCAGCAGCCTTCTTATCAGCACCCTTTTTCCCCGTAGACTTCTTCTCGCCCTTCGCGTCAGCCTCGTCCTCGTCGGCGGACTCCTCTGACTCGTTCGCCCCTTCCTCCCCGCCATCCCCCTCATCGTCGTCCGACCCCGCATCCGACGAACCACCACCACCCGACGCCCCCTCGATGTCCGAGATGTCGTCGTCCTCGGCGGCGATCACGGCAATGACCTCGCCGACCGGGGCGGTACCACCCTCGCCGAGGAAGATCTTGCGCAGCGTACCGTCGCCGCGGGCGACCAGCTCCATCGTGGCCTTGTCGGTTTCGATCTCGGCCAGGATGTCGCCATTGGCGATGTCGTCGCCCTCGGCCTTGAGCCACCGAACCAGTTGGCCTTCCTCCATGGTCGGAGAAAGAGCCTCCATATGCACCTTAGTGATCATGTTGGGATCGTCTATCGCGCGACGATATGGGCGCAGGACGTCGTCAGGACTCGTCGCGCCACCTGCGACGTATCATTGAGATACGACTCGGTGTCGCTCCTCGCCTTCCTACTCCTGCATCCCATCTCGGCACGTCAGGGTTGGGGGATCAAAACTGGCGGCTGGTGGGGGCATCGCTACGCTCGCCCCGTGGACGGTCACGTTTCCTGGCCGCTGGATGCTCCGGAGGGGCGTTGCTTCGCTTGCCCCTTCCCTCCTTCGGCTCAGTCCGCTGCTTCAACTGCTCCGGACGGGGCATCGCTGCGCTCGCCCCTTCGTTCTTCGAATTCAGTTCCCTACTCCAAACTACCGCGGGGGCATCGCTTCGCTCGCCCCCATCCCTTCTCGTTCGGTCGTCGGCTAGCGGTACAACACCTTGTTGCAGGCGTCGACCACCATCTGCGCATTCGGTTTGGCCATCTGTTCGAGGTTCTTCGCGTACGGCATCGGGATGTCGGCCTGCCCCACCCGCAGGACCGGGGCATCCAGATCGTCGAACGCTTCCTCCTGGATGATCGATACGATCTGCGCGCCGACGCCGACGTACGACCAGCCTTCCTCCAGGTAGACCGCGCGGTTCGTCTTCCGGACGGTTTCGAGGATGGCGTCCACGTCCAGAGGGCGCAGTGTGCGCAGGTCCAGGACGTCGGCTTCGATGCCGTCCTTTCCCAGCTTGGCTGCGGCCTGCAGGGCTATATGCACCATCTTTCCGTGCGTGATGATCGAGACGTCTCCACCTTCGCGCTTCAGATCCGCGACGCCCAGCGGGATGACGAAGTCGTCTTCCTCCGGAACTTCGCCCTTCAGGTTGTAGAGGAGCTCGCCCTCCATGAATGCGACCGGGTCGTCGTCGCGGATGGAAGCCTTCAGGAGTCCTTTGGCGTCCGCGGGCGTGGCGGGAACCACCACTTTACATCCCGGGGCGTGCACGTAATACGTCTCGCACGCCTGCGAGTGCTGTGCGGAGAGCTGCAGCGCCGCGCCCGTCGGGCCACGAAAGACGACCGGCATCTTGAACTGGCCGTTGCTCATGTAGAGCATCTTCGCGGCGGAGTTGATGACCTGATCGATGGCCAGGAAGGCGAAGTTGAAGGTCATGAACTCGATCACGGGACGGAGACCGGCCATGGCAGCGCCAACGCCCAGCCCCGTGAAACCGAGTTCGCTGATCGGGGAGTCGACCACCCGCTGCTCACCGAACTCCTCGAGCAGCCCCTTCGACACCTTGTAAGCGCCGTCGTACTCGGCCACCTCCTCGCCCATCAGGAAGACATCGGGGTCACGCTCCATCTCCTCGCGGAGCGCTTCATTGAGCGCCTCGCGGTAGCTCATGACCGCCATCAGCCGCCCCCCTCGGGAGCCTGGCCCCTTCCGTCGAAGAAGAGCCGCCCATTCTCGTTGATCTCGGCCCACACATGCGCATACAGCGCTTCCGGCCCCGGCTGAGGTGACGCATCGGCGAAGTCGACGGCCTCCTGACTGATCCGGCGCGCCTCAACGTCCATCGCCTCGAGCGCCTCTTTGTCGAGGTGGCCTGCGTCCATGAGCTGGCCCCTCAGCACCGCGATCGGATCGGCGCCCTCCTTCATCTCTTCCAGCTCTTCAGTAGGTCGGTAGGTGCCCGAGACCGGATCCGACATCGAGTGCCCACGGAAGCGGTAACACTTCACGTCAACGAAGCGGGGACCGCCGCCGTTCCGTACTTCCTCCGCCAGATCTCGGAAGTGGGCGTAGGTCGCCAGGACATCCTGACCGTTGACCGTGCTCGCCTCGATCCCGTACGGGGCCGCCTTCGTGATCATATCCGTGGTGCTGACACGGTCGAAGGCCGTGCCCATCCCGTACTTGTTGTTCTCTACCACGAAGATGGCCGGGAGCTCCCAGACGGCCGCCATGTTCATGGCCTCGTGGAATCCGCCCTGGTTGACGGCGGCGTCGCCCATGAAGCAGAGAACGACGTTCGGCTCCTTCCGGTACTTGACCTTCCACGCGATCCCGGCGGCCAAGGGCACCTGGCCCCCGACGATCCCGTGACCGCCCATGAACCGCCGCGCGGCGCTGAAGATGTGCATGGAGCCACCCTTGCCGCCCGACGCGCCGTCCACGCGACCGAACAGTTCGGCCATGACGGCGTTGGGCTCCACGCCCTTCGCGATAGCCTGCGTGTGTTCGCGGTAGGCGCTGATGACGTAATCGTCCTCGACCAGCGGCTGAATCGTTCCCGCCGCTACGCCTTCCTGGCCAATATGGATATGGCAGAAACCGCCGATCTTCCCGATGGCGTACGCCTCTTCGACCCTCTCCTCGAAGCGTCGATACAGGAGCATGTCCTGGAGGATATCGAGCGCTTGCTCCGGCGGAACGCCGGAGGCCTTGAACGGGTCCTTGGCGCCGCGCGCGCCGTTCTCCGCCCTCCCCGGCTCGACAGCGTCTTTCCCCTTGCTCTTCGCCGAGTCCACGGCCCCCGCCTTGCCCTTCTTCGTCTTCGTGTCAGCCATCGCTCAAGCGACCCTCCTGGGCCGACCGTCCCGGTCGTCCGAGTTCCAACTGGACCAGGTCCAATTGCATCTCGGCCGGCGCGGGAATATCCGCTTCCATGACATCGGTGATGGCGCCGGGGCCGCCGGCCTCCACTTCTCGCGCCTGCTCCTTGGCATGATAGCTCGATCGGACCAGCGGGCCGGACTCCACATGCTTGAACCCGTACTCCTGCTCACCGACGCGCTTCCAGTCCGTGAACTCCGTGGGCGTGACCCAACGGGCCACGGGGATGTGCATGGCGGAGGGGCGCAGGTACTGCCCGAGCGTGAGGATGTCCACAGCGGCCTCACGCAGGTCGATCATGGCCTGCCGGATCTCGTGCGGCTCTTCGCCCATCCCCAGGATGATGCCCGTCTTCGTCAACATGGCGGCATCGATCTTCTTCACCGCACCGAGAAAAGAGATCGAGCGCCAGTAGCGCCCACCGGGTCGAACCTCGGGGTGGAGGCGGTCGACCGTCTCCAGGTTGTGCCCGAGGATATGCGGCTTCGCGGCGACCACAGCCTCGAGGGCGTCCACGTCTCCCTTGAAGTCGGGGATCAAGACCTCGACCGAACAGCCCGGTACCGCGTCGTGGATGCGGCGGATCGTGTCGGCGTAGATCGCCGCTCCGCCGTCGGCGAGTTCGTCTCGGTTGACGCTGGTGATGACGACGTGTTCGAGTCCCATCCGCTCAACCGTCTCGGCCACCCGCCGAGGCTCGTCGAGATCGAGTTCGGAAGGCATCCCGTGCGCGACCCCACAGTATTTACAGGCGCGGGTACACACGTCCCCGAGAATCATGAACGTGGCGGTCCCGGCCTCCCAGCACTCGCCGATGTTCGGGCAGCTCGCCTCCTCACACACCGTGTGCAAGGATTCCGAACGCATCATCCCCTTGAGCTTCAGGTAGTTGCGGCCACCCGGAGAACGCACTTTCAGCCACGCCGGCTTACGAGAGCGGATATCGACGGTGTCGATGCCCTCGTGCGCCCGGATGTCGGACTTGCCTTTCGGCTTGACCACACCGGTGTCTTTACCGGTGGGCGCGTAGCCGTAGGGGGTCGCCGTCTTGCTCACCGTCTATCCTCCAAGCCCGTGCGCATGAGTGCTGCGGGCATCGCTTTCCCAGGGAAATTGTCGTCAGATTCTCCGCACGAACGTTGGTCGTTCCACCCCCGCAGAGCCTGGAATCATAGCCCGATTCCGAAGTACCGAACAAGGTAACCGACCCCGAACCCGAGGAAGTTTCCGACCGCGTACCCAAGTAGTCCGACGATGATCCCGGGCAGGATGAAACCCGGCCACTTTCTCGACACGGCCACCGCGAGCGCGCTCGAGGGTCCCCCTACCGCGGCTTGTGATGCTACCGAAAGCGACCCGACATCGATGCCCGCCATCCTCCCACCGACGAACACGACCAACCCGTGGACTCCGACCACGACCAACGTGTAGAAGAAGACCTCTACCCCGACCGCCATGATCTCGGATACCCGGGACCAGATTCCGATGACGATGAAAAAGAAGTGGAGCGCGAGGGAGCCGAGTTGGAGCGCGCCGTGCGCCGTGCGAAACAGGGGTGTGTGGCCGAGGATCAGTGCGAAGGTGGTCAGCCAGAGCACAGAGGGGATTGCGCCCATCCAGCCCGGCAATGTGCCCGCTTCAGCCGCGCCACCGAGCCAGGCCGCCGTTTGATCTGCCGCGACGATCAGGAAGAAGCCAGCCGCTACCAGGATGGCCAGATCGAGGGTGCTCAGGGCCTCCTTCTTGAAGAACGGATGTTCCGCGCGGGGATCCGCCTCGACAGCCGACCCCGAACCGGCCGGGCCGGGCGAGGGCACGGACCCCGGGGCGGAAGAAGCGTACGCCTCCGATCCGTCCAACTCCACGAAGGCGGCGTCCGGCACGGGCGGATAGAACCGGCCCAGCCAGAGCGGGATCGTGAGGGTCACCGCTAGCCAGAGACCGGTCGTCAGGGCATCCGCCGCCGTGGCGCCCGCGAAGAGCTGGGCCGGAAGTTCGAGCCCGGTTCCCACGGCCACGAAGTTGAGCGAGCCACCCGTGTAGGTACCGGTGAGCGTGCCGGCCAGCTTCCACATGTTCTCGCCGAGGAAGTCCGCGAAGATGATCGCACCGATGAATGCGCCGAGGGCGGTACCCAGCGCCGCGAGCGCGAAGGCCCCCACCATCTGCGGGCCGGCGTACCGCAAGTCTGTGACGTGGACCGCGAGAAGCAGCCACGCCACGGCGAGTAACGTGGCAGGTCCGGCGATTGCGTCGTAGACGGGCGACGCGGCGGGCACGATCCCGAGATTCGAGAGCGCCGCCCCGAGGATCAGCGCGAGCAACGAGGCGCCCACTTTCCCAAGGGCGGGCACATGATAGTCGAGCAGGAAGGCGGCGAGCGTGGCGAGTACGATGACGCCCGTCAGCGCCAGCGGCCCGGTGATCATGACCGGGGACCCGGGTTCCGCACGTAGCTCGCCGCCACCTCGGCAAGCCGCTCTTCGTACGCCACCAGGATATGGTCGCGACACTGCTCCGGATCATCGGTCAGAAGCAGAAGGGCGTGGTCGTCGGGACCGATCTTCCCCTCCGCTTGCATGGTGCTGACGATCCAGTCGTAAAGACCCTGCCAGTACGCCTTGCCCATGAGAACGACCGGGAAGTGACGGACCTTCCTCGTCTGGATCAGCGTCAGCGCCTCGAACAGTTCGTCCATGGTTCCGAAGCCGCCGGGGAAGATGACGAAGGCTTCCGCATACTTCACGAACATCGTCTTTCGAACGAAAAAGTAGGAGAAGTCGATCGAAACATCGAGCCAGGGATTGCTGAACTGCTCGAAGGGCAGCTCGATGTTGCACCCGACCGAGCACGCACCGGCTTCGCGCGCCCCCTTGTTGGCCGCCTCCATCATTCCCGGCCCGCCGCCCGTGATGATGCCGAAGCCGGCCGCCCCCAGGATGCGGGCGGTCTCCACGCACAGTTGATACTGAGGGTCGCTCTCGGCCGTACGCGCCGATCCGAAGATCGACACGGCCGGTCCGACGTTGGCCATCTCCTCGAAGCCCTCGACGAATTCGCCCATGATCCGGAAGACCCGCCACGAATCCTTCCCGATGGTCTCGAGCTCCTGGACGCTCTCGAGCAAGGCCTCGTCGGCCGTGCGACGCTCGGGCTGGGCGACCGCGAAAGGCGGGCGGTGCTTTTCTTCTTTGCTCATCGGGGCCGTTCTCCAGCTCTACGAATGGGCGGCGCGCTGTTGTCGGAGCCAGGCTCCGGTACGGCGCACCGCATCTTCCGGGCGGTGGGGCGGATCGAAGCCCAGGTCGGCCCTGATCCGGTCGGACGGGTAGGGATTCTCGCCCAGAGAGAGGCGCGCCGCACGCCCCAGGGGCAGATGCGCCGCGCCGGGAGTGGGTACCCCCAGCCGTTCGAGCAGGTCGGCCCCGGCCCGTACCAGCGGAGCCGGAACGCCCATCAGCCTGGGCCGTCGCTCGAGCCCTTCGGCCATCCATCGGAGCATCTCACGCTGCGTGAGGCGATGGTCGAGACCCAGATTCCACACGCCACCGTCGACTTCGGCCTCGAGGATCCGCGCGATGGCGTTCGCCACGTTTCCGGCGTAGACCGCCGGGATCGCGTTGTCCCCCGTGCCAAGTAAGAAGGCGATGGGCCACCGGGTCATTCCGGCGATGTTCGGAGCCATGAGTCGGTCGCGTTCGCCGTACACCGCGGCGGGGCGGAGCATCGATAGGGACAGTCCGGTCTCTCTCGCCACCTGGCGGGCCTCCTCTTCAGCCAGCCGCTTCGATCGCGCATAGTAGTCGCTGTTCGGTACCGGCCGGTCCGTCGCGGTGGACTCGTCCACCACCCCCTCAACCGTCCCGTACACGGCCACCGTGCTGATATGGAGCGCATGACGTACGCCTGCCACAGAAGCCGCTCGGAGCACGCGCGCCGTTCCGTCCACATTCACGGACCGGATGCGCTCCCAGTCGGCCCCCGAGTAAACCAGGGCGGCTCCGTGTACCACGTGCGTGGCTCCGGTCATGGCTGCCGACAGCGACTCCATCGGATCCGTGACGTCGCCCTCGACGAGGGTGCACCCGATCGACTCCAGGAAGGCCGTATCCGATGTAGAGCGGTGCAGCGCTACGACGTCGTCGCCCCGGTCGCGGAGGAGGGCCGCCAGGTGCGACCCCAGCAGGCCGGTCGCGCCCGTTACGAATACGCGACTCCGACGCGCGCCCGGCGCGTCATCCCCCTGCGAGGTAACTCTCCGCGTCGGCCCGGAAGCGCGGCAGGAGGTCGAGGTGGCCGTCGTACAAGGTCACGTTGCCTTGCTCTGACTCGTACCCGTCCAGAAGTCTTTGGTAGGTGGCCCGGGCTGCCGCGGTATCTCCCAGATTGTCGTGCGCCTGCGCTTTGATACCGAGCGCGAACACGTGTGCCGGTTCGACTTCGAGGATCCGCTCGGCGGAGGCCAGAGCGACGGCCGGCTCCGCGAGCATCTGGAGCATGGACATGTGGAAGACCCCGTCCAGATCGAGTGGCTCGGCCCGCTGGTATGCCTGGACTCCCATCGGCTGGAAGGCCATGGCGCCCGCGGTATCCCCGGCGCTCAAGGTACGCATCACGCGGTCGAACAGACGGTCCGCTGCCTCGCGCGGCGTCATCTGACTGATGTCGGGCGCCACGCCACCCGCCGGGCTGGCCGGCGTCCCCGCCGCGGGAGCCGGGCCCGCCGGATCGATCATGGTCACGCCGATGACCACGATCAGCGCGAACAGGCTCGCCGCCGCGAGGAACCACGGCAAGTTACTCGCGGCCTTCGACTCCACGGGGGGGCGCCGTGACGAGGCCCCGGTCCTCGCTGGCCCGCCGCCGCCCTGCGCGTCCGTGACGCGGGGCCGTGCGTCGCTCCGAGGCGCGGGCACGGGCCTGCCCGCAACCACCGGCGCTACAGCCCCCGCCCCGCCCGCGCGAGGGGCTCCACATTGGTCACAGAACTGCGCACCTTCACGTAGGGAGGTTCCGCACTTGTTGCAGAAACGACCACCTAGCGTGGCGCCACAGTGCCTGCAGAAGTTGCCGTTCGCTTCCTTGCCGCAGGAGGGGCATTCAACGGCCCCCGTAGTCTCGTCGGTCATCGCCTGAGTGCGTTGAAGAGAAGCGGCCAGGTAGCCACGGTTTGCGAGCGATAATTGGGCTGGAACCCGAACATCACCACCGACCCGTCACCGACGGAGGCCTCGACGATGGCCGGCTGTCCCGCGAGGCGGTCGCCTCCCATCACCCAACCGGACAGGAGGGGATCCCCCGAGCCATACCGAGCGACCACCTCGATATCGGAGCCGACATCGAAAGCCATGCTACTCCGCCAGAACCAGGCCGTCCCCTCGGGGTCCAGACCCTCGGTGACGTTGGATCCCGGCTCCAGCTCGAGTCGAAGGATGGAGCCCGGAACATAGAAGTCGGTGGTGGCCAGACCGGCCACTCGGTTCTCCACGTCGAGATCGAAGAGATCGACGACGTACTCGACCGACTCCTCGATGGCGACGACCCTGCCACCGTCCTCCACGAAGTCCCGGAGCGCGTCGCGACCGGTCGGACCCAGGCCACCCGCATACATGTCCGGCACCCGACCCCGAGGATAGCCGCTCTCGATCGAGCCCATATCCTGGGCCTGAAGGACGATCACGTCGTACCGGTCCGCGAGGTCGCCCCGCTGAACGTCGGCATTCCTGATCGTATCGTAGGTGAGCCCGTGCTCGTCGAAGAGCCACCGCGTCCACCCCGCTTCCATCGACTCCTGCGGCGGCTTGTATACAGCCACGCGTGACGCGTTCCGACCCGTCAGGTGGGCGGGCAGCCGGAAGTCGAAGTCAGGCGGCGAGATCGGTGCTCCCATCGTGACCTGCGGCAGGCGTTCCACCGCGACCGCCTCGAAGTCCATCAGATAGCCGAGCGTGTGGCCGGTCACATCGTAGGGAGCGAGAGGCGGACCGCCCGGATAGGCTCGCAGGTCGGGGTACACCTGTACTTCGAGCAGCGAATTCGCGAATCCCGCCCACGGCTGATTCATGGGAATCACGAAGCTGCCGGCCGGGAAGCGAATGCCGTCCGCGATGAAGGCCGTCTGCGCCTCGTGCACCTCGACGTCACCCATGGCGAGCGAGCGTATCGCATACTTCACGCCGGTTGTATTCGCCTGGCCCGCGGGAATGATCCACGCGTCCGGCCAGCTGTCCCAACCCTCGACCGCCCGGCCGACGACGCCGTGGAAGTTCTCCAGCCAGAAGCGACGGTTGCGAGCGGCGTTGTTGAGCAAGGCAAGCGCACCCGATTCCATGTAGTCGACGATGTCGGGCAGTCCCCACTCCCCTCCCTCCCAGGGGTCGGGGAAGTTCCACGAAGGCTGTCCTGAATGAAAGCCGCGCCTCGGCGAGTCCAACTGATCCCACGTGATGTCGACGGGTGTAGCCAGAGACGCCGAAGCCGTTTCGCTCAGGATACGCGCTCCCCCGTGGTAGTGCATGTAGGCGCGTGCCGGTGTGAACGCATCGTATTGTGCGTTCACCACGACGCCGGGCTTCCCCTGACTGGTGACCTCAGCCGCCATATACATCCCCAACTGATTCACCGCCGTGGTGAGAGCCGGGTCGATGTTCGGCTCCCACGGATCAATGTACGGTGGGAAGAAAATGCGGGCTCCGGTGCCACCCATTTGATGGATGTCATGAACGATCTGGGGATGCCACTCGTTCTGGGCCGCGACCGTGAGAATCGTCTCGTCCTGCGTGTAAGCGTACCAGTCGCGGTTGTTGTCATGCCCCACGTAGTACTGATACAGCCAAGGAAGAGGGGCGGCCTCAAACTCGGTCCCGACGTGCTCGTTGTACCAGTCCGCGACCCACTGGAGGCCGTCCGGGTTGAGGGACGGGATCTGCAGGAGCACGACCTCGTCCAGGATCTTCCGGATGTCGGCGTCGTTCGACGTCGCGAGGCGCCAAGCCAACCGCGCGGCCGTCTGACTCCCTCCCACCTCGGTGGCGTGGATTCCGTGGGTGATCATGACGATCGTGCGGCCGGCCTCGATCAGACGCTCGAGCTCGGCAGAACCCGAGACCGTGCGGGGATCGGCCAACTTCATCTGAATATCGTGAAGCTCGTCGAGCCGGGCGTGGTTCCCCGGACTCGTGATCGTGAGCATTACGAAGGGCTGTCCCATCGTGGTCGTCCCGAGGGTGTCCACGGTGACCCGGCCGCTCGATTCAGCGAGCTTCTCGTAGTACGCCGTCAGAGCGTCCCAGTTGGCGAGCTTCCGATCCTCGCCGATATCGAAACCGAAGTGCTGACGCGGCGTGGGTACCGACTGGGCTCCCAACGTGGAGGCGGTGACGGCGAGGATGGAAACAGTGGACATGACCCGGCGAATCATCGGATCTCCTTGGATCGGACCGTGCGGCGTGAGGGCATGTGTGGATGGTATCGCGGCGATACCGGACCGGCAACGCGGACGATCCCCGAATTCCCACATGTTTATCGGGGTTCTGGCCCTCTTCCTGAGCGTGGGGACGCCCGAGGTCTCCGCCCAAACCCAGACGCCTCCCTCCGACACCTATCGGGACGTTTCTGCCCGGGCACTGATGACCCGGGCGCGGGCCGCCCGCCAGCGTGACATCCAGGGCATCGACAGCTACGAAGGCGTGCTACGGGAGCGCATGTACGTCGGCCTGACGTCGCCCGGCTTCCGGCGTGAGCGCGGGCTGTTCGACCAGGAGCGTGTCGCGCGCATCCGGTGGAGTCGCGACGGGGAGCGGGCCATCCAGTGGATCGGCGCACGACGGGCCGTGCCCCTCATCGGCGCGGACTCGCGGGAGGCCGCCGTGGAGCGTGCGCGCGATGCCCGCGAAGGTCGACCGTCCCGGCGCGAGGCAG
Source organism: Gemmatimonadota bacterium (assembly GCA_029262115.1). Classification (GTDB taxonomy): domain Bacteria; phylum Gemmatimonadota; class Gemmatimonadetes; order Longimicrobiales; family Gaopeijiaceae; genus JAJCZZ01. The sequence goes on along the minus strand of JAJCZZ010000079.1, from coordinate 56,198 downwards.
GTGCGTCGCTCGGCGACGGCCTGCCCGAGGACCTGCTGCAGAGTGCCGACCTTCCTGCATTCGCGTTCGAGCCCAACGCGGATCGCTTGATGTTCGGGGGCGATTGGGCGCTGAACCCGATGGCGGACACTGCCGCCGCACACTACCGGTACGCGTCGGGCGATACCCTGACCATCTCGCTGCCTGAGGGTGATCTCGTGCTCCTCGAGGTGCGCGTCGAACCCCGGCGCGCGGACTTCAACCTCGTGGCCGGCTCTCTCTGGTTCCACCAGGAGTCCGCGTCGCTCGTCCGTGCCACCTACAAGCCCGCACGCCCATTCGACATGGCCATCGACGAGCCCGAGGACGCGGACAACCTGCCGCCCTTCCTCGGTCCCGTCCAGGCCGAGATGGAGTACATCACCGTCGAGTACTCGCTTCACGAAGGTCGATTCTGGCTCCCCCGGCGGTTTGCCCTTCAGGGAGAAGCTCGGGTGGGCCGATTGGTGACAATACCGCTCACGGTCGAATGGTCCGCCGGCCAGTATCGCGTGAATGAAGCGGAGTCGGAGATCCCCGCGCGGGGGCCGCTCCCACCCGGTTGGACCCGACGTGAACAGCGGGTCGACGCGCCGGATGGATCGCCCCGATACGTGACGGTGGTGGTTCCCGTCACGGATTCGCTTCTCATGAGCCCCGCCCTTGGGGACGACCCGCCGGGTCGGTCCGTCTCGTCGTTCTCCGACGACGAGATCGACGACCTGAGAAGCGAGCTCAGCGCGCTGCTGCCCGCGTTCAACCCGTTTCGGCCGGCGCTTTCTCTGGCGCCCCCACGCTTCAACCGGGTGGAAGGGCTGAGCGGAGGAGCCGTTGCCACCATGGCCCTCACATCACAAGCGCGCGTGACCGCCGGCGCCCGGATCGGCACGGTATCCCCCTCGGAACCCGAGTTGAGCGCAAGACTCTCGTACGGTTCGACGAACAGGGGCTGGACCACGTCCGGCTACCTGCGCGAGCTGACCGGAATGAACGACTTCCACAACCCGTTCGGGGTGGGAAGCTCGATCGTGAACCTGACGCTCGGGGTGAACCGAGGGCAGTTCTTCCGCCGAGACGGCGTGGCTGTTGGGACCTTTCGGACGGGCCCGTCCACCCGGTGGACTCTCGAGGCATTTCGGGAGCGTCACTCAGCGGTCGAAGTCGGGACGAACTTCTACGTCACCCAGTCCTTCCGAGAGGCGGAGTCGCCCCGACTCCTGGCGGCGGACGAGGTGACGCTGGGGGGCGTGAGGGGCGGGTATCGGTGGTTCTCCGGCCTCGATCCGACGGGACGGATCCTTTCCGGCAGCGTCGATACCGAGGTCGGTTTCGGAGACGCGGCCTACCAGCGACTCGGGGCCTCGCTCGCCGCATCCGGGCCGCTCTCGGCCGGAGTGGCTGGTGCTCTCGAGGTGCGGGTCGGCACGGCATGGTCGCGACGCGAAAGCTTCGTCCCCGTCCAGCGCGGCTACTTCCTCGGTGGCAGCAGGACCGTGCGCGGATTCGACGTCAGCGAGATCCGGGCGAACGACTTCGCCCTCGCCCGCCTCGAGTTGGGTCGGGGGATGTCGGGAGCGCGGCTGACCGTCTTCGCGGACGCCGCCTGGACCGGGTTGAAGGGAGCCGACCGCTCGAGAATCGACTTCGCCGGAGTGGGCGTCGGGACCTCGTTGTTGGACGGGCTGATCCGCGCCGACATCGCCCGAGCGGTGAGGGGCGGGCGCGGGTGGGCCTTTCTCTTCTACCTCGATGGCCTTTTCTGACCGGCTTCCGGCGTGGAAGTCATGTCGAGTCGTTGGTATCGTACGGTCGTGCGACGTCTGCCACAGATGGGTGACCGGCGTCGAGCGACTCTACCGAATTCTCCTGCTGGAGGTGGTCGATGCGTGGTCCTGCCGTGATCCTCTGCGTCGCCGTTGTCGCCGGGTGTGGAGATGTCGATGTCCCCCCTGACGAGCCGGATGAAGTCCGCGTCGTCTCACCCGATGTGGTCGAACGACACCTGCGGACACTCGCCTCCGACGAGTACATGGGTCGAGGGCCCGGTCACCCCGGAGGTGACATGGCGGCGGAGTACATCGCCGAGCAGTTCGCTGCCGCGGGTCTTCAACCGGTGGGAGGCTCGCACTTCCAGACCGTCCCGATGCTCGCGTCCACGACCGCTTCCGACGCCCGCCTGACCTTCCGTGGGCCGGAGGGAGAAGTCGCGCCCACATACCTCGATGACTTCGTTCTCAATCCCGGGGATCCCCAGGCCACGTCCGTGAGCGGCGAGGCGGAGGTCGTCTTTGCCGGGTACGGCATCGTCGCCCCGGAGGCCGACTGGAACGACTTCGCGGGGATCGACGTTCGCGGCAAGGTGCTCCTCGTGCTGGTCAACGACCCTCCCTCTCCGTCTGCCGAGCCCGACCTGTTCGGCGGTCCGGCCATGACGTACTACGGTCGGTGGACGTACAAGTACGAGGAGGCGGCGAGACAGGGTGCGCTGGCCACGTTGATCGTCCACGAGACCGCCCCGGCGGGGTACCCGTGGAGTGTGGTGCGGGGCGGGTGGTCCGGGGAGCAGTTCGCGTTGCCGCCGGATCCGGAGGGACCGGCTCCCGCCGGGATGAATGGTTGGGTAAGCCTCGAGACGGCCCGGAGCCTGCTGGACCTCGCGGGACTCGATTTCGAGGAGTTGAAGAGGCAGGCCGCGTCCCGTGACTTCGAGGCAATCGCAACAGGGGTGAGCGCTTCGGCCCGGCTGCGCGCGTCCACCCGGTCGGTCGAGACGCGCAACGTGGTCGGGACGAGGCCGGGTGCGACTCGTCCGGACGAGGTGATCACCATCACCTCACACTACGACCACTTCGGTGTCGGTGAGGCCATCGATGGAGACAGCATCTACAACGGTGCGTACGACAACGCGTCCGGGACGGCCCTGCTGATCGGCCTGGCCGATGCTCTTGCGGCGGACGGGACTGCGCTCGACCGGTCCCTCCTGTTCATCGCGACCGCGGCCGAAGAACAAGGACTGCTGGGCGCACAGTGGTACGTCCAGTCGCCGCTGGTTCCGTTGGAGCGCACGGTGGCCGAGGTCAACGTCGACGGCGCGAACCTGTGGGGCGAAACGGACGACGTAACGGTGCACGGTGCGGAACGGGGGGAGTTGGGTGCCTACGTGCGACCCCACGCCGGCGCGCTGGGCCTCGAGATCGTGCCCGACCAGGAGCCCGAGAAGGGATTCTTCTTCCGGAGCGACCACTTCCCCTTCGCCAAAGCGGGGATCCCCTCGCTCTACATCGAGCACGGACGTCGCTTCCGCGGGAGGGACGCGGGATGGGGGCAGGACCTCCTCGACCGGTACACGGCGGAGCGATACCACGCGCCCAGTGACGAATTCTCGGAGGACTTCGTCTTCGACGGAGCGATCCAGCAGGGAGAGCTCGTCTACCGGATCGTCATGGACGTCGCGAACTCGACGGAATGGCCGAACTGGTCCGATGGTCAGGAGTTCAAGGCGGCGCGGAACGCGATGATGGGGACGGCGCGGTGATGGGGGCTGGGCGGCCGCGGCGAGCCCGCCCCCTACAACCCGGTCGGCAGGTCCACGAATTCCCAGGTGAGCCCGAACCGTTCACCGAGGTGGGCCGCGAGCGCCTTCACTCCGAACGTTTCCGTGGCATAGTGGCCGCCGAGAAACAGATGGAGGCCCATCTCCATGGCATCGATATGGTGGTGATGCGACGCCTCGCCGGTGACCAGGGCGTCCAGTCCCATGGCCGCGGCATCCTGGAGGAATGACGCGCCTCCCCCCGTGACCACACCCACGCGCTCGATTCGGTCGGGGCCGCCCGGAGCCACGTGGACCGGGCCCTCCACCGCCCCTGACACCTTCGCCCGCAACTCCTCGGGCGTCAGAGGCTGAGCCGCCTCTCCCCACCACCCGATGTCGGCCCCATCGTACGGGGCGAACGAGCCGCGGATCGCGAGCCCCAGCGCGCGTGCCAGGAGTGCGCTGTTGCCGACCTCGGGGTGGGAATCGAGAGGCAGATGTACGGCGTACAAGGCGACGCCGCCGTCCAGTAGACCCCGCACCTTTCGTAGCAGACGCCCCGTCAGGGGCTGCAGCCCGGCCCAGAAGAGTCCGTGGTGCACGAGGAGCAGGTCGGCCCCTCGCTCGACCGCCTCCTCGACCGCCGCTTCGGAGACGTCGACAGCGGCTACGACATGCTCGACGTCCCCCACGCCCCCGACCTGCAAGCCGTTGAGAGCAGTCCTGTAGTCGGGATGGCCGCTCACGCCAAGATACGTATCCACATATTGGAGGAGTGGTTCTAATTTCATGAACACCCCGCGAGTTTACGGCCGTGTTGAGAAAATGTGGACAATGTGGAAATGCCCGCTCCTAGCGCGCTGGGAACACCGATGTTGATAACTCGGTCACCACGTTCATATCAAGCGCTTCGAGGTGGTTTCCACAGGAGGAAGCAGCCGGACGCGTCACCGAATGCGCCCCTGGGGATAACGTCGTCAGGACGAGGCGGCCAGCTTTGGAGCCGTGTCTTCCACGCGGGCGACACGGGTGATCGAGGCCTCGCCCATCTGCACCGTACCGTTGAGGATCGCTCCCTCTTCGAGTTGCATCCTCCGGGCCCGGACCTCTCCTTCGATCCGGCAGGTGGACTGGAGCTCGAGCCGTGACTCGGCGATCAGGGTGCCGTCCACTCTTCCCGATATGACCGCGTCCTGGGTGCTGATGCTCCCGTTCACATGGCCGTCCTTGCCGATCACAACGGCCTTTCCTGCACGGATCGAGCCCTCCACGGAGCCCTCCACTCGGATCGTGCCGTCCGTCTCGCAATCTCCGATCACTTTCATTCCGGGGCCGATGATGGAGATCACCGTCTCGGGGGCCGCGCCACTGGAGCCTCGGTCTCGTGCCATGATGATCCGTTCGGCTGGGCCCAGCGCTAAGGCTGGGTCACGAGGGTGAGGGGATCTACCGCCTCACCGTTCAGGAGAATCTCGAAATGTAGGTGGGGGGCGGTCGATTGGCCCGTGGATCCCGAGAGGGCGATCACCTCGTTGCGGCGCACCTGCTGTCCTCGCTCCACCAAGCGCAACGAGGCATGCCCGTACAATGTGGAATACCCGTCGCCGTGATCGATCACGACGAAGCGACCATAAACCCGATCGTCGCCGGCGTCCACAACGGTCCCGGGACCCGCCGCGCGAACGTAGGAGTCAGTGGGAACGGCGATATCCAACCCTGGATGGGGCGCGTCCCCGGTACTCCCCAGTTGCTGGGTCACAAATCCCCGTTCCGTCAGGGGCCAGCTGTCTGGCGGGGCAGCGGTGACGCCGCGGGAGCGAGAAGTGCCCGTGCGGGTCGCGGTCGGAGGCGGTAGCCATACGCTGGAAGAGGCATCGGTTCGAGAGGAACCGAACAAAGACCGAAGCTGGTTATAGGCGCCCTCCACTTCCTCCAGCCGCTGCACGAGGGTGGCGATCTGGCCACGCTCGGCCTCCAGTCGCGCCACTTGCTGCTCAAGTTCCCCCGCCTGTTGCGCCCGCGCTGCCACAAACCACCACGACGACGCCATAGCGACGAACACGAGGGCGAGGAGCAAGACGCCTGCGGCGGCCAACCTGAGCGTCGCCACCCGGACTCGGTACGACCTCTGATCTCGTCCGTCGTCGGACATCACCATCATGGTGAGATGGCGCACCTTGCGAGGACTCATTCCAGGACGGCGTTGATCGAGTGACCGGCGACGAGCGCGAAAATGCGCTCGAAATCCTCATCTCCCAGATAGGTGATCTCGATGGTGCCCTTCCCTGTCGAGGAGGGCTTGATCGAAACCCGGGTGGCGAGGCGCTCCTGGAGCGATTGCTCCAGGGCGGCCACGACCGGATCCACCGCCCTCGACACCGACTGCTTCCTCGGTTTCGCTGCCGCGTCCGGGTTGGACACGCGCCGCTCGGTCTCGCGGACGGACCACCCTTCGCGAACGGCCTCGCGGGCGAGAGCGCCCGCGCGAACATCGTCATCCACCGCGAGGAGGGCCCGAGCGTGTCCCATCGACAACCCGCCCTCCTCGAGGAATTTGCGGACGGAGGCGGGCAGGTTGAGGAGGCGAAGGAAATTCGCCACAGTCGAACGGCTCTTCCCGACCGCGTCTGCGATCTGCGCCTGCGTCAGGTCGAACTGGTCGGCGAGGACGCGATACCCCTCTGCCTCCTCCAAGGGACTGAGAGCCTCGCGTTGAAGGTTCTCGACAAGGGCCAGGACCAACATCGTCTCGTCGGTCGCCTCCCGGATCAGAACGGGGGCTTGCTCCCACCCCAGCCGGTCGAGTGCTCGGTAGCGCCGTTCGCCGGCCACCAGCTCGAAGCGGTCCGGTGAACCCGGGGCCGGCCGCACAACGAGGGGTTGAAGGAGGCCGTTCTCCTTGATGGAGGCGGCGAGATCCGAAAGCTCCGACTCTGTGAACGTCCTGCGCGGCTGGTGAGGGTTCGGAACGACGGCGGACAGCTTCACCGTCTTCAAGTCACCCGTCGGCGAGTCGGTTTCGAGGTAGTCCCCGAGTAGGGCGCCGAGTCCCCGACCAAGGCGATCTCGTCGGGTCACCGGACCGCTCCGGACGAAGGCTTCTTGCTCAGAACCTCCTTTGCCAGAGCGAGATAGGCCTGCGCGCCCTGGGAGAGAACATCGTACAGGACGATCGGCTGGCCGAAGCTGGGGGCTTCCGCGAGGCGCACGTTCCGAGGTATCGCCGTGCGGTATACCTTATCGCCGAAGTACTCACGCGCTTCGGCCGAGACCTGCTTCGAAAGGTTCAGCCTCCGGTCGTACATGGTCAGCAAGACCCCCTCGATGTCGAGCGCGCTGTTGAGGCCCTTCTGGACCAGGCGAACGGTGTTGAGGAGCTGGCTCAGTCCCTCCAGTGCATAGAACTCACACTGGATGGGAATCATGACCGAATCTGCGGCCGTCAGCGTATTGAGGGTAAGGAGGCCGAGCGACGGCGGGCAATCTACGAGGATGTAATCATAGTCGTCGCGGATGTCGTCGAGGGCATGCCGGAGGACGTGCTCCCGTGACGGTGCGTTCACCAACTCGATCTCGGCGCCAACCAGGTCCCTGGTGGACGGGATCAGGTCCATCAGTGGGAAGTGGATTCCCTTGATCACGCAGTCGTGGGCCGGCCGACCCTCCAGGAGAATATCGTAAACGGTCGGGAGGGAGTCGCGACCCTCCAGGCCGAGCCCGCTGGAGGCGTTACCCTGTGGATCGATGTCGACAACCAAGGTCCGCTTCTCGGCCACGGCCAGAGCCGCGCCCAGATTGATCGCCGTGGTGGTCTTACCCACCCCGCCTTTCTGGTTGGCGATAGCGATAATGCGCGACATATGGATTCAGGCGCCTTTTCGAAGCAGGGGTCCGTGATGGGTGGGAATCTAACGGTCGTCTTCTTGGCGAAGTAGGTCGGCGAGGGACGTCTAGCACGCTGGCTTGACCTCCCGAGGCGACCCAGGGAGTTTTCATCGGGCTCTGGCGGACCGAACGAGCTGGGTTTGCTTTCAACAGCGATCAAAATGGGGGGTGAGGGGATGCGTTCAAAGACTTCAGCCGGGACGGGCTTCCTATTCCGATTCCGACTCGGATTGCGACTCGCGCTTGCTGGCGTGCTCGCGGTCACCACCGCATGCTCCGAGGATCCCATGGTCGGATCCGGTGACATAGCCCCGCTCGTGGGCGACTGGTCCGCCACCGCCGTTGTGTTGACGAACGTGGCGAACCCGACCGTCCGTCCCGATCTCATCGAGATCGGGGCGACGTTCGACCTCAACGTACAGCCCTCCGGGCAGTATACAGCCATCTTGGTGGTGGCCGTCCAATCGTCGACCGAGATCGGTCAGATACGTGTGTCCGGGTCGGAGTTCACCCTTGTTCCCACCTTCCCCCCGGGTCAACCGGGAACCAGCGGGACCTTCTCGGTGACGGCCGATCGATTGATCCTGGACGGTACGACAGAGTTCGATTTCAACCTCGACGGGTCACCCGAGGCAGCCCTGGCCCACTTCGAATTCGCCAGGAAGTAGTCGACCTCGTGACCTCGTTGGCGAGTTGGGCCGAGGCTGTTCCACGTGGAACACGTGTCATTGATCGCCCAGTCCTTGGATCGTTGGCCGTCAAGCAATCGCGGGGCGACTTCGCGGTTGACGACGTTGGCCCTATCGTCGGGCACGGAGAACGAGCGGCCCACCCGGAAAAAAGCTCCCCAGACAACCCCGTGTAGTCGAACCGATGGGGTGTTGGCCTATTCCCGGGGCGTCCACCGATGTTCCACGTGAAACACTGAACTGTGGACTTCCCGCTAGCGGGCTGGGTCACTCCTGGGGAACACCCGCGTCAGTTCGCCGGCGGAAGTCGCCCCACCAAGAAGTCTCAGCGGGATATCTCTCCAGGTCCCGCGGGATCCGCTACAGCCATGACGAGATTTCGGCGTCCAGCGCCTTCTCAGCACGATATCTGTCCGTATCTGCAAGGATTGGGAGACCCCGCGGGCTGAACGGCGTCACTTCAGGTACCGGCGCCCGTTCCCTGGCTCCGCAGCTTCCGAACCTCCATCACAAGGTTCTGCAGATCGGCAGGCGTCACACCAGGAACTCGCGCGGCCTGTGCCAAGGTATCGGGGCGGATCCGGTCCAGCTTCTCCCGTGCCTCCCAGGAGAGCGTGACGAATGATGAGTACGGTAACTCGTTGTCCAGTTTGATCTTAGCCTGTTTCCTGAGGGTCTCGGCACGAGCACGTTCCCTGTCGACGTATCCGGCATACTTGAGCTCCACCGCCACCGACGAGAGGGTGTCCTGGTCGGTCACGGGAGCCTCACCGTCCGCGACCGCGAGGAGCACCCGAGCGGTCACGCCTGGCCTCTTCAGCAGGGCGGCCGCCCGAGTCGGCTCTCGGATCGGTGATGACCCGGCTGCTTCAAGCGCATCGTTGACCGCATCGGGCGGGAGGCTGGTGGCCACGAACCACTGTCGTAACCGCTCCTCATCCCGGAGACGCTCGTCGAGCGAGACCTTCTGTACATCGGTCAAGAGGCCATGTGCTACGGCTATGCCGCCCAGCCTACGCACTGTATTGTCCTGGCGCAGAAGAAGGCGGAATTCCGCTCGGGAGGTGAACAGCCGGTACGGCTCGTCGACCCCACGCGTCACCAGATCGTCGATCAGGACGCCGATGTACGCCTCGTCGCGCTCGAGCAGGAAGGGCTCACCTCCCAGAACCTTCAACGCCGCGTTGGCCCCGGCCACCAATCCCTGCCCGGCCGCCTCTTCGTAGCCGGTCGTGCCGTTCACCTGCCCCGCCAGGAACAGGCCGGGCACGCTACGCAGTTCGAGCGTATGGCGGAGTTGGTCCGGCGGAAAGTAGTCGTACTCGATGGCATAGCCGACCTTCGTCATGATCGCGTCAGCCATGCCCGGGAGCGTTCGGAGGAACTCCAGTTGAACCTCGGCCGGAAGCGAGGTGGACAGACCGTTCACGTAGAGCTCGGTCGTGTGGAGCCCTTCTGGCTCCAGAAACACCTGATGCCGTGGCGCGTCAGGGAACCGCACCACTTTGTCCTCTATCGACGGACAATATCGTGGTCCACGTCCCGAGATCTCGCCGCCGTAGAGGGCGCTTCGGTCGAGGTTCTCCGCCACCACCCGCTTGAGGTCCGCGCCCGCCCAGGTGATCCAACACGGGCGCTGATCCGGAATCGTCTCGCGCACATAGGAGGCGAATCGAAAGTCACCGACCTCCCCGTCCTGTCGCACCATCGCATCCAGGTCCACCGACCGTCCATCCACTCGCGGCGGCGTACCGGTCTTGAACCGCGCAACCCGCAGCCCCAGTACCTCCAACCCCACGGCCAGCGCCACCGATGGCGCCTCGCCGGCACGCCCCGCCTCGACACCGGCCTGACCCCCGACGTGGATGCGACCCCGAAGGAAGGTCCCGGCAGTCACCACCACGGCATCCGCCTCGATGAGCGTCCCGCCCCGGGTACGGACGCCGACTACCCGCCCGTCCTCGGCCACCAGATCTTCGACCATCTCCTGAAACAGCTCCAGGCAAGGCAACCCGTCGAGGATCCGCCGGACCGCGATCGGATACATCGCGCGGTCGCACTGCGCGCGGGGACCCCACACCGCCGGGCCTTTCGATCGGTTGAGCATCCGGAACTGGATGCGGGACGCATCGGTCGCCTGTCCCATCACGCCGCCCAGCGCGTCCACCTCGCGTGCGACCACGCCCTTCGCCACCCCCCCGATCGCCGGGTTGCAGCTCATCTGGCCGATGCGCCCCATGTCGGGCGTGATGAGCAGCGTCCGCGCCCCGATCCGTGCAGAGGCGGCGGCCGCTTCCGTTCCGGCATGCCCACCGCCGACCACGACCACGTCGTAGCGACTCCTCATTCGTGCTCCTCCCGAGTCGGTCGTACCGCCGGTGCCCTGAGCAACCGAGCGTACATCCTCGCAGGAGGCGGTGCGCCACGAGCAGCGCAGCGCTCCCGCCACCCACCGGCACCCTCGACGGATCCCGCAGTCACTCGGACACGACGGCGGAGCGCGCCGTCACAGCCGTGCGCCCTACTGCTTACACGCTCCCGCGCGGCCGCCCGCTCCGTATCAACCCGCTCAGCGCACAATTTCGAAGCCTTCGGCCGGAATCCGAGCGTGGTCCCCATCACCGTCCGCAACCGAATCCACCCGAGCCTGGGCAGGGCCCTCCCTGAGCGCCTGATCCAATGAATCGATCGACCCAGCGTCCCCGGCGCCGTGAACCTCCACCGAACCGTCCGCGAGGTTCCTGACCCACCCTCGCACGCCCAGATCGAGTGCGACGTTCCGCGTCCACCAACGGAACCCAACGCGCTGCACCCGTCCGCGCACGATCCAGGAGCGGACGACCTCACCACCACGGTTCGTACTCTCGCTCATCTCCCCAGACCTCACTTGCCGATACAGAAGTCGGCGAACAGCACGTCCAGTACGTCATCGACCGAAACGACGCCCAGCAATTCCTCGAGGGCGCTCTCCGCCGGCCGCAGGTGGGTCGCCGCGAGATCTGCGGGTACGCCGCCCTCGAGCTCCCGGCGAAACATCTCTACGGCTTCTCGCGCCGCCTCCAACGCCCGCACCTGGCGCCTGCGCGTGACCACCGGCACTTCCCCGCCCGTTTCGATCAAGCCCGAGAATACGGCCCGCGGCAGCCGGTCTTGGAGGTCCCCGAGGCCGTGACCCGTGACGGTCGACACTTCCACGTAGCCGGCGACGTCCACGTAGCCGGCGACCTCCTCAGCCCAAACCCCCGGGGCACCGGCACCCCGAAGATCTCGTTTGGTGTGCACGATCACCATCGGAACATTGATCTCCGAGCGCAGGCGGTCGAACTCCGCGCCCACAGCCATTTTCTCCGTGCAATAGAGGACGAGATCCGCCCTCGCCAGCGCTCGTCTCGCCACCTCGATTCCCATCATCTCCAGCCGCTCCTCCGAGTCCCGAAGGCCCGCCGTATCGACCAGTCGAAAGGGAAAGCCACCCAGCTCCACGGTCGACTCCAGCGCGTCACGCGTCGTCCCCGGCACCTCGGTGACCATGGCTCGGTCCTCTCCGACGAGCGCGTTGTACAGCGACGACTTCCCAGCATTGGGCGCACCCGCGAGAACGACCACCGCACCCTCCCGCAGGAGGGCCCCTTCCGGAGCCGTCCGAAGAAGGCCGTCGATCTTCGCGAGTACGTCGTCAGCCTCCGACACAACCTCGGTCAGCGGGACGGGTGCGTCATCTTCCTCAGGAAAATCGAGGTGATGCGCGAGAAGAGCCTCCGTCCGGATCAGTCGCTCCCGCAGCGCCGCGATACGCTCGGACAGCCCCCGGTCGAGCTGAATGAGCGAGGCGCGATGAAGCGCCCGGCTACGTGCGTCGATGAGATCGGCCACCGCCTCGACCTGGACGAGGTCGAGCTTCCCGTTCAGATAGGCCCGGCGGCTGAACTCACCCCGCTCTGCCTGTCGGGCTCCGGCCACCACGCACGCCTCCACCACGAGCGCCGGTACCAGCCAGCCGCCGTGGCAGGAGATCTCCACCACGTCCTCGCCGGTATAACTCGCCGGGCCGGGAAACCGCGTGACCAGCGCCCGGTCGACCAGATCTCCCGTCGACGGATCGTGGATGGCCGAGAGACGCGCCTCCCGTGGCGGCGCGCGGCCGATCTCGAGGGCGGGCGCTACCGCAGCCAGCACCTGGTCGGCCGCCGCCCCGGATACCCGTACGACCGCCACCCCGCTTCGTCCCGGAGGTGTCGATAGCGCAACGATCGTGTCCGGCGCCATCCGGTCAGGTGGGGTCCGTCGGCCCCGCCGGTGGCACGTGCTTCTTCACCTTCTTCCGCTCCTGCGCAATCCAGATCTGCTGCGGAATCGTGGCCACGTTCGCGGTCGAGTAGTACAAGTTGAGCCCGCTGGGCAAGTTGAAGAAGATGAAGCCCATCATGACCGGCATGATGTACATCATCATCTTCATCTGCGGGTTTTCCTGGTCGAGCGACTTGTAGCTCACGTACTGCATGAGGAACATCGACAGCGCCAGGAAGGCCGGGAGGATGTACAACGGGTCCGCCGCCGAGAGGTCCGGCAACCAGAGGAACGGCTCACCGCGGAACTCGATCGCGTTCTGGAACACGAAGAACAAGGCAATCAGAACGGGCCAGGGAAGCAGCATCGGCAAACAACCTGCCACGGGGTTGAAGCCGTGCTCCTTGTAGAGCTTCACCATCTCCTTCTGAAGCTTCTCGGGGTTGTCCTTGTACCGCTTCTGGATGTCCTGCACGAGAGGCTGCACCGCCATGTTGCGGAGCTGCGCCTTCATCGCTTTGTGGTTGAGCGGCCAGAGGACGACGCGCATCAGGACACCAAAGATGATGAGCACCCAACCGTACCCGATGTTCAGGTTGTCGTGCAGGAACGTCAGCGCCCCGATGATGATGGCGACGAATGGCCTGACGATGGGCCGGACGAAACGCCACCCGTACGGGTTCACCTCCTGCATTCCTTCGCCAAGCGAAGTCAGCCGCGCGTGCTCCTGGGGTCCCAGGAACAGCCGGTAGGCGAACGCGCCGTCCGATCCGGCCGACTGCGCCACCTGCACTTCGGTCCGCTCGGCCAGCTCACTGGGGCCCACCAGCATTCCGCCCAGGTACCGAGGAGTGCCCGCTCCGTCGACGCCCTCCGCCAGCATTCCGACCACGAAGAACTTGCTACGAAAGGCCGCCCACGCGAGCGGCCCCTCGACGATCCGCGGACTGCTCCGGTCCAACGCCCAGGAGTCGATGCCGTCCTGCAGGTGGTTGGCAACGTACGCCATGCTCCGCGTCTCCTGAGCAGAGTCAACCTCGGCGTACGAGATCCCGTCGCCGAGCCTCGTCACGATGAGTGGGCGGTCCACCCCATCGACCGAGCCGGTAGCGCCCACGGCGTACAACTCCGGATCGAACGTGTACTCGACCTCGAATCGGAACGGGTTCGTCGGATGCTGATAGGTGAAGCGGAGCGACTGTTCACCGGACCCTTCGGCAAGCACCAACCCCTCCGCGGGCTCAACCGAGAACGTGAGCCCCGAGAGGTCGACCGTATCGCGTCCCACCACCAGCTTGTGGCCCAGGATACCGGTGGACCCGGGGGGGAGCAGGTCCACCGGCCCGCCCGCGCCTCGGAACGACTCGTACTGCAACATTTCCGCGGACAGGAGGCGGGCCCCCTGCGGCGAGAAGGTGAAGCGGTACAGCGAGGACTCGACGACGACGGGACGTTGACCCGCGGAGGACCCACCGGCCAGCGCACCGGTCGGGTCGACACCCCCAGCGGCTTCTTGCCCGGCGTCCACCGCCGGTCCGTCCGACGCCCCCGGTATCCCCGGAATTACTGGCGCGGGAGCCTCGGTGGACGGCGCCGCCACATCCGGGGCCCCGGCAACCGGTTCTCGAGCGTCGGTCGTGTCGACCTGCTCCAAGGGAACAGGCTCCACGGGCGGGAACAGGAAGTTGGTGCCTACCAAGACCCCGAGCATCAGCATGATGGCCAGGAGGAACCGCACTTCTGAATTCATCGTCTACGCGATGTGTCGGGACGCGAAGTCCCGAGTCGTCGATTCGTCAGCCCGTTCCGCGCGCGTCGGCGTGGTCGGTCCGACCGTTGATGCTTCTTGGCTCGAAGGCACGGGATCGAAACCCCGGCCGCCCCATGGATGGCACCGGAGAATCCTGAGGAGAGCCAACCGAGCCCCGGAAGCCGCGCCGTGCGAGGTGATCGCCTGGCGCGCGTACTCCGAACAGGTGGGCGTGTAGCGACAGGAAGCCGGCGTCCACGGAGAGATCCCCTTCTGATAAAAGAGGATCAACGAGGTCAGGATTCGAGCGACCACAACGCCTCCACCGCTTCCTCCACATCCCTGGCCAGCTCGTCGAAGCCGACCTCGTACGCCCCCCATCTGGCCCGAATCAGGACATCGGTCCCCCCGCTCTCCTGTCCATCGAGGAGAGACATGACACGAGTCCTACCGATTTCCCTCAGCCTGCGTTTCACGCGGTTCCGCTCCACGATGCCGTGGCCCAGTTTGCCGACGATCAGCCCCAGCCGAGAACGCGAAACAGGGGAAGGCGCGAAGAAGACGTCGACCGTCCGAGTCCTCTTACGCTTCCCCTGCTGCAGGAGTGCGCGAATCTCGTTGGTGCGCCGAATGCGCGCGGATCGGGGAAGGCGCTCCCCGTACCCCCGCCTCGGCGAGATTACTTCTTCCCGATGGTCACCGTGAGCTTGGCGCGACCGCGGCTACGCCGCCGGGCCAGAGCCTTGCGCCCACCTTTGGTGGCCATCCGCGCACGGAATCCGTGCTTGTTCGACCGCTTCCGATTCCGCGGTTTGTATGTCGGCTCCATCACTGCGTCCCGGTACTGGGAAAATGTGCTTCTAGTCGAGCTTGAAAAGATAGCCAAGGGCGTGCGCAAGGGTCAACGCCTGGGAGACGACGCACCGTGGAAAACCCCATAAGTGCAAGGCCCTGTCTGCCCGATTGACTTTTCCACACCCCCGCCGGTAACTTCGGCGCCCCCCTCCCGGGGGTGCCCGAAAACAGGGCACGGCCGACACTTGTTCTCACGGCGGGGATGCCACTCCTCCACGACCTTTCGACACACTTCTGGCGCCCGCTCATAGCGGCGCCGCTCGCGGGCTCAGCGCCGCCGAGTCCGGCTGCGCCATGGAGCTGACAGCCGAAGAGCTCTGGTCGAAGATCCAGGAGATCGCCCGAGCATCCGTATCGGAGCAGAGCTTCCGAACCTGGCTCGAGGCCCCTACCGCGGCGTCCTTGTCCAACGACGCGCTGACGATCAAGGCAGGATCTCGCTTCCACGGCGAGTGGATCGAGGACAAGTATGGTCCGCTCCTCTCCCAGTGCGCTCACCGTGTCCTCGGCCGCCCGCTGGCGGTGTGCGTCATCGCCGGTGACGCGCCGGGCCCGATACCGTTTCCGGAGTACGAATACGAGCCCCCCCGAAACGAAAGGCCGGTGGTTCCCACACCGGGCTCTGGGGGTGCGGACCCACTCCCGTTCCGTCCCCAACTGAACGACCGGTACACCTTCGACCGGTTCGTGGTCGGGCTCAACACGCAGTTGGCAGCGGCGGCGTGCCGGGCGGTGGCCCAGAAACCCGCCCGGATGTACAACCCCCTCTTCCTCTACGGGGGCGTGGGGCTCGGGAAGACCCACCTCATGCACGCCATTGGCCACGAGCTCCTTTCCGATGACCCCGGACGGCGCGTCGCGTACGTGTCGTCCGAGCAGTTCACGAACGAGTTGGTGGGTTCGATCCAGAACGGTCAGATGGCCGGCTTCCGGCGAAAGTACCGGGAAATGGACCTCCTCCTTGTCGACGACATCCACTTTCTGGAGGGCAAGGAGCGCACTCAGGAGGAGTTCTTCCACACGTTCAACGCGTTGTACGACGCCCAGAAGCAGATCATCCTCACCAGCGATCGCCCGCCCAAGGACCTCCCCGGCCTCGAGAACCGGCTGATCTCCCGTTTCGAGTGGGGACTCGTGGTGGACGTCAAGGCGCCGGAGTACGAGACCCGCATGGCCATCCTCCGGAAGAAGGCCTCGGACGACGGCCTCACACTGGACTCGGAGGTGATCGACTACATCGCCCATCACTGCAAGTCCTCGGTCCGAGAGCTCGAGGGCGCGGTCATCAAGCTGCTGGCCTACTCGTCGCTGACCCATCAGGAGATCACACTCAGCCTGGCTGAGACGGCCCTCAAAGGCGTTCTGGGGCGAAAGGGTGACGAGGGACCGGTCCTCTCGCCGGAGCGGATCCGGGAGATGGTCGCTCGGCGGTGGCGCGTCCGCCCCGAAGCTCTCGCCTCCAAGAGGCGCACCAAGGATCTCACGGTGCCCAGGCAGGTGGCGATGTTCCTGATCAAGGAAAAGCTCGGAACGTCGTTGGTACAGATCGGCGAGTTGTTCGGCGGCCGGGATCACTCGACGGTCATCCACTCGCTCCGAAGGGTCGAGGAGGAGATGGCGAAGGACCCCGAATTCAAGCGTCAGGTTGATGATGCGCGCTCCGAGTTGGACACGCCCTCATGACGGTCTCTAGAGCGGTGTCCGCCGGCTGTGGAAAGCGTGGGGGAAACGCCGGATTATCCACCGAGCGGCGGCGAGCCCGGACCCGGCCCTACCGCATCAGGCCGGTTGTTCACCACCCACCCACATGGTGCTGCGCCCTCGGTACGCCTTGGGCGAGTAGCTTCAACCTCCTGCGGACCGGGCACTCTTCCACGGATCCACACCCTCTACTACCACTGGTTTATTTATCTCTTAGAGAGATAGAATAGCCACCTGTGGATAGAGTAGACTGGTTCGCAAACACACTCAGGGAGCGGGAACTCCAATGAACTTTACGATCACCAGGCAAAACCTTCACTCTGGTCTCGCCGCGGTGTCGGCCAGCATTCCGTCGAAGACGACGCTGCCGGTATTGTCCAACATCTTGTTCGAGGCGCGGGAGGACGGCGTCTGGATGAGCGGTACCGACCTCGACGTAGCCGTCAGGGTCAAGGTGCCTGCCGATGTCAAGGAACAGGGTAGCCTTACCGCTCCGGGCAAGAAGCTTCAGGAGATCACTCGTGAGCTTCCCGATCAGCCTGTCGAGGTTACGACGCGTGGCGATCAGATCGAGCTGAAATGCGGTCGCAGCCACTTCAAGCTCAACGGCTTGCCGGCCGAGGAGTTTCCGACGTTGGCAAGCGTGGACTTCTCCGACGCGTGGGACGTGGAGGGCAAGGATCTGCACGCCCTGATCCACCACACCTCGTTCGCGGTTTCGACGGAGGAGAGTCGACCGATCCTGAACGGCGTGCTCTGGGAGTTGCGAGATGGCGAGATGCGGATGGTAGCCACCAACGGGCATCGCCTCGCTCGCATGGGTATCCCGGCTGGCACGTCTGGAGCACCTTCGGCGGACTTCATCGTTCCGCCCGCCGCCCTCCAACAGGTCCAGCGGCTCTTCAAGGATGAGGACAGGCTCTCGGTGGCGAAGAGTGGAAACCACCTCGGCTTCCGCGCCGAGCGTACGGAGGTGTTCACCCGCCTGATCGAAGGCACGTACCCGAACTATGACCAGGTCATCCCGCGGGACAGCGACAAGCTCGCGATCGTGGACAAGAAGGCGCTGGAGTCGGCCGTGCGTAGGATGGCGGTGGTGGCGTCAGACCAGACACACCGGATCCGCATGATGTTCGAGCCCGGACGCGTGCACCTCAATGTCCTGACGCCGGACCTAGGCGAGGGCCACGACGAGCTGGAGATCGGATACGACGGAGAGGAGCTGGAGATCGGCTTCAACGCGAACTATCTACTGGAAGTTTTGAGGTACATGCCGACCGACGAGGTGAAGATCGCGTTCAAGGCGCCTGAGCGTGCTGCCACCATGGAGCCGGTGCCCGCCGACGGTGAAACAATCGACTATCTTTGCTTGGTCATGCCGCTGCGTTTGCTCGACTGACCGGAGTGACCGTCGGGGCGACGGCTTCCATGAGGAGCGAGTACCGGGACGCGTAGAACCGGGAGTGTCCGTCATCCCCCGGGGACATCCCTATCTTCCGGCTGCACCCTTCAGTTCGCTTCCGGCGAACAACGCCACGAGCGGGATGCCGGCCGCTTCGATCCGTTCCCTACCCCCTTCCTCCCGGTCGACCACGGTCAGAACCGCCAGGATCTCGGGCCCGTGATCGCGAACTGCGTCGAGCGCTTGAAGAGCCGATCCACCCGATGTCACCGTGTCCTCGATGAGAATCACACGGGCGTCCGTGGGCAGTCCGCCTTCGATCCGCTGGCCCGTGCCGTGATCCTTCGCTTTCTTACGGACGCTGAAGGCGTCGAGGGGTTCGCCCTCGAGGAAACTGAAATGGGCGATCGCATACGAGACCGGGTCCGCTCCCATGGTGAGGCCACCAACGTGGGTGGGTGTCAGGCCGGCGTCCCGGATCGCATGGTAGCCGAGTCGCCCCACCAGCGATTGGCCCTCGGCCGACATCGTGGTCCGACGTGCATCGACGTAGTAGGACGAACGTGCTCCGCTTGCCAGGGTAAAATCCCCGAGCCGCACGGACCGTTCGAGCAGGAGTTCTTTGAGCCGCGTACGATGATCCATAGTCGCCAGAGTGTCCGAATGATGGGAATGGGGCAAGTCCTCTCGTACCCCGCCCGCGCCTCGTGGCTGCGGGCCGCACGTGGCGTGCTTGTTGCCGTCCTCGCGGCCGTCGCTGGCTGCGACGACGGGGGACCGGTTCCGCCGGAAGCTCTCCGTTTTGGCCAGGTCGGGAGCATCCAGGCGCGGCTCGAAGTACCCCTCGGCCTGGGTGTCGGTGAGCTGACCCAGACGCTGACGTGGCGTTCGACTGGGTCGTGGACGCTCTCCGAGGCGATCTCCTATGACGGCGTTCTGGGCGATGCCCAGCGCGTCGACTCGATCGCGGAAGTGGTACGAGCGGGCCAGTATGCCCTCCTGATCACCCAGGTCAACGAGAGCGAGGGACTCCGCTTACTCGGGCTCGGCGACGAGCTCCCGGAAGACCTGGATCCGACCTGCGGGCCGACGAGGACGCGAATCACGATCCAGATCGTCGACGACGCACGATTGGCGGAGAAGTCATGGGTGCGGTGCGTCGACGGATCGCTGACATCGCTCACTCCGGCAGGCGCAGGTCCCGGGGCCGCCGCTTCCAGACTCGCTCAAGTGGCGCTCCTGATGGCCAGAAGCACGGTTGGAGCCGACTTCAGGTCGTCCTACTCGGGAAGCGTTCCGTTCGCGACACTCGAGCGAGGGGCTGACACGCCCTCGAACGTTCGGACTTCGATGGCCGTCACCGACAGCGTGGAGTGGTCCGACTTCTGGCGCGACCACGCCCCTGGACGTGCGCTCCCGGCGGTGGACTTCACCGAGAACATGGTGGTCGTCGGCATCACGGGCGTTCGGAACGAGGCGGGAGACAGTGTCGAAGTGCGCCGGGTACTGCCCGTGGACATCGGGACGCTGATCCACGTCGTGGATCGCGTGCTCGGGAACTTCTGTTCACCGGCTGCACGGCGCCACGTTCCGTTCCACATCGTCGTCGCGCCACGCACGCCCACGCCTCACAACTTCGCTTCGGTTGGGCGGGAAGAGGTCCCTTGCGGATGAGTGTCCCGGCCGCGTGACCCTCCGGGCGCTCCTGGTCGCGGTCTTCGGTTCCTTCGCACTCGTGGTGTCGGCAGCCGGAGGGTACCAGGCGTGGCGGGAGGCCAGCCGCGCCTTGGAAAGCGAGCTCGATCGGACTGCCACGTCGATCGCCGGTGCTGCGGTCGAGTCGGGGCTGCCATCATCGCTCGTCAGCGGCCTCCAGCCTGGAATGGAGGATCTGATGGCGCCCGTCCAGGCCCGTCTTCGTCGCCTCCGGCGGTACGTGCGGGAAGCCTATATCGTGGCGCCCGACAACACGTCGGTGGTGAGCACACTTCCGGCTGACTCGGTTCCGATCGGGACCCCGCTTCTCTTTCTGGAGCCATTCGGTCCCGAACTCGAAGAGGCACGGACGACGGGGAACGCGACCACGCCGTCCTTCATGATCAACGACGAGTTGTTCAAGTGGGGCTTCGCGGAGCTGGAGCAGACGGACTACGTGCTGGCGGTCCTCATGCCTGCCGACTACCTCGCCCCTCTCGATCAACTTCGGCGGAACCTCATCTTCGGCTCGGCTCTGGCTACGGTCCTGGCGGTGGCGCTCGCGGCCTTGCTCGCCTCCGCACTCACGGAGCCGATGGAGCGCCTCAGTCGGGTGGCGCTGCGCATCCAACGGGGCCGGATGGACGAGCCGGTCGCCACCGAACCGGGACAAGAGCTCGGACGACTGTCCCGCGCGATGGAGCGCATGCGCCGGGGCATCCTCGAGCGCGACGAACAGTTGCGCCTGATGCTCGCTCAGGTCGCTCACGAGATCCGCAATCCATTGGGTGGACTCGAGCTCTTCGCGGCCGCGGCCGCGGAGACGGAGGACGCCAAGGAACGCGGTCGGTTGATCCGACGGGTGCGTGGCGAGGTGTCCGCCCTCAACGGAATCATCGACGACTTCCTCACGTTCGCCCGACCGATGTCGAACGGACGGGAAGCCAGCGACCTCCGTCTGGCCCTGGGTGATGCGGCGGACCTCGTTCGAGCTGAACTCGAGGACCGGGGCGGGCAAATGGTGGTCACGTTCCCCGAGGAGCCGCTCATGGCTCGTGTCTCCCTGGACTATGCGAAGAGAGCCACCCTGAACCTCCTCCGGAACGCGGCTCAGGTCTCGGATGTGGTGCGCCTCGAGGGGCGACTCGAACACGGCGAGGTTCTGATCCGCGTTACGGACGAGGGCCCTGGCGTCGATCCGGAGCTCCGTCCGCGGATTTTCGATCCGTTCGTTACCGACAAGGAACAAGGCGCTGGACTCGGTCTGGCCATTGTCCGGAAGGTCGCCGAGGCGTTCAAGGGCCGTGTGGAACTCGTCCTCCCCGAGGAAACAGATGATGCAGTGGGGGCGGAGTTCCGCATATATTTCCCGAGTCTGGAGGACCTCCCGCCCGACCCATCTGCCCCTGTCGGGGGTTGAACACATGTGCCATCTCACTGACCTGATGCTCCGGCGCTCCACGGGCCGAGATCTTTTCGACGCACCTTATGGCTGACATCCTGATCATCGACGACCACGACTCCATGAGGGAGGGGCTCGAGCTCCTTCTGCGGCGCCGTGGTCACCGCACGC
Organism: Gemmatimonadota bacterium; assembly: GCA_029262115.1. GTDB lineage: Bacteria > Gemmatimonadota > Gemmatimonadetes > Longimicrobiales > Gaopeijiaceae > JAJCZZ01. Next base: position 34,808 of record JAJCZZ010000079.1, on the reverse strand, counting down.
GCTCGGCGGAGAGTGGTAAGCTGGGCATGGAGATGCTCGAACAGGAGGGCGCCGATCTCGTCATCACCGACATGAAGATGGCGCGGATGGGCGGGATGGAAGTGCTGCGCCGCGTGAAGGAGGCGTCGCCGGACGTCGAGGTCATGGTCATCACCGCGCATGGCACCATCGAGAAGGTCGTCGAGGCCATGAAGTTGGGTGCTGCGGACTTCATCACGAAGCCGTTCAGTTCGGAAGAGTTCGCCGTAAAGGTGGATCGGCTGGTGGCGGAGAAGGAGGAGCGGTCCCGGCTTCTACGGGAAAATCAGGCGCTCCGGGTGGAGAACGCCTATTTGAAGGAGTCGACCCAGGCCCGCTACGGCGAGATCGTGGGCGACTCCGAACCGATGGAGGAGCTCTTCTCCTGGATCGATCGGGTGGCACGCTCCGATTCGACGGTCATGATCTACGGCGAGTCGGGTACCGGGAAGGAGCTGGTGGCTCGTGCCATACACGCTTCATCTCCTCGCAAGGATGGTCCGTTCATCCGTGTGAACTGCGGCGCTTTGTCGGAAAGTCTGCTCGACTCCGAACTCTTCGGACACGAGAAGGGTGCGTTCACGGGTGCCGAACGGAGGCGCCGAGGCCGGTTCGAGTTGGCGCATGGGGGCACGCTTTTTCTCGACGAGATCGCGACCGTTCCGCATACCACGCAGATCCGGTTGCTCCGGGTCCTCCAAGAGCGTGAACTCGAGCGGGTGGGCGGTGAGGACACGATCCCTGTGGATGTCCGCATCATTGCCGCGACCAACGCGACGCCCGAGAACCTCCAGGAGGGAACGGGTTTTCGGGAGGACCTGTTCTACCGGCTGCATGTGGTCCCGCTGACTCTGCCACCGCTCCGGGACCGTCCTCAGGACATACCGCTTCTGGTCTCGCACTTCGTCGAAAAGCTGCGGGAACGAACGGCCTCAGTAGTGGAGCGCGCTTCCGACGGCGCGCTTCGGATGCTGGCGTCCTACGACTGGCCGGGAAACGTGCGCGAGTTGGAGAACATTATCGAACGCGCGCTCGTCATGGCCGATGGGCCGGAGCTGACCGAGGCGTCGATCCCGCAACTGACTCGCGGGGGCGCCCGCACACCGGCTAAAACGAACGGGACCACGCACGAACCGTTGCCGAGCCAAGGCGTCGACCTGAACCGCGCGGTGGAGGGGATGGAGGAGCGCCTTCTCCGGCAAGCGCTCGACCAAGCTGCGGGCGTGAAAGCCGAAGCGGCCCGTCTTCTCGGCTTGAAGCCCAGTGCATTGTACTACAAGCTCGAAAAGTACGGAATCGAAGCCTGATGCTTGGGTCGGTCCGGGCGGCACGATGGAGGCATGTGGTCCTGGCGGGGTGCGCCGTGGTGTTGGGCAGCGCGACGGCAGTGGAGGCCCAGAGCACCGAGGCGAGACTCGTTCAGCGCCGCCTGGAGTATCGGGCGGCACGGGATCAGTGGGAGTCGGCCCGGAGTGCGGTCCTGGTCTTCGAGGCCGACTTCGCCTCGGCACTGGAGGCTGCCGAGCGAGCTCGCCGCAGAGGCGACGACGACGCCCGTGAACGGGCTCTCGCGGTGGCACAGGAACGAAGTGGACCCCTCCGATCCCAGACTCAGCGCGTCGAAGATGCCGCAGACGACCTCGATCGAGCCCGAACGGCGCTGATCGAAGTAATCGCGGTCAGGATGGAGAACCTCGTCGACGACATGCGCCAGGCTTCGAGCCGTCGCGAACGCGACCGCCTCGACGTGTTGTTCCGTGATCTGCGCAACGAACTCGCGCAGCTCGAGGACGAGATCGGAAGCCGGGTCCTGATCGATCCCGTGGCGCTCCCGGATGTGGTGTTCGATCCCCGAGACGGACCAGAGGAGTTGGAGATCAAGGCGCAGATCATGGAGCGACGGGCGGCATTCACGGATTCGGCTGTCGTCCAGGTCGACCGGGAGATCCGTGACTTGGGCAGTCGGCTCCGGAACGAGCGACGTCGAGCCGACTTTCTGGCGGGTACGGAGCGATTCGATGACACTCGGCTGCCCGTGGTTGGCGGCACGCCCCCTGGAGATGCGCCAGTCGCCCCGGGCGACTCCGTTTCGGGGGGGGGCAGGCCCGCCACACTCGACGAGCGGATCCGGCTGAAGCAGCAGTATCGCGAGCAGCTCCTGCTGTATCGCGACCAACTTCTGATCCGGGCCCGGGCATTCCGCCAGGCCGTCGGGTTCATTTCGTGACGGTGCTGAGGGTAGCGTGTGCGACCTGGGTGGCGGTGCTGGCCTACGCAGCGCCGCTCTACGGTCAGGTTGTTTGGCGTGACCTCGTGATCAGCCTGACCGGTTCCGTCGAGGACTACAACGGCAATCTGTCCGCCGTGAGCAACTTCGTGGCCGACAGCGTCGAGAACGCGGCCGCCGCGGCGGGCGAGGTAGCGATACGGGGCGCTCTGGATCTGTTTACCAACGATCGGCGTGGCATCGAGTTGACGTTCGACGGAGGACTGCGGCAGGCCGCTGCGACGGGCTTCAAGGTCCGTGACTACGCCCCTCGGGAGTGGGCCGGGAGCGCCTCGTTGACGTACCGGGAGCGGATGGGGTCCTGGGCACGTCTCGTCGGACGCGCGGGCTACCGGGGTCGGTCGGTGCAGGACCGTCCACCCCCACCCTTCTACCTGCAGTCCGCTTACTCCATCGGCTCCGGCAGCCTCGGTCTGGTGACGCGTGCCTTCGATGGCGTGAGCTTCGACTTCACCGTCGATGGAGAAGCGGCGGACTACCGGTCAACGGTTCTCGGGAGTCAGGCGTTGGATCTGCTCGACCGTCGTGCTGCGGGCGTTAACGCGGGCGCACGCTGGGGGGGCTCCTCCATCATGCGTGTCTTCGGAGGCGTCCGCTGGACCGAGTATCCCAACCAGGCCAGCTTCGTCGACGACGATCCCTTCCGGCGTGACCGACGCGTCAACGCCGGGCTGGAGTGGACGCACGTGGGCACGGTGTTCGCCCAACTCGGATTCGAGGGCATGATCAACCGATCCAACTCGAACCGTCCCGAGTACGACGCCATCAGCGTACACGGTCTGTTCAACGTTCCCCTCCCCGGGCGGCTCCTGCTGAACGTCAGGGCGGTCGTAACCGGCAAGAGCTACGTCGAAGGGACCAAGTTCGCGCGCCTGGTGCCGGGTGAGGAGGCGGACAACGCTTCCATTGCCTACCTCCAGATCACGCGTCCGCTGGCCAGGAATCTGGACGGCGCGGTGCGCTTCGGCTGGACCCGTGCGGAGACCGACATCGGACGGGAGTACTATCGTCGATTCGGCGGGAGCATCCAGTTCAACTTCCGGCCGGTGGGGTTCTGACCGCCGACTCCGTTCCCCCCGGCGCCACGACTCTCCACACTTCGAGCCGTTCGTCCATGCCCTGGATCTGCGCTCGGGTGGACGTGACCGTTGCGCCCATCTCCCTGAACAGTGCCTCGACCTCGGGATGTCGCCGCACGCGCTTCGATATCACCAGATCGTTGCCGCTCGACAGCGAGCCGAGCCGGGACGCGACGTTCACGGTCGAACCGAAGTAGTCCAGCCGATCGTTGAGCGTGACCGCAATGCATGGACCGAGGTGCACGCCGGCCTTCAACACCAGGGCATCCTCTCCCTCGGCCAGACGAGCCTGGCTCGCCAGCGCCGCCCGGACGGCGGAGGCGGGCTGCACGAAAACGGCCATGACCGCGTCTCCGATAGTCTTCACGACGGCGCCACCCTCGGCCGCCACCGCATCCCGCAGCACGTCGAAGTGTCGCATGACACGGCTGAACGCCGGCGCATCTCCGATTTGCTGATAAAGCCGGGTGGACGCCTTGAGGTCCGTGAACAAGACAGCCAGAGTGCCGACGCTGACGAAGTCACCGGCAGCGAGGACCTCGCTCGCGAACAGATCGCGGAAGTCCGCCATGGCGGTAACTTCGGCCGCCGTGGCGGCGCTGTCCGCCCACCGTGGCCGCTCGACATCGATAAGCACCTCCTCGGGCCCCTCGTTCGCCAGCGTGAGGCGTGCGTGAGGGTCGACCGCCTCCTGGGCGCTGGTCGACCATTCGCGGTCCGCCCTCAGGCGGAACTCTGCCTCTTCGGCGCCACCCTCTCGCACATGAAAGGTCGGACCACCCGGAACCCCGAACGCGCGAACGCGGTGGCGACCCTCGCCCAGAACGGCCGACACCGTCCGAGCCTCACCCGACGCCAGGAGCTGTTGCACTTCCACATCCGGAGTGATTTGCGGTCCGGCCACGCAGAAGGGGGGCGCGGTGACCGTCCGCACGGCGGGGGAGGGCGAGAAGGAGATCTCAACCACCTGATCGAAGTCGGGCGAGAAGTCGATCTGACAGGTGTCACAGTGCGCGAGACCGGTCCGCAGATTCTGCAGCGTATTCGCGCTGTCTTGCGGCCCCCGGCAGACCGGGCAGAGAATGTCCCACGACAGATCCAGCACGCCTGCGCGGGTGGCCAGGAGGCAAGCGCGCAGGACATCCTTGCGCTCGGCGCCCCACTGATCCGCCAGGTCGTACGGGCGCATCCGAGCCAGGGTCAGATCGTCCGATTCGTGCAGGTGTTCGACCAGTCGGTCGGCCATCGCCTCGGTGACGCCTGCTGCCGAGAGTTCGTCCCGGGCTCGGTCGATACGGCGGCGGGTGGCACGGTCCACGCTTGGGGTGGGCACACCCGTGTGTGACCGGGCCTTCAGGGCCTCTGCGTACCGTCGGAACACCCGGCCGAATGTCCTCCGACTGAGAAGGCCAATCTGGATCGGCGTCGTCACCATCCCCAGGAGTCCCCGAGGGCGAGCCGCGACGTGGTAGCGGATGCGGGTCACGCCGACGCCCTCTTCGTGGAGGTCTACTCGCACACGCATCTCGAGAAGCGGGCCCTTCGAGTACCGGCGGATCACTCCGAACCGATACGGCTTGTACCACTCGAAAGGGAGTTCTTCCCATTCGAGCATGATACCCTTCACCTTCAGCCGCAGCCGCCTGCGAGCGTTCGGCAGCCGCTCCGCGGGACCGCCGACCTCTTCGACCGGAGGCAGGCCCGCATCCCGGTTGAAGCGGTTCGTGTCCGAGACCAGAGGCCAGAGCGCGTCCGCACTCAAGGGAAGTAACCAGTCCCACGAGTAGTGGAACTCGCGGGTGTCAGCCATCGGTCCGTCGCGACGGGCCAGGGGGTCGCGGCCCGGAGGCGCGACCCCCGGCCTGGAGGTTCACGGGTCGGGTGCTCAGTGCCGGCAGATCAACTCCCGACGTAGAGGATGCGCCAGATCGTTCCGCGGTTGCTGTCGACCACCAGGAGTGAGCCGTCCGACGCGGTTGCGATGCCCACGGGACGCGAAGCGGTGCCGCCCGTTTGCGGATCAGCGGGCTGGAATCCGTCGGCGAACGTCTGCCACTCCGTCGAGAACCCGGCGCCGTCTGCGGGAACGAAGGCCACACGGTATCCCTCCTGCGGGAGGGGGGCTCGGTTCCACGATCCGTGGAAGGCAATGAACGCGCCCCCGTGATACCGCGCCGGGAACTGAGTGCCGGTATAGAATTCGAGGTCGTTGGGCGCCCAGTGCGCCGGGAAGCCGATCAGTGGCATATCCGCGTCCGCGCACCGCCCGACCTGTTCTCCGTCGCCTCCGTACTCGGGCGCGAGCAGCTTCCGGCCGGTGGCCGGGTCGAAGTAGCAGTACGGCCATCCGTAGTCCGAGCCCTCCGTCAGCCGGACGAACTCCTCGGCAGGCTTCTCGGCGTTCTCTTCGACCGTGTACCGGTCCGGCCACATGTCGTGCAACTGGTCGCGCCCGTGGACCACGCCGTACAGGACGCCTTGCTCCGGATGCATTCGTAGCGCGACAACGTTGCGCAGGCCGGTGGCGAAGCGGCTGCCGTCCGCCTGCGACTGACCGGGCGTGTTCGCGTGGAAGTGCCAGATGCCCGCCCGGGTGTCCAGTTCCGGACAGGGGTCCATTCCGGCCGACCCGGCCGTGCGCGACTGCGTCATGCACGCGTTCGAGGGAGATCCGATGTTCACGTAGAGGTCTGTTCCCGACAGCGCGATGCTCTTGGCCGTGTGGTTCCTCGTATCGGGCAGCCCAGCCACGATCGTCTCCGCTGGGCCCGCCGGTTCGACGGCTCCCGTCTCGAACGGGTAGCGAACGACCCGGTCGTCCGGCGCGAAGTACAGGAAGCCTTCGTGCAAGACGACATCGTTGCCACCCACCTCCCCGAAGCGTCCAACGACTTCGTAGTCGCGTCCATCCGCTGTGGGCCGAAGGACCGCGACCCCTCCGGGAATGACCGGACCGTTCCGCGATCCGCGCCGGTCCCGAAGCGCGACGAACACGTCGCCGTTGGGCGCCACCTCGATGTGGCGGGCACCGGGAAGGCTGTTCACGATCACTGCCGCGCAGAATCCGGCCGGCAGCGTCAGGCCGCCGTTGTCCACGTCGCACATTGCCGGATCCGCGGAACGGCTCGCGTCCTCGGTTGGCGTTTCGTCCGTGGGCGCGCACGCGGTCGCGAGGCAGAGGCACACGAAAATGGCGGAGCGTCGCGGCGTCGTAATCATCGGTTTCCTGGTTCGGTGAATGAGGCCCGGGCGCGGTCGTCCACGTCGCCGGGCGGGTTGAAGATGTCCACGACCTCCTGGGGCACGCGCATGGGGCGTCCCTTCTCCCCTACCCAGACGGCCGTGATTCGGGCCTGCGCGACCACAGTCTCGGGTGCGTGGGCTTGCACGATTTCCTGCACCAGGACCACGCTCGTCCGGCCCGGCTCCTCCGCAGACGTGCGGATCCGGAGCCTGTCGCCCAGCCTCGCCTGGCTGACGTAGTCGATCTCGGCCCGCACCACGAAGACGCCCCATCCCCGGGCACGGAGTTCCTGATAGGGGAAACCGCCCTGCTCGAGGGCGTTGAATCGGGCGAACTCGAGGTAGCTCAGGAACACGGCGTGATTCACGTGACCGAAGGAGTCGAGTTCGTAGCTGCGAACGTCGACGTCGACCTTGAACGAGGTCGGCGGGAGGGATGAGTTCATACTTGAAGCTATCCACACCTCCGGCGCGTCGTCGACCCGGCGGCGCGCGGCGTCAGCCCAGCAAGCCCTCGGAGCGAATCAGGTCGGCCAGCGCCCCTCGGCTCGTGATATCGAGCTTCTGAAAGATGTTGGACAGATGCGTGCTGGCGGTCCGGGGTGAGATGTCGAGCGCTTTTCCGATGGCCTTGTTGGACTTCCTTTTGGCGACGAGCAGCGCGATCTCCAGTTCGCGGGCCGTGAGACCACCGATGCCCTCACCGGCGCCTCGTGGCGGCGGGCGATGCCCGACCTCGCGAAACTGCATGCGCGCCTTTTCCAGCTCCAGTTCGGCTCCGATCTGGACGAACACGTCGTGGACTCGTCGGAGCTCTTCGACAGAACCGTCCACGTCGCCGATCTCCGCGAGACGCCCCGCGAGCTGCCGGCGGATGCGGGCCGCATACGGCACCATCGGGATCTCCTCGAGACGCTCGGCCGCCTTCCGCATGAGAACGGCGCCCCGCTCGCTGTCGCCACGCTTCCACGCCACCAACGCGTCGCAAGCGTCTGCCCAGGCGATGCCGAGAGGATGGTTCAAGGCCTCGGCGTGCTCTCGCATACGTTCGCCGAGCTCGGCGGCCAGTTCGATCTCTCCGGCCCACAGACATGCTTCGGCATAGATCGGCAGCAGTCGGTGGATGGCCCACAGGATGTATCCGGTCCCCTCCGCGATCCCGAGTCCCTTTCGGGCGGACTCGATAGCGTCGTGATAGTCGCCGAGCGCGACCTGGTAGTGCGCCAGACCAATGTATGCCGGCACAACGAGGTGGACGTCGATCGGTCCGCCGGCGCGGCGAAGTCCCGAAATCTCGGAGGCCTCGGCCACGAGCTCTTCCGCGCGTTCGAGGTGGCCTCGGCCGACGTAGAACAGTGAGGTCCACACCAACAGGCGGGGCAGAAGGACCCGTTGATTGAGTTTCCTCGCGAGGGCGATGGCCTGCTCGCCGAGCGTGAGCCCGCTGTCCCAGTCGCCGGTCGCGTGGGCCAACTCGATCATCAACTCGGTCGTCCACAGCTTCAGCACGGGCGAACGCAGACGATCCGCCAGCGCGCGCGCGTCCGCTATGGCCGGCTCCAACGAACCGGTATCTCCCATCATTCCGAACTGGACCGCCATTCCCCACCGCGCCCAGAACTCTACCCCGATCTCGTCGGCCTCACGTGCCAGTTCGATGGCGCGCTCGGCGTGGGAGCGCGCGGCCTCCGGCGGGCCGATCCACACATGTAGTAGTGACAGGGAGCGGTGGGCCCGCGCGAGCACGCGCGGGTCTCCGAGCGCCTGGGCGACCGGAAGCGCCGCCTCGATTTCTCGGCGGGCCTCCTCCCCCCGTCCCAACTCCTGCAGGCAGTGGGCGCGAACCAGCCGCGTCTGTACGGTGGCCCCCGGATCGCCTTCCCCGGCCACGAGCCCGGCGTCCAGATGGTCGAGTGCCTCCGCGTGGCGCCCACACCAGAAGTGGGCGAGTCCGAGGCTCCGCCGGATATCCGCTTCAGCAACCCCCCTCTGCTCGACCTGGCCCAACGCGTCGGCCCAGAGCGCCGCCGAAGCCTCGTACTCCCCCATCCGGAGGTGGCCGCGAGCCAGGTCGGTTACCAAGGCCAGGCGGATAGCGCCGTCGCCGTCCGAGATCCGTCCATGCCGCTCCAGGGCAGCGCGGAGGTACTTGACGGCTTCCCGATCCGCGTGGCGCAAGAGCGCCCTCGTGCCCGCGGCCGCGAGGTACCGGACGGCTTTGTCCACCAGATGGCCCGCGTCTGATCGAGCGAAGTGGTATGCAAGCTCGTCCGCGTGCGCCATGGACTCCTCGCCCCACTCCGCCTCCATGGCCTCAGCCACATGCCCGTGCAGGAGGCGCGCCCTTTGGAGTCCGAACTCTCCATACACGATCTCGCGAACCACCGGGTGGACGAATCCGTAGACGACGGAGCCGTCCACTTCCTCCTCATCGAGAATTCTGTGGGCACACAGCTCATCCAGAGCCTCCAGGAGCGCGGACTCGTTCAGCTCGACCACGGCGGCCAGCAACGAATAGCCCGCCCGGCTCCCCACCACGGCGGCCACGTCGGCCACTCTCTGCGCAGCCGTGGAGCAGCCGGCCACCCTCGCCAGAACGGCATCCCGAATGGAGCCGGGAAGCCCGATGTCCCGGGCGTCCCACCCGGTCCAGCGTCCGTCTCGATACGAGAGCGTTCCTGTTCCAACGAGTGACTTCAGCACCTCCTCGGTGAAGAAGGGATTCCCACGCGTCCACTCGAACAGGAAGTCGGCGAACGGCGCGACGAACTCCGCCTCGGTACCGAAGACGCGACAGACCAACTCGCTCAACTGCTCTTTCGTCAGGGGTTCCAAGCGTCGTTGCTGGGCCGCACGTACCGATACGAGCGATCGCTCGGCCTGAACGAGCTGGGTGTTCCGATCTCGTTCGGAGGAGTTGTAGGTGGCCAGGAAGATCAGTGGTTGTCCAACGGCCTGCCGCGCGAGAAAGTGCAGCAACCGTAGAGACGAGTCGTCGGCCCAGTGCAGGTCCTCCAGAACGACCAGCAACGGCTCTCGAGCCGCGTAGCGGCCCAGGAACTCGGCGAAGTTCCACAGAATACGGGTGCGGAACTCCTCGGGGTCGGTGCCGGGTTCGGCCGCTTCGACGTTTCGATTACCGACCGTCAGGGTCGGGAAGAGGTACGCCAACTCGGCCTCGCCCCCGCGGCTGAGCACCGTCAGGGTATCCTCGTCCATGGAGCGAAGGATCGGCAGGAAGGCGTCGGAGAAGAGCGCGTACGGGACCCCGGTTTCGACGGGGTAGGCCCGCCCTCTGGCAACCTTCCACCCCCGCCCCTCGATGCGGTCTGCCAGCTCCGACACGAGCCGGGACTTGCCCACCCCACCCTCGCCTGAGAGCAGAACCAGGGAAACGTCCCGTTCCGGGTGCTCGACGAGCGCCTCGAGAGCTGCCAATTCTTCCGTTCGCCCGACCAAGGGCATTGCCGCGGAAAGCGGGTTCCGTCCTTTGGGTAGCTGGTCGGAGTAAGGGATCGTCATCGCCGTCCGTTGCAATTCAGGCGGGGGTTGGAGGCACCATTGTATCAGGCTACGCGGTCGAACGGCGAATGGAGACACCCCTCGCGCTACGGGCAGCGAGGCGGATATTGTGATCCTTCCCACCCCCGAGTATCGATGCACGACACATGGTAGAGTCCAGGGTCGCCTCGGCACGGGCCGAGTTCGGCGAAGCGGAGTTGACGGTTCTCCTTCGCAGTGTGCGCGAAGCCGTCATCCTGGTGGACCACGAAGCCCTCGTGCGCGACTTCAATCCGGCGGCCGAGTTCCTCACGGCACGCCGCGTTGAGGAAGTGCTCGATCGACCGGTGGCAGAGGTCGTCGATCTGGCCATGCCCGACGGCTCCGGCGTCGGGGAGGCATTGGCCGCGCCGGGCCCGGACGAGGGAAGGGCCATCCATCTGCCGGACGGTACGACGCTCGAAACTGCGGATGGCCGAGGGCTTCCCGTGTCGGGAGTCCTCGCACCATTGTTCGACGGAAAGATGCGCACCGGCACCGTCTTCGTCCTTCGTGATGCCACGCCGGAGGCGTATCTGGGCGATGCACGTCGAACTCGGGCCGACCTGTTCCGGCGGCTCCATGAAGGGAAAGTCTGGGGTACCTTCGTCTTCGATGCCGACGGGATGATAACAGAGGCGGATAGCACGTTCGCGGATCTGCTCGGGTACGAGACCACCGACGACGTGGTAGGCACGTCGTTCCGGTCCTTGCTGCCGATTCCCGTCGAGTACCAGTACCTGTCCGCCCTCGTCCGATCGTCGGGACGGGTTTCCGCTCGACGCCGGAGCCTTCGCTGCCACGAGGAGGGTCGGGTCCATGTGGTGATGTCGCTCCGTCACCGTCCCGAGGACGATACCGTGATGGGCAGCGTGCTCGACCTGTCCGAGCTACGGGTGATCGACGAAAGGGTCGCCCGTGCGCGTCGTTTGGAGGACATCGCGCTCATGGCGGGAGGCGTGGCGAACGAGGTTGGGGACTTGATGGCGGTCGTACGCGGTCAGGTGAACCTGCTCCGTGAAACCGGTGCGACCGACGCCGTGGTCGCCTTGGACGTGGCCGTCGACCGGGCCCGAGCCTTGGTCGACCGGCTTCTGGCCGTCGGCCACGCTCGCGAGACCGAACGTGAGGTCATACACCTGGCTGATACGCTACGGTCCTGGCACGCGAGCATCCGGCGCGCCGCCCACCCCGCACGGGTGGCACTGAAATTCAGTGCGACGGATTGGTGGGTCTCCGTCGATCGCTCGCTTCTGCAGGAGGTTGTCCTGGCCCTGATCGAGAACGCCGGTCAGGCAACGGGCGAAGGCGAGACGCCGGTCACCCTCCGTCTGGTCGAACCGTCCAACACTCCGGTGGATGAACTCGGCCCTGGCCGCCCCCTCGTGGGCGTCCGGGTCGACGATCAAGGCGGTGGGATGCCCCCCGATGTGGCCCTTCGAGCCATCGAGGCGTTCTACTCGACGTGGCCGGATCACCTCGGGCTGGGTTTGTCCGCCGCACACGGCTTCGCGCAGCAGAACGGCGGTTCGCTCCGGCTCGTCAACAGGCCGGGACTTGGAGTTACCGCTATTTTGTACCTTCCCTTGGTCGGACCTCCTGACGGCCTGGACGACGAGCCCACGAGAGGGTCCTAGCCTCACCGGGCTCCCGGGTCCCCAGGCCATTCGGCACCGAAATGAAGACCCACACGATTGCGTTGACCCTCGGACTCGGGACCGCGCTGGCCTCGCTGACGCTGGCCCCGGGACCCATCATGGTTCAGGCTGCGGCGGTGTTACCGGCCGTCGGACGAGTGGTCGGCACGGTAACGGTTCGCATGCCCCCACCGCGTCGGACGGCCGAGCGGTATGGACGAGCTCCCCGAAGCGCACGGACCGTGCAGCAGCTTCCCGTTCTCGTCTGGGTCAAGGGTCCCCTGGGCGCGCCCAGCCCTTCCCGCGCGCCGATGGAGATGGTCCAGGCGGACACGGTCTTCGCGCCCGGCGCTCTGATCGTCCCCGTGGGAACGACGGTCCGCTTTCCCAATCGGGACGACTTCTTCCACAACGTGTTCTCGTACTCCGACCCGGCCCGGTTCGATCTGGGCCGGTATCCCCAGGGAGATGCCAAGAACGTACGCTTCGATCGCCCAGGGGTGGTCAAGGTATACTGCGAAGTGCATGAGTCGATGCGTGCCGTCATCGTGGTCGCGGAGAACCCCCACCACACCCGGGTGGCTTCGGACGGGACGTTTACGCTCGAGGGCGTCCCGGCCGGTTCGCGCACCCTGGTGTTCTGGCACGCCGATCTCGGCGAAGTGGAGCGCACGGTCGATGTCACGGACGGTGGTGTTGCGCGCGTTCAGGTCGAGATCGGGTAGCGTCGGAGCCGACGTGCCGACCGTTCCATGATTCGTCGACTCCAGTCGAGCTTCGCCGCCAAGATTTTCGCGGCGCTCATCGGGACCGTCAGCATTCTCATGGCCGTCACGTTCGTGGTCGTCCGCTCGGAGACGTCGCGGCAGGTGGACCTGGTGGTCGATCGCGCGGTCACCGGGGCGGTCACGCAGCTTGCCGAGCTCGAGGAGATCCAGCTCCTCCAGATCTCGCGATTGGCCGGCCCGTTGATCGGAGGAGTGCGGGCGCTCGCGGCGCTCGAGCAGGCCATGCTGACGGGGGACCTCACCGAGTTCGGCGATCGGATCGGCTACGACGTCCAGTTGGCGGGGATCGACGACATCCTCGTGATCGTCACAGATCCGTCCGGCGTCCCGTTGCTGACGCTGCACGACGATGATCCGATGGAGGGTAGCGACCCGGTCGGAGTCCGTCCGGTCGCCGAGGACCTTCTGGCCGGCACCGAGGTCGAAGCCCGGTCGTATCGGGTTTTCGAGGGCGCGTTCTACCACCTGCAGACGCTCCTCCTGGAAGGGCGGTTCGCACCCCTCGGCACGATCACCTTCGGTCTGCCGATTGCCGCGGACGACATGCGCCGCATCGGTTCGGTGGCCGGGGCCGAGGTCTGCTTCGTCGTTGCTGAGGCCTGTGTCGTCGGCACGCCGCTGGCCCGGGAGTCGCTGGGCCCTGCGTTGGCGTCCCTGGTCGCGGGCGGATCGGTGTCGCCGGAACTGGAGTCGACCAGTGGGGCGCGGGCGCGGGCGGTGGGGAGCACCTGGTCGGTCCGTGCCCTGCCGCTCGTTCCCGGGCGAACCGACGGAGGCTGGCGGGTCGTCGCGGTCTCGCTCGACGAGATCCTCGCACCGTTTCGCCGGATCACGAGCGCCCTGCTCCTCGGGGGATTGGCCGCCCTGGCCCTCGCCGTCCTGGCGGCGACGGTCCTCAGTCGTGGGCTCACCCGACCTGTCCGCGCTCTGGTGGGAGCCACGGGACGGGTCGCACGTGGGGACTACAGTGCGGACGTCTCGGTGTCTTCGACGGACGAGATCGGCGCCCTGGCCGCCGCCTTCAACGACATGACCCACGGGCTCCGTCTCAAGGAACGGTACCGATCCGTACTCAACAAGGTCGTCTCCCGCGACGTGGCCGAAGAGTTGATGCGCGGCGGGGTCGAACTCGGCGGTGAGAACCGCATGGTGACGGTGCTCTTCGGCGATATCCGCGGCTTCACGGCTCTCACGGATGGTATGGAGCCGCAGGGTGTGATCGGCCTGCTGAACGAGTGCATGCAGCGGCTGTCCGATGCCGTGGAACGGGAAGGTGGTGTGGTCGACAAGTACGTGGGTGACGAGATCATGGCGGTCTTCGGTGCCCCGATCGGCGCCCCCGACGACGCGATGCGTGCCGTCCGAGCGGCGGTGGCCATGCGAGAGGCCGTCGACGAGTTGAACACGGAGCGGTCGGCTCGGGGCGACGCGCCTTTGGGGCTGGGGGTCGGCCTCAATACCGGCGAAGCCGTTGCCGGCAACATGGGCTCGGCCAACCGGCTCAACTACACCGTTCTCGGAGACGTCGTGAACCTTGCTGCGCGGCTATGCAGCGGGGCCACCGCCGGTGAAATCCTGGTTACGCGGGAGGTCGTGGCTGCCGCCGGCCGTACGGTGTCGGTCCGCGCCGTGGGCGGGCGCTCGTTCAAGGGCTTCGCCGCGGATGTGGAGGTCTTTCAGGTGGAGGGAGTGGAAGCCGATGCGACCCGCCGGGTGTCCCGGAAGGGATCGGCGGTGGAGGTCGAGCGGGCCTCGGGGAAAGCATCGGAGGAGGAGGCCCGGCCTTCCCGGACGTCCGGGAAGGTGCTGCCGCAGTTGATGCTCCTGGCCGCCATGTCCGGCGCCTCCGCGCCGGTCTCGGCGCAGAATGGGTGGCCGAGTCTGTCCGACGCGGGCCTCGGCTGGATATCGGAGACCGGCACCTTCCAACTCGACCTGTCCGGTCGACTGGACCTCGATGCCTTCGCCATGAACGGCCACAGCGCGGGACTGGCCTACGGCGATGGTGTGTGGGTCTCGCCCCGCCTCCGGATCTTTGTCGACGTCTTCCTCGGTGACCACGTGTACGGGCTCGTGGAAGTCCGGGGCGATCAAGGTCCGGGTCCGACCGAGTCCGAGTGGGAGGCCCGGGTCGAGCAGGCGTTCCTCCGTCTGGCGGGTAGCTCGGACGTACTCATGGGCCAGGTCGGACGCTTCGCAAGCCCGTTCGGCTCGTATGCCGCGCGCCACTCGACCGATGTCGATCCGTTCGTCCGGCCTCCTCTTCCGTACGACTACCGCACGATCGTGTCGTTCACCCGCGTTCCTGACGGCCCGGACGGATTCGTCGACTGGCTGTCGACTCCGGCCGTGTTCCGTCAGGAGGGTGCCCCGCCCGTGTGGGGTGTGCCGTATCAGTGGGGCGCGATGCTACTCGGGGGAGCCGGACCGTTCGGGTATCGGCTTGCCGCCATGAACTCGTCGCCGTCGAGCGAACCCGACCTGTGGGAGTGGACGCGTGACGGCTTCGAACATCCCTCCTATGTGGCGGGCGTTACCGCGGCGATAGGGCCCTCCGTGTCGTTGGGCGCGTCCTGGAATCGAGGTCCCTTTCTCGAAGAGGAGATCCAGCCGCTCCTGACGTCGGGCCATGAGCGTTTCGTGTACCACCAGGAGATCGTGTCGATTGACGCCACGATCGCCCGGGGCTCGATGATGATGCGCGCCGAGGTTTTCGCCGACCGATGGGAGGTGCCGGGGCTGTCGGACGACGTGCGCGACCTGTCGTGGACCCTGGAAGTCCAGTCCGATGTGGCGGCGGGCTTCTCCGTGGCCGGGCGGTGGGGCGCCATCGACTTTCGTCCGCTCGCGCTCCCGGGGCGGGGAGACACCGACTGGGACCACGACGTCATGCGCTACGAGGCGTCGGTCGGCTACCGCCTGGCGCGTAACGCCGGCCTCATGCTGTCGGGGTCGATCACGGATCAGAGCGGTCCGCTCGACCCAGCCGACGACCTCCTGGCCGTGCGGCTCTGGTGGGAATTCTAGACCGCTTCCGCGACCATTCCGAAGCGCCGGTCCCGTGCCGCGAACACCCGCATGGCCTCTCGGAGGTCCTCCGGTCGGAAGTCCGGCCACATCCTGGACGTGAAGTACAGTTCGGCGTAGGCGCACTCCCAGAGTAGGAAGTCGCTGAGCCGCTGCTCGCCTCCGGACCGTATCAACAGGTCCACGTCCGGAACAGCGTCGTCCGTATTCAGAATCTGACCCATCAACTCAGCGAAACTGGCCTCGTCGACAACGGTGCCGCTCTCTGCCGCCACACGCGCGACGCGCACCATGGCGTCCCTCGCCGAATAGTCGACCGCGAGTCGAAGCGTGATCCGGGAGCCGTGTCGGGTCGCCTCCTCGGAGGTCCGGATGGCCCGCACGAGGTCGGCCGGGAGGCGGTCCCGACGTCCGATCACCTGGAGGCGGACGCCGTCCTCGACCATCGACGGGGTCTCGGCCCGGAGATAGCGACGGAACAGCCGGAGTAAGCCACGCACTTCCGCGTCGGGTCGCTTCCAGTTGTCCGCCGAAAAGGCATAGAGCGTGAGGACGTCGATTCCGACGTCGGGAGCCGATTCGACGATCGCCCGAATGGCCTTGGCGCCCTGGCGGTGGCCCCACTCCCTCGGCCGGCGGCGTGCCCGCGCCCACCGACCGTTCCCATCCATGATGATCGCGACGTGCACGTCAGCTATTCCTTGTCGCCTGGATGATCGCTTCCATGTGGTCCAGGTAGTCCTGCAACGCACCGCGGCCCTTGTCCGTCAATTGATACTCGGTGCGCGGAGTCCGACCCTCGAACGACTTGATGCACTCGATGTAGAGGCTGTCCTCCAGCCGCCGGGCGTGCGCGCTCAGATTCCCGTCGGTCGCGCCCAACACGTCGCGCAGGTCCGTGAACGTCATCGTGCCGTTCACCGCCAACGCGCTGACAATACCCAGGCGCATGCGCTGATGGATCATTCGATCCAGCTCGAGGGCCCCCGCCTCCGGGTGCCCTCCCTCGACGGCCTCGATCGCAGCGGAGTCCACCGTCACTCCGTCCACGCGGGCCGTCCCGTGACTAGCCCCCATACTTCCTCCAGATGACAGCGCCGAAAATCAGGTGCAGTCCCCCGAATCCGGCGGCCATGAACCCGTTGCCGAACGCAACCGGGGCGAAGAGCGCGACCGCGCCCAACGCCATGAAACAGAGTCCCATAAGCGGGACGATCCGCACGGAAAACGCACCGCCGGTGACGACTCCGGTCCCATACAGAAGGAGCCAGACGCCCGGAAGCAACGACGTCCCGCCTCGGAGCGTGAGCGCCACCGTGACCAGCACACCCACCAGCAGCGGCGGCGTGAAGCTCCACGCAAACTTTCGACCGGCGGCCGACAGCATCTTCTCTCCGACCGATCGGGCTTTTCGGGTCATGGCGAACAGCGCCACCCCCTGAGCGAGCACGGCGGCCCCCATCCAGGTGGCGACCCACATGGTCGGCGACGCCGCGCCGGCCGAGATCGCCGCACCGGCCAGAGCGATCAGCCCCATCACCACGCCGCCCGCGCCGGACACGGCCGTAAAGGACTGGGACCGTTCAATCGTCTCTCGGATGAACCGGAGATCGTCAATGGCGCGGTCGTGGAGGGCCAGGTGACCACTCGGGTTCTTACTCTGAACGGCTCGGGCGGGTAGAGTCATGCTGGGATGGTAGGATTGACAGGAGCGTTCGTCAAGTTCTTTGTGCTGCAAAGCGCCACTCCGCCTGCGGGTCAGCGCCGGAGCGACCCAAGTCGTTCAGCCCGCTCCCTCTGACTAATCTGTGCCGGACCGACCCCTCAGCCGGTTAGCTCTGTCCTGCCGGCGCGATCACAGACAGCGCCCGGGGGAGGACCCGGACACGAAGAATCGGCTCGGCGGCACGGCGAACATCGCCGTCCATCTCGAAGCGAGGAGGCGACGGGAATCTGATCTCGAAGGCCTGGTCTCCTAGCACTGCAACCCGCTCGGACGAGACGTGTCGACCTTTCTCCGCGAGGCCGAAGAGCTTGAGGCGCGTGAGGGGCGCCGCGTCTCCGATGCAGCACGCGTGAAGCTGGCCGTCGCTGATCGTGGCGCCCGGCGCGATGGGGAATCCGCCGCCGAAGTACCGTCCGTTCGACACGGTCAGCATCAGGTGATCGCCGGAGCGAACAGCCCCCGACGCGACGCCCTTCAGGTCGAAGCGAAAGCCCGGGAAACGAAAGAGCTGCTGGAGCGCCGTGATCTTGTAGAGGATCTCGCCCTTGAGGAAGCGCGCTCCGGCCGCGGCGTCGATGACCGCGATGTCGAAGCCGAAGCCGATCAGGTTCAGGAAGTGCCGAGACTCCAAACGGTCGGGCGTGTGCTCCGAGGCGCTCGGGGTTTCGAGGTGGCCGACGTCGACCGAAACGGTGTGACCGTCCGCGAGCGCCCGAACGGCGTGCTCCGCGTCGAGCGGCCTGAATCCGAGGTTCCTGCCGAAGTCGTTTCCGGTGCCGTTCGGGAGCATCCCGAAAGAGACCCCGTCCCGATCCGATGAAACGATTCGATCGGCAACGTTGCTCCACGTACCGTCGCCACCGGCCGCCGCAATCACGTCGAACCCCTCGGCCAGCGCGCGGTCGGCCAGCTCCGCTTCCTGGCCCGGCGCCTCCGTGACGCCGTATTCGGCCCCGGGGATCATCTCCCTGAGAAGCCGTTGGTACTCCTCGATCCGGCGTGCCCCCCGGCCCCGCCCGGAAGCCGGATTGAAGATCACATAGACCCGTCGGTCCGCGATCAGATCGTCACCAGCGGCTCGAAGGTCTGCAGCCCCTCCGTGTACCACTGTTCGCGGAACGGCCAGCTATTCACCTCGGTGAGGCTCAGAGCCGCCGTCATCTCATGCTCGTGCAGCGTGAGCGAACCCTCCTCCTCTTCGTGCTCGGCGTGGGGCGCCTCCATGTAGATGTTGGCCTTGAAGCGCTCATCTCCATCCACCATGAAGGAGTTGTAGAGGTTCCGGCTGGGAGCGAACTCATGCGCCGTCACGACCAGATCCAGGATGGGCGCGTCGCTGTCCCGAACGTTCACCTCCATCCGACCATCGGTCTCCGTGAAGTCCATCTCCACGTCCTTCATATAGTGCGGCAGGTGCCATCGTTCGATGGCGTGGAGCCGGGACGCCTCGGTGGATGTGCCGACCATAAACGGGAAGAAGGCCGACCTGGGGAGAGGCTTGTCCGGCTCGACCAGGGGCGGGACGATGACCGCGAGCACGATCTCGTCGTATGCTCCAACCTCGCTTTCGGTGAACTGGAACGCGTTGATGGCCAGAACGCTTCGAGTGTGCTGCACTTCCATCGGCTGGAGATGCGCAGGAAGGATCTTCCGGGCGTTCGCGGTCGGCATCTCGAAAAAGGCCGCAACGCAGTTCTTGTAGCCGTAGTAGGTGTACTCCATGGTCCCCGTCTTTTCTCAGTGATCGGCGGCGTCTCGCGGCCTTGAACCCTGTCGGGCTCTCCGGTTAGCGTTCGCCTCTTAGGGTTATGCCCGAACCCGCCCTCCCTCTGCGGAAACGGTCGAGGCGCTCCATCCAGAAGATACGCGGTTACATCGCACTGCTGTTGCTATGTCTTTCGTTCCCCTTGCTCGACCTTGCGCAACGCCTCGTCCTCACACCCTGGACACGTCTGGCGCCGTCTCGGAAGATCGAGTTGATGGGACGATGGGAGCGTTTTCTAGCACGGTGGGTCCTGTCGGCCGTCTCGAAGATCGGAGGCGCCCGCATTCCTGAACTGCCGCAAATACCGGGGGCGGAGGGAACGCTGGTCCTGATGAACCATCAATCCGTTCTCGACATCCCTCTAGTGGTGGCCTCGACCGAGAGCGCGTTTCCGAGGATCGTGACCCGAAAGCGGTACCTACGTTGGATCCCGCTAATCTCGCATTTGGTTCGGCTCTATCAATACCCGGTGGTGGATTCCGCTGCAAACCCCTCTGAGAGCAAGAAGATGCTGGCCGGGATCCGTGACGCCGCTCGGAACAGCTCCGTGCCCCTGGCGATCTTCCCCGAGGGGACGCGCTCACGCGACGGGACCATCGGGGAATTCAAGACCACCGGCCTCCGGCTGGTCCTTCGTCAGCGCCCGTGGTCGGTCTGGCTGTTGGTCGTGGACGGCTTCTGGGAGCGCGCGAAGCTCAAGGACTTCCTGAACGGCATGAGCGCGATCGAAGGCGACGTGGCGCTCCTCGGTCCGTTCGAGTGGGACGATCCCAGGGCGGATGCCGAGCCGTTCATCTACGACATGCGACAGAAGATGGTGGAACAGCTCCGCCGTCTTCGGGAGGAGCACACCGCATGACCTCTCCTCCCAGAGCGGGCAACGTGGCGGCCCCGGCCGCAGGACGTCGTCTGGCGGAGCAGTTGGCCGAGGCGGGGGGCGAGTCGGTCCGGGCCGTCCTCATGTACGGGTCGCATTTGTCCAAGACCTCCCCCGGCAAGCACAGCGCATACGACCTGGTCGTCCTCGTCCGCAGCTACGGGTCGTTCTACGAGACGCTCAAGGCCTCCGGCGAGATTCATCGACCCGCGAGCATGTTCTCGGCCCTTTCCACCGTTTTGCCCCCCAACGTCATCGCCTTCACGCCGGACGACGGTTCCCAGGGGATGGCAAAGTGCCTCGTGATCCGCGATGACGACTTCGAGGTGGCGCTGGGGCCCTCGCCGCCCGACCACTTCCTGTTGGGCCGGATGGTGCAGCGGGTCGCGCTGGTGTGGTCGAGGTCGCCTGGCGATGCCGAATGGGTGGAGTCCCTCCTGGCCGGAGCTCGGGCGCGGGTGCTGGACTGGGTCGCTCCGTTCATGGGCCCCGGCGAGACGTTCGATGCGGCGTCGCTCGGGCGGAGACTTCTGGAAGTGTCGTACCGGGCGGAGCTCCGCCCCGAGGCCGGGAACCGGTTCGACACCGTCTTCGCGGCCCAGGCCGATCACTTTGCGCACGTACTGCTTCCGGGTCTGGAGGAAGCCGCTGACAGCGGGCGGCTGGATCGGCTGCCGGACGGGCGATTCCAACTTCACACGCCGGCTGGCGCGTCCGAACGATCGCGGTGGCGGTGGCACTTCCGCCGTTCGAAGGTCCGGAGCACCTCCAGGTGGTTCAAACACGTCCTCACGTTCGACAACTGGTTGCCCTATATCGCCCGGAAGGTCGAACGGCGCACCGGCTCTCCGGTTGAGCTGACCGTGCTCGAGCGGCGCCTTCCCATCGTGTTCCTGTGGCCGAGGGTTGTGCGCGTTCTGCGGACACGACCGGCAACCGAGGATTCGGAATCGTGAGGACTGAAGTCGTTGTGCTCCTGGCCATTCTCGGCGTCGCCTTCGGGTCGATGCCGGTCTACGCCCTCGGCTCCGCTCGACGACGGCCCGACACGCTCGAATCGAGCGCTCGAGGAGGTTTCGTTCTCGGCGGCTTCGTCCGGAGTTGGTTCTACTGGTTCATTCGCCCGGTCGAGTGGACATGCCTGGCGCTCGGTCTCCCTCCTCTGCTCTTCAACCTGTTGGGTGTCGGGTTCGGGGCCGCGGGAGGTATCGCGTTCGCGACCGGGCACCTCACGCTGGGGGGATGGGGCGTGTTGCTGGGAGGGGCCATGGACGTCCTCGACGGGCGCATCGCGCGAGCGCAGGGCGTGGCCGGCGACCAAGGCGCGTTTCTCGACTCGACGCTCGACCGCTTCGCAGAGTTCGGAGCGTTTGTCGGGCTAGCCGTGCTATACCGCGGCTCGCCGATCGGTGTGGCCGTCGTCGTTACCGCCCTCGGCGGCTCGTTGCTCGTCAGCTACGCGCGAGCACGCGGCGAGAGCGTGGGCGTCCTGTGCAAGGGCGGGATCATGCAGCGCGCGGAGCGCCTCCTGATGGTCGGCTTTGGGGGCATCCTCGACCCCGTGGTCGGCGTCGCCCTCGGATGGCCGTCACGCGCTCTGCTCCTGTGGGCCATCGGGATCGTGGCCTTGGGGACGGTGGCCACGGCGGTGTACCGGACGGTATGGATCGCCCGACGACTCGCGACCGAGGGGGGCGAGTAGCCGCAGGTTAGGCGGGGCGTATGGCGGGTTGGGGGGGCGAGGGGAGGTACGTAATACGTAGTTCACGTACCGGTATCCCTACGTAGCCCTACGTCATCGCTACGTCGGGGCGCGTACGGCACCTGGACCCCCCCGGGTCGCATTGTGGACGGGCAAGAGATGAAAAGGTCTCAGGGGCCCGTCCGGTGGGTCGATCGAGTGCCGCGTCTGCACACCTTAGGGTGCAGGCCCCCCGTTCGGGGCACCACGAACGATCCCACCAGGTGACCGCCATGCGTTGCTCTGCTGCCGCACGGCTCACCCAGCTTCCTCAGACGACCGTGTCAGTGGGTAGGACACGGTTCCCGCATACGCTTTCCAATCGAGCAGCAGCTTTGCTCCGAACGGGTAGCGGCGCGGCCCATCGGGCGGGTTCGGCGTTTCAGCGCGGCCAGTGCCGCGTGACGGGAGGCTCCCTTACGCCTCAGAGCGAAGCAGCGAAGCGAGGGTGCCCCGGCTGAAGCTTGCCGGGGCGCCCAGCGCGGCGCTATCGCCCCTCCTTGGGCACGTTCAGGAGATCCGATTGAAGGCGCCGGAGTTCGCGAAGCCGATCACCGGGAAGCCGTCTCCATTCAGGTCGGCGACCGCCACGGACCGCGTCTCATCGCCGCCCGTTCCGAATCGGAGAGCCGAGTCGAAGCGTCGTCGACGTCGGCAACGGCCACCGCGATCGTCGAGCCCTCGGAGCCACCGAACGTGCGCTTCGGGCCGAAGTGGTCATCGCCTTGATTGAGGTAGAAGCCGTTCGCAGTCCCTCGGTTCGTCACGAGGAGATCCAGGTTGCCGTCGCTATCGAGATCTCTCGCCGGGACGCCGTACGTCGTCGCTTTCTCCGGGCCGAACGCATAGCCCACGGTGAACTGGGGCGCGTCCGTTGTTGAGGTAGACCTCGTTGAGCTGGGCCCAGTGACGCCCGTTCGCGTATACGATGTCGATGTCGCCGTCGGCATCGACGTCGACGAACTCCACGGAGGCGGTGAGGTCGTCGGGTGATCCCAGGATCGTCCGGTTGTTGGTGACCCACGCGCGGCCCTGACCGTGAGCGGCGTGCACGAGGGCGCCCGATGCGCCGATGGCCAGGAGGGTCGCGAGGACAACTCGGTTCTGTGAGGTCATCCGTTCAAGGCCGGACCACGAGGTCGATGACAATGGGTCGGTGATCCGAGATCACCGGCTCGTCGAGGAGCCAGTGCCGGACGACGGTGAAGCGATCACGCGGACGGAGCAGAGCGAAGTCGATCTCGCGGACCGGGTCGAATGACGCGTACGTGAGCCGGTCACCGTTCTTGGGTACGATGCTCCACTCTTCCGACAGTCGCGACATGACGGCGGTGCGCGGCTCGGAATTGAAGTCGCCCGCCAGGATCGTGGGCAACGTGTCGCGGGCGAGCCTTGCCATCAGCGCCTCGGCCTGGGCCACCCGCTCCGACTCCGTTCGATAGAGGTGGATTCCGACGATGCGGAGGGCCCGACCCGAAGCGGGCGACCTGACCACGGCCGTGAGCGCCGACCGAGGTTCGTCACCGTCCGGGAGGAGGATATTCTCTGTCTCGATAATCGGCCACGCGGACAGCAATGCCATCCCGTACGATCCGCCCTGATAGGGCATGAACCGTCCGAAGACCGGGGTCATACCGGTAAGCCGACCCAGCACCGCGGCCTGGTCGACCCGACCGGTTCGGTCCACGACGCTGTCGACCTCCTGAAGCGTCACCAGGTCGGCTCCCACCGACCGGATGACGTCGGCAATACGCTCGAGATCGACGACCGAGTCCATGCCCTCGCCGTGGTGGATGTTGTACGCGAGGATGCGCACGGTGTCCGTGGTTGAGGACGGGCTCGCCGAGGAGGGCGGTTGGGTCGGGTGGCATCCCGAGGAGAACGCCGCGAGGTATAGCGCCAGGGTCGGGGAGAAGCGGCTCATCTACGCTCGCCGAACCACGGGCATCAGCCGGGAGTCCGAGATTGCCGCGAGACGATGCCCCATCCCACCGAGGTACGCCTCGTTCTGCGCGAAGGACATGAAGGTCTGAACACTCCGGTGGCGAACGAGGAGAACCGCGTCCCAACGCTCGTCGGGTGGGCCGATCAGGAGCGATCCGCCCTCACCCACGAACTCCAGGTCGCCACCCGACTCGCGAAGGTGAGGGAGGGTGTGTTCGACATAGAGATCGTAGGCCGCCGCGCCCGAGATCGGCTCATCAGGCTGAAGATCCGGCGTGCCGGAGTAGTCGGCGATCTCTCGGAAACGTAGGAGGTTCAGCATGATAACTTCGCCCTCGATCCCGCGAAGCATGAAGTCCCTGCCGGACTCCTGCGTCGGTTCGAGGTAGGTGGTTCCGTTATCCGTCGTCATCGTCCCTCCCTGAAGCGATTCACCAGCGTCCCGCTGCGACAGCGCTCTCGCCACTCGGTAGGGTCAGAAGACCGGCGGTCCCATCCGCTCGAAATACTACGGGACGAAAAGCGCTAGGAAACGCGAACACACCGCTCGGCGTGCCGTCCGGATCATAGCGCTCCCATAGACGGACGGCAGGTTGCGTTTCGGGTCGGCGCGCCTACGCAGCGGGGTGAATGTCCGGAACGTCGCTGCGGATGATCCGCACCCAGAGGGCTCCGTCGTCTCCAAACTCTAGAGCGTCAAAGTACGGGTAGCTATCGGGGATGGTCTGTTCGGCATACACGGCCGCGAGCGCTTCGAGCATCTGAGGAGGCAGCGACTCTCCGGCTGCGGCATCCTCGGGCGTGACCCTTCGCACTCCCGGGCCGATCGGTACGGGGTCTCGATCCTGACAGACCCGGAGGACATCGGGCGCCTCGAACGACTGGACCGAGAGGCATGGGCCTCGACCGTTCCCGTGGGCGAACCGGCCACCCGGGCCCAAGGCGATCAGGGCCCGGGGGCCGAACAGCTCCGCTTCTCCCAGGAGGCGGCCGAAGTCGCGCCACGCCCAGATGGGGGAATTCGGCGAACGCCACCACCGAGTCGGCGTCGAGCGGCTGCCACAGGACGGCGGCCCTGGTCCTTCGATCTAGCCGGACAATCTCCTCTGCCAACGACACCACTCCGCCGTCGACGAAGCGGAGTTGCTGCTCACGACGGACGTTCCGGTAGTCGGGGTGGGAGGCGAGCCGACGGGTATCGATCAGCGCTCCGTCCGAGGAGAAGAGCGAGAGTCGGTGGTTCTGCGCGTTCACGACCACGACGGTATCTGCCAGCACGCCAGGTGCGATGATACCCCCGAATTCCCCCGGGCCCTGGCCGGCCCGGCCCACCGATCCCACATGTGCGCCTCCGAGACCGATTCGGTGGACGCGGTCACCGTCGGCCACCCAGACCTCGTCGCCTGACACCACGAGCGTCGAGGGTTCGCCGAGGGCGGCGTCCTGCCACAGGACGGCGACGTCGACGGGGACCGGATCGGCACCCCATGAGGCCGGAATACGCACCGTCGTCGTGTCTCCGGACGCGGTGCGGATCACCTCGTGCGCCTTCGGCGAGCGGTCGCAGGCGGCCATTCCGACGAAGAGCAAGGCCATGGTGATGTGGGATAGACGCCAGGCTGGGTTGATGGGGGGGCGGTCGGATTCCGTTGCCGCGCATCACGATGCCGCGCCCCCGCGCCAAGGAGCAAGCGGACGGCACGGCGCGCCACGCTTCCCGGGGATCGATAAACAGGTATTTTATATACATATATTTCCCTGAACCCGACCCATGCGACTCTCCCGTTTTTCCGACATCGGCCTCCGTGCGCTGCTCCTTCTCGCTGTGGATCCCGAACGCATCCTAGCGACAGCGGAGATGGCGATGCGTCTTCGGGTATCCCGAGACCATCTGGGCAAGAGCCTCCAGGCGCTTCAGGCGCTCGGTATCGTCCGGAGTACGCGTGGGCGGTCGGGAGGATTCGTCATGCAGTCGCCAGCCTCGTCCGTGAAGGTCGGCAGTCTGGTGCGGCAACTGGAACCGAGCCTTGCCTTGGCCGAGTGCTTCGAGTCGGAGTCCGCCTGTCCCCTGACCGGGGACTGTCGTCTTGCGGGCGCGTTGAGCGAGGCCCAGGACAGCTTCTTCCGCACGCTCGATCAGTACACGGTGCAGGATCTCGTTGCAGCGAACTACCAGCAACTCGTAGAGATAGGAGGTGATCGTGCGGTCGCGCATCACGGAAGCTGAGATTCGCGACCTCGTATTCGCGTTCTACGAAAGGGTGCGGGACGATCCGCGGCTCGGACCGATTTTTGAGGAGCGGCTGGCCGGGAAGTGGGACGCTCATCTGGAGCGCATGTGCGACTTCTGGTCGACCGTCATGCTCGCCTCGGGTCGCTATCGCGGGAACCCGGTGGAGGCCCACCGGCGGGTGGAGTCAATCACCACCACTGACTTCGACCGTTGGATCGAGCTCTTCGAGAAGACCGCGGAGGACGTCCTGCCGCCTCACGTGGCGATGGACGTAGTTGGACGCAGCATGCGAATGCGCCAGGTCCTCGAGCGAGGCATCGGACCGAGCGCGACCCCACCAATGGACGCCAACCAACCCGTGGAGTAGACCGTGGTCAATCAGATCGTGGAACCTGTCGACGTTGCCGCCGCCGTCGAGTATCGCGCCGACTCCGTCGTGAGCCGCGTCATCTTCCGAACTGAGACCGGAACCATGACAGCCTTCGCCTTCGCGGAAGGACAGGGGCTGTCCGAGCACTCCAACCCGAACGACGCGGTCATCTCGGTCCTCGAGGGCGCCGTACACGTCACCATAGGCGGGCGGAATCTCACGCTCGATGTCGGCCAGATGGTCCATCTGCCCGCGGACGTGCCGCACACCCTGCATGGGGGTGCGCCCTTCAAAATGCTGCTGACGATCATGAAGCGGGGGGTGGGCGGGGGGTAGGCTTCCTCCCGTCCACCTCAGCGGGGCTCGACTGCAGATCACCAACCCGGCGCACCAACCACTTGACATTCATATCATGACTGTCAAGATATGCCTGTCTGCAATCGCCATGAATCCTTCGGGACCGAGACCTTGCCTCCGTCGAATACCGATGTCATCCAGGGCACGCTCGACATGCTCATCCTTAAGACCCTGAGCCTGCAGCCGCTGCACGGCTACGGCATCGCACGTCGAATCGAACAGGTCTCACGGGAGGTATTTCGGGTCAATCCGGGCTCTCTCCTGACCGCGCTCAAGCGACTCGAGCGTGCCGGGCTTCTCGCTTCGAGTTGGAAGCAGACCGAAAACGGCCGGCGCGCCAAGTACTATGCTCTCACGCCTGCGGGCGGGCGCCGCCTCGAGCACGAGACCGAAGAGTGGTACCGTCGTTCAGCGGCAGTGGGCCGCCTCCTCGGTGCCGAGGGGTAGCGGGGTGTCGCTCTGGAGACACATTCGGCTGGGCCTTCGCGGGCTCATGCATCACGCGGAGGTCGCCGAAAAGATCGACGAGGAGGTGCGACACTACCTGGACCAGGCCGAGGCGGAGCTCGTGGCGAGCGGGACGAGTCCGGAAGAGGCCCGCAGGACTGTTCGGCTCCGGTACGGCGATGGACTCGCGGCCCGTGAGGAGGTTGGCTCATATGGCTGGGAAAACCTCGTAGTTTCCGTCTGGACCGATGTGCGGCTCGCTGGCAGGCGCCTCGTACGTGACCCGGGGTTCTCGGTGATCGCGGTTCTGACACTGGGACTCGGCATCGGCGCTACGACTGCGATCGTGAGCGCTGTCCGCCCTGTCCTGTTCGACGCGCTGCCGTACCTGAACGCAAACCGGATCGTCGTGGTCGCCGACCGTTCTGAGGACGGAACTCCCGTGCCGGTGACCTTCGGCACATATCTGGAAGTCCGGTCGCGGAGCGGCTCGTTCGACGAGCTCGCGGCTTACAAGCCGTGGCAGCCGACACTGACGTGGGCTCAGGATGCGGAACGACTGGAGGGACAACGCGTGGGCGCGGAGTACTTCGGCGTGCTGGGCGCGACGCCCTTCTTGGGTGCCGGCTTCGATCCGGAGGCCGACCGTCCGGGTGGCCCCGACCTCGTCATCCTGAGCCATCGGCTGTGGGCGCTGAGATTTGGATCCGACCCGACGATAGTGGGTCGGACCGTACGTCTGGACGGCACGGCTTTCACCGTGACCGGCGTGATGGGGCCGAACTTCGAGAACGCCACCGCTCCGCTTGCGACCGTCTGGTCCCTGCTTCAGTACGAGCCGGTCCCGGCGTCTTTCGACAGTCGAGAGTGGGGCCACCATCTCCAGATGTTCGGCCGGCTGAAAGCAGGGCTCGGCTTGGACGAGGCATACTCGCGCATTGAAGCGGTAGCCGCGAACCCGGCGCCTGACTTCGTTCGGCCCGTATGGGCGTCCCTCAAGGCCGGCTTATCGATCCGAAGCCTCCGAGAATCCGCGACCCGAGACGCCCGGCCTACGATGCTCGTTCTGCTCGGGGCGGCGTCTCTGCTACTCGGAATCGCCTGCGTGAACTTGACGATCTTGCTGCTGGCCCGGGGCGCGCGTCGTCAGGGTGAGATCGCGATGCGCATGGCGCTCGGTGCGTCGCGGTCGCGCTTGGCCCGATACCTTCTCACGGAGAGCCTCGTCCTTGCCGCTCTCGGAGCAGGCGTCGGAGTGATCGTTGCGCAGCCCGCACTCGCAGGTCTGCTAGCAGTCAGCCCACCCAGCTTGGCGCAGACGGATACCGTAGGGCTAGACGTCGGCGCTCTGCTCGTCGCCGTCGTCCTGCCGACACTGATCTCCGTGATCTTCGGTCTGGGTCCGGTCGTAGTTCGCGCCGGACGGACGCCGCTCCGCGGGATCCAATCGACGCACCGCGGCTCGATCCGGGGAACGCTCTCCGCTCGGCGGGCGCTCGTCGTAACAGAGGTCGCCTTCGCGGCGGTTCTTCTCGTGGGGGCGGGGCTTCTCCTTCGTAGCACCCAGCGCCTTTTCGCGATCGAGCCGGGATTCGATGCCACCGGTGTGGTGGTGCTGCAGGTGTCAACCACCGCACTGGGCCGGGGAGACGACGTTGTCCATCGCTTCTATCGCGAGGCCCTGGAGGCGGTCCGGGACGTACCCGGTGTGCGCGCTGCGGGAGTGACCAGCCAGCTGCCACTGAGCGGCGACGTCGACATGTACGGACTCACCCTCCATGAGCCTGGTCGCGCGCTCGGCGGAGACGGCTCGGCGTACCGATATGCGGTCACGCCAGGGTACCTCGATGTGATGGGGGTGGAGCTCATGCAGGGGCGACACCTGGATCGCCGGGACGACGATGCGGCCTCCCGAGCCGCGGTTGTCAGCGAGTCCCTCGCCCGGCGGCTCTTCCCCTACGACGACCCAATTGGCTCACGCCTCCAGTTCGGGGCGGCGATCGACCGCCCGTATACCGTGGTCGGTGTTGTGGAAGACGTGAAGCAAGAATCGCTCGGGGCGGTTGAAGCTGAGGCAGTATACGTCCCGTCTGATCAGTGGCACTGGGCCGACCGGGTGCGATGGATCGTGGTTCAAGCGAACGGGGACACCGAAGCCCTCGTGCCCTCGATCCGTGAGGCGATCCGACGCGTAGACCCCAACCAACCCGTCGTCCGTGTTCAGAGCATGACCGACCTCGTCGCACGCTCCGAGACGCAGCGCCGCTTCGTATCAACCGTCCTTGCGGCGTTTGCGATGTCGGCGCTCTTGCTGGCCGGTGTCGGGCTGTTCGGCGTATTGTCGGGGAGTGTTACCGAACGGGCGCGAGAGATCGGCGTGCGTGGCGCCCTGGGTGCGTCTCGAACCGACATCGTGGCCCTGGTCATCCGCAACGGGATCTCTATCACCGGGCTGGGGCTGGTCGTCGGCCTCGGCGCTGCCGCCGCCGCAACTGAGGCGCTCTCCACGCTTCTCTTTGATGTATCGCGCCTCGATCCCCTTACGTATCTCGGCGTCTTCGCGATCCTGTCCGCGGTCGCACTCGTCGCGTGTTGGGTACCAGCGACACGGGCCGCGCGGTTGGATCCCGCGAGTACGTTGAGGGCGAGTTGACGGGCAGTTTGGACCGCGCGCGGATCGTGCCAGAAGAATAGCCGCCGGGCCCAATGATCGCCGGCCCAATCCGCGACCGAATAGCACACGGTGGGAGGGATCGAGTCCGGGGGACGACGCGGGCTGTTGCGGCCGCTGCCCGGCCAGGCGTGGATCAAGATCTCGGTCTGGCACCGCCAGCACGCGTGCGCGAGCGACTCGTAGGGCGGACTGGGAGGCAAATCGACTCCGAGCGTCTCGGCAAGTTCGGCCGCCCGCGCCCGGATGGACGCTCGGGCACCACGCTGGGCCCGGCCCCGGCGCGTGCACGCGTGGCAGGTGAAGGGAAGTAGTCCGTCCTTCCGGTTTCGCGGTGGCATGGCACAGGCACCTATCCTGCGGCGGTGACCTGACCCGAAGCAAGGCGATCGACGGAGGGCACGACGCGCAGAACCGAGTGTCGGACGTTGTTCTTCACGGGGATGGCAGCCGCGAGGCGTCGTCCGATGCGGGGAACGATATCGGGTTGAGCGAGATGTCCACCCCCGCGCGGAGCCGCATCCCCCGGGCGGCCTTCCGAAGCTGGCGCACCGGCTCTCCCAGCGGCATGGTAGCCGACACGAGCCGTAGCACGATCCACGATTCATCAGGCCGACCACCATGCGTACCCGCCGTCGCACTCGCCACAGCGCCCTCGTCCTTCTGGCCGCCGCCGCCCTCCTTCCGGCCGGCGTGACGCCGCTCCCGGCTCAGACCGTGGAAGCGTCTCTCTACCAGAGCCTCCGCTGGCGGATGATCGGACCGCACCGCGGGGGACGCACCAAGGCGGCCGTTGGAGTGCCGAGCCGGCCCGGCCTCTTCTACGCGGGCTACGTGAACGGTGGGTTGTGGAAGACCACCGACTATGGGCGTGTGTGGACGCCGCTCTTCGATGACCAGCCGACCGGCTCGATCGGTGCGGTTGCGGTCGCCCCCTCGGATCCGGACGTGATCTACGTGGGGAGCGGCGAGGGCATGCAGCGCCCCGATCTCACGACCGGCGACGGCATCTACCGGTCCCGCGACGGCGGGAACACGTGGGTTCACCTGGGCCTCCGCGACGGGCAGCAGATCCCGCAGATCCAGGTCGATCCCCGTGACCCGAACCGTCTGTGGGTGGCCGTGCTGGGTCATCCCTATGGGGCCAACGAAGAGCGGGGCGTGTTCCGCTCGACCGACGGTGGCGACACGTTCGTGCGCGTCCTCTACCACGGCCCCACCATCGGCGCGGCCGACGTGACCCTGGATCCCGTGAACCCCGACATCGTCTATGCGGTGCTCTGGGAATCACAGCACGGCCCCTGGGAGAACGCCGTGTTCTCCGGACCCGGGAGCGGGCTCTTCAAGTCGACGGACGGCGGCACCACGTGGCGACAGATCGGGGCCGGCCTCCCGACGGGTGCGGAGGGTCTCGGGCGGATCGGCATCGGCATCGCACCGAGCCTTCCCTCCCGCATCTATGCGATCGTCGGATCGCCGCGGGAGCGCGGCGGGATGTACCGGAGCGACGACGCCGGGGCGACGTTCCGAC
The DNA here is from genome assembly GCA_029262115.1 of Gemmatimonadota bacterium. GTDB lineage: Bacteria > Gemmatimonadota > Gemmatimonadetes > Longimicrobiales > Gaopeijiaceae > JAJCZZ01. Next base: position 3,527 of record JAJCZZ010000079.1, on the reverse strand, counting down.
GCGTGCAGACGGACCCGCGCGTGTGGGGGCGCGACGGGGACTTCAACGAGGTGAAGGTCGACCCCACCGACCCCGACGTCGTCTACTCGGCCAACGTCGTGACGTGGAAGTCCACGGACGCGGGCACCACGTTCGAGGCCTTCCGCGGCGCGCCGGGCGGCGACGACTACCAGCGGATCTGGATCGACCCCACGAATCCGAGGGTCATCATGCTCGCCTCGGATCAGGGGGTCGTGATCACCGTGAACGGCGGGACGACGTTCAGCTCATGGTACAATCAGCCCACGGCCCAGTTCTACCACGTCTCCACCGACAACGCCTTTCCATACCGGGTGTGCGGGGGGCAGCAGGAGAGCGGGTCGGTGTGCATCACCAGTCGTTCGGACGACGGCCAAATCACGTTCCACGACTGGCACCCGGTCGGAGTCGAGGAGTACGGCTACGTAGCGCCCGACCCGCTCGATCCGGACATCGTCTACGGTGGCAAGGTTACCCGCTTCGACCGGAAGAGCGGAGATGTCCAGCAGGTCGGTCCGAAGCCGCTCCGTGGCGATGGATACTTCACCGTACGCACCGCACCCGTGCTGTTTGCGCCGACCGATCCGCGCACGCTCTACTTCGGCGCGAACACGTTGTGGAAGACGACGGACGGTGCGCGCACCTGGCAGGAGATCTCACCGGATCTGACGCGGACGGACTCGCTGATACCCGCGACGGTGCGACGGTGGGCGGACACGCCCGAAGCCGTTCGCCACCACCCGGGCACGATCTACACGATCGCGCCCTCCTACGTGGACGGCGACTGGATCTGGGTGGGCACCGACGACGGCCTGATCCATGTAACGCGCGACGGGGGGACCACCTGGACGGACGTCACCCCCGCGCAGATCCGCGGCACGCCGTGGAGCAAGATCTCGATCATGGACGCGTCCCATTCGGATACGCTCACCGCATACGCTGCGGTCAACACGCTCCGCCTCGACGACCTGCGCCCACATCTATATGTCACTCACGACGGCGGGCGGAGTTGGACCGAGATCGTCGAGGGCATCCCGGCGGGCGGGGCCACCAACACCATCCGTGAAGATCCGGTCCGGAAGGGACTGCTGTTCGCCGGAACGGAGCAGGCGGTCTACTTCTCCGTGGACGATGGTGCGCACTGGCAATCGTTGCGGTTGAACATGCCCGCCACGTCGATCCGCGATCTGGTCATCAAGGAAGACGATGTAGTGGTGGGCACGCATGGCCGCTCGTTCTGGATCCTCGACGACATCTCCCCGCTCCGTCAGATCGACGCCTCCACCTTCGACGCCCCGTCCGCTCTGTTCGAGCCGGGCCGAGCGTGGCGGTTCCGCTGGAACCGGTGGACGGACACACCGCTGCCGCCGGAGGAGCCGGCGGGTGAGAATCCGCCCGATGGGGCCCTGCTCTACTACTGGCTGAAGAGTGCCGCGCTGGGGCCTGTCGTACTCGAGATCGCGGACGCCTCCGGACGGGTGGCACGGCGCTTCTCGAGCGAGGACGTGTCGGAGCCCATGCTCGAAGGTCAGCAAGTACCTCCGCTGTGGGTGCGCCCCGCGCAGACGCTGTCGACGGAAGCGGGTATGCACCGCTTTGTGTGGGACCTCCGTTACGAGCGTCCGGCCGGGGTACGGCAGGGATATCCGATCTCAGCCATCTCCGGGTATACGCCCGCGGAACCCCGTGGGCCGATCGCGCTTCCTGGCGACTACACTGTGCATCTGACCGTGGACGGGCGGACCCATACCCGTCCGCTGCATGTGGAGATGGACCCGCGGGTGTCGACGACCCCCACGGAACTGAGGCGGCAGTTCGATCTGTCGATGCGCATCAAGGACGTGCTCAACCGCCTCGCTGGCCGAGACGTGCCGGCTGTTCGTCCTCTCGCCGCTCAACTGGAATCGCTTTACCGAATTCTGCAGGGCAGCGACCGACCCCCCACACCGGCGACCGTCTCGCTCGTGGAAGAGCGTCTGGCTGTAGCCGATAGACTCCTGAGGTAGACGATCATGCCGCATTCAAACCGCACGGAGCCTGTCAGCCCTTCTCTCGAGCGTGCCTTCCCCGTCCAGGAGTTCGCTCCTTCTCTCGGGTTGCCACGTGAGCCGGTCGGGCCGCGACTCCGCGTCGCGGAGCTGTTTTCCGTCACGGCGCTACTCTCCGTCGTGGCATTGCTCCCTTTCGTGGCCTTGCTCCCTGCCGCCGCTGAGGCGCAGTCGGACGCCACCCGTCACACCCATACGGCCGGCCCGTCGACGGTCGCGTTCGGCCACTACGACCCGGCCGGCACTCCGGTCCTGCGTGTCCGTTCCGGTGACGTCGTGGCGGTGACGACGATGCTGACCAGCAATCCCACCCGCCTGGAGAGCCTCGGTGTGGCTCCGGGCGATGTCCAACCGGAGCTCCGGGCCATCTATGATCAGGTCACCGACCGGGGTCCGGGCGGCCATATCCTGACGGGACCGATCTTCGTGGAAGGTGCGGAGCCGGGGGATGTGCTGGAGGTCCGCATTCTATCCGTGGAGTTCTCAATCGGATACGGATACAACGGCTGCAGCGGGTTCGTGCGAGGCCTGTGCGACCCGGATCGCCGCTCGCGTCTCATCCCCATAGACCGGGAGGAGCGTCGTGCCGAGATCGCCCCGGGGATTACCCTGCCGCTGCATCCGTTCTTCGGTAGCATCGGCGTCGCGCCGCCGCCCGACTCCGGGCGCGTGAGCAGCAACCCGCCGGGGCGCCATGCCGGGAACATGGACAACAAGGAGCTGGTCCCGGGCACGACCCTGTACATCCCGGTGTGGGTGCCGGGTGCGCTCCTGGAAGTGGGCGACGGACACGCCCTGCAGGGAGACGGCGAAGTGAACCAGACCGGTCTGGAGACCTCACTGAGCGGCGAGCTTCAGCTCGTCGTGCGCAAAGGGCGGTCGCTCGACTGGCCGCGCGCCGAGACGCCGACCCACCACATCCTGATGGGCTTCGCCCCCGATCTCGAGGAGGCGACGGAGATCGCGATCCGCGAGGCGGTCGAATTCCTGCAGGAGCGCACGAACCTCACGAGCGGGGAGGCGTACTCGGTGGTATCGATGGCGTGTGACTTGCGGATCACCGAGTTGGTGGATGGGAACGTCGGGGTGCACGTCATGGTCGGGAAGGAGCTGGTCGGGGAGCGGTAGCGGCCGACGGTGGAGCCCGTATATCGGCAGGAATTCATCGTCGAAGACGCCCCCGGCTCCCACTCTCGACTGCATCGTCTGCCTTGACGGGGCCCTTCCATATCAACGTTCAGGTGCTGCCGACGTGCCGAAGGCATGTCCCGGAGTGAAGCAGAGGGTAAGGGCGCAACGCGCCCGCAGCGGCAACTGTGTGTTATCGGGTAGGGCGCGGCGCGTGAGTTCGTTAGGTCTTTGCCCTTGGCGGTAGTCCGTCGTTTCCGACTTCGTGCCCGTGTAGGGCTGACCATGGAGCGTCACGGCCGCCACCCTCCCACACCACCGTGCGTACGGTTC
>JAJCZZ010000078.1 GCA_029262115.1 Gemmatimonadota bacterium | reverse complement strand
CGTCTGACCCGGGCGACCCAGGTACCCCCGCGCCACTCCCGCTCCCCCGATGTACAGCTCGCCCAACACGCCCACAGGGACCGGCTCCTGCCAGCCGTCCAGCACGTACACGCGCGTGTTGCCGATCGGCGACCCGATCGGAGAGTATGCGGCCCCCGTGACCTGGGATGTACGCTCCACACGATGGCGCGTGGACCAGATCGTGGTCTCGGTCGGGCCGTACACGTTCCAGAGCTCGGGTACAAGGGACGAGAGCGACCCCTCGAGGTCCACCGGAAGCGCCTCGCCTCCGCACAGGCCTCGGAGCTCTTCCGAACCCGGCCAGCCGTCTTCGACGAGCATCCGCCACGTCGTGGGGGTCCCCTGCATGACCGTCGCGCCCGACTCCTCCAGTGCCGCCGCCAAAGCACCCGGGTCCTGTGTGTCGACCTCCGGCAGAATCGAGACCCGCGCTCCCACCATCAGCGGGAGGTACAGTTCCAGCGCCGCGATGTCGAAGGCGATCGTCGTTGTCGCCAGCCATCGATCTTCCTGGGTCAATGCCAACGACGATCGCATCGTATCGAGGAGGTTCACCACGTTCCGATGCGTGACCATCACTCCCTTGGGCCGCCCCGTGGAGCCCGAGGTGTAGATGACGTAGCAAAGCCGCGTCGGGCTCGATCGGCGGGGAGCCGGATTCACGCTGGAGCGAGAAGACCATCTCTTCTCCTCGTCGAGCATGCTCACCACGCGCAGACCGTTCGCCCACGGACTCGGCCGAATGCCATCAACCAGCACCGCCGTCGGCTTGGCGTCATCCGATGCGTGTGACAGCCTGGCCTCAGGATGCCCGGGATCGAGCGGTACGTACGCTCCACCCGCCTTCAGTACGGCGAGCAAACCGACGACCAGGTCCTGGCCTCGCTCGAGACAGACTGCGACTCGACTCTCGGCGTCCACACCCTGCTCGATCAGGTAGTGCGCCAAGCGGTTCGCCCGACTGTTCAGTTCCCGGTACGTCAGCGTCTGGCCTCCGAACTCGAGCGCCTCCGCGTCCGGAGTCCGATTGACCTGCTGCTCGAACAATTCGTGCACGCACTGACCGCTCGGAAAATCCGACGGCGTGCGGTTCCGGTCGGCGGTGAGCTCCTGTAGGTCACTTTCGGGCAGAACGCCGATGGACCAGAGCGGGCGGTCCGGCGTAACATCCAGCGCTTCAACGAGCCCGAGTAGAGCCATGCGGACCATCGAACACAGGGCGTCTGGATCGAGCGTCGCGTGAGTGACTTGTGCCTTGAGTCGAAAGCCGTCACCCAGATCGTCGATGGACATCGTCACCGGGTAGTTCGTGCGTTCCTCACCACCCAAGACCGCCATTCCCTCGAACGCCTGATTGGGCTCGGCACTCACCCTCGCGCTGTGGCGATAGTTCAACAGGGCCGTGAACAGCGGAGCCGGGGCGCTTACCCCGCTGCACTGTTGTGCCAACGCCAAGGAGGCGTGCTCGTGACGCAGGAGCTCCGCCAGTAAGCCATGCGTCTTCCGTACGCTGACCAGAGCTCCCGCCGAACCGACTTCGATCCGGATCGGAAGTGTGTTGATGAACGGTCCCATCACGCGATCGGTATCCGGTCCGCCGCTCATACGACCGAACAACAGTGTACCAAACACGACGTCCGATCTCCCGGATACGCGTGCCAAGACCTGAGCCCAGGCCGTGTGGCACACGCTGGCGGCACTCACACCATGCCTGCGCGCGGAGTCCCGGAGCCACTGACCGAGTGCTGCGGTCAGCTCGAGTCGCGCCTCCCGCATGGCTGAACCATCTCCATGCACGTCCAGTAGTCCGTAGGGAGCCGTGGGTTCGTCGATGTCTCCGAGCAGATCCGTGAAGAACGTTCGGTGGAGTTCCTTTTGAGCCCCCAACCGAGTTCGCGCGACATAGTCGCGGAAGGGCCTGGGAGCTGGGAGTTTGTCCGCGTGTCCTTCCAACACCGCCTGGACCTCGGACCAGAGGACGTTCAGGGTCGTGTGGTCGCTGATCAGGTGATGACGCAAGAAGAGCAGCAACCACCGGTCGTGCTCCGCGTCATACGCGAACGGAGTCTGGATCAACGGAGCCACACCGAGGTCGACCCGGTTCCGACGTGGGTCGAAGTGGGCCACCAGCTGGTCCGCGACATCGCCAGTGGAGGGGTCGAGCGCGAGTTCTTCGGCTCGCAGCTCGGCGCGCTTCCACACGACCTGGACCGGCTCCTCGAGGCCCTCCCACGCGACGGATGTCCGGAGGATGTCGTGCCGTTCGATCACGACCTGTAGAGCAGCCAGGTAGTCGTCCAGCTTATCTCGGGCCTCGAAGCTGATCAGCGATCCCGCGAGGTACGGATCACCCGCATCGGACATGAGGGAGTGGAAGAGGACGCCCTCCTGGAACGGAGTGAGCGGATAGACGTCGAGCGCGTTCGACACACCCCCCTCGATCGAGGAGCGCACGAACTCCAGTTCGTGTTCGGAGAGCGCGAGGGTCACTGACGACAACGCGGTTGTAACCGCACCGTCGTAGCGGCCTTCCTGGATGAGCGTACGGAGCTCCGCCTTCCGCGCCCGCAGGGCTTCCACCAAGATGGGATCGAGGGCGCACCCAACAGAGCGCACCACGAGCTCCTCTCGGTCGCAGTCGAGCACCACGCCGCGCACGTGAAGTTCCGTGAGCAGCTCGTGGAGTGTCATCATCGGACCGCGACTCCCGACGGTCGGAGCCTCACAAACGCAGCTCTAGCACCTGATGAGTTCTCTCGGCTAAGTCCGCCAGTGTCGGGGCCATGAACAGGGCGCGCACCTCGGCATGCAGCCCGGCGAGGCGCATCCGCTCCATTAGCCGTACCGCAAGCAGGGAATGGCCGCCCAACTCGAAGAAGTTGTCGGTTCGCCCGACACGCTCGATCCCGAGGACCTCCGTCCATATGTCTGCGATGGTCTCCTCGATATCACCGACAGGAGCCTCGAACTCACGCCGAACAAAGGCAGCGTCGTTCGGAGCCGGAAGGGCACGGCGATCCAGCTTCCCGTTCGGTTGGAGCGGCCACTCCTCCACGAGGATGTACGCATCCGGCACCATGTGCTCGAGGACTTTCGTTCCGAGGTGATCCCGCAACTCAGCTGGCTCGACCGGAGCCGAGGGGCGGACGTAGGCAACTAGGCGCGCATCCTCCGATGAGTCTCCAAGAAGGAGCACGTGCGCCTCGTGCACCTTCGAGTGTTCCGTGAGGAGGTTGCGAATCTCCCCGAGCTCGATCCGAAAGCCTCGCACCTTTACCTGATGGTCGAGACGTCCAAGGAATTCGATACTTCCGTCGCTCAGCCACCTGGCTTGATCACCCGTGCGATAGAGCCGGCTCCCCGGATCGCCGAACGGATCCGGCACCCAACGCTCGGCGGTCAGGTCGGGGCGTCCGACGTATCCACGCGCGACTTGCACGCCCCCGATGTGGAGTTCTCCCGGAACGCCGAGTGGGGACGGTGAGCCCTCCGCGTCGAGCACAAGAACCCGGACGTTGGTCATCGGACGGCCAATCCTGACGATCGGTCCTTCCGGCGTGTCGACACACCGCCATGCCGTCACATCCACCGTCGCCTCACTGGGACCGTAGACGTTATACAACGTGGCGGCAGGAAGCTGTTCGTCGAAGCGGGCCGCGGTGTCTGAAGGGAGCGCTTCTCCGCCGCACATCATGAGACGGAGCGTCGAGCATTGGGCGAAGGAAGCCGTTGCGACGAGCATCTGGAGAAACGCCGGCACCCCATGGATCGTCGTGATCCGCTCACGGATCATCAGTTCGACGAGATAGGGGACATCCTTGTGCCCCTCGGGATCGGCCAGGACGAGGCACGCTCCCTCGAGGAGGGGCGGAATGAGCTCACGAAGGGAGGCGTCGAAGCTCAACGGTGTCTTTTGAAGCACCGAATCGGCCGGCCCCAACCGCGCGAGTGACTGCATCCAGTGCAGCACATTGGACAGCGCGTTGTGCGGGACGCCAACGCCCTTGGGTCGACCGGTGCTGCCGGAGGTGTAGATGACGTAGGCGAGGTTGTCCGGGGTGAGGCCGTCTCGTTCGAGGTTGGTCGTGGGTCC
>JAJCZZ010000077.1 GCA_029262115.1 Gemmatimonadota bacterium | reverse complement strand
GAGGCGGGCGAGCATCGGATTCCGAGGCGTACCGAAAGGTACGTCGCAGGAAACGAAGCGGAGCCCAACGCCGTATGGCGCCGAAAGAGCGCCCCCCTCCTACAGAGGGGATGCTGTTTCGGATGCCAGATGAGGCGGGCGAGCATCGGATTCCGAGGCGTACCGAAAGGTACGTCGCAGGAAACGAAGCGGAGCCCAACGCCGTATGGCGCCGAAAGAGCGCCCCGCCCACCGAGACCACCTTCGCACCGAGGCCCGACCCATCAAATGCGGGCGGCGCAGCAGAATCGCGAGACGTTGGAGAGTCCATGATTCCGTGCGAGGGCTGCCTGCGGGCATTTCCGCGGCTCGACTCGTGCGATATCCTTCGTGGGTGTTGCTTGCACCCCTCGCGCCATCTCGTCGTCCATGCCCGCCGTCAACCCTGAGATCTTGCTCTGGGCCCGCGAAACAGCGGGCCTTGACCTCGCCGAGGCGGCCCGAAAGGTCGGGATAGCCGCCGCGCGTGGGCTCGATCCTGGTGAGCGACTGGCGGCGATGGAGGACGGCCATTCGCGCCCAACAAGGGCGCAGTTGGTCCGGATGGCCAAGACCTACCGCCGACCGCTTGTAGCATTTTACTTGGCGGCTCCTCCGCCACGTGGGGATCGCGGTGCGGACTTCAGGACCACGACGGCGGACGCGCCCCCGGAACAACAGGCCTGGCTCGACACCCTGATTCGGGAGGTGAGAGCCCGCCACGATCTGGTCCGCGCGGCCTTGGAGGAGGACGACGAAGTTGTTCCGGTCGAGTTCGTCGGGAATAGCCAACTTGATGAGGGCGTGGAAACGCTTCGCAGCCGGTTGGTCGACCTTCTCAGTTTCGAGAGGGAGGAGTTCCGTCGACGGCGCTCGCTGACTGACGCGTTCCAGTACCTTCGCGAGTGCGTGGAGGGGGCTGGGGTCTTCACGCTCCTGATCGGGGATCTCGGGAGTCATCATACGTCGATCTCCGTCGACACCTTCCGTGGGTACGCCCTGGCGGATGTCATCGCGCCCATGATCGTAATCAACGATCGGGATGCTCGCGGCGCGTGGTCGTTCACACTTCTCCACGAGTGTTGTCACCTCATGTTGGGCGAGACAGGCGTCAGCGCCGGATACGGTTCTCAGGCCGTTGAGCGAGTCTGCAATGACGTCGCGAGCGCGATGCTGCTCGACGAGGATGAACTAGTGGGCATCGTGATCCCAGCAGAGGGGGGGGTCGACGTACTTGCGGCCCCGGTGGCCGATTTCGCTCGGGCGCGGAATCTCAGCCGCGGCCTTGTGGCGTATCGGCTCCTGAGGTCTGGTCTCCTTACAACAGCCCGTTGGGCGGCACTCTCTACGTATTTCCACCAGCGGTGGCTGGAGCACCGGGAAAAGGAGCGGCTTCGCGGCAAGGAAGCCGATGGCGGACCGACCTATTACATCGTGAGGCGGCACCGACTTGGCCCGGCACTGATCGATACGGTGAACTACCTGCTGAAGTCCGGCGGGGTCTCCGTGGTCAAGGCCGCGAAGATCCTCGGAGTCAAGCCAAACAATGTCCGCGAGACCTTGGCCGTCAACGGCGGGTAGGCGTTCAGGTGCTCTACCTTCTTGACGCCAATGTCCTCATCGCGTCCGCGAACGGGCTCTTCCAGTTGGATCGTGTGCCGCAGTTTTGGGCATGGCTTGTAGAAATGGGGCGGGACGGGAGGATTGCGGTCCCGCTCGAAATCTGGGAGGAGTTCAAAGAGGGGAAGGACCTACTCGCGGGATGGGCGCGCTCGGACGAAATGAAGGGTGCGCTCTTATTCGGCGAAGAAGCTGATCCGCGCACGGTCGGTGAGGTGGTGGCGCGGGGCTACGCGCCCGACCTCAATGACACGGAGCTCGCTGAGCTTGGTCGGGACCCCTTCCTCGTCGCATATGCATATGCGCATCCAGACAAACGAGTTGTGGTCACCGGGGAAGTGTCTCGCTCCGGCCGGAAGCGGGGACGCCATAAGGTGCCTGACGTCTGTGCGGACTTGGACGTCGAGTGCGTTGATCTTGTCGGCCTGATCAACGTTCTCGACTTCCGGATCTCATGATCCGGTTGGCTCTCTAACGGGGCATTGCTGCTGTCGCGGTAGGCTGCCGGTGCCCGGATCACCCGGCTTGCACCTCGCGACCCGGGGGAAGCATTGTAGTCGCGCAGCAGAAACCCAAAGTCGTTCTTTTTCGGGTTCCTGGGTCGATTGATCGGGAGACGGGTCGGGGGAGAGGATGTTCTCACGCTCGTCGGCGGGCTGCTGGGGGCCGCCGCAGGCTTCTACAGTCTCTACGTACATCTGGTCGGTTGTGTTAGACAGATCTGTACCGCTTCCGCCGGCAGGTCGAGACGCTCTTCTTCAAATGGATCAAGCAGCACCTCCGTATCAAAGGCGTTCTACGGCACTTCGCCCAAGGCGGTAAAGACCCAGATCTGGATCGCCATCTCCGTTCACAGCCTTGCACGACGGATTCCTCGGCGCAGTTGGCACCGCTCAGCCCGAGCGAACGCGTGAGGGGTGAGCTGCCATCAGTTCGTAAGCCCAGCGCAGCGAAGGCCCAACCACCCAGGGCCCAGCGCAGCGAAGGCCCAACCACCCAGGGCCCAGCGCAGCGAAGGCCCAACCACCCAGGGCCCAGCGCAGCGAAGACCCAACCACCCAGGGCCCAGCGCAGCAAAGGCCCAACCACCCAGGGCCCAGCGCAGCGAAGGCCCAACCACCCAGGGCTCAGCGCAGCGAAG
>JAJCZZ010000076.1 GCA_029262115.1 Gemmatimonadota bacterium | reverse complement strand
ATGCGCTCGGGATGGACATCGAGATCGTGGTCAAGCCAAAGCCCAGGACCAGGAAGGACGCTACGCTGACCGTCACTCGCAGAGCCAGCTGAACGGACGTATGATGGGCTGCGAACCTCCGAAACTCACGTCCGGGCATATATCAGCCTCGAACGCGAAAAAATAGCAAAAAATTAGCAGCTAAGAGTAAAAGCACGAAGCACTTAGGGATCGGAAAATCTCAGATGTGCTTCAATGGGACCTCTTCACCCAAACTGACCCCATTGGGATCGCTGGAGGCCTCAACACCTACGGGTATGCTGGCGGCGATCCGATCAACTTCTCGGATCCGTTCGGGCTGTGTCCTTGCATCTTCGATCCGGACGTAATTGAAGCTGCTGCAGCCTTTGCCATGGAGTCGCTCGCTCAAAGCGTCAATCGGATCGGCGAAGGAATCAGGGGTCTGGCAATGGGTGCTGCGGGTGTGTTGTTTGGACCGGAAACGCTGGCGATTAAGGCGGCCACTCCGCTGGTCCGTGGAACGGCGGTCGCGGACCGCTTGTTGGATGCGACTGGCAGTCTACGGACATCTCGGACGGTGGCCGATCAACTAAAGCGCGGCGGTGTACGGGAATTCATTCCCTCTCAGGCGATTTTGGAGACGGTTCGATCAGGGTCCCGGATCGCCGATCCGCAGGGTGTAGCCGGCCATTTCATGTACTCCATTGGCGCGAGTCGCGGAAAAGCGACGGGGATGCTGGAGGTGTTGGTTGATGAGGGAAGTTCGGAAATCAGGCATGTTCTTTTCCGAGCGGGGCGTTAGTCGGTGAATCAGGCTAGCGACTCCCTCAGAGCCATCCTACGATCATTCTTGGAAGGCGAACTATCTGAGCGGGAGTTTTGTGAGCAGTATGAGCGGTGTTACAACCTAGAGGCTGACCGGTCAACTGTAGGTCCGACGGAAAGCGGGTTGTTCGAGGAACTGTTTAACGAAGTGGTGTATTACTCGCCTTTCGCGGAAGATCGCCGCAATTATCCAGGGTATCGCGATGAACGTGCAATCCGGAAAATCGCGCTGAAGGTGTGGACGGCTCTTCACACCTGACAAAGGTCGTTGTTAGCCTCAGCCTCAGTGGGTGGCATCTGAGTTGCGGAAGCCCGGTCCCCTTCGGTGGGCCGGGCTTCTTGCTACTCATCTGGCGTCGCGAACGGAGCGGCTGGTGAGAAGGGCGTCGACGAGCTTGACGATGGTCTTCTGATCGTCGGGGGGCAGCGACTCGACCTTCCGAAGCCGACGGCGCAGGCGGTAGGTGGCGGAGTTGACCTGCTCGGCGGGCGGCTCGAGGCCGAGGAGCTGATCGGTCGAAGCGCCCAGAGCCCGTGCGAGGGCGGCCAGGACGTCCGCAGGCGGCTGTGCACCGGGTGTATTCTCGTAGTGCGCGATCATGCGCTGGGAGCTGCCGGCCGCGGCGCCCAATTCTTCCTGGGTGAATCCGGCGGCCATGCGTAGCGCGGCGAGGCGGGCACCGAAGCTGTCGGTGGTGGGCTTGTTCATCGTGCTCGACGGGGTGGGGAAGTGATCGCTCCAATGTAGGCCACGCATGCAGATCTCCCGGTCGAGTTGCCGTGCTAATACATGGCATGGATGTTTCTGTGTGTCCAGTAGGAAGTGACCCGACCCCCCTTGACAGCTTTTGGCTGGAGGCGCCCATAGCCCGGATCCCCGAAGCGGAGTTGGAGCGAGTGAAGCGGGACACGGATCTGGTGGCGTTGGTGCGAGCGGGGGGCGTGGAGCTTCGCCGCCATGGTCGGGACTGGCTGGGCCTGTGCCCGTTCCACGAGGACCGGGAGCCGTCGTTGGTGATCACGCCGAGCAAGGGTCTGTGGCACTGCCTGGGCGCGTGCGACGCGGGCGGGAGCGTGATCGACTGGGTGATGCGACGGGAGGGCGTGAGTTTCCGGCACGCGGTGGAGCGGTTGCTGGCGGCCGAAGGTCGGGAGGTGGAGGCGGCGCTCGATCTGGATCCGGAGGCCTCGGACGCGGAGCTGCTCGGCGCAGTGGCGTCGTTCTACCACGCGACGCTGAAGCGGAGCCCGGAGGCGGTGGAGTACCTGAAGACCCGGGGCCTGGACTCGGTGGATCTGATCGACCGGTTCGGGCTCGGCCTGTCGAACCGTACGCTGGGCTACCGGCTGCCGAAGAAGGCGCTAAAGGCCGGGGAGCGGATCCGGGGCCGACTGCAGGAGCTGGGCGTGCTGCGGAAGTCGGGTCACGAGCACCTGGCGGGCAGCCTGGTGGTGCCGGTCTGTGACGAGTCCGGAGCGGTGGTGCAGCTGTAGGGCCGAAAGCTTCGGGACGACCCGAGGAAAGGCACGCCGCTGCACCTGTACTTGCCGGGTCCGCAGCGCGGGATCTGGAACGGGCAGGCGCTGGCCGAGCACACGGAGCTGATCGTGTGCGAGTCGCTGATCGACGCGATGACGTTCTGGAGTGCGGGCTACCGGAACGTGACGGCGGCGTACGGGACGAACGGGTTCACGGCCGA
>JAJCZZ010000075.1 GCA_029262115.1 Gemmatimonadota bacterium | reverse complement strand
TCCGCGAGGGAGGCCGCACGGTGGGAGCGGGGGTCGTCACGGAGATCATCGAGTAGGGAGCTTTGTTGTGGGGGATTCGTAGGGGGGCCCGTGCCCTCGGGAGACCGCTACGCCGTCGGGCGGGTGGGAAATCCGAACGGGTGGCTGGCTTCGCTCGAAACGAGGCCGACCGAGTCCTCGTTCCGAGTCTCCTCGGTCACGGGCCCCCCCTCCGAATCCTCGGCAGCAGGCTGGTGGGATGATCTCGGTTCTCGACGCCCGTTGGGCGCGCGAACCATCGTAGCGGGTAGGTAGGTGGACTGGTGGGATCTGGTTCTCGAACGCCGTTGGGCGCGCGAACCTGGAGTAGGTAGGTGGGACTGATGAAGACAACGATGCACCACGGGCGGGCTTGGCCCGCCACGACGAGGCGAGAGGATGGCTGACAGAATTCGAATTCGGCTGAAGGCGTTCGACCACTGGGTGGTCGATCAGACTGCAGCAGATATCGTGCGTACGGCCCAGAAGACGGGCGCGACGGTGCGGGGACCGATTCCCCTGCCGACGCGGCGTCAGCGCTGGACCGTTCTACGCTCCCCGCACGTCGACAAGAAGAGCCGGGAGCAGTTCGAACTTCGCACGCACAAACGACTCATCGACATTGTCGACAGCCGTCCCCAGACGATCGACGCGTTGACCAAGCTGGATCTTCCAGCTGGTGTCGACGTCGAGATCAAGGTCGACTGAGGGAGGAGCTCCGGAGATGCCCGGATTGATTGGTAAAAAGGTCGGCATGACGCGGATCTTCGACGAGGACGGGGTGCAGGTTCCCGTAACCGTCATCGAGGCCGGTCCATGCCCTGTGGTACAGGTGAAGTCCGAGGAGACAGACGGGTACGTCTCGATCCAGGTGGGCTTCGGCTCCCGAAAGGAGAAGCATTCGACCCAGGCGATCCGCGGCCATGCCGCGAAAGCCGGGCTGGATGCGGCTCCGCGGCTTCTGCGCGAGTTCTCGGTCGCCGAGGGCGACGAGTACGAGGTTGGCCAGGAGCTGACGGTGGAGCAGTTCGAGGCCGGAGACCGTGTGAAGGTCACCGGAAGCTCGAAGGGTCGCGGGTTCCAGGGTGTCGTGAAGCGGTACGGTTTTGCTGGCCGTCCCGGTGGTCACGGTCACCCGATGTCACGGACCCCTGGCTCGATTGGTCCCGGTACGGATCCGTCCCGTGTGATCAAGGGCAAGAAGCTCCCTGGTCGCATGGGCGGCACCCGTACGACCATCCGGAATCTGCAGGTGGTTCGGGTGGATGGGGAGCGGAACCTGCTCTTCCTGAAGGGCGGCGTTCCCGGCGCCCGTGACGGCTACGTTTTGATCTCGAAGTGACCATGTATAAAGCGCGTTACTACAAAGCGGACGGCAAGAAGGGGAAGGCTCGGGCTCTGCCTGACGCCCTCTTCGACGGAGTCGTCAACGAGAGCGTGATGCACCGGGTGGTTCAGGTGTATCTCGCCAACCAACGTCAGGGCGCGGCTTCCGCGAAGACCCGTTCCGAGGTCCGAGGCGGAAGCCGCAAGCCGTGGCGCCAGAAGGGGACCGGGCGTGCTCGTCAGGGCACCATCCGAGCGGTTCAGTGGGCAGGTGGTGGTGTCGCCTTCCCGCCGATCCCCCACTCGTGGCGTCAGCGGGTCCCGAAGAAGGTGAAGGCACTCGCTCGTCGCTCGGCGTTCAACGCTCGCGCCGAGGGTGACCGCGTGGTCCTGGCCGACATGCCCTCGATCGAGGCGCCGAAGACGAAGGAGATCGTGAATATGATCGCCGGGATCGACGGTGCCACCGGGAAGGTCCTGATCCTGACCGCCGGGTTGAACGAGACGGTGTACCGCTCGGCGCGGAACCTCGCCAAGGTGCGCGTCATGCCGTTTGGCGAGGAGTCGGTCTACGACCTGCTCTGGGCGCATACGGTCGTGATCGAGCCCGGCGCGCTGGACGCCGTGGACTCAGGTGCCGACCCGTCCGACGAGGACGCGGAGCCAGCGCCGAAGAAGAAGGCACCCAAGAAGAAGGCCGCCGCCAAGTCGGAGCCCGCCGTCGACGAGGCCGCAAAGCCGGCTCCGAAGAAGACGGCACCCAAGAAGAAGGTCTCCGCCGAAGCGGCGCCTGAGGTCGAGGCCGCTGCCGAGAGCTCCGACGAGCCGGTCGCCGATGCCGGGTCCGACGCTTCGGCTGACGAGGAGAAGGACGATGCGTGACGCACATGACATCATCATCGCCCCGGTCGTGACAGAGAAGACGACGGGTCAGATCGAGGAACGGAACGTCTATACGTTCCTGGTCGCGAAGGACGCCAACAAGATCGAGATCGGTCAGGCCGTCGAGCGGCTCTGGGACGTTTCGGTCAGCGGCGTCCGCACGATGCGGTACGGCGGGAAGGCCGGACGCTCGTTCCTCGGTCGAATGGCCAAGAACTTCTCGAAGGGTCGCCGTCCGGGTTACAAAAAGGCTGTGGTGCACCTTGCTGAAGGTGACCACATCGAGTTCTACGAGGTGGGCTGACCATGGGTATCAAGAAATTCAAGGCCATGACTCCCGGTACGCGCTTCCGGTCCACGTTGGACGGCGACGTGATCACCCGGAAGGGTCCGGAGAAGTCCCTGACCGAGTCGCTTTCCGGCAAAGGCGGACGCAACCACCACGGGCACATCACCGTCCGTCGCCGTGGTGGCGGTCACAAGCGTCGGTATCGTCGAGTCGACTTCAAGCGCAACAAGTTCGGGATCCCCGGCGTCGTCAAGGAGATCGAGTACGATCCCAACCGTAGCGCGAACATTGCACTGATTGCGTACGCGGACGGTGAGAAGCGCTACATTCTCCATCCCAAGAACCTGCAGGTCGGTGACTCCGTGATGTCGGGGCCGGAGGCGGATGTCCGGAATGGATGTGCGCTCCCACTCGCTCTGATCCCGCTCGGTACCACCGTCCATAACGTCGAACTCAAGCCGGGTAAGGGCGGGCAGATGGCTCGCTCGGCCGGTGCCGGCGTCCAGGTGATGGCCAAGGAGGGAGACTACGTGACGCTTCGTCTCCCTTCGACCGAGGTCCGACGCATCCATAAGGAGTGTCTGGCCACGGTCGGTGAGATCGGGAACGGAGACCACGAGCTCACGTCGCTCGGCAAGGCCGGCGCGAGCCGGTGGCGGGGACGTCGCCCGAAGGTTCGTGGTGTGGCGATGAACCCTGTCGATCACCCGTTGGGTGGTGGTGAAGGCCGCACGTCCGGTGGTCGTCCCCCGGTATCCCCCTGGGGAAAGCCGGAGGGCAAGAAGACCAGGAACAAGAAGAAGCAATCCAGTAAGTACATCGTGCGCGGCCGCAAGCGCGGTAAGGCCACGAAGTCCTAGGGAGTTGACGATATGCCGCGCAGTGTAAAGAAGGGCCCGTACATCGACGACCGCCTCCTTCTCCGCATCGAGATCATGAATTCGAAGAACGAGAAGAAGGTGGTGAAGACGTGGGCCCGAGCCTCGACGATATCTCCGGACTTCGTGGGGCATACGGTGGCCGTTCACAACGGCAACAAGTTCATTCCCGTGTACATCACGGAGAACATGGTGGGCCATAAGCTCGGTGAGTTTTCGCCGACCCGCCTGTTCCGTGGTCACGGGGGCAAGCTGGCAGACAAGCGGTCCAAGGCCCGGTAGAGAACCATGCATGCAAGAGCGATCGCACGGCACGTCCGTATGAGCCCGCGCAAAGTGCGGCTCGTCGTGGACCAGATCCGTGGCAAGTCGGTGAACGAGGCGTACGCGATTCTTCAGTTCTCCAAGAAGAATGCGTCGGAGCCGGTGGGGAAGACCCTCCGTTCCGCCGTGGCGAACGCCCAGGTGAAGGCACAGGACGCGGACGACTTCGTGGACGTGGACGACCTCTACGTGCGTGAATGCTTCGTCGACGAAGGCCCCACGCTCGGTCGCTGGCGCGCCCGTGCGCAGGGTCGTGCGGCGCCCATCCGTAAGCGAACGAGCCACATCACTGTGGTCGTGGACTCCAAGGAAGCGTAGAGAGTATGGGACAGAAGACCCACCCGATCGGGTTCCGGCTCGGCATCGTAAAGGACTGGAAGTCGCGCTGGTACGCGGAGCGTGACTTTCCCCGCCTCCTCATGGAAGACGAGACGGTCCGGAAGTATCTCCGGCGCCGGTTGGCCCACGCGGCCTTGGCCGACGTGGAGATCGAGCGGAAGCCGAGCAAGATCGTGATCACCCTGCACACCGCTCGACCCGGCGTCGTCATCGGGAAGCGCGGTGCCGAGGTTGACAAGCTGCGCGACGAGCTTGCCGTGCTGACCAGCAGCGAGATCTCCGTGAACGTCGAGGAGATCAAGCGGCCCGAGGTCGACGCGTACCTCATTGCTGAGAACGTCGCGCACCAGTTGCGGCAGCGGATTTCGTTCAGGCGTGCCATGAAGCGGGCCGTTCAATCCGCGATCCGCGCGGGTGCGGAAGGGATCAAGATCCAATGCTCGGGCCGCCTTGGCGGGGCCGAGATCGCGAGACGCGAGGGATACAACGAGGGTCGCGTGCCGCTGCACACGCTGCGCGCAGACATCGACTATGCCCAGCTGCATGCCATGACGACCTACGGGGTCATTGGCGTGAAGTGCTGGATTTTCAAAGGCGAAGTGATTGAAGACCGGCGTGGCCGGACCTACTCCACGGGCGCCTGAGCCGACTGAACAGGGAATCGAACGATGCTAGCGCCGAAAAGGGTCAAGCACCGCAAAACACATAAGGGCCGGATGAGGGGCCTCGCCCTGCGGGGCAGCAAGGTCTCGTTTGGCGAATACGGCCTGCAGGCCACCGAGCCGACGTGGATTTCGAACCGGCAGATTGAGTCGGCTCGTATCGCCATGACACGGCACATCAAGCGTGGCGGAAAAGTCTGGATCCGGATCTTCCCCGACAAACCCATCACCCAAAAGCCTGCGGAAACGCGGATGGGTAAGGGGAAGGGGAATCCGGAGAAGTGGGTGGCCGTGGTCAAGCCCGGCCGGATCATGTTCGAGTTGGAAGGAGTGGACGAACCGACGGCCCGCAGGGCCATGGAACTGGCGGCGGCCAAGTTGCCCATCAAGTGCCGATTCGTCGTGCGCGATCGGCAGCTCTAGGCCCCGGGAGACTATCAGATGAAGGCCGAAGAAATACGCGAATGGGACGACTCGGAAATCACCGCGCGTCTCAGAGAACTCAAGGAAGAGCAGTTCAAGCTCCGGTTCCAGACGACCGTCATGGAGCTCGAGAATCCGACCTTGATACGGCACATCCGGCGCGACATCGCGCGCCTGAAGACGCTTCAGCGGGAGCGCGAGCTCGCCGCTCAGAACGGGTAACGACGAGAGCCATGAGTGAGACCAAGCCGCAGGAGAGTGTCGATCGCGCCAGCCGGAAGGTGCGAATGGCCACGGTCGTCGGTGACAAGACGGACAAGACCGTGACCGTGACCGTCGAGCGTCAGTTCCCGCATCCGCTGTACAGGAAGCAGGTGGCGCGGACGAAGAAGTACCACGCGCACGACGAGAAGAACGAGTACCAGGTGGGTGATCGCGTCCGCATCATGGAGACGCGTCCGCTTTCGAAGACGAAGCGGTGGCGGGTGATCGAGCTTCTCGAGCGCCCCGAGTAACACAGCGACCCGCGCCACGGCGCGCCGCTTGAACTTTCTTGAATTGAGAGACTGAGATGATTCAGCAGGAGTCGGTCCTCCGGATCGCGGACAACACGGGAGCCAAATCAGCGCTCTGCATTCGCGTGCTTGGCGGATCGCGGCGGCGTTATGCCGGGGTCGGCGACGTGATCGTCGCCACCGTCAAGGACGCGATCCCCAACGCGGGCGTCAAGAAAGGCGACGTCGTGAAGGCGGTCGTCGTTCGCACGGCGAAAGAGACCCGTCGCAGAGACGGGACCTATATCCGTTTCGATGACAACGCGGCGGTCATCTTGAACCCTCAGGGTGAGCCGCGCGGAACGCGGATCTTCGGCCCGGTAGGCCGGGAGCTGCGGGAGAAGAAGTACATGAAAATCGTATCTTTGGCGCCCGAGGTGTTGTGATGGCGACCAAGCATAGAATTCGTAAGGGCGATCGTGTTCGCGTGATCCGCGGCAACGATCGCGATCTCGAGGGCACCGTGCTCGAAGTCGTGAAGGACAAGGATCGGGTCCGCGTCGAGGGTGTGAACATGCGTAAGCGCCACACCCGTCCCACCCAGGATAATCCGGATGGCGGCATCATCAGCTTCGAGGCGCCGATTCACATGTCCAACGTGATGCTGGTCGATCCCGCGACGGGTGACGCCAGTCGGATTCGGATCGAGCGTTCGGGGGATGGCGGCAAGGAGCGGGTGTCGGTCAAGAGCGGCAACCCGATTCCGACGGTTTAGTCGGAGCGGACGGACGGGCTTCGGCACGCGCGGCTCGTTCTCGAATTTCAGATGGACGCCCCAGTGGGCAAACGTCAAGGCGACAATGGAACCCAGGCTCAAACAACACTACGAGACGCAGGCGAAGAGCGCGCTCCAGGAGGAGTTCGGCTTCGTGAACCCGCATCAGATACCGCGGCTCGAGAAGATCGTGATCAACGTCGGTGTGGGTCAGGCCACCAAGAACCAGAAATTCCTCGACAGCGTACTTGAGGAACTGGCCATCATCACGGGCCAAAAGCCCGTCGTGAACCGGGCACGGCGATCGATATCGAACTTCGCTCTGCGCGAGGGAATGCCTGTGGGTGCGTCCGTGACGCTCCGGAAGGACCGCATGTGGTTCTTTCTCGACCGGTTGATCAGCACGGCGATCCCCCGGATCCGCGACTTTCGCGGCTTGCGGACGCGCTCCTTCGACGGTCGGGGCAACTACACGATGGGCGTGAAAGAGCAGATCATGTTCCCAGAGATCAATTACGACCAGGTGAATCAGATTCACGGGATGGACATCACGTTCGTGACGTCCACTGATAAGGACGACGAGGCGGTGGCTTTGCTTCGCCAGTTGGGCTTCCCATTCCGCGGGCATGTCCCGGTCGCCATCGGCGCCGGCGCCTGACGTCTACAGTTAGAGGATTCGAGGTAAGAAATGGCTAGAAAGGCGCTCGTTGAGAAAGGGAAGTTGGAGCCGAAATTCGCGGTGCGGCATCGGAATCGTTGCCAGCGTTGCGGTCGGCCCCGGGCCTTCCTCCGGAAGTTCGGCCTGTGCCGAATCTGTTTCCGGGAGATGTCACTTCGGGGAGAGATCCCCGGTGTTCGCAAGTCGAGCTGGTAAGGGACCGAACCGACCATGATGACCGATCCAATTGCAGACATGCTCACCCGCGTCCGGAACGCTGGAAGGGCGGGCCACAAGTGGGTGGACATGCCTGTCTCGAACAAGAAGGTCGAGGTCGCCAAGATCCTCGCCGACAACCATTACGTCCACGCCTTCAAAGTGCTGGACGATGGCCGCTTCGGCGTGCTTCGGGTGTATCTCAAGTACCATGAAGGCCAGCCCGTCATCCGACACCTGGAGCGGATCTCGCGTCCGGGCCGTCGGCACTACGTGGGGGTGTCCGATATCCCGCGCGTCCGCAACGGTCTGGGTATGGCAATCCTGTCCACTTCCGCCGGCCTGCTCTCCGACCGCACCGCTCGTTCCGAGGGTGTGGGTGGAGAGCTGATGGCCGTGGTCTGGTAGGGGGCACGAGCAATGTCACGAATCGGAAAGATGCCGGTCGCGGTGCCGAAGGGTGTGGACGTCAAGGTCCAGGATGGCGTCGTGACGGTGAAAGGACCCAAGGGTGCACTCGACATGGAGTTCCATCCCGAAATGGAGATGGCGGTCGAGAACGGCGAGATTCGGGTCGGACGCCCGTCGGACGAGAAGCGCCACAAGGCGCTCCACGGACTGACGCGCTCCCTCGTCGCCAATATGGTCGAAGGGGTCACGGACGGCTTTTCGAAGAACCTCGAGATCATAGGCGTCGGCTACAAGGCCGAGAAGAAGGGCTCGGGGGTCATCTTGAGCCTCGGCTTCTCGCACACGATCGACTATCAGCCGACCGACGGCGTCAACATCGAGACACCCACCCCGACGACGGTGATCGTGTCGGGTACGGACAAACAGAAAGTCGGCCAGACTGCTGCCGAGATTCGTTCGTTCCGTCCGCCGGAGCCCTACAAGGGCAAAGGCGTGCGGTATCAGGGCGAGCACGTGCGGCGCAAAGCCGGTAAGACGGCCGGAGCCTGATCATGATCAAGCAGAGCAAGCTGAAGAAGAGTCGGTTCCTCCAGCGGAAGCGGCGCCACAACCGGGTGCGGAACAAGGTGTCCGGCTCGGCGGAGCGACCGCGGCTCGTGGTGTTTCGTTCGCTGAAGAACATCGAGGGCCAACTGGTGAACGACGAGACTGGTCGGACCCTGCTGGGTCTGTCCACGGTTTCTGCCGGGTTGCGTGACTTCTCGGCCGAGGGAGGCAACCCGCGGGTCGAGCAGGCCTTTGCCGCGGGCAAGGCGCTGGCAGAGAAGGCGAAGGCGGAAGGCATCGAATCCATCGTGTTCGATCGGGGCGGCTACCGCTATCACGGTCGGGTCAAAGCGTTCGCCGATGGCGCGCGCGAGGGAGGCTTGAAGTTCTGATGGCCAGGGAAAACCGAAGGGGTGGCGGCCGGGGCCGTGAAAGCGATCTCGTCGAGAACGTCATCCACATCAACCGGGTCGCCAAGGTGGTGAAGGGCGGACGTCGGTTCTCGTTCTCCGCCCTCGTGTCAGTCGGCGACCAGAAGGGAAAGGTCGGCGTCTCACTCGCGAAGGCGAACGAGGTGTCCGAGGCCATACGGAAGGCTTTCGAGCGCGCCAAGCGGAACATGGTCGAGATCCCGCTCGAGAACGGCACGCTCCCTCACGACATCATCGGGGAGTGGGGTGCGGGTCGGGTGCTGCTTCGGCCCGCCGCTCCCGGTACCGGCGTGATTGCCGGTGGACCTGTCCGTGCGGTGCTCGAGGCGGCAGGCGTCAAGGACGTGCTCACCAAGAGTCTGGGCACGAACAACCCAATCAACGTGGTTCGGGCCACGATGCACGGACTCCAGCACCTCGTCACGGCCGAACAGGTCGCCGAGGAGCGGGGTATCTCCGTGGAGGCCCTGGGAGTCCGACGTGGCTAAGAGTAAGAAGGTACGGCTGGAGATCACCCAGACGCGTAGTGGCATCGGTCGGCAGGGGAAACATCGCCGGACCATCGAGGCGTTGGGGATCAAACGGCATCAGCAGTCTGTCATCCATGACGATTCACCCGCCATCCGCGGAATGATCAATCAGGTTTCGCACATGGTTTCCGTGCGCGAACTGGAGGATTGAGACTATGTCCGAACTTCATGATTTGAAGCCGTCTCCCGGCTCGCACCGCAATCGGAAGCGAGTGGGGCGCGGACCGGGTTCCGGCCTCGGCAAAACGGCCGGCCGCGGAGCGAACGGCCAGAAGTCCCGTTCGGGTGGCAGCGTGCACCCGAGGTTCGAGGGCGGCCAGATGCCGTTGCATCGCCGCATCCCGAAGCGCGGCTTCACGAACATCAACCGGGTCGAGTACCAGGTCGTCAACGTTCGGGAGCTGTCCCGCTTCGACGGCGATGTGACCGTGGAGGGGCTGAAGACCGCCGGACTGATCGGGTCGAGTCGCAAGCCCGTGAAAATTCTCGGCGTTGGAGACGTAGAGAAAGCGCTCACCGTTGAGGCTCACGCCTTCAGCAAGAGCGCGCGGGAAAAGATCGAGGCGGCGGGGGGCTCTGTGAGCGTCCTCGGTGCCGCCGACGCCGAGTAGGAAGCCCCCGAGGCCTTTGTAGACCATGGCGAACAATCCGGTCGCGAATCTGTTACGAGTGCCCGAGCTGAAGGACAAGATCCTTTTCACGCTCGCGATGCTCCTCATCTACCGAGTCGGTGCGCACATCACCGTACCCGGTCTGGACGTGGGCGCGCTGCGCCAGCAGTTCAGCCAGCTCGAAGGCACGTTCTTCGGGATCTACGACATGTTCGTGGGAGGTGGCCTGAGTCGGGCCACGATCTTCGCCCTCGGCATCATGCCGTATATCTCTGCCAGCATCATGTTCCAGCTGCTGGCTGCGGTCTTCCCGACCATCGAGAAGCTGCAGAAAGAAGGCGAAGACGGCCGCAAGAAGCTGACGCAGTGGACGCGGTACACCACGGTGGTGCTTTCCGCACTCCAGGCATACGGCTACTCGGCCTTCCTTTCGGCTATTCCCGAGGCCGTTCGGACGCCCGGGATCGTCTTCACGTTCACGACGGTCTTGGTTCTGACGGTCGGCGCGCTGTTCGTGATGTGGCTCGGTGAGCAGATCACGGAGCGCGGGATCGGGAACGGAATGAGCCTCCTGATTTTCTTCTCGATCATCCAGGGCTTTCCCGCCGCTGTCGTGCGGACCTGGGAGGCGTTCACGCTGGGTGAGCTGAGCGTGTTCAGCGGAATCGCGCTGATTGCGGTGGTGATTCTCGTGAGCGCCGGTGTCGTGGCAATGACGATGGCGGCCCGGAAGATTCCGGTGCAGATCCCTCGGAAGGTCGTGGGCCGGGGTCGCATCCGTGAAGGGCAGAAGAGCTTCATTCCGCTCCGCGTGAATTCCGCGGGCGTGATGCCGATCATTTTCGCGCAGTCATTCATCGTGATTCCGGGTACGTTGGCCGCGTTCTCGAGCATGCCCCTGCTCCAGACGCTGTCCGACATGTTCCAGCCGCAGACGGCCGCCTACTACATCACGTATGGCCTGCTGATCGTCTTCTTCACCTACTTCTACACCGCCATCATCTTCAACCCGATCGACCTGGCGGAGAATCTGAAGAAGCAGGGTGCGTTCATTCCGGGTGTGAAGCCGGGAGCCCGCACGGCCGAGTACATCGATCGCGTGCTGACCCGCGTCACGCTACCCGGCTCGATCTATCTGGCCCTGATCGCGCTCGTCCCGTTCTGGATTTTCGACATCTTCAACATCAACACGTTCTTCTTCGGAGGTACCAGCCTCCTGATCGTGGTCGGCGTAGGACTGGATACCGTTCAGCAGGCGCAGCAGTTGCTTCTGCTCCGCCACTACGACGGCTTCATGAAGAAGGGGCGCGTCAAAATGAGGGGTCGGCAGCGCTACATGTAGCGCCGCAATCCCTCCTCGAACGTCATGGTCGTAATTCTCCTCGGGCCTCCGGGTGTCGGCAAAGGGACGCAAGCAGTTCGCCTGGCGGACGATGCCGGGTGGGCGCATGTCTCCACGGGTGACCTCCTCCGGGCGGCACGCCGTGACGGCACCGAGCTGGGCAAGCGGGCCCAGACGTTCATGGACGCCGGTGAATTGGTTCCTGACGGCCTGATTCTCGATCTCGTGCGCGAGTATCTCTCGGTGTTGACCTCCGGGTCTGGAATCCTCTTTGACGGTTTTCCACGTACCGTTGCCCAGGCAGAGGGTCTGGCTGGAGTCCTGGACGCGGTAGGTCGGAGGGTGGACCGTGTCGTGGTGTTCGAAGCTCCGGACGAGACGCTGATCAAACGCCTGTCGGGCCGGCGGAGCTGTCCCGACTGCGGTGCGGTGTTCAACGTTCACTTCACGCCACCGGAAGTCGAGGGGGTATGCGACCGGTGCGGGGCCGCGCTGATCCATCGAAAGGATGACGACCCGGACACGGTGGTGCGCAGGCTCGAGGTCTACAAGGAGCAGACTGCGCCGCTCATCGAGTGGTACGGCGCGACGGAGGCCGAGCAGGTCGTGATCGAGGCGGACCGCGACGTCGACCTGATCTACTCCGACTTCCGAAGCGCGGTCGGTCTGGTGGCAACATGATCCACCTGAGGACCGCCGAAGAGATCGACGCAATGGCCCGAAGCGGGGCGATCATCGGGACCCTGTTGACGGCGCTGGACGACGAGGTGCGGCCCGGGCGTTCGACGAAACAGCTCGATCGGTTTTGCGATACCTACATCACGGACCACGACGGCGCCGTCCCGGCGTTCAAGGGACTGTACGGCTTCCCTGGAAGCGTCTGTATCTCGGTCAACGAGGAAGTGGTCCACGGGATCCCTTCGGATCGGGTGATCCTGGACGAGGGGGACCTGGTGACCATCGACGTGGGTGTCCGCCTGGGCGGTTGGTGTGCCGACTCCGCCTGGACCTTCCCTGTCGGGGATGTCGACGATGCCTCGGCCCGCCTTCTCGACGTGACACGACAGTCGCTGGACGCCGCCGCGGAAGCGGCCGAGCGGGGCAACCACATCGGTGATCTTGGCGCGGCGGTGGTCCGCACGGTGCAGGGATCCGGTCTGGCGATCATCCGTGACCTGGTGGGACACGGGATCGGGCGGGAGGTACACGAGGATCCGCAGGTCCCGAACGTGGGTCGGCCCGGCTTCGGTCCGTTGCTTCGAGAAGGCATGGTCCTGGCTATCGAGCCGATGCTGTCGGCGGGTACGGTCGATATCCGAACGCTCGACGATGGGTGGACCGTCGTGACGGCGGACAGTTCGCGCGCCGCACACTTCGAGCACACGGTGGCCATCACCGCGTCCGGTCCCCGGATCCTGACCATGGCACCGGCTCCTGCGGGCACCGCGGGAGTCCAAGCGCCCGCTTGAAGGCACCGGCGCTCCTGGTTATACTACAAAGCTCTGCCACAAACGCACGTGGAGATAGAAGCCGTGAAGGTCAGAAGCAGCGTCAAACCGATCTGTGAACATTGCAAGGTGATTCGTCGCCGTGGTGTCGTTCGCATCATTTGTAGTCGTAACCCCAAGCACAAACAGAAGCAGGGCTGAGCGACGTGATTTCGGCGCAGGGCGTCTTTGGGCTCCGGGTCGCGACCTGCGGCGTACGAAGAGTATGCCTCGGTCGCGCGTCCTCGCCCGCCTACCCCTGCATCCGAACTCACGCCGCCGCCCCTCAGATAGCGGGACAACGAGGAACCAACTGAATGGCACGTATCTCCGGAGTAGACCTTCCGCGTAACAAGCGGATCGAGGTCGCCCTCACCTATATCTACGGGGTCGGTGACACTCGGGCTCGCCAGATTCTCGAATCGTGTGGTGTGGATCCGAATCGTCGGACACAGGATATCTCCGACGATGACGTGAACCGCATTCGTCGGGAGTTGGAGAAGTTCAAGGTCGAGGGCGCGCTTCGCACCGAAGTGTCCATGAACATCAAGCGGCTCATGGACATCGGCTGCTATCGCGGATTGCGGCATCGGCGTGGCCTTCCGGTTCGTGGCCAGCGGACTCATACGAACGCGCGGACCCACAAAGGTTCCCGCCGTCCGATCGCTGGTAAGAAGAAGGCGCCGAAGAAGTAGGCGCTCTACCGAGCTCCTCTCGGGGCTCTCGATCAACCCGATGCGGCGCGCTTTACGGGGACTCTCCCCGGCCCGCCGCATCCGCATTGTAGGCAACAAGGAACAAGGCAAGACACGTGGCCAAGCCCAAAACCCGCGCCAAGCGCGCCAAGAAGGTCGTTGAAGCCGAAGGCCTCGCCTTCGTGAAGGCGACCTTCAACAACACGATCATCACCATCACGGACCGTCAGGGAAATGCGGTCGTGTGGGCGTCCGCCGGCAAGGCCGGCTTCAAGGGCTCGAAGAAGTCCACGCCTTTTGCCGCCACCATGGCAGCCGAGCAAGCGGGCCGCGAGGCGGTCCAGCTCGGGGTGAAGCGTGTGGATGTGCGCGTTCAGGGCCCCGGCTCGGGACGTGAGTCCGCCATCCAGGCCTTGGCCACCGCCGGGCTCCACATCAAGTCCATCCAGGACGTCACACCCCTGCCGCACAACGGGTGCCGCCCTCCCAAGAAGCGCCGCGTCTAAGGAATCTGAAGAATGGCTCGTCATACCGGACCCGTTTGCAGGCTCTGCCGCAGAGAAGGGCAGAAGCTCTTTTTGAAGGGTCAGAAGTGCTATACCGACAAGTGCCCCGTGGATCGCCGTGCGTACCCCCCGGGGCAGCACGGACCCGCACAGGCTCGCCGTAGGAAGCAGTCAGACTACGCCGTGCAGCTCCGCGAGAAGCAGAAAGTGAAGCGGATCTACGGGATGCACGAGAAGCAATTTCGGAACCTGTTCGAGTCCGCCGCGAAGACGGATGGGATCACGGGTGAGAACCTGCTGATCGCCTTGGAGTCTCGGCTGGACAACGTGATTTTCCGCATGGGCTTCGCCGTGAGCAGGGCTGCGGCCCGCCAGCTTATCCGCCATCGTCACGTTGAAGTGAACGGGCGCGTCACGGATGTGCCGAGCGTCCAGGTAACGCCCGGCGACGAGATCGCTGTCAAGGCCTCGTCCAAAGACATCCTTCCCGTGCAAGCCAGCCTCGAGGCGCGTACGCGTCCCTCGCTGCAGGAGTGGTTGGCGTTGGACGAGAAGGCGCGCGTGGGACGCATGGTACGGAGGCCGACGCGGGATGACATTCCGCTGGCCGTTCAGGAACAGCTCATCGTCGAGCTCTACTCGAAGTAATCCAACCGTGGGCCGGGGACGGTGTTTTTCTGTCCCCCGGTTCGCGACGCCGCAGACCTGCAGGAGGAAATTGTGGAGATAGATCTCACTGGGTTGGTACTCCCTGAGCGAGTCGAAGCCGACGAAGTTTCCAGCAATGGCCGGTCGGCCAGATTCGTCATCGAGCCCCTGGAGCGTGGCTTCGGCCACACGCTGGG
This sequence comes from Gemmatimonadota bacterium, assembly GCA_029262115.1. Taxonomy (GTDB): domain Bacteria; phylum Gemmatimonadota; class Gemmatimonadetes; order Longimicrobiales; family Gaopeijiaceae; genus JAJCZZ01. The sequence continues at coordinate 35,900 of JAJCZZ010000075.1, read as the reverse complement.
GAATTCGGTCCGCCGTGTCTTGCTGAGTTCGCTGCGCGGTTCAGCCGTGTGGGCGTTCAGGATCGACGGTGTGGTGCACGAGCATCAGACGATCGGTGGTGTGGTCGAGGACGTCCATCAGGTCATCCAGAATCTCAAGTCGTTGGTTGTTCAGTTGGACGACGACGTGGACGAGGCCGTGCTCGAGATCAACGTGAGCAAGAGCGGCGCCGTGACGGCGGCGGACATCGAGACGAAGGCAGGTGCGGAGGTACTCCACGGAGACCACCACCTGTTCACGTATCAGGAAGACAAGGCGCTCAGCGTCGAGCTCTATGTGAACAAGGGTCGTGGGTTCGTCCTTGCGGATCAGCACGAGCTTCCCCGCGGCGCACCGGTCGACCTGGTGCGGATCGACTCCATCTACAATCCGGTTCGGCGTGCCAACTTCTCCGTCGAGGAGACTCGGGTGGGTCAGCGAACCGACTTCGACCGTCTGACACTCCAGGTAGAGACGGACGGTTCGGTCGCTCCCGAAGAGGCCGTCGGGTATGCGGCCGCGCTGGTTCGGAAGCACCTCGAGTACATGCTCTACTTCGGAGAGGGTGGCATTCCAGAGGCCGCTCCGGCAGGGGCCAGCCCGGTCTCGGATCGTCTGCAGGATCTGTTGGTCCGGCCGATCGAGGATCTGGCGGAGCTGTCCGTCCGCTCCCGCAACTCTCTGCAGAAGGAGAACATCCGGACGCTCGGCGATCTGGTGCGGCGCTCGGAGGATGAGATGCTGAAGATCGAGAACTTCGGGAAGAAGTCGCTGAAGGAAATCTCCGACTTTCTCGAAGAGCACTCGCTGGGCTTTGGGACTCGGTTGGAACAGGGTGACGACGGGCGTCTGTTCTTCCTAGAGGAAGAGACAGAAACCGCTGACAGCGGCGAGGAATAAGAGCGATGCGGCACCGGATCAAGGGACGGAAACTCAATCGAACCGCGGCGCATCGGCGCGCGATGCTTCGAAACATGGCCACGTCGCTCTTCCGACATGGCCGGATCGAGACGACGACCGCCAAGGCGAAGGAGCTTCGCCCGTATGCCGAGCGTCTGATCACGTTGGCCAAGCGGGGCGATCTGCATGCACGGCGCCTCGCCGCTCGGAAGATCGCGGATCGTGAGGTTCTCGGTACGCTTTTCGGCGACATCGGGCCTCGTTTTTCGGATCGCCCGGGCGGGTACACGAGGATCCTGAAACTCGGCAGTCGAAAAGGTGACGCGGCAGAGATGTCGCTGATCGAGTTGGTCGATTAGTTTGCGCGTCTTCCGCAGACCGACACACCAACCAGATAGGACGATCAACATGCGTTACAACGCTTCCCGACGCGGTGCCGCGAGCCTGGGTGTACCTCTCATGATCGCGGCCTTCATCGTCATCGGAGGCTTCCTCTACTGGCTGTACCTCGGTGCGGAAAACGAGCGTCAGCTCGAACTCCAGGAGGAAGCACGGATCGCGGCGGAGCGAGCCGAACGCGACGCGATGGGCGAGATTCTCAACCCGACAGCGATTCAGATGGATGCATCGCCCTATGTGGGTCGCATCATCTCTCTCGAGGACGTCGAGGTGGCCAGCCCGCTCGGGACTCAGGGCGTCTGGTTGGACATGCCGAACGGCAACCCGTTTCTCGTGTCGTTCGACGAGGGTGTGAAGGCCGAGGGCGTGACCCTGCGGTCGGGACAGCTGGCCACGGTAACGGGCGTCATGACCGCCATGAGCGACTCCGTGGCGTCGGCGTGGGTGACCACGGGAAGCATCAGTGAAGGAGACCGACTCGCCGCCGAGTTTGCGACGCATTACCTGGAGGCCACACGGGTGCGGGTCACAGGCACGGCGCCGCCCGAGGGCGATGCTGGAAACGCCGGCGGCGGAAACTGATCCGCGTCGGACACGACGACAACTGTAGGAATCGATTAAATGGCTCGAGTGTGCTATGTGTGTGGCAAGGGACCCGCAACGGGAAACAACGTCAGCCACGCGAACAACAAGACCCGCCGCCGCTGGCTTCCCAACCTCCAGCCGGCTCGGATCATCGATACCGAGGGACAGCGGCGTCGAGTCCGCGTCTGCACGTCGTGCATTTCGGCGGGCAAGATCACGAAGGCTCCGCCGGTCAAGGTAGACGCCTGACGACGCGCGCCGTCTGATGTCGGTAGCGAAGCCCTTCCAGACTCGTCTGGGAGGGCTTCGCTACGTTCGGCACCTCGCCGAGACGACCCGGAGATCGGTAGGTTGAGGTCCATGGAATCAGGCGAGTCGTACGAATCCGGCCCGGCGAGGGGCTCCGTGTCTCCTCACACGAGGGTCGCACAGCTCGCCCTCTTCTCGTTGCCTCTCGGTCACCTCGTGGTGGTTCCCGTCGGTGGGGCCGTGGCCACCGCAGCCGACCTCGCCATCGGCTTCCTCGCGCTCTCGTGGGTGGTTCTTCTTGCGCTGGAACCGACCGGCATCTTGGCCTCGCTGAGTGCCTTGACCCGCGGATCGGCGGGTGGGCCACGGCGAAGCTATGTCGCCGGGATCGTGCTGCTTGTCGTCTACGGCGTCTGGGTCGCGGCCTCCGGCCTATGGGGTTTCCACGGCCAGTACGCCCTGGCGAAGGGTGCCGCGGTCGCCGGAATGTCGGTCGCGGCGCTCGCCGTGGCGACCTCCGGTGGGACGTGGGGGCGGGCGGTGGATGCGTGGCTCGCCGGCGCGGCCGCGGCACTGGTGGCTTCGGTTGCCATCTCATTGGTCACGGACGGTGCCCTCGCCTCGCGACTCGTTTACGAGGCCGGCGGGGTGAGCGGACTTCCGTTCCCCCGGCCGACCGGCCCGTTCGTACACCCCAACATGCTCGGCGACTACGTACTCGTGACCTTCGTCCTGCTGTGGGCAAGATTCCCGCACTACTCGCTGCGTACACGGCGTCTCGCCGGGGCGTTGGCCGTCGGGTTGGGCGCCGCGCTGGTGGGCAGCCTCTCGACCGCGTGGGTCGGCCTGGGGGTCGTCGCGATCGTGGCCGGGCGTTGGGGCCACGTCGGTCGATGGGGACGCTTCCTACGGGTGGGCGGAAGCCTCGTCGCGGGGGTCACCGTGGTGGCCCTACTCGTGCCCGTGGACTTTCAGGTCGGGGGTGCGGAGATCGCAACGAGTGGGCTTCGCCCGGCAATCTGGAGGGCCAGCCTCCGCGCGATCGCCGAGGCCCCCATTTTCGGTGTCGGTGCAAGCCCTTACCTGGCCCAGGTGGCCGATCCGGTGACAGGGGGCGCGGCGATGTTGTGGGACGCGCACAACATCGTGCTATCGGTCCTGGGCCAGTTCGGCCTGATCGGGGCGGGGCTGTTCGCGGTGGGCCTCTATGTCTGTCTGCGGAGCGCGCTGGCGGGGGCGGACGATCGGTTGACTACGTCCCTCCGCCTCGCCTGGATCGGCGCCGGCGTCAACTCCATGTTCCTCGCGAGCGAAGACCTACGGCATCTGTGGCTGCTGCTCGGCCTCACGGGGCTGGCCTACGCGGAGCGATCGGCGCGGGAGGCCCGAGACGCCAGGGTCAGCTCCGAACCTGGGTCGGGGCTCGAAGGGGCGGTGTGAGCATCCGTGTTGCTGTGGACGGCGGCGCGCTCGCCTACCCGGAGACTGGAATCGGGCGGTATACCGGTGAGTTGCTCATGGCCATGGTGGGTCTTCCGGAGTCCGCTGAGGGCAGCGAGAGGGGTGTGGACCTGCGGGTCTTCTTCAATCACCGCGGGGTGGCCCGCCCGGCGGCGCCTTATGCTCTCCCTGCCGTCCCCGTCATCAACCCGCGCCTACCCTCGAGGGTCCTCCGGTTCGCGTGGGACCGACTCGGCTGGCCGCCTGTCGAGCGGTGGTCGGGGCCGATCGACGTGTTCCATGCCTCGGACTGGATCCACCCGGCTCGGGCGACCGCGGCCCTCGCCGCTACGGTACACGATCTCGGGCCACTGGACCGACCCGATTGGTATTCCGAGGACGTGGTCTCCATGCACCGACGGATCAACGAGAGCGTCGCGCGAAACGCGGCCGTCATCTTCACCGTCTCCGACTATACGCGCCGCCGCTTCGCCGAACGCTTTTCGGTCCCGCTCGAGAGAATTCGCGTGACCTACAACGGCGCTGCCGCCGGCTTTCGTCCTTCCGAACGGGTGGAGGTGAGCCGTTGCCGTGCGGCGCACGGCTTGGCGCGCCCGTACGTGCTCTACGTTGGCAGTCGAGAGCGCAGGAAGAACGTGGTGGGTTTGATCGAGGTCTTCGCCCGGCTTGCCGGGGAGGACCCGGCGCTCGACCTCGTCCTCATCGGGATGCGTCCCCAGATCGAAGGGGCGCGCGTGCAGGGTGTGTCCGCCTGGAGCGGCGACGCCCTCGAGCGGGCCATCGACCGCCACGGGCTCCGAGAGCGGGTCCGTATCCTGGGCCGTGTCGACCGCTCCGATCTGGTGGCTCTGTACTCCGGGGGCGAGGCGCTCGTCTACCCGACCTTGTACGAGGGGTTCGGCATTCCGATTGTCGAGGCGATGGCGTGCGGACTGCCCGTGGTCGCCTCGAACCGGACCGCCGTGCCGGAGGTGGTGGGGGGTGCAGGTGTGGTCGCCGACCCTGAGGACGTGGATGCGTTCGCATCCGCGGTCCTCGGGGTGATCGGAGACGACGGCGAACGTGAGAGGCTTCGGGCTGCGGGACTGCAGCGGGCGGGGGACTTCACCTGGGCGGCCGCCGCCCGGCGAACGGTGGACGGGTATCGGGCGGCGGCCGGTCCGACCGAATGTAGCATTTGTTCCCTGGCGGGCTCTTAGGCGCTTAGCCGACCCCTTGGCCGCCCGCCAACTCCGCGGTCACCAGCAGCTCTTCTTCCACCCGGGGGAGGATGCGAGCCCAACGATGCTCCTCGGCCCGCTCTCGACCGGCGGCGCCCAGACGCCGCCGAAGCACGGGGTCGCTCAGGAGCCGTGCGAGTGCCGCGGCGAGAGCTGTGACGTCGTCCGGTGGTACGAGGAGCGCGTGCCGCTCGTTCTTGACCATCTCGGGAATCCCGCCGACCGTGGTCGCCACCACGGGCATCGAAGCGGCAAGGGCCTCGAGGACTACGAGCGGATAATTCTCGGACCGCGAGGGCAACGCGACGACGTGGGAGTCGCGTATGAGCGCACGGACCCGGTCGTTGTCCGCGCCGCCCTCGAAGATCGTGCGGTCGCCGACGCCGAGATCGCGAGCAAGCCCTTCCAGCACGGCGCGGTCGGGGCCGTCACCTACGACGCGCAGGGTTCGCCCGTGGAGCTCGGGCCGGGCCAGCGCCCGAAGCAATACGTCCACCCCCTTTTGCCGGTCCAGCCGTCCCACCAGGAACAGGTCGGTGGCGTCGTTCCCGGACGGGTCGGGGGGCGGGGCGAACCACTCCTCCCGAAGCCCGTTCCGAACGGTCGCGAACCGTTGGTCAGGCGGGACATACCCGAGCTTCTTGAGCCGGTCCGCGCTCCAGACCGATACGGTCGTCAGATGGTGAGCGGAACGGAGGAGAGCCGCGTCCAGGAGGGCGCTCTGAGATCTCCGGGCGAGCCGGACCGACCGTACGGGAGATCCGAACCAGTCGAGACGGGGGAGGGGTGGCGGGTCCGGATGGTGATGCGTGGCCATCAGTCCCACCCCGGGCGGGAGAACCCGCCGGAGAAACCCACCTTCCTTCGCGCTGGCGTAGACGACGTCCGCGCCGGCGGCACGTAGATGCCGGCGGGCGGCTCGTGCGACCCGAGCGGCTGCGACGAGGGGTCGCCCGCTGTAGGAGACCGTGATTGTCGAGAACGGCAGGCCCGACGGCTCGTTCTCGCCGCCCCCGACGTGGATTACCGTCACATCGTGACCGAGACGCGCAAGCCCGACACCGATGTCGTGATTGATGCGCTGGCCACCGCCGGCGTGGGGATGCCAGATTGGCACGTTGTGGACGAGCAGAATCCGCATCGGCGTATGTTTATGTCGTTCCGAAGACTACAGCAAGCAAGAGGTCGGTGGGGGTCCTATGATACGGTGACCGACGAGTGCCCGACGTATTGCCCGATATGCGGGGCAGACGAAACGAACGTGGTGGACAACGCATGGTCGGTTCCCGTTCGGCGCTGCGGAAGCTGCCGGTCTCAGTTCGTCCACCCGGTTCCTACGGAAGCGGAACTCCAGGCACGCTACGCCCGCGAGCACGGAGAGGGGAAGTGGGCGGCCGTATTCGACCGACCCGACGAGCGAGTCTGGCCGGAGCGCGCCCGCGACCTGGTGAGGCTGAAGGGATCCACCGGCCGCGTGCTCGACGTCGGGTGTGGGGACGGACGGTTCCTGGACGCCGCGGAGTCGGTGGGCTGGAGTGGGGTGGGCGTCGAGTTGGCGATCGACCCGCTCCAGAGCGCGCGTCTCCGGCTGCACGCTCCTCGCCTCGTGTGTGGGACGCTCTCGTCGCTGCGCGCCGTCCCGAGCTTCGATGCCGTCACGTTTTGGGATGTACTCGAACACGTTCCGCGGCCTCGTGAACTCCTCGTGGAAGCCGTCGCCCGCCTGCGGTCCGGTGGCCTGGTTGTCGCCTCCATGCCGAACGCGGAGGGTCTGACTGCCCGGTTGCACGGACGATGGTGGTCCTATTTCGACCTCGCTCAATACGGCCATCTTCACCATCTCGGCCCTCGCGGCCTCACGATGTTGTTCGAGCAGGCGGGCCTCACGGTGGAGGAGGTGTCGACCGGCGGCTCCACGGACCTACGTGATGTTCCGGAAGTCCGTGGATGGGGGTCGGTGCCGCCCCTCCTGGGCAACGGGCTGGATCGGATCAGTGGGCTTGTGTACCGGGTGAGCCGCCGAGCACGGCTTGCGAACACCCTTCTCGTCGTGGGTCGCCGGTGACGGGTGACACGGGGGAGGCCACCGCACGTCTGGTCGTGCGGAAGGCCTTCGTGGAGGTGGGGGGAACGGCAGTCCTGCGCGGGTTCAGTATGATCCGCCTCGTTGTGCTGGCACGGCTGTTCCTCCCTGAGCAGTACGGTGCGTACTCCACCGGGCTGATCGTACTGGCGCCCGGGTTGCTGCTGCTCCAATCTGGATTCCGTCAGTACGCCGTCAAGGTGGAGGAGTCTCGCCTGTCGGCGGCGCTCACGGCCGGTCTCATACTTACGACCGCTCTTTCTTTGGCCACGGCCGCGGCCATGGCTTTGCTGGCTCCCGCTCTCGGGCGCTGGCTCGGCGATCCGGACCTGGCCACCGTCGTGTACATCCTGACGCTGTCCCTGCTGGACGGGCCCACCGGGATGTACCAAGCCGTCCTGGATCGACGTCTGGACTTCCTGCGACCGAAGGTCACGGAGGCCGTGGCGATGGTCCTCGGCCTCGGGGCGACTGTGGTCCTCTTCCGGAGTGGGGTTCGACCAGCCGCTTCGATGGCGGCGGGACACGCGGTCATGACGATCGTGCGGGGCGTCGGGCTGATCTGGTTGGCCCGGCCCCTCCCCCCGATACGGTGGAACCGGGAGGAGTTCGCTGGCGCGTTTCGATTCACCGTGCCGATGTTCGGGACCTCGGGCTTCGCCATCGTGGGTGAGCGTGCCGATGATCTGGCGGTGCGATACTTCCACGGGAATACGGCGTTGGGCGTCTACACGGTCGCGTTTTACGTGCCCGCCCTGATTCAGGAAGTTGCCTTGGCGCTGGACCGGATCACGCTGCCGGTGCTCGGCGCCCTTGATACGCTGGAGGAGCGTCGCCGGGCCTTCGCCGACTCGACTCGGATCATCGCGTTCGTGTCGCTACCGTTGGGGATGGGGCTCGCGGGCTTTTCGCGTCCACTGCTTCACTTCTTGCTGGGCTCCGATTGGGTGGGCGCTGCCGCTCCGCTGTCTGTTCTCGGGGTTGCCTTCGGGATCCGCGCGGTCTCCGGAACGAACTGGGGTGCCCTCGCCTTTCTGTCCGACCAGACGCGGTATGTGGGGAAGGTTTCGGTGGCGAACGCACTCCTGGTTCTCGCGGTAGGTGTTCCCCTCATCTACTGGCAGGGGCCCCTTGGGGGTGCGCTGTACGCCCTGGCGTATGCTCTGGTTCTCGGACCGGCGTTGCGTCTCCCGTTGATGCACCGTGCCCTGGGTGACGTCAGCTTCATTCGCGCGGCGGCCCGGCCGCTCGCGGCGTCCGTCGGACTCCTTGTAGTGTCCCTGATGTTGGGCAGCCAGACGATGGCGCCGGTGGCCGGTACGGTTGGGTTCGTTGCCTTCATCGGGGTGGCGATGGCTGCTACGGCAGTGTGGGACGTGCGACTCCGTCGGATGCTATCCGGTTCATGAGCCGATGACTCCGTGGCCGCGTCGACGATGACCTCCATCTGCTGGTTCATGGCCACCCTGGCCCCCGGACGACGAGAGCGAGCGTGCCCATGACCGTCGAATTCCGCGCCCTCGCACGCCGAGCGTACTCGTTGGTCCCGGGAAAGCAGCCGGTCTTCGAAGTGCTGCGCCGCGTGTCTTCCATCCCCGAACCCGTTTTCCGGCATCTTCACTTCGATGGAGTGTTCCGGGTCACGGGGGAGGGCGGTGGCTTCCGCATGAGGCACCGGGGAAACCAGTTGGAGAACGAGCTCTTCTGGAGAGGACTCGATGACGGATGGGAAGCGGAGACCGTGGCCCTATGGAGGACGCTGGCCGCCGACGCTCGATGTATCCTCGACGTCGGCGCCCACTCCGGGCTCTTCGGCTTGGTGGGCGCGTCCGTCAGTCCGCAGGCGCGCGTGGTGGCGTTCGAGCCAGTGGCGGAGGTTTTCGAGCGCCTGGTGGAGAATTCCCGGCTGAACGGAGAGCGAATGGAGTGCGTGCGCGCTGCGGTGTCCGACACCGATGGTGTGGTCACGCTCTTCACTCCGACGGGCCGAAGCCCGCTCTCGGCCTCCCTCGAGGCGGACTTCTTGACGGGGCATCAAGTAGCGCCCCAGCAGGTCCCCGCTGTCACAATGGATCACTACGCTCAAGCCCATGGTATCGCCCCTGATCTCGTCAAGATCGACGTCGAGGGACACGAGGCGAGTGTGATTCGAGGCATGATGGACACCTTGCGAGAGCACCGTCCAGCCCTGGTGATGGAAGTGCTGACCCGGGCCGCCGCCCTCGAGTTGTCCGGCCTGCTGTCGCCGATCGGCTACCGCGCCTACGACATCGGGTCGACCCCCGAGGTGCGGCGGCTAACGGGAGAGTGGCGGCCCGGCTCGCACGGGAACCTTCTCCTCCGGGCCACTTGAGCCGCGCTGAGTCGCCGTTCCCCGCGTTGACCGGTTTCGCCTTGCCCACCATTGTTCGACTCCCTGCCCGACTCGCCAGGAGATGGCCTTTTTGAACCACGCCCCGCAGGAACTTCGCGTCCGAAACGGCGGGCGCGGGCGGGCCGGGCTCCCGGCAGTCCTCACGCTCGCGCCCCTCGTGGCCGTGGTGGGATTGGCGGCGGCGGCGCTCGGCGTCAGCGACCCCAACTCCCGATTCGCGGTGACGCTCCTGGGTGGCGTGGGGATCATGATCTCGCTGGTGCTGGCGAAGCTCCAGACGGATCGATCGGTCGGGCAATTCCTGCTACCGGTGATGCTCCTGGCGGCGGGCGTCCGTCTGTTGCTCTTCGCCCTCATCCACCAGACGGTCGGTCCGTATGTGTTCGCCCCGGACCAGGGTTCGTTTGAGCTCTTGGGTCAGGGCCTCCTGGATAGCTGGCAGGGCCGTGGGCCCGTGCCGAGCAAGCTGCGCGGTAGCCTCCAGGTCGGCTTCCCGACCATGAATGCGGTCGCCTTCCTGATCTTCGGGCCGGCGAAAGCGGCGGTGGCGGTGGTCAACATATTCCTCATGACGTGGTGTGCCATTCCCGTCTACTACACGCTCGCCAGTATCGTCCCGAATCAGCCGAGGATCGCCCGGACGGCGGTGTGGCTGACGCTGTTCTTTCCCTCGCTCCTCCTCTGGTCGGTCCTGAACGTGCGGGAGGCCCCTGCGATCTTCCTGATCTCGCTCGTCGTTATGCTGGCGGTTCGATTTCAGCGGCGGAGGAAGGTGTGGGATCTGGTCATGGCATTCGTTCCACTCGCTCTCCTTGCCGTCTTCCGGGAGTATCTCACCGTAATCGTCGGCATCCCCGCCGTTGCCGGTATTGCCATGGGCAATAGTCGGCGCCCGCTCCGTGCGCTCGCAATGGGTGTCGTATTGATGTCGGTCCTTGTCGTCGCGCTTCAGATGACGGGGGCGGGCGGCAGCCTGTTCGAAGAGCCTTCCCTTCAACGCGTCGAGTACCTGCGACAGGATCTCGCCTTCGGAGCGGGCTCCGCATACGGAGAGAACTTCGACGTGTCGTCGCCGGTCGGCGCGCTCCTCTTCCTTCCGGTTGGGCTGGTGTACTTCCTCTTCGCGCCGTTTCCATGGTCGATTTCCGGCGCTTTGCAAACGTTCACCCTTCCGGAGGTTCTTCTCTGGTACCTGTTGGTTCCCGCGGGAATTTGGGGAGCGATCCTGGCTCTGAGACACGACGCGAGGTCGTATACTGTGCCGGCCGCGATCCTGATGGTCACGACAGTCGCCTACGCCATGGTTGAGGGGAATGTCGGCACGGCCTACCGGCACCGTGCGCAAATCATGCCGCTGGCTTTCGTCTTCTGCGCGGTGGGAATCCAGGACATGTACGCGATCTGGCGTCTTCGTAGGGAAGCCCGGCTGTCCGTGCGGCAGCGCGTCGCCGCTCGCTCGAACGTGCGTCTCCAGGGACCGGCCAGGTAGGTGGAGCGTCCGCTGCGCGTCCTCTTTCTGATCGAGTCGCTCGGCCGCGGGGGAGCGGAGCGCCTCCTGCTGACGACCGTGGAGAAGCTCGACCGCGCCCGGTTCAACCCCGAGGTGGCTTGTTTGCGGGGGCCCCACGACCTCGTGCCAGAGCTGGACGCACTCTCCACCCCATTCCATGACCTCCGATTCGCGGGTCCCGCGAGCATGGTCACTACGTCGCTGCGGTTGCGGGCGCTGCTAGGGCGCCGATCGATCGACGTGCTACACACCCACCTGTTCTTCGCGAACGTGGTGGGCCGCCTCGCCGCGCGCCGCCCGGTACGACTGGTGTCGACGCTGCACAATCCGGACTACACGTACGAGGACAACGGCACGCTCCGGTTCAAGGCACGTAAGCTCTTGGATCGACTCTCCAGGGCGTGGACCGGGGGCATGTTGTTGGCCGTTTCGGACGCGGTCCGTGACGACTTTCGCGAGCACTTCGGATGGTCGGACATCCAAGTGATCTACAACTACATGGACGTCGAAGGGTTTCGGGGTCGACTCGACGCGATCGATCGAACCGTCGCCCGGACCGAGCTCGGGGTCGCGCCCACGGACGTGGTTGTCCTTCATGTCGGTCGGTTCCATCGGCAGAAGGGCCATGACGTCCTGCTCCGCGCGTTTGCTGACGCCTCGTCGGTCCGGCCGGAGCTCCGGCTCGTCCTGGCGGGGCAGGGTGCCCTCGAGGCCGAGATGCGGGAGTTGGCTCGCTCGCTGGATATCAATGAGCGGGTTCGGTTCGTCGGATCGGTGCCCGACCCCGCTCGGCTCTACGCATGTGCCGACATCTTCGCCTTTCCGTCCCGTTTCGAGGCGTTCGGACTCGCGTTGCTCGAGGCGATGGCCGCGGGGCTCCCGATCATCGCGACGGATGCAGGCGGGATCCCGGAGGTGACGGGGACGGCCGCGCGGCTTGTTCCGATCGACGACGAGGGGGCGCTCGCGCAGGAACTTGAGGTCCTCGCGGCCGATCCCGCCCTGCGCCGCCGGGAGGGCTCTATTGCCGCCGCGCGGGCCGAGGAGTTCGATGCCGCGCGCTGGATCGATCGGCTGGAGGCCGTCTATGCGGCTTCGTGACGGACTCCTGTGGATCCTGGTCCTGGCGCTGGTTCTGCGCGTGGGGGTCGCGCTCTCCTGGGCGGCGCCCCTCGAGGCTGACGCCGCCGACTACCAGCGTCTTGCGAACGGCATCCGGGAGGGCCGGGGATACCTGGACGGACTCGGACGACCCACGTCCTGGCGGCCGCCGCTCTACCCTGCGTTTCTCGCGGTCGTCCAAGGGACGATCGGTGGGGAGCCGGCCGTACGTCTCGTCCAGGCCGGGCTGTCGACTCTGACCGTCGGCCTTGTCTACCTGGCGGGGCTGTGGACCGCCGGACGTGTCGTGGGGTCGCTGGCGGCCCTGTTCACTGCGGTGGAGTTGGCGCAGATCTTCTCCGTGTCACACCATCTGAGCGAGACACTGTTCACCACGCTGTTGATGGCGTCCGTGGTTGTGCTCCTGCGTGCCAGGGGAGGGGGCCTCGGCCCGGCCATCGGTGCGGGAGTGCTGCTCGGACTGGGAACGCTGGCCCGAGGTGCCCTCGTGCTCTTCCCATTCGCCGTCGTGTCGATGTGGCTGGTGGCCAACCGGAGCTCGAGTCCCTCCGGTCGATTCCGTTGGCCGCTGGGTCGCCTGGCCGTTCTCCTTATGGCTTACGCGATGACGCTGGCCCCATGGGCGTTGCGCAACGCGCGCGTTCACGATGCGTTCGTACCGGTGGCGACGCAGGGGGGGGCGACACTGTACGGCGGCAACCATCCGTTGGACGGCTGGAAGTTCGGTATGTTGCCGTCGGACCAGGTCACCCGAGCCGCGGCTGAGTTGAGCGAAGTCGAGGCGTCCTCGTACCTCGTGGACGCGACGGTGCGGAGCCTGGCCGGCCGTCCTGCTGAGTTGCCGCGCCTGGCGGCCTTGAAGATCGCGTTCTTCTGGATCCCTCTCGATTGGGAGATCCTTCCCTGGGAGGGCGCATTGAACCCTACGTATCTCTTCATCTTGCTCTGGGCCGCCGTCCTCCCCTTCGTGGCGCGCGGTCGTGGATCGATCGGACAGGAGGATGTCCCCGGACCGCAGGGCCGCACGGTGCGCACGGCCATCGTGGAGAGCTGGCCGATCTGGCTTCCCGTGCTCTACTTCCAGTTGATCGCCCTCGTCTTCTATGGGAGTCCGAGGTTCAGAGGGCCGGTCGACCCCCTTCTTGCGATCGGGGCCGCGTCCGCACTGGTGGTCACGTCCCGCCGCTTCGGACGGCACACGGCCGTGGCCGCCGCGACTGCAACCGCTCTGACCGTCGTCGCTCTCGCCGTCGCCGCCGACCCCTTGAAGCAGGGGCTCCGGTCGATCCTCGGGCTTGGATGATCGTGTGTGGGGCCGCGGCATGATCTCCGTCTTGTACATCTCGTACGACGGCGCGCTCGATCCGCTCGGGAATTCTCAGGTCGTACCCTACCTGGAGGGTCTGACGAAGGCGGGGGTGCGGTTCCACCTGATCACCTTCGAGAAGCCGGTGCGTTGGGCCCATGAAGCCGATCGGCGCGCCATGACCGACCGGCTGGCGGCGTCCGGAATCCACTGGCATCCCCTCGAATACCACAAGACGCCCCCGCTGCTCGGTACGGCCGGCGACCTCAGGCGTGGCGTGGTGGTGGCGCGACGTCTCGCCGCCGCCGAGGGTTTCGACCTCGTCCATGCGCGCTCGTATCCTTCCGCGTTCATCGCTCGTCGCGTCGGCGGGGCCCTGGGAATTCCCTACATCTTCGACATGCGCGGGTTCTACCCGGAGGAGCGGGTCGACGGGGGGCTGTGGCGGTCGGACGGTCCGGTCTACGCTGTCACCAAGAGGCTGGAAGCCGATCTCCTTCGGGACGCCGGCGGCGTGGTCACACTGACGGAGGCGAGCTTGCCCGTGCTTGATCCGCTCCTGACTCGAGTGGGCAGCACCGCAACGGTCGCGGTGATTCCGACGTGTGCCGACCTGGAACGGTTCCAGCCTTCTCCTCTGCCCGCCGGAGCACCACGACTCACGTACATCGGCTCTGTCGGCACCTGGTATCTCCTGGATCCCATGATGGAACTGGCCCGCACTTTTCTGGAACTGTCGCCCGGCTCCACTATCGAGTTCGTGGTGAACGGTGACCCGGACGAGGTGCGCCAAGCGGGCCATCGAGCGGGGATCGCGGCGGCGCGCCTCCAGGTCGGGAGCGTCCCGTACGCCGAGGTCCCAGACGTGCTCACACGATCGACGGCCACGTTTTTCCTGATTCGACCGGAAGGCTCCAAGATCGCTTCGGCTGCCACCAAGTTCGGCGAGTCGCTGGCCGTTGGACGTCCGGTTCTCGCGAACGAGGGGGTCGGAGACAGCGCCGCCGTGATCCGCGCAGACGACGTCGGAGCCGTCGTCCCGGCGCTCGACCGTGACGGCTTCGACGTGGCCGCGCGCCGCCTGCTCGCGGTCCTCGCCGCGCCGGACATCGTCGAGCGCTGTCGCGCGTCGGCGGCCCGGCGGTACGACCTGGCACTGGGCGTCGACGCGTACTCGCGGCTGTACGCGGACGTTCTCAGGGCGCGGCCGTGAAGCGGTCGATGGTCGTGCTCTGCCCCTACCCGCGAGACCGGGCTCCCAGCCAGCGCCTCAAGTACGAGCAGTACTTTCCCGACTGGGAGGCTCAGGGATGGTCTGTGGACGTCCGGCCTTTCTGGGACGAGGAGGCGTGGCGCGGGCTCTACAGGGGGGGCGTCGTCAACAAGGCGGCCGCGTTCGTGCGAGGGCTCCGGCGGCGGCGGGCCGACCTGCGTGCCGCCCTCGCCGCCGACCTCGTCTACCTCCACCTCGAGGCGGTTCCGGTTGGCCCGCCGACGCTCGAGCGTCGCTTGACTGGGGCCGGCGTGCCCCTGGTGTACGACGTGGACGACATGATCCACCTTCCGCACGCGTCGAGCGCGAATCCGTTCATGCGTTGGCTGCGGGCTCCGTCCAAGGTCCCCGAGCTGTTGTCGCTTGCGGATGAAGCGGTGGTGTGCACGCAGGTGTTGGCCGACTTCGCGGAGCGGTACACGGAACGCGTCACGAACATCTCCTCCACCATCGATACCGACGTGTACCGTCCTCGTCCGCATCGAGCCACGACGGATGGAGTGGTGCTGGGGTGGAGCGGAAGCCACTCGACATCCCCCTACCTCCACCTCCTCGACGACGTTCTCCGGGAGCTTCAAGCGAGCGACGGGGTGCGCGTGCGCGTGATCGGGGACGCCTCCTTTTCAATTCCCGGCGTGGACGTCGAAGCGCTCCCGTGGCGCCGGGAGACCGAGGTGGAGGACCTGTCGGAGATCGACATCGGGCTGTACCCCTTGCCGCACGAGGAGTGGGTCCTCGGAAAGAGCGGTCTGAAGGCTCTGCAGTACATGGGGCTCGCCATTCCTCCGGTCGTGGAACGTGTGGGCACGAATCTGGAGATCGTCGCGAGCGGCGAGAACGGGTTTCTGGCCG
This sequence comes from Gemmatimonadota bacterium, assembly GCA_029262115.1. Taxonomy (GTDB): domain Bacteria; phylum Gemmatimonadota; class Gemmatimonadetes; order Longimicrobiales; family Gaopeijiaceae; genus JAJCZZ01. Next base: position 20,547 of record JAJCZZ010000075.1, on the reverse strand, counting down.
ATTCGAAAGAAGAGTGGCTCCGGCACCTCCGCGCCTTGATCCGCGACCCCGGGCTTCGGGCGCGGTTGGGGGCGGCGGCGCGCGAGACGGTCGAGGCGCGCTACTCCGTGCGCGCGACTCGCGCGACCTACCGGGGCGTGCTCGAGCGGGCGCTCGCACGCGGTGGCGGATCGGACCCGGTTCCCGCACGTTAGCCCGAGCCTGATCGGTCCCATCGCACCCACCCCGCCCACCTTGCCGCCACTCCTCCGAGCCCTCCGACCGCACCAGTGGTCGAAGAACCTCCTCGTACTGCTTCCGGCGCTGGCCGCCCACAGGCTGTCCGAGGTGGACGTCTTCGTTGCTGTCGTGGCAGCCACGGCCAGCATGTCCGCTCTGGCGTCGGCGACGTATCTGATGAACGACCTCACCGACATCGAAGTCGATCGCCTCCACCCTACGAAGCGCCACAGGCCGCTGGCGGCGGGCACCCTCTCGAAGGGGACCGCGATGGTAGCGGCCCTTGTCCTCGTGCTCGGATCACTCGCCCTCGCGTGGACGCTGCCCCGACTCTTTCTTGCCGTTTGGGGCGCCTACCTGGTCACCACGACCGCCTACTCCATGGGGCTCAAGCGACTGCTGGCGCTCGATGTCCTGGTGCTCTCCGCCCTGTACACCGTCCGTGTCGTGGCCGGCGCCGCGGCTGCGGAGGTGCCCCTGTCCCGATGGTTCCTCGCGTTCTCGGTCTTCCTGTTCCTTTCGCTCGCGCTCCTGAAACGGGCCATCGAGTCGTGGGGTGCGCAGGCTCGGGCGCTGGAGGCCCTGGACGGACGGGGATGGCGGGTGGACGACCTTCCCATTCTCGTGTCGCTCGGGCTCGGCAGTGGGGTGGCGGCGGCGCTCGTGTACTGCCTGTACATCACCGGCGACGACGTCATCCGGCTCTACTCACGACCCGACGTGCTCTGGCTGGGGCTTCCGGTCATCCTCTACTGGCTCGCGCGGGCGTGGGTCTTGGCGCACCGGGGCGAGACGTCGGACGATCCCGTCGCGTTCGCGCTGCGGGACCGGGCCAGTTGGATCTGTCTGGCGGTGTTCGGCGCCGCCGTGTGGCTGGCCACGTGAAGAGCGTCGGGTTGGCCGGCGTCAGCGATGGGGTCCGGACGTGAAGCACGTCGTTCTGGTCGGCGCCACCGACGGAATCGGCAAGGCGCTCGCCCGTGTCTACCTCGATCGCTCGTGGCGGGTCGCGCTTCTGGGCCGGGATGAGGGAAAGGTGGACGCGGTCGTCGGTGAACTCGGTTCGGAGTTCCCGTCGGAGACGATCGTGGGAGGCGTACTCGACGTGGCCCGCGACGGAGACGTCGTCCCTTCGTTGGAGCGCGCCCTCGCCGCCCTCGGTCAGATGGATCTGCTCGTCTACTGCGCGGGCGTCATGGAGGCAGGCGTGAGCGGTACTCGCCGTATGGTCGACGTGAACTTCATCGGTGCCGTGCACGTTCTGTCCTGGGGTGCCGACTACTTCGTGGAAGCCGGCAAAGGTCGACTGGCGGCGATCGGCTCCGTGGCCGGAGATCGGGGACGCAAGGGAAATCCGATCTACGGGGCGACCAAAGCCGCTCTTCATCAGTACCTGGAGGGGCTGCGCCACGCCCTGCACGGGGCGGGTGTGGGCGTTTCGGTCATCAAACCCGGCTGGGTGCGGACCCGGATGCTCGGAGATGTACCCGGGTTCCCGCCCTCGATTGCCGCGTCGAAGGCCGCCGAGATCATTGTCCGGGGGCTCGATCGGGGCAGGGACGTCTTCTACGTGCCAGGGTGGTGGTGGGTCGTGTCGTCGGCCCTCCGGCTGATGCCGAGGCCGCTCTTCAAGCGGATCGCGCCCCCGTGAGGCCGCCTCGCATGGAGATGCTGACCGGGTGGGGAATGGCCAATCGCGCCCGGTCGACGGTCTATCGGCCGCTGAATGCCGAGGAGGTCGCCGCCTCGATCACCGAGGCCGTCGAGAAGGGTCTGTCGGTGGCCGCCCGGGGGGGCGGCCTCAGCTACGGAGACGCCGCCCTGAACCAAGGGGGGGCGGTCCTCGACCTCCGAGGTCTCAATCGTATTCTGGAACTCGACCCTCATCGCGGCGTCGTGCGAGCAGAGGCGGGCGTGACGATCGAGGCCCTCTGGGCCTCAGCGCTCCCGCACGGCTGGTGGCCTGCCGTCGTCCCCGGCACAATGAAAGCCACCCTGGGCGGCTGCGTGGCCATGAACGTCCACGGAAAGAACCATGTCGGTGCGGGTGCCGTGGGCCGGTGGGTGCAGGGTCTCGGTCTCGTGACGGGAAACGGCGAAGAGCGACGGCTCGACCGTGGAGTTGTAGCGGAGGACTCGGACGTGTGGTCGCTCGGGGTCGACGATGTCGTGGGTGCACAGGGGCTGACGGGCACAATCACCGACGTGACCCTGTCGCTTCGCCGGGTTCACAGTGGGTTTCTGGATGTCGAAGGCCGTCCGACGTCGTCCCTTGAAGAGACCTTCGAGGCGCTCGACCGAGGCGCCCGTGAGGCGGACTACGTCGTGGCGTGGATAGATTGCACGGGCTCCAAGCCCGGACGCGGCGTGATCCACTCCGCGTGGTATCTGCCGCCGGACCACCAACTGTCGGGCCAGGCGATGGACGCCGAAGCTCAAAGGCTCCCGAGCCGCCTCGCCGGCGTACTCCCGAGGCGACATGCATGGATGGCGCTGCGCCCCCTGACGAACGGACCCGGCATCCGGACGTTGAACGCAGGAAAATACGTGACGGCCCGTGCGGGTGGTGTCCGCCGGTACCGGCAGACGCACGCCGCTTTCCACTTCCTCCTGGACTACATGCCTGGCTGGAAGCGAGCGTATGGTGCCGATGGGCTTTTGCAGTATCAGCTCTTCGTGCCGGGTGACGCCGCGCGCGACGCGTTCGCAGCTGTCCTGGCCCAACAACGGTCGTCCGGCGTCCGCTCGTTCCTGGGCGTGATGAAGCGACACACTCCAGAGGAGGGAGCTGCCGGCTATCCCCTGGACGGGTATTCGCTCGCCCTCGACTTCGCCGTAGGCCGTGGCGAGCACTACGTGCGGTTGATGCGACTGCTCCGATCGCTCGACCAGATCGGACGGGATCACGGCGCCCGTGTGTACGCGGCCAAGGACGCGGTGTCCGTGGGTCGGTTGCCGGGTCGCCGTGACCGGGTCTTTTCGTCGAACCTGGTTCGACGGTGGGAGCGCGGGGCCCACCGTGGAGTGCCCGGGAGCCGCTCGTGACCGGCCAGGCGCGCGATCCGGTCGAGCGTTGGGCGCCCTGGCTTCTCGTCTGGGTCGGCGTCTTGCTCGTGCTGGTATACTGGGTCCTCATCGAGGTCCCCCAGACCGACCTACGGATCGCGCGACACAACGACGTTCTCGAAGGGGTCGCCACTTCGCCGTACCGCTATCGGATGCTCTCGGTGTTGGTGGCCGAGGGTGGGCTCTCGATCCTGTCCCCCCTCATGGGTGAGCGGCGGAGCTTCCACTTCGTCTATCTCACGTGGAATACTGCGGGGGCTCTCGGCCTTCTGGTTGGTCAGTATAAACTGCTCGGGCGATGGTTCCGCTCCGAGACAGCGCTGTGGGGCAGTCTGATCGTGGTTCCCGCCATGATCCTTTCTCTCGCCGACCCCGCATACTACTTCCAACCATTCAGCATCATGGAAGCGGCGGCGGTTGTATGGACACTGTCGTGGGCAATCGAGCGAAGGCGGTGGGTGGTGCTCGCCGCCCTCACGTTGGCCACCTCGAACCGCGAAACCGCCGTTCTCGCTGCCATCATGGTGGCCGCGATATGGTCGCGCACCGATGGGCCCCAAGACGAGCCGATGGGAATTGCGTGGGCCGGATCCCCGTTTCTTGTCTGGGGGATTACCTACGGCGCTGTTCGCTGGCTTCGGGGACCGGCACCCCCGGCGATCACCCTCCCCCAGATCCTCGCGGCGAACACGGCCCCGGCGGTGGTGGCGTGGGCGGTGCTCTTGTTCGGGCTGTTTCTCGGTCCTCTGTGGCTGGCGGCGGTGCGCGGTCTGTCGGTCGCCCCTCCTGTTCTTCGCCGGGCGGCCTGGGCAGTGCCGCCGGCCCTCGGTCTCTACCTTGTATTCGGCATCTGGCGGGAGGTCCGCATTCTGCTGGTAGTGCTCCCAGTGCTGGCGGCGCTGGCCGTCTTCGGCGTCACCGGCCGGGATGCCTCGGTGGAGCCGGCAGCCTAGATGTGCGGGATCGCCGGCGTCGTTCACTTGGCGGATGGCCTGGAGCCCCTCGCTGTACCGCTCGGCGTCTCTATGGCACGCACTCTGCGCCACCGGGGGCCCGATGGGACCGACGCCTGGGCCTCCCCGGACGGGCGGTGCCTGCTCGCACACTCGCGACTGAAGGTGATCGACCTGGTCACAGGCGATCAGCCGATGGGAAGCCCCGACGGCTCCGTCCAGGTCGTCTTCAACGGTGAGATCTACAACTTCCGCTCGCTTCGGTCCTACCTGGAGCGGCGCGGCCATCGGTTCCGCACCGCCAGCGACACCGAGGTCCTCGTCCACGGGTGGCTGGAGTGGGGTCACGGGCTGCCGGAGCAGCTCGACGGGATGTTCGCGTTTGCCGTGTGGGACGAGTCGGCCGGCACGATCTTCCTGGCGCGCGACCGGGCCGGAAAGAAGCCGCTGTTCTGGACCGCCGCGGGTGGTCGTCTGGCGTTCGCGTCGGAAATCAAGGCGCTGCTGGCGCTGCCCTGGGTCGAGGACAGGATCGACCCCACGGCGTTCCCGTTCTACCTGGCGTACGGATACGTGCCGGCACCCGGGACGTTCTATCATGGGATCGTCACGCTCGAGCCGGGGCACCGGATGTGGGCCCGGGTCCCGGGGATGTCCGGATCGGACACACACCGGTCCCCCGGTGGAAGATCGCGGACGGATGCGGGCCCGCCCATGACCCCGCGGGCCTACTGGTCTCTCGACTGGAGCTCCGGGCCCCCAGGCCGTACGGACCCGACCGAGGACGAGGTGGTGGAGCAAGTGCGACAGCTTCTCGGCAATGCTGTCGAACGGCGGCTGGTGGCGGACGTGCCGCTCGGCGCGTTCCTGTCGGGGGGGGTCGACTCGACGCTGATCGTGGGCCTGATGCGCGAGCGTATCGAAGGTCCGATCCGGACCTTCTCGCTCGGCTTCGAGGACGATCCCACCTACGACGAGACGCACTACGCCCGCATGGCGGCCCGGCGCTTCGGCACGGAGCACACCGAATTCACGGTCGGCGCCGAGTCGGTGGAGCTGGTCGACGAATTGGTCGACGCGTACGACCAGCCATTCGGTGACTCCTCCGCCATCCCCACGCACATCGTGTCACGCCTCACCCGGGAGCATGTCACGGTCGCCCTGACGGGGGACGGCGGCGACGAGATGTTCGCCGGATATCCCAGGATGGCCGCGATGGTCATCGCGGAGAGGCTTCCCCGGTGGGCGAGCTGGCTCGGATCGACGGTGGGACGGGCGCTACCCCACCACCCGAACTTCCGGCATCCGGTACGGCGCTTCTCCCGCTTCTTCGACGCGGCTGCCCTCCCGCCGGAGGAGCGCATGCTCCGCTGGATCGGCTTCATGCCCGATCGGGTTTCCGTGCTCCTTCGTCCGGAGTACCGTGCCCTGATCGACCGTGAGGAACTCACGGCCAGCTTTCGGGCGGGGTGGGAATCGCACGACGGACGATCGGCGCTGTCCCGCACGCTCGCGCTGAACTTCGAGACCTATCTCCCGGAGGATCTGCTCGTGAAGTCCGATCGCTGTTCGATGGCCCACGGACTCGAACTGCGATCGCCTTTCCTGGACACGGCGGTGATGGAGTTCGCCGCCGTGCTGCCCGACCGGTACCGGATACGGGGACGCACGCTCAAGTGGCTCCTCAAGGCCGCGTTCCCGGACCTCCTTCCGCCGGACATCGCAGGGCGTGGAAAGCAGGGCTTCGGCGTCCCGCTCCCCATCTGGTTCCGTACTCATTGGAAGCCGATGGTCGAAGATCGACTCTTCGGACCGGACAGCCGTACGTGGGAGTGGCTGGAGAGAGAGCCGGTGGAGCGAATGTGGGCCGAGCATCAGGGCGGCACGGTCGACCACGGCCACGCGCTGTGGGCGCTTCTCACCCTGGAGACGTGGTTGCGCGGGCGCTCATAGGACCCCCGAACGGTTGCGCCCGATGCCACCGGTGCGGACTTTCCCTCGTGCCCCCACCCACGTTCACCTGAGTCGTCCCCTGCATGGCGAATCGCCCCCGTGTGTTCTACATCCTCGGCTCGCTCGAGGCGAACGATATGGGTGAGGAGATCGTAGCGATCCTCGGCCGGCTGTCGCGCTCGACGTTCGAGCCCCGGGTGATCGCTCTCGGGGGGCGGGAGGATCTGCGCGAGCGCATCGCCCAGATGAAGGTGCGGGTCTATCCCCTGGGGCTCTCGGGACCTCTCGGCGTGGTACTCGCCATCTCGAAGGTTCGGTCCATTCTCAAGAGCATGGACGCCGAGATCGTGCACGGCTTCGGGTCGTGGGGTGGTTCGGTGGCCGCGCTGGCCGCGCCCAAGGGCGTGGGGGTGGTCCGATCGGTCTCCCGCCCGCCCCCCTCTGGATCGGACTTGCGGGGATGGCTCTTGGGACTCATGGAGCGAGGGGCCGCCCGACGCGAGGGGACGCACTTCGTCGTGCCGTCCGAGAGCGCTCTGTCCATCGTGTTCGACAGCTACGGGGGCGGGGTGACGTCCGTTGTGCCGACGGCCGTCGATCTTGCCGCCGTTCGAGCCGGAGTCGAAGACGTGGGCCACAATGGTGCGCGGGTGCAGATGGGGATCGCCTCGGGTGAATTCGTGTTCGTTTGCCTTACGCCCTTCCACTCGGAGTCCGCCATGGACGAGATCCTCCGCGGCGTCGCGGTGGCGCGGCGCGAGCGGTCGGAGATTCGCCTCTTCTTGGCGGGGTCGGGACGGTACGAAGGGTCGAGCCGGTGGAAAGCCGAGGAATTACAGCTCGACGATGCCGTTGTGTTCCTCGGACGACGTCCGGACGTCGACGGGATCTGGGCCGCTGCCGATCTCGTCATCGACGCGTATCCCGGTCCGAACTGGTCACGAGGGGCACGTGTGGCCATGGGCGCCGGCCTTCCGGTGGTGAAAAGAGTGGACGGTGTCGTGAACGGGGGCCTGGACGAGGGCGTCGATCCGCCTCGCATCTCGGGGCGTGCGGACTGGTTCGGCTCCGACCTCGTCCGGCTGGCGCAGAACAAGGCCCTTCGGGACCGGATCCGGGACGGACAAAGGAACACCGTGGATCAGAACGACGTGGCCAGAGGTGTCGATCAACTGCGGGACACCTATCTCTCGCTGAGGAGCGCGTAGTGAACATCCTTGTGACCGGCGGCGCCGGATTCATCGGATCCCATCTCGTCGAGAGGCTGCTCGAACGGGGCGATACGGTGTACGTGATCGACGACCTGTCGACGGGGGCCCTCGCCAACCTGGCAAAGGCGAGGACGCACGCGAACCTCCACCTCGCCGTGGACTCCATCCTGAACTACCGCCTGATGGAAGAGACGGTGGGCAAGTGCGACCAGGTCGTCCATCTCGCCGCGGTGGTCGGGGTCAAGAAGGTGCTGGACGAGCCCGTGAACACCATCACGACCAATGTGCGGGGTTCCGAGATCCTGCTGGAGAACTGCGACCGGCACCGGGTGCCGCTCTTCGTCGCGTCCACCTCGGAGATCTACGGGAAGGCGGGCGAGCACTTGAACGAGGACCACGACCGCGTCATGGGAAGCACGGCCAACCGCCGCTGGGCGTACGCCTGCACCAAGACGATGGACGAATTCCTCGCGCTCGCGTATAACCAGGAGCGCCATCTCCCCGTAATCATTGGACGCATGTTCAACGTCGTCGGGCCGAGGCAGACGGGGGAGTGGGGCATGGTGTTGCCGACATTCGTGGCGTCCGCGCTGGCCGGCGAGCCGATCCGCGTGTTCGGGGACGGCAGTCAGCGGCGCTGTTTCCTCCACGTGGACGACATGGTGGATGCCGTTATGCGCCTGCTCTCCTCCGACGATGCGTGGGGGCGGGTCTTCAACATCGGCGTGGAGGACGAGATCACCATTCTCGACTTGGCGCACAAGGTCGTCGAACGGGCCGGCTCGACGTCAACGGTCGAGGTCATCCCCTATGATGAAGCCTACGGTACCGGCTTCGAGGACATGGAGCGCCGCCAGCCCGACACGACCCGGCTCAGAACGCTCACCGGCTGGACACCGACGTACGACCTCGATGAGATCATCGACGCGTCGGTCGGTTATCTCCGGTCGCGTGGGGTCGATCCCGCGACGGCATGACCGAGCAGCCGGGGCCGGTGTTGATCCATCGGGTCATTGCCAGGCTCAACGTGGGCGGCCCGGCCATGCATGTCGTGAATCTGGCGGAGCGCCTGGATGGCGGCGCCTGGCGCACCCGACTGATCGCGGGCTCCGTGGGCGCGGACGAAGGGGACATGGAGTACTACGCCCACGATCGCGGGGTGACGGTCATCCATATTCCCGAGTTGACCCGGAGCCTGAAACCGCTGCGCGACGTACTGGCGCTGTGGGGCCTGTACCATCTCTTTCGCACCGAACGTCCCGCCATCGTACATACCCACACGGCCAAGGCCGGAACGCTGGGGCGGTTGGCCGCGATCCTGGCCGGCGTGCCGGTGCGGATCCATACCTTCCATGGCCACGTGCTGGGCGGGAGCTACTTCTCGCCGACGCTGAACCGACTGTTCACGGGAATCGAGCGCCAGTTGGCAAGGGGTACCCAACGGCTCGTGGTGCTGACGCATGGCCAGGCCAGGGAGATGGCCGAAGAGTTGGCCATCGCACCGACGGATCGCTTCACCGTGATTCCATTGGGGCTGGACCTCGGGCCTTTTCGAGGAGTGGATAGCGCCGGGCAGCGCGGCGATGCGTGCGCAGGGCTCGGACTCGATGGCGATGCGCATAATATCGGTATTGTCGGGCGCCTCGTACCGGTGAAGAACCACGAACTCTTCCTCGGTGCCCTCGCCGCACTGCCGGAGGTGGACGGACGCCCGCTGCATGGTGTGGTGGTGGGGTCCGGCGAGCGGGAGGCGGAACTCCGTGCGGTCGCGAAGCACCTTGGCATCGCCCCTCGCGTGAAGTGGTTGGGGTGGCGTCGGGATCTCCATGAGATCTACCCGGCCCTCGACCTCGTTGCGCTGACATCGCACGACGAAGGAACCCCCGTGGCGCTTCTCGAGGCGATGGCTTCGGGGGTTCGAGTGGCCGCGCGGGACGTCGGGGGCGTCGGGGAGATCCTCGATGAGGCCGGCTCCGGGCACTTGATCCCGGCCGTGGCCGGGTCCCGCGAGTGGGCCGTCGCGCTGCGCGCCGCGCTCCACTCCGACGCTCCGACCTCCGCAGTCCGCGATCGGATCGTGCGGAGATTTTCCGTCGACCGACTGGCCGACGACCTCGCGGCGCTGTACCGGACCGAACTGGCCGCGGTGGGCGAGCGGGCGGATGTCGTGTGAGGATGCGGGTTGATGGTGGGGAGCGATGGAGGCATGGGGTGGTCGGTACGGACGCAGATTACACGCTGTGAAAATTCTCGTCACAGGAGCGGGCGGGCTGCTTGGCACTGAGATGGTCGGACTTGGATCCCGCCGTGCGGACGTGGCGGTCGTCGGCCTTTCGCGTTCCGACCTGGACGTCGTCGACGCCTCTCAGGTCGAGGCGACGGTCCGCTCGCATCGCCCTGACGTGATCGTGCACGCGGCCGCGCACACGGGAGTCGACGCGGCCGAGTCTCACCGGGAGGAGGCGGAGCGGGTAAACGTGAAGGGCACGCAGAATGTGGCGCGTGCCGCGCGTGAGGTTGGGGCGCTCCTCGTTTATCCGAGCACGGATTTCGTCTTCGACGGTACGGCGGACCGACCATACCGCCCGGACGACCCGACCGGACCCCTGAACGTATACGGGCGCACCAAGTTGGAGGGTGAACGAGTGGCCGCCGACGTGTGTGCCCAGCACCTCGTCGTGCGGACCAGTTGGGTGTACGGCGCGGGTGGGAGGAACTTCGTGGACGCGATCCTCGCGCGCGCTCGCGCAGGGCACGCCCTCCGGGTCGTGAGCGACCAATGCGGATCGCCGACGTGGGCGCGGAATCTCGCGGAGGGGATCGTCGATCTGGTGGACGGGGGCGCGCGTGGCGTCTTCCACTTCACGGACGAGGGCGGCGTGTCGTGGCTGGAGGTGGCGGAGGAAGTGCTTCGGTTGAGAAGGCTGGACGTGCGTGTGGAGGCGGTGTCGTCGGCCGAATGGGGGGCGCCGGCCCAACGGCCGCGTTACTCGGTGTTGGACACCGGCTCGGCGGAGGTGGTGCTCGGGCGGCGGATGATGCCGTGGCGAGAGTCGGTCGCGCGATATCTGGGGGACGCACGATGAAGAAAGGCACGCCTCGGGCGTCGGCGTTCGAGCGGCTGGGTCCGGAAGCCGGGGTGGGCGGCTCGCCTTCTCGGTCCGGCTCGGACCTGTTGGCGGATATCCGACGAATTTCGGAAGCGCTGTCGGCCGCAACCGACGCGCTCGCGCCGTTCACGTCCGGTCGGGTGGAGTACCGGGTGAAGACCCATCGAGGCGATCCGGTCACCGAGGCCGACCTCGCGGTCGATCGGGTGCTGCGCGAGTTGCTTCCGCAGGTGGGCGAAGGCTGGTTGAGTGAGGAGACGGTCGATGACCCGGTCCGGTTGGAGTGTGAGCGCGTCTGGGTGGTCGATCCGATCGACGGCACCAGGGAGTTCGTCGACGGCGTTCCCGAATGGTGTGTCTCGATCGGCCTGGTGGTGGGCGGCTTCGCGGTGGCGGGTGGCATCGTCAATCCCGTGACCGATGAGACGATTCTGGGCGCCGTGGATGTCGGCGTCAGCTACAATGGCGTTTGGATCGGCGAGGTCGACCCGATCGTCGGCGATGCAGGGGCAGGTGGCGGCGATACCGGTTCGGCAGGCGGTACGCCGACGGTCCTCGCCAGTCGCTCGGAGGTTCGGCGCGGCGAGTGGGCTCGCTACGCCGACGCCCCGTTCGTGGTCCGCCCGTGCGGGTCCGTCGCCTATAAGCTCGGACTTGTTGCGGCGGGGAAGGCCGACGCCATGTGGACGCTGACTCCGAAGAGCGAATGGGATGTCGCGGCCGGTGCGGCGTTGGTCCGTGCCGCCGGCGGGCGCACCTTTGTGCCCGGGGACCGAACGGACCCGCCGTTCAACCAGAGATCCCCTACATTTCCGGGATTCGTAGCGGCAGGGCCCGGCGTCGGCGCTCACACACTGGATGGGTGGTTGAACGACACATGAAAGGCGTGATCCTGGCCGGCGGACTCGGCTCCCGGCTCCTCCCGATGACGCGGGTGACGAACAAGCACCTTCTCCCGGTCTACGACCGGCCGATGATCTACTACCCGATCCAGCAGATGGTGCATGCCGGCATTGAGGATATCCTCGTCGTCACCGGGGGCAACCATGCGGGAGACTTCCTGAAGCTGCTTCGGAACGGGCACGAGTTCGGTCTGAAGCACCTCAGCTACGCGTATCAGGAAGGCGAGGGTGGGATCGCCGAGGCGCTGGGTCTGGCCGAACACTTCGCGGGGGGTGAGCCGCTGCTGGTCATCCTCGGGGACAACATCTTCCAGGACTCGCTGGCGCCAGCCGTACGCCGCTACTCGGAGGGGGAAGGCGGAGCCATGATCCTTCTCAAACGGGTGGACGACCCCCACCGCTTCGGAGTCGCGAGGGTCGAAGACGACCGCGTCGTGCGCATCGTGGAGAAGCCGTCGGAGCCGGAATCCGACTGGGCCGTGACCGGCTGCTACTTCTATGACGCTCGGGTCTTCGAGATCATCCATGAACTCGAGCCGTCCGAACGGGGAGAGCTCGAGATCACCGACGTGAACAACCGCTACCTCGAGTGGGGCACACTCCGGCATCACGAACTGCAGGGCTGGTGGACGGACGCGGGGACGGTGGGGTCGCTGCACCGGGCCACGGGGCTGGTTGCGGCGGACCGGGGCAACGCGGTGTTGGCGTCGATGGCGGCGGCGGGAGGGGGGGGCGCCGCCGGGGGTGAGGACGGGGAGCACGGGGGGAGGGACGGGCTCCGCCCCCCGGGTAAAAAATCGCCGCGGACCCTGGGACCCGGCCATACCGAGATCGGCCCCACGGAGGACACGGTCCCGTGACCCGGTACCTGGTGACCGGAGGAGCGGGCTTCATCGGTTCGAACCTGATCCGCCATCTCCTTGAAACGCGGCCCACGGCGGAGATCGTCAACGTCGACGCCCTCACCTACGCCGGGAATCTGGAGAGCCTCACGGACGTGGCGGACGACCCGCGCTACACCTTCCTCCGTGCCGATATCTGCGATGCTGAGGCGGTGGCAGCGGTCATGGACGGCACGGACGTGGTGCTTCATCTGGCGGCCGAGTCCCACGTGGACCGTTCGATCGTGTCCGACGCACCGTTCGTGCGGACCAACGTGCTCGGCACCCAGACCTTGCTCGCGGCGGCCTTGGCGGCCGGGGTAGACCGCTTCGTCCACGTCTCCACCGACGAGGTGTACGGCGAACTCCCGTGGCGGGACCCGGACGACGGCGACCCCAGCGCGCCGATGTTCACCGAGGAGACGCCGATTGCTCCGCGGTCGCCGTATTCGGCCTCGAAGGCGGCCTCGGATCATCTCGCGCTCGCGTACCACCACACGCACGGCATGGACGTGGTCGTCACGCGGTGCAGCAACAACTATGGTCCGTATCAGTTCCCCGAAAAGCTCATCCCCCTGATGATCACACACGCCCTCGAAGACCGGGTGCTGCCCGTCTACGGAGACGGTCTGTATGTGCGCGACTGGATCCATGTGCTCGACCACTGCCGAGGGATCCTGGCCGCGGCCGACCGGGGTGGGGCGGGGCGGGTCTACAACTTCGGGGGCGATGCCGAAAAGACGAATCTGGCGGTCGTCACGACGCTTCTGGCCATCCTCGGGAAGCCGACGGACCGGATCGAGCATGTGAAGGATCGCCCGGGGCACGACCGGCGGTACGCCATCGACTTCAGTCGGGCGGCGGAGGAGCTGGGGTGGACGCCCCAGGTCGGGTTCGAGGACGGCATGCAGGATACGGTGCGGTGGTACCTGGAGAACCCGACGTGGTGGGAGCGGGTGAAGAGCGGGGCATACTGGGAGTGGATGAAGGAGCAGTACGGATGATCCGCCGCGCTCATCGGTGGACGATCGCGTGAACGCGAGCGTGCTGACTGGGATCGTCGCGAGCCTGGCGTTGATCTTGACGCTGGTCCTTACAGCGGTGGTCCGCCGTGCAGCGTTGGCTGGTGGGCTCGTGCGGGGTGTGCAGGACGACCGGTGGCACCGCCGGCCTACGCCCGCTGTGGGTGGGGTGGCCATCTTCCTCGGATTCGGGCTGTCGGTCGCTGGCTGGTACATGCTGGGGGGCGGGCCAGAGCGGGCTCTTTCGCTCCGTCCTTCTCAGTCGCTCGTGGGGTGGACTCCCGGGCAGGGCCTCCTTCTCGCGTCATCCGCAGCCTTTCTGCTCGGTCTGGTAGATGACCTCCTCAAACTCCGACCGCTTGCCAAGCTCGCCGGGCAGATCGCTGCGGCATCTGTCCTCGTCGTGTCGGGGATCGGTGTCTGGCTGACTGGCTTCTACGCCGTCGACGTCGTGCTGTCCTTGTTCTGGTTCGTGGGAATCACGAATGCCCTGAACCTCCTCGACAACATGGACGGGCTGGCAGCGGGCGTTGCCGCCATTGCGGGGGCGTACCTCGCGGTGCTGTTCGCTTTCGAGGGTGCCACGGAACTGATGACCCTGGCGATGGCGTTCACGGCGGCCCTGGTCGGCTTCCTGGCCCACAACTACCCGCCTGCGCGGATCTTCATGGGAGACTCCGGTTCACTCTTCGTGGGCCTCCTCTTGGGCGGCCTGGCCCTGGCGCCCGTTCCCGGGCTTTCACGGAACCTGGCGGCCGTCTTGGCGGCCCCGGTTCTGATCCTGGGGGTTCCCATTCTGGACACCACGCTCGTCACGGTCGGTCGACTCCTCGAAGGGCGTCCGGTCAGCGAGGGTGGACGGGATCACACGTCCCATCGATTGGTGGCGCTGGGGCTTCCTGAAACGCGCACCGTCTGGCTGCTGTGGGGGCTCGCGGCAGCGGGCGGCGGGGCCGGCCTGTTCCTGCGCACGGTCGGCCGCGGCACCGCGCTGCTGCTGGGCGGGATTCTCGTCGGTGCCCTGACGCTCGTGGGCGCCTACCTCCTCACCGTTCGACTTCGCTCGTTGGAGACCGAGTCTGGAGATGGGCCACCGTTGTACGAGGCGGTCGTTCGGGCCCACGCCCGCTACCCGGTGCTGAGCCTCGTTCTGGACGGGGTCTGGATCGGCCTGGCCTACTATGCCGCCTACCTGGTTCGATGGGAGGCCGCCGAACTCCCCGCCGAATTGGTGTACTTCGCCCGGACGCTCCCTCTATGGTTGGGGGCGAAGTTGATCGGCTTCATCGTGTCAGGCGTGTATTCCACGCACTGGCCGACCTTCGGTCTGTACGACGCGCTGCGGATCGGACGGGCGAATCTGGTCGCGACGCTCCTGGCCGTCGCCCTCGTCCTCCTTGTAGACCGGGTGGGCCTTTCCCGCGGAGTGGTGGTGATCGACCTGCTTGCCTGCTCGCTCTTGACCGTAGGGAGTCGGCTCTCGTTCCGCTTGATGGAGGGCACCACGAAACGTTGGGCGGACGGCGGTCGAACGGCCGTGTTGTACGGCCCGCTCGCATTCCTCGACGGTGCCGCGCAGGAAGTCGAGCGCGTTGCCTCGACTCCCATGCGGGTCGTGGGGCTCGCGTCACCCGATATGGCCCGCGGCCGGGGCAACCTGGGATCCCATCCCATCTACGGGGGCGTGTCGGCGCTCAGTAACGCGTTGGCCGACACGGGAGCTTCCTCCGTGGTGTTGGTGGGAACCGAGGACGACCGGAAAGCCGGGCTCCAAACAGCGGAGGACTACCTGGAGAGCGGAGGGGGCGTGGATGTCTTCGAGTTGGAAGTCAGGCTTACCTTGGCGAGTCAGTCCCAGCGCGCTTTGGAGGCAGCCCGCTCCAGAGCCGCACACACAGGCGGCGGGACAACCCACCCTCGCTGAACCGAGCCCCCTTCTCAGTAGAACGCCCAGTAGAACGTATGGGGAAAATCATCCATAATGTATGGCTGTGCCTTTCATCCCTGAATGAAAACCGAGAGCCGGACGACATATGTCTGATGTTGTAGATCGTTTTCGTGACCAGCCCGTGACTCTGGGCGTGATTGGCCTGGGCTACGTGGGTCTCCCGCTGGCGGTCGAAGCGGGACGGGGCGGCCTCAGCGTCATCGGTTTCGACGTCAGCGACCGTGTGGTCGACGGTGTGAATGCCGGCCGGACCCATATTCAGGACCTGGAAGACTCTGACGTGGCGAGCCTGCGGGAGGCCGGTATCCTCGAAGCCACCACGGACATGTCACGGCTGAAGGAGTGCGACGCGATCTCGATCTGCGTCCCCACGCCGCTGTCGAAGACGCGGGACCCGGACGTCTCCCATGTGATTGCTGCCACCGAGGCGGTGGCAGCAGCCCTCCGGCCTGGACAGTTGATCATTCTGGAATCCACCACATATCCCGGCACGACGCGGGAGGTGGTCCTTCCCGCGCTTGAAGAAACGGGCCTGGAGGCCGGTAGGGATTTCTTCCTGTGCTTCTCTCCGGAACGCGTTGATCCGGGCAACACCAAGTGGTTTACGAAGAACACCCCGAAGGTCATCGGGGGGATCACGGAAACGTGCTCGGCCGTAGGCGCGGCCGTCTACGAACGCTTCATCGACTGCATGGTGCCCGTCTCGTCCGCTGAAGCGGCGGAGTTGACGAAGATTCTCGAGAACACGTTTCGTGCCGTAAACATCGGACTGGTGAATGAGACCGCCATCATCGCCGACCGTCTCGGTGTGAACATCTGGGAAGTCATCGAGGCGGCGGGTACGAAGCCATTCGGCTTCATGAAGTTCGTCCCGGGCCCCGGACTGGGTGGGCATTGTATTCCGGTTGACCCGCATTACCTGTCCTGGAAGATGCGCACGCTGAACTACAAGACCCGGTTCATTGAACTCGCCTCCGAGATCAACGCGGAAATGCCGCTGTTTGTCGTGGGGAAGGTGCGCGAGGCCCTGAACAACTGCAGCAAGTCCGTCAAAGGGTCACGGATACTGCTCCTCGGGATGGCCTACAAGAAGGACATCGACGATGTACGGGAATCGCCGGCTCTCGACGTTCTCCGTCTCCTCGCCGCCGACGGAGCCGAGGTGACCTACCACGACCCGTTCGTGGCGTCCGTGAGTGAGAATGGCTCCGAACACACCTCGGTGGAGCTGACCGAAGAGACGTTCCGTGAGGCCGACGCGGTGGTCATTCTCACAGACCACTCGCAGTTCGATTATCCGGCAATCGTCGCGAAGTCAAGGGTCCTGGTTGACGCGCGTAATGCCACCGCAGGCGTGCCGTCGGAGAATGAGACTCGTTGGATCGTGAAGGGTTGAGGGGCGGTCGCCTATGGGACCACGTCGGCTACGAGTGTTGATTCCGTCGCATCGGCTTACCCTGCTGGCCGCCGCCGTCCTCACGCTTGCCGGGTGCGAGGAAGGAATTTCTCGACCGGGGGGCGACGATGTGGCGAGTGTCGCGGTCGATCCTCCCTCGAAGCAGCTGGCGGTCACGGATCGGTTCCAACTCGCGGTCATCCTACGGAATGGCGCGGGCATCCCGCTGCCGGACGATGGGGTGGTGTGGGCGAGTTCCGATACGACCGTGGCCGTCGTCGACGATCGAGGGGGTGTAGAAGCGGTCGGCGAGGGGGTCGCAGATATCTCCGCCTCCGTCGCAGGATTCACGGGAACCTCTCAGGTCAAAGTCACGTCGCCAGCGGCACCGGACGCTCCTGAACACACGTGCGCTCGATCCGGCCTCGGCCAGATCTGGTGCTGGGGACGTGGAATCGGTGGGGAACTCGGGACAGGGGATCGACTGGGCGGGTCGCAGCCCCGCCTGGTGCCGTTGCCCACGGCTATGTCTTCGGTAACGACCGGCGCCGCCCATACCTGCGGGGTGAGCGATGAGGGCGTGGGGTATTGCTGGGGGCTCGGGGCCGAGGGCCAACTGGGGAATCGTACGACGCGGAGTTCCCTCTTGCCGGTCGAGGTGTCGGAGAATCAGCCGTGGACGACGTTGTCCGCAGGTGGGCGTCATACGTGCGGTCTCACCGACGATTCACGTGTGCGTTGTTGGGGGTGGAATGCATTCGGCCAACTCGGCAACGCCTCGACGGTCACGCTGGACACGCCCGTGCTGATCGAGTCGGCGCGGCGGTTTATCGACGTTTCGGCAGGTCGGGTGCATACATGTGCCGTTGCTGAGGACGGCGGAGTATGGTGTTGGGGCAGCAACGATCACGGACAGTTGGGAAACGGAACGCAGTTGGGGTCGTTGGTCCCGATCCGTGTCTTGTCGGACTCCGCCTTCGTCGATGTCGAGGCGGGTGGACGGCATACATGCGCCCTGACGTCGTCCAGATTCGCGTTCTGCTGGGGTAGCAACGATCGAGCGCAGCTGGGGGATGGTAGCCTGACCGAGCATCTGGCTCCGGCCCGAGTCTCTCTCGGCGTGAAGTACACTTCGCTTTCGCTTGGCGCTGGCCATACGTGCGGTGTGGCCGTCGGGAAGGTCGTGCGGTGCTGGGGACAGGGCGCGTCGGGTCAGATCGGGGACGGTGGGACTGTCCTCCGCGGGAATCCGACCCCGGTCGCTGGCGAGTACTTCGATGTGTTCTCCGGCGCGGCTCACAGCTGCGCCGTGGCGGGCGCGACGCTCGACATCTTCTGCTGGGGAGCCGGCGGGCAGGGGCAGCTGGGAACAGGAGTTTACCAGTCTACTGCGGTCCCCACTGTTGTGGTGGGGGCGATCGACTTCACTCAGGTCGGCGGATGAGGGGAAGGGTCCTCGCCGCATGCCTGGTCACGGCCTCGGGATGCGGCCTTGAACCGGTGAGTCCCTCCCCGGTCGGTGAGTGGGTGGAGGTTGCCGTTGGCGCCGCTCATATCTGTGCCGTGCTGGAGGGAGGAACGACCCGGTGTTGGGGCTCAAACGACCGAGGCCAGACGGGATCGGGCGATGGTCTGTGGATCCCGGAGCCGACGGATGTGGCCGTGCCCTTCGGACTTCGCGGTCTGACGGCCGGTGGCCGCCACTCCTGCGGGTTGGACTCGACCGGGAATGCCTGGTGCTGGGGCGCCAACGATCTTGGTCAGCTTGGCGATGGATCGACGCAGGACCGCAGTCGCCCGGTCCGCGTGGCGACCGGGGGACAGTTTTCGGAGATCGTCGCCGGGTGGGAGCACACCTGCGCTGTTCGTCTGGATGGTCGGGCGCTTTGCTGGGGTGCCAATGCGCAGGGTCAGAGCGGCATCGGTCTGGCGTCGTCCGAGGGAGTGCCTCCGACTCCTGTCGACTCGAAGGGTGGTCTGGGCACGGTGGCGGCGGGGCGCGCTCATGGATGCGCGATCACCACGGGTGGGGTGGCGGTCTGCTGGGGTCGGGGCAGTACGGGTGCGCTCGGTTCAGGCACGCTCGTGGACAGCCCCCGCCCGACTCGGGTATCGCTCCCCACAACGCTTCACGGGATCAGTGCCGGCGCGGAGCACACGTGTGCCGTTGACCGAGATGGTCTTGGTTGGTGCTGGGGTGACAACACGTTTGGCCAGGTCGGCCGAGACGAGAAGAAACTCCATGGAACCCCAGTGCTGAGGGACGGCGGATCGCTGGTGAGCATTGGGGTCGGCGAGGGGTGGACCTGCGCCCTTCAGAATGTAGGCACCGTTCGCTGCTGGGGGTTGCGATGGGACGACCGAACGGCGGGGAGTCCCGGATTCGATTCTCGCGGATGGCTCCCCGTGGCGCCGAACGGGCGATTCGTTCGCTTGGCGGTTGGGGCACGCCAGGCATGTGCGATTGATGACTCCAACGGAATGCGGTGCTGGGGCCGGGGGACATTTTGAAGGCGCAGCCGCACCTCTATCCTTCGGCGAGCAATCGTTCCTTGCACCTGGATTGTTCAAGTGTTTCTATTTAGAAATAGCCCACAACCGGCCTTCACTTGCGGAGGCTCCGAGGGTGTCCCGCTCACTCCTCCGAAAACGGCCACCACCCACGCTCGAACAAGGACACGAGAGCCCTGACTGCCCTGAGTTTTCGAGTATCTTCGGGAGGTTGCGGCCTAATTCAATGGCGGTATCTTCCTTGCACCTTCTCGGGCGGCGTGCGTTCTGGGGCCACCAGAACGCCTCTCATCGGCCAGGCCCTGGCCGGAACTACCCCTTCATCGTATCCGGTGTATGAGGACTGATCGGGAGACTGTGCAGATCGAGCCTTCCGAGCGTGTGGCGTCGCGCTCGGACTCGTCGGCAATCAGGCCATCGGTCAACGGGAATGGGGTATACGGGCACACGAATGGGGTGGCCCGGCCTGACCACGAGCGTAGGCGCGGAGCTGTCGAGTCCGGGCAAGGGAACGGCGTCCTGAAGGCTGGGGCGGTGAATGGGCGGGTGGTACGGCCTGTGAGCGTGATTCCGGACTGGGACGCGTTTTTGCCCGAACGCGCCGCCGGCCTCCGATGGCGTGTCGGTCAGAAAGTGAAGCGGGCGTTGGATATCGTTTTGGCCGGCACCGGTTTGGTGGTGCTCTCCCCCGCACTGGCATTCGTGGCCGTGCTCATCAAGGCTCGTTCTCGCGGACCGATCTTCTACGTGTGCGAGTACGTCGGATACCGAGGCCGTAGGTTTCCCGGCTACAAGTTCCGGACAATGCAGGCGGACGCGGAGGCCCGGAAGGCGGACCTGGCTCACCTGAACCATATGACGGGACCCGCTTTCAAGATCCGAGAGGATCCGCGGATCACCAGACTTGGTCGGTTTCTCCGGAAGTACTCGGTAGACGAGTTGCCCCAGCTCTGGAACGTGTTACGGGGTGACATGAGCCTCGTAGGCCCTCGCCCTCCGTTGCCCGAGGAGTGGGTCGAGTACGCGGATTGGCAGCGGGCGAAGCTCTCGGTCATGCCGGGGATCACATGCTACTGGCAGGTGAATGGTCGCAGTGAGATCACCGACTTCGATGAGTGGGCGCGACTTGACCTCCAGTACATCGAGGAGTGGAGTCTCGCCACTGATCTGAGGATCCTGGCTCAGACGGTGCCTGCTGTTCTCACCGGAGACGGGGCCTACTAGTGTGGTGTTGCGAAAGTTCGCGAGCCACCGAGAGGGCCGAGGCGCGACCCAGGTCCTGCGGACCCGGGTACCCCCCTGGTAGGCGCGACCCAAGTCCTGCGGACTCGGGTACCCCCGAGGAATAGCACCGCTCTGGGGAACCCGCGCCGGA
>JAJCZZ010000074.1 GCA_029262115.1 Gemmatimonadota bacterium | reverse complement strand
TGTCGGGCGTTCCGAGCGAGTCGCACGCAGAGCAAAGGCCCGCCATCGTCCACCAGCACGCAGCGCCCCGATCGTCGATGCACGCGTGGAGATCGTCGCACCCGCACGCGTGACACCGTCGACCGCGCCGAGCCATATCGGCTGGCCAACTCACGTCAGCAGATTCCACCCGATGGAGGCAGCCTCCCAGGCGGCACGTGCGAAGAAGGCGGCAGCCGCGAGGGCGCACAAACAGAAGAACACGGCCAGGAGAAACGTCGCTGCAGACTCTGCCGCGCCTCGCGCTCGCTCCCAACCGCTACGCTTGAGCCGTTGATTCATGAGCCGAGCGTACACCGGGGCAGCCACACCCGCCCGTCCCAGCGATCCGGCGGGAACGGGCGGGCGGCATCCTCAAACCCAAGGTCGACATTCGAATCATACCCGGAGGGCGCGCATGGTACACGGCCCGGCGGTCGGCGTGTAGCCTCAGCCCATGAACAAGAGGGGCCGGTTGTGGACCGTGAGTTCGGTGAACCTGGTGCTTCCGCTCGTGCGAGCGTACGCCGAGGGCATGCAGGAGGACTTCCTGGAGCTGCGCGCCGCCGGCGACGCGGCCCGCGCCCTTCGAAGGCGGCTCCGCTTGGTGTGGCAGGTGGAGAGCGACCGCGCGGGGGTCCCGCCCGAGACATGGGACGAGGGCGTTCGGCTGGCCATGGAGTCCGGAAACCCGGAGCTCGTTCGACTGCAGGAGCGCATTCGGGACGCTGCGGTGCGCATCGACCGGGCGTGCGCGGACCTGACTCGAGACATCGGCGAGGGCGTCACGCTGCGCAGCTACGAGTTCGGGCGCTTCGACTTCCCGACGACGGACGGGGGGCCGGCCTACCTATGCTGGCAGCCGTCGGATGGGGACCGCGTCATCCACCGGCATGAGCCTGACCTCCGGTGCCCGGAACGCCTGGCGTCCTTCACGACGTCGCACTGAGTCCCGTCACCCAGTACCAGAACACGTGCACGAAGGGCTTGCCGTCGGCGTACCAGAAGCGCACCGAGAGGTCCCGTATCTCGCCCTCCAGGGGCTTCTCGTGGTGGCCGGGGTCGATCTGGTCGTGCATCGCCCGGTACGTGGCTCGAGCGTGGAGGACGCTGTCGCACTCGATCCGGTGGCTCAGGGGCGCGCGATCGGTGGCGTCACGCTCCTGGAGCTCGCCCCAGCACGACCGGATGTACGACCGCGCGGTCTGGGCTCCGGCGCGCACTACGTCGATCACCGGCGTGGGGTCCGGGTGACGGTCGCAACGCAACGGCACATCGGGCCGCCCCAGCCCGGCCAGGGCTCGGTGGAGTAGAGGACGCCGCGCGGCCTGGGCTCTGGAAGCGCAGGGGGCGCGGGCGCGAACGCGGCGCCGAGGGGGCGCAGGGCTATGGACGCAGCCGTAATGAGTCCGAGGCTCAGCACCCGCCGGCGGGAGGTCTTCACGGCCCGACCTGGAGGCCGGGGGGCATGGCGGGGGGTTCCGGGTCGGTGTTGGGCTTCTGGTGTCCGCAGCGCCAGCACACGTCGTAGGGGTCGCGTCCGTACCAGAGACGTCCGCGTGCCCACCGGTGACCGCGGATCCAGCAGATGAGACGCATGACGCTCACCGCTTTCGATCTCGGGAGTAGGTAGATAGTGCAAATCACCACTCCTGCCCGGCCTCGTCCAGCATCTCCTCGGCCCGCTCGTAAGCGTCGTGCCATGCCCAGTCTATCCGTCCCCAGGTCGCCTCGTTTGAGCCCGGGTTCTTGAGGCTGTGGGGTCTGTGTCTGTGGTCCTGCTGGTAGAGGATGCGAGCGAGCGCATCCCGCAGATCCTCACGGCCCCGACGCTCCGCCTTGGCCTGTTCGATTTGCACTATCTACCTACTCCCGTTCGATCTCGACGCGGCTTGTGGTGCGCGCGGGCCATGGTCTCGAGCAGGGGCCCGACGTCGACTTGGAGCGAGTCGCCGGACTTGATATCGACGGGACCGTCCTTTAAGGGGGCGGACGCTCCGAGCACGTGGCCATGGGAGCAGCGGACGACGGTTGCGCGGCGTGCGTCGAGCTTCGCGAGGTGGGTGGTTCGTAGAGCCATGAGCCCGAACGTACCAGCGGCCGGGCGTCCTTGCGAGCAGTCGTGGCCGCGCCAACTGTCCCCACTTGACGCGCCGGCGCCCCCCGGTCGGGACGAACGACCCGGCCAGCCTACCCGGGTCCGGGCACCCTGACCCCCGGGTACGGGATCCTGTTTTTCCCGAGAGTCACAACTGGCACATGGGCCTCGAAACCTCATAAGTTCACCAGATGCGGGAGTTAGGTACTGTTGTCACACTGTCACGTCACAAACGGGAAACGGCCTATCGGGCATGAGTCGTTCGACTTGGGGTCTGCTGTAAGTCGTTGGGATGTACTGGGTTGAGTATTGGTATACCTACTAAAGTCCTGATCGCTACATGTACGCGCAACCCCACCCACGTTTTGAGTATTAGGGTGTGACAGTGTGACAACAGTGTCTAAGTTCCTGGGAGCCAAGAGGTTAAGTGTCACATCGCGTTTGTGCCAATGTGTGACAATGCTCATAAGTTCACCAGGCAAAGAACTTAGGAGAATCGACCACTTTTGCGGTCACCCTGGCTTGTGCACCCCGATCGACCGTCGAAGCCTCCGACAGCCGAGGCCCAACCACCGAACCCAGGCACCCCCAGGGAGCATGCTCAGGGTGCTCAGGGACCATCCCCCGCCTGCCCTCGGCCCCCCGGTCGCCCGGATTTTCGACGGCGCTGACGGATTTCTCTGGGAGCTCAGGGCAACACGCCACGCGCCTCGCTGCGGCGTCGCCGCGCACTCGAGCGCCGCGCACGTGCGCGCATCTCACCGCGTGGTGCCTGCGGCAGCGGGCGGCCAGCCGTTACGGTCCGGGCGGTGTGTAACGCCGAACCCCTGCGTTACGCCTGGCGGTTGGATCGGTGTTTGAAACCCGCGCAGCCCCGGCGGATTTCCCGGGTTTTTCCCGGGTTTGGCATGGAATTTGGGTCCCTTTCCCGGGTCGGGGGGTCGCCCTCTAGTTTCGTCCGCCTCAAGTGCGGAGCACCGCGGCGCCCGATTTCTGCTGGCCCGTGCTACGTTCCTGGCCGGGGTCCCTTGCGTAGACGACACCACGGCCGGACGCTTCGGCGCTTGCGGGTGTCGGTCGTGCTGCGGTCGCGAGGGGGAGGCACCCCCATCCTTTCGGAGCGGGGCGAGGTCTGTCCGGTTCAATCTCCACGGTTGCCGGCTGGGTGCGCCCCTCGTCTCGCTCCGTACTCCCAGCAGGGGACCGCGATGGACGAGACGAAGCGACCGATGGTGCGGCAGGTGAAGGCGCTGGATCCGCTGGCTGGCGAGGCGTTCCCGGACGGGGTGGGGACGTTGGTGGTGATCCTGGAGCCGCAGGATCTGATCGACCCGGGGCGACGTCGCCGACTGCACGCGTGGATCGATGAGGTGCTGGTGACGCGGATTCCTCCGCTGGACTTCCGGCCGATGGGGTTGCCGTTGCCGGAGGGAATCACTCCGGGGCTGACACGGGGTGAGGGCATCGGGCCGATCTCGGGGTAGGATTCGCGAGCTGGCGCGCCCGGGACTTCGGTTGACGTTGAACCACGCGGGCGACGGCTCCGCCAAGATACCCCGGTGACCCTGGCCCCCCTTTGGGGACTCGTGGCCAGTCGAACGGGTCTCGCGAAGGGCGGCCGGGCGCGTCGGCACTTGGAGGCCGCCCCATGTCGAACATCGTCGACCTGACCTTTGCGTGGTCCGGTGATCCGTTGCTCCAGACGTGCTGGCCGGCGGTTCCTCGAGTGGGCGAGATCGTGAGCTTGCGCGGGAAGCGGGTGCTGAACAGTTGCCGGGGCGACTACGTCGTGACGCGGGTGAGTTGGTGCGACGCGCCGGCGCATGGTTCGGGAGGGTCCGCGTGGGTGGATCTGGAGCCCGTGCCAAAGAGCGTGCCGGAGCCCGACGACCCGAACGACGTCGAGATGGTGGAGGCGTGGCTCCTGGTGAGTAGTCAGATGGCGGGGCGCCTTCGTAGCGATCCGGATTTCCGCGCGGCGATCGAGCGCCGAATTGCGACCGACTTCCGCAAGGAGGTGATGGGTGCGCATGCGAAGGAGATGGTTCAGGGGACCGGTGGGGACGAGGTTCCTGGCGGGATGATGGGGGACCAGTGAGCGTCCACGCCGTATACACGCGCCGGCGGCTTTGCGGGTTGCAGCTTGGGTTTCACGGAGCGACGTGCGACTTCGACCACAAGCCGTACGCGGAGCGGTCAGCGGATGCGCGGGCGGCCTACGACCGGCTGACAACGAGCATGCACGCGGAGGGCCTTCGCCACCCGATCATCGTGCACGGGCCTCACGTGCTGGCGGGGATGCGGCGGGTCGAGACGGCGCGCCAGCTGGGCTGGGACGGTGACCGCTGGATCCCGGCTTGGGACGTCATCGAGGATGTAGCCACGTGGACCGGCGAAGACGTCGATCGATTCGTTGCCTGGAAGGCGCTCCTGTACCCGGATTTGGCCGAGTTCCAGGGCTAACTTGCGCCCGGGCGGAACGCGGAGTACTTTCGCGACGCTTCGGATCCATGCTCCCACTCGCCTTCGGGCAGACCTCCGGGTCACGGGAGCCGGTGACGATGCATGGTGCGCGCGGCGGTAGGCGTCGCTTCGTCGGTTCGACTCCGAGCGTTGCCTCCCGGGCCGTGCTGGCAGACTGGGCACTACCGACGCGCGTCGGCCGCCCGGCGAGTACCAGGCGGCCCGGTCCTACCTCTGGAGGATCGATCGATGTGGAAGCCCACCATCAACCAGCCGGCGCAGCACGTGCGCACCGGTATCTGCGGCGTCGTGGTCCACGAGGGTCGCGACCTGGTGGGGGAGATCTACCTCCTCGAGTACAGGGCTGCGGGCGTGATCCACACCGAGTGGTGCCGGCGCGGCGACCTGGAGCCGGCTGAGAGCGAGCCGGAGGCTGGTCCCGCCAACCAGGGGTAGCCGTCCGCGGATTGTGCTACCGTCCGGTCATGGCTCATGGTGACGACAAGCGTGATCGCGAGCCCGCGCAGCGGGCCGACGATCGATCGACACGGCGACCGGCGAGGTCTCCATCCTTGCAGTTGCAGCAACGCGGACGCTCGCTGCGACAGCGTGTTGAGGACTTCCGCCGAGATCTCGGACTCACGGGGCTGGTCCTGGTCGTGATGACGTTGTTGGTCGGGTGCCAGGCTGCGATCTACCGAACGGGAAGTACTTGCCCGGCGGTGGCTCCGGTGTGCGTCGGTGATGATTGCGGTGTGCCGCCTTCGGCGGTGAAGTGAGCCGCTACGACCTGGTTGACGGGGTCTTGCTTGGTCCGACGAACGGCGCCGGCGAGCGGATCCGCCTTGATCCCGAGACCCGCATGCCGTTGAGCTTGATGCGGGTCGAGTGCGGAGCCCGCTGCGGGTGGGATGGCACGCGCTTCGAAGATCTGGCGCGCGCGCCGTGCCCGATGTGCCGAGCGTCAGTGCGACCTGTCTGGAGCTGAGCGGGTGCCCGATCGATGCGTTCTCTGCGCGCGGGGTGTGTGCCACCACTGCTACGACGCGAGCGACTTGCGCGCGGAGTGGGCGCCGGCCGGGGAGATCGAGGCGGCGGAAGCGGGGATATGGCTTCCGCTGGGATGCGAGGGCGGCGCGTACCACGGTCCCCGCGGGTGCCAGTGCGTCTCGCCGACGAACCGGAGGCTGATCGCTTCGATTGCGCGCGATGATCGCGAGTTCGAGGAACTTGATCGGTTGCGCGCTCGTGATGCCCGTCGCGACCGGATTCGGCGTGCGTGGGTGGCGCGGCGCTGGAGGCGGTCAGGAGGGCGCTTGCGGGTCCTGCCGTAGTTTTTCCCGAACGCGGCGCTTGCCCGGCCCGGATTCCCACCGTACCGTTCTCCCCAGCTCAAGGAGGACGTACGCCATGGAACCGCTGCCCGCCGCCGATCTGATCGAGTTACCGAGCTGCACCGCAATGGCCTGGAGGGTGCGCATCCTTCGTCACGGGACGGGCGTGATGGTCGAGGTTTGCTACATCCGCAGCATCGGGCCGCGCCGCGTTGAGTACCAGGTGGGCGTTCCGACGGGCATGCGACACCGCGACAACCGCCGAAGCGCGTGGTTCCTCACGATCGAAGAGGCTCAGGCGCACGCGGTGAAGGTTGGGCGGTACATCGTCAGCAAGTTGCGGCTCACGGCGACGAAGTTGGAAGACCAGGTCGCGCGGTGGTCTGCATGAGCGACGGCAGCGGCCCCATTCCCGCCGAGCTCCCGACGTCGCTGGACGAGCTTGCCGATGCCATCCTCGAGGTCTGCGCGGACACGCTCGGGGTAGAGCCTTGGGACATGGACGTCGTAAGCGGGGAAGGCCGCGCGCTCCACGCGCTCGCGCTCCTGGCGCACGGCGTCAAGATCACGCAGGAGAAGATTGCCGCGCGCATGATGCCGGTGCCCGACGCCGTGCTGGAGGCGACCTGGAAGATCTCCGGTGCGCCGGCGGAGCTTACGCCTGCGATGCGCATGTTGGTCAGCGCGGCGATGCAGGGGCGCGACAAGATGCACGCCGGCGGTACGCCGTTCGATCTTCCGCGTGAGCACATGATGCGCGCGTGCGAGTTCGGCTTTGAGCTGG
>JAJCZZ010000073.1 GCA_029262115.1 Gemmatimonadota bacterium | reverse complement strand
CGCGCTCGCGAACACGGGCCGCGAGGACCCCGACACGGCCCAGGAGATCCTGGTCGGCCGAGGTTTGCTTTTCGAGTTCCTCGAGCTGGGCCAGTTCGAGTTCCGCCTGCTCTTGGCGAAGGCGAAGCGTGGCCATGCGCGCGGAGCCTGTCAACGCCGGTGAGACAGTTGGTGGTCGGGTATTAGTGAGCGTCCTCCTCGGTCTTGGGTGGGTTGATCCAGGCGGCCGTGGGCGGCCTGGGTGGTTGAGGTAGGCCTCGCACGAAGCGCTCAGGATTGGCCTGGTAGGCGGCGGTCAGGACGCGGGTGCGGTTGCTCGCTGACCTGGACGGCGCGGCCGTAGTGGACGGTGGCGGGGGTCATGAGGCCGATGCCGGAGTGGCGGTGCTCGTGGTTATACCCGGGGAAGAAGCCCCGGGCCCAGGAGCGTGCGAGCAGGATGGAGCCGAAGCGGTTGGGGAAGTCGGGCCGGTACTTGAGGGTCTTGAAGTGGGCCTCCGAGTAGGGGTTGTCCGTCGAGGTGTAGGGCCTCGAGTGGGTCTTCGTGACGCCGAGGTCGGCGAGCAGGAAGGCCACCGGCTTCGATTTCATCGAGGGCCCGCGGTCGGCGTGGATGGTGAGCTCCCCAGGCTGCACCCCCTGATGGTCGAGGCTCTGGGCGATGAGCTGCTGGGCGACCGCGGCCGACTCGCGGTGCTGGAGGGTCCAGCCCACGACGTAGCGGCTGAAGGCCCCCGATCCGGGCAGTGATGGAGGCGGTCCTGGCGCTTTCGCCCAACCCTCGCGGCTTCACCTCGTCCGAGCTCGCCGCGAAGGTCGCGCGGCTCCTTGCTGAGGAGACCGACACTCCGAGCCGCGCCGCCTACGATCTCCGGAAGCTCCGCCGCAGAGGCCCTCGTCGAGAAGATCCCGCGATCGCGGCGCTACGCCGCCGACGCCTCCGGGCTACGAGCCATGGCAGCTCGCGTGAGCGAAAACATCATCAACTTTTTCACGATGTGAACCCCTCAAGCGGCCTAGTCGGTCTTCCGCACGACCCAGGTGGTCATGGCACGCATGCCCTGGACGTTGGTGGTCTTCAACGGGTCGAGGAGGGTGCCGCCGAGTTGCCCCGTGATTCCGAGCAGATAGGCTTCGTCCACCAGAAAGCGGTCACTTCCGTCCGGGAGCGCATGCCACCGGCCGTGGGTCGGGCTCAGCCGGTCCTCCAGACCGATCGTCGAGGCCAGCCGGGCGAAAAAGATGCCGCCGGGCCGGAGCGTCCTCCACATCTCCCCGACCATCGTCTCGAAGTGTGCCTCGTCCTCCGCGAAGTGGAGTACCGCGCTGCATACGACGGTGTCGAAGTAGCCATCGGCGAATGAGAGCTCCGCCACCTCTCCAACCTGGAAATTCTCAGGCGGGAGGGACGGCTGCAGCGTCGCCGCGAGGGCACGAATGGCCTCGATCGCCCGGTCCTTGCGATCGACGCCGAACACCTCCGCCCCCTGCCGGAGCAGGTAGTGCGAGTTGCGACCGGGGCCGCAGCCGGCGTCCAGCACGCGCATGTCCGGCGTGATACGGCCGCGCAACAATTGATCGAACAGATAAATGTCGATCCGACCGAACTCGCCCTCGAGGGCGGACATAGGGTGTTGCATATCGCGTTCCGTACGTCGCGGAGGGTCGTGTGTTTCTGGGGTGTCTGCGGCTCAACCGGACGGGATCAGAACCAACTCCTCCTGGGGCGGCACCAACCACTCCGCGCCGTTCTCCGTGATGACCACCATTTCCTCGACCGAGATCGTCTTGGTGCTCCCGTCCTCCTGCGGCCAGCCGAAGAACCCGTCGAAGGCGAACGTCTGACCTTCCCGCAGTGGACGCGCGGCGTCTCCCGAGGCAGGGGTCCCACCCGCCGCGCCCCCGAGGCGGGGACCGAGGTCGTGCGCCCAATAGCCGACCGGATGTCCCGTGCTCCAGATAATGGGAATCGAGCCCGTCTCCGTCAGGACCTCGCGCTGGGCGCGGTCGACGTCCCACCCGGTCACGCCCGGCCGCATGGCCGAGAAGGCCGCTCGGCTGCCCCGGCGGGCGTTGTCCCACCAGGTCTGGACGTCCCGCGGCGCCTCGGTCTCGCCCGGTCGCAGCACGTAGGCAAAGCGCTGGATGTCGGTCACCCAGACGTCGTGCGCCTTGATGCCGAAGTCCGTTTGGATGATGTCGCCTGGCTGAATGACCTTGTCCGTGGCGTGCGAGTGACCCCGGTCGGGCCCCGAATTCACGTTGGGATTCTGATCGGGTGCCCACCCGTCGATCACGCCGAGCTCTGCCATGCGGCGCTTCAGATACCTGGCCACGTCGGTGTCTGTCGTCTGACCCGGGACCACCCGCTCGTACGCCTCGAGTTCGAGTTGCTCGGTGATTGCGGCTGCCCGGCGCATGATGTCGACCTCGGCCGGCAGCTTGACGCTCAACCACTCGATGACCAACTCCTCGCTGGAGACCAGGCGGCGGGACAACGATGGCCCGAGGGCGCGTTCGAGCGCTTGCCGCTGGGTCCACGACAGACCGTCGGCGACGTTGCGCGTCGAGCTGTTGATGCCGATCCGCTCGGGCTGACGCGGCTCGAGCTCCTCGCGCACCGCCTCGTAGATGCTGGTGCCCCGAGGAACCGAGCGGACCGAGTCGAGCGGCGTGACTTCGGAGAGAGCGGTCGCCTCGGTTTCCGGGGAGATGGCCAGGGTCTCCAGAGTCCCATCGCTACCCAGGAAGAACAGGAAGGCGGCCAACCCGCCGGCGTTTTCGGCACCAATGTGTGCGGCGATGGGGTCGTTCGCGTTCTCACGGGCCAGCACAACCCATGCGTCGATGTCGGCGCGCTCCATGGCCGGAGCCAGGAGCGTACGGATGCGGTCCTGGCGGATGCGGGGCCACAGCGTAGGGTCCTCAGGGAAAGGTAGGTCGGCGGTGATGACCGTGTCGGTCCGATCCGACATCGTGCACGCGGGCGCCACCCCCATCACGAGTACCGCCGCCAGCAGCAGCGTTTGGGTAGCGGACCGCGACGTCGACCGCCCCCGGGACTCCGGCCGAGGCATCCCTCCTCGCTCCCCGGTCCTCATCGGATCACCTCGCGGCCGGGCGTCCAGGGAGCTCCGGCCGCCGCCAACGCGCGCTCCAACTCCGCCAGCGGGCCACCGAGGAGGGCGGCCAGGTCCCGCTCGACCGCGCCGAGATCGGCCTGTGCGATTTCGACGTTTCTTCGCTGCGTCGTGGTGGGGTTCATGCGCGTACTCCAGTGGCCGCCGGCCACATTGCCCACCCGGCCGGAGATGCCCGGTACGGTGGATTCGTTGAGGCGCCCGCGGACGGGATCGCCGAACAGGCGGAGGCGAAGATCAGAAAAGGCGCGCGCGACCGCGTCGATTCGACCGAACAACTCCGCATCGGCGCCCGGGGTCCGCACGAGGGCAGCGCGCATGTACGGAAGCCTACCTGCCTGCCGGTTCAACTCGGCCGCCGCGATGCCGATGCGGCGCTGTAGCTCGGCCACCTCGCCCTGGAAGGCGGCCACGGCCACGAAGTCGGTGCCGGGCGGCGCGTTGGGCACCGGCGGTACCGTAAACGGCTGGGCCGGTCCGACCGCTTCTGCCCCGTCCGCGGTAACGAGCACCATCTGAGCGGTGTAGCGCCCAGGAGGGGCGAGCGGGCCGACCGGGTCGGTCACCCACGGCGGGCGAAAGGACGGGGTCGACAGATTCACCGGGTTGGGCGCGGCCCGGCGGAGGTCCCACGTGACCCGGTGCACCCCCTCCTTGGCAGTGCCTTCCACCCAGCGGACGCGTCGACCCGTCGCGTCGGAGATGTCCAGGAGCACTCGGGACTCCCCTTCGCTCAGTTCGTCCCGGAGCGCGTCGTAGCCGGGGAAGGGCGCGTTGTCGCCTCGTGCGCGCAGGGCCTCGTCGCGTTCAGCGCGTAGGTCGCTCGGCCGCTGCGGTGTCTCGTTCAGCACATACGTGAGGGCGGCTCCGAACGGCGGGTTGGGTGCTGCGTACGCCGTGCTTCCGAGCGTTGGGCGGCCCTGCGCCTGGTTCGTGGCGTACGGCACGTACCACCACGCGTCGCGGACCGGCAGCACGCCGCCGCCTTCGGCCACCACCGCGTCATCCATCGCCCGCAACGGGCCGTAGTCGTCGAGGATGTAGAAGCCGCGCCCGAACGTCGCGCCCACCACGTCCCCGTCCCTCCGGTGCAATTTGACATCCCGGAAGGCGATCGTCGGCGCCCCAGGTAGCCGGTGCCAGTTGGTGCCGCCGTTCGGACTCACGTACAGCCCCCACTCCGCGGCCATGAACAGCAGATCCGGATCGACATGGTCCTGCTGAATGGCCCACACGATCGTCCGCTCAGGCAGGTCGCCGGTGATGGAGGTCCAGCTTCGGCCCCGGTCGTCCGAACGGAACAGGAAGGGTGTGAAGTTGCCGACCTTGTGGGCATCCGCGGCCACGAAGACGGTGGTGGCGGCGTGCTGTCCCGCCTCGACATCGTTGATGAAGGACCGATCCGGCACGCCCGGGAGCGCTGCGGTCGGCGTCCAACTGCCCCCACCGTCCGTCGACACGTGCACGAGTCCGTCGTCCGAGCCGGTATAGAGCACGCCTTCGGCCACCGGGCTTTCCGAGATGGCCGTCAGGGTCGAGTACTTCGACATCGCCCCGTTGTCGTGCAGCGCGTCGACCTCCCACACCCGGCCCATGTACGGCAACTCGTACCGGTTCGTGTTCGTGGTCAGGTCGTCGCTGACCGCCGTCCAGCTATCACCTCGATCATCACTGCGCCACAGGCGCTGCGATCCGAAGTACAGCCGACTCGGGTCGTGCGGGCTGACCAGGACCGGCGAGTCCCAGTTCCAACGCTCCGGTGGGTCGCCCACGTCGGGCTGCGGCTGAATCTGAAGCGCTTCGTCGCTGCGCCGGTCCACCCGGTACAGATTTCCCTGCTGGGTCATCAGATACAGGATGTTCGCGTCGGTGGGGTCGAACTGGACGCCGTACCCATCCGCGCCCATCGGGAAGTGCCAGTCTTCGTTGCGCACGCCCTCGGTGGTGCGGGTGCGGGCCGGACCCCACAGGGTGCCCAGATCCTGCGCCCCTCCGAGCAGTTCGTAGAAGGGCTCGGAATTGGAGAGCGCCACTTTGTAGAATTGGGAGATCGGCATGTTGGGAAAGTGCCGCCACGTGCGGCCCAGATCGAACGTCTCGTACAGCCCCGCGTCGGTCCCGGCCAGCATATGGGAGGGTCGGTCGGGGTCGATCCAGAGGGCATGGTTGTCGGAGTGCTTCTCCCGGCCCGTTCCGAGGTTGTCGAACGTGGCGCCCCCGTCCCTTGTGATCTGGAAGAAGACGTCCATCTGGATGACCAGATCCGGATCGGTCGGAGACGCCTCGATCTCCTGGTAATAGTGCGGCCCTGTGCCCCCGGAGATGTAGGGATTCCTCTTCGCCCAGCTCTCGCCGCGATCCGTGGAGCGGTAGAAGCCTCGCTCGGAGTCGTCGGCCTCGATCGTGGCGTAGACGAGGTCCGGGTCGGCCGGGGTCACCGCCAGGCCGATCTTACCCATGTCGCCCGACGGAAGCCCGCGGCTGATCTCCCGCCAGCTCTCGCCTCCGTCCGTCGACTTCCAGATGCCGGAGGAGGGGCCACCGGCCAGGAATCCCCACACATGGCGGCGGCGCTGGTACGCAGCGGCGTACACGATATCCGGGTTGTCGGGCGAGAACTCGAGGTCGGTCACCCCCGTGTCTTGGTCGATGTCGAGTACCTGCGACCAGGTCGCGCCTCCGTCCGTCGTCCGGTAGACGCCGCGCTGGCCGCCGGCGCTCCAGAGGGGCCCTTCGGCCGCCACGAGTACGGTCTTGCCGTCGTCGGGATGGACGAGGATGCGACCGATGTGCTCGGAGCGCTCCAGCCCGACCGCCTCCCAGCTCGCCCCCGCGTCCCGGCTCCGGTAGACGCCCGAGCCCCATCCCACATGTCGGCCGCTGACGTTTTCTCCGGTGCCCACCCAAACGACCTGCGGATTGGAAGGATCGAGCGTGACCACGCCAATTGAGTAGCTCGGTTGATCGTCGAACACGGGCGTCCATGTCGTGCCCGCGTTTGCGGTCTTCCACACGCCGCCGGATCCGACGGCCACGTACCAGGTCGCCCGATCGGTCGGGTGGACCGCGATGTCGGCGATGCGCCCGCCCGCTACGGCGGGCCCGACCTCACGGAGGGAAAGGGCGGCGACCGCATCCGCGAACGTGGGTGTGTCCGGCGGGGGGGTCTGAGCGGAGGCGCCCACGGGAGCAGCGAGAGCGGCCAGGGCCGAGAGAACGAGCGCGGCGGCCGGCGTCAGCAGGGAAGGGGGAGAGACGACCGACGGGCGAGCGGACACTACGAGCATGGAGCTTCCGGGAGCAGGTGAGGCCGTAGAACGCCGTCACCATGCCCCACGCGGGGGTCGGGGGCAACCCGCCGCGGACGTCGACGCCAGGGAGGCGCCTCCGCTGTTGGGACTGCGCGGCGGACTACTTGTAGCGGTAGGTCACCCGGCCACGCGTCATGTCGTACGGGGAGATCTCCACCGTGACCTGATCGCCTTCCAGGACCCGGATGTAGTGCTTCCGCATCTTCCCGGAGAGGTACGCCAGGATCTCGTGCCCGTTCGAAAGGCCCACCCGGAAATTCGCGTTGGGGAGCACTTCGTTGACCACGCCTTCGAGTTCGATCGGTTCTTCTTTCGCCATGTTGCTTCTCATCGGTACAGGTTGTAGAGCATTGTAATTTAACGAAAAGGCGAGCCGAGTGGGGCCTGGTCAACTCCGGGAGTGGCTTCGCCGCTGTGGAGTCGCCGTGGGTGGTGTTAGACTGGTCTAGCGACTGGTCTACTTCCGCCGCTTTCTCAACACAGACCCAAAATGGCAACCGTTGGATCGTACGAAGCCAAAACACGGCTGCCCGAACTCCTGAGGCGCGTGGAGGCGGGCGAGCGCATCACCATCACACGGCACGGTACGCCGGTGGCGGAGATGGTCCCCCCGAGCTCGTCGAACCGCCGCAGTGCCGTCGAAGCTGTGGCCGAGCTCCGCGAGTTCAGCTCCGGCCGCCGGCTCGGTGCCGCCCTGTCCGTTCGGGATCTGATCGAGGACGGGCGCGGGTGAACTTCGTACTGGATGCGTCGGTCACGGTGGCCTGGGCGTTCGAGGACGAGCGGGGTCCGTATGCCTTGTCCGTGCTGGACGCCCTGGTCGATTCCGAGGCGATGGCCGCGTCGATCTGGCCGCTCGAGGTGAGCAACGCGCTGGTCGTGGCGGAGCGGCGCCGGCGTATCGAGCCGGCGGACGCCAGCCGGTTCGCCCATCTCATACTCACGTTGCCGATCGTGGTCGAGCCGGTGGATCGCGTCCGGGCGCTGGACACGACGTGGAGAACGGCCCGCCGCAACGAGCTGTCTACGTACGATGCCGCCTACCTCGACCTGGCGGCTTCATACGGCCTGCCGCTGGCCACCCTCGACGGACGACTCCGCGCGGCCGCTGAGGCCGAGGGCGTCGGGGTCTTCATGCCATAGATCCACGGGGCCGGCCCCCTCGCGAAGCCCGTTCGAAGCGGGCCGCGCATCCGGGGAGTGGTGTGCGCCACCCGCCGCGCCCTACATTCGAATCCATCAGTTCTCGCACATAGCGGACCCGGACTCCGGGTCCGACACACGGTCTAGATGGCAACGCGAGGTATCCGGGTCGGCGGAAGCCACCCGGCTCCTCCTGGGGCCCCACAGGTGGATCCGCTCTGACTGTCCCTTTCTCGGAAGGGACCTCCCACGGGTTTGTGCCCGGGAGGTGTGCGATGGAACCGCAACCCGATACCCGCCTGGGCCGAGCGTTCTGCTCGGCCCACTTCCGCGACGTCCCCGTTCTCGTCAACGACGACACGTTGGTGTCGTGCCTCGAGTACGGCGTGCGCTGTACCGGGCGACTGTGCCCGCTGTTCGACCTCCCCACCCTCCCGGACGAGCAACTCCTCGGTCGTGCCATGGAGTTGGAGCGCCGGCCCCGGCAACGCGGTCTTCCTCCCAAGAAAAAACGATAGCCATGCGCCCTACTGACACGAGCGACCCCCACTACTACCACCGGGTGGTGGACTGCCAGTGGGGGTGCCCCGCCCACACCAACGTCCCGGAGTACATCCGGCTCATTGCGCTCGGACGGTACACCGACGCGTACATGCTGAACCGGAAGTCCAACGTCTTCCCCGGTATCCTGGGGCGCACGTGCGACCGTCCGTGTGAGCCGGCGTGCCGGCGGACCCGTCTGGACGGCGAGCCCGTGGCCATCTGTCGCCTGAAACGGGTGGCGGCGGACCTGCGCGACGACGACATCCGGCCGCTCCTGCCCGCCATCCCCGAAAAAAAGAACGGCAAGCGAATCCTTCTGATCGGCGCCGGACCCGCCTCGCTGACCGTGGCGAACGACCTCATGCCGCTCGGCTACGAGATCACGATCTACGAGAAGCTGGAAAAGCCGGGCGGCTTGATGTGGAACAACATCCCCCAGTTCCGCCTGCCGCCGCGGGTCCTGAACGAGGAGATCGACTACATCCTCGACATGGGCGTGGATCTCAGGACCGGGCATGAGGTGGACAGTATGGCCGCGGTTCTGGAGGAGGGGTGGGACGCCGTCTTCATCGGCACGGGCGCGCCTCGGGGAAAGGAGTTGGATCTGCCGGGGCGCTGGGACGACCCCGACCACGTGCACATCGGCATCGACTGGCTTCAGAGCATCGCCTTCGAGCATATCGACTCCATCGCTCCTCGGGTGCTCGTCATCGGGGCGGGCAACACGGCCATGGACTGTTGCCGGAGCGCGAAGCGGCTCGGCGGCACCGACGTGAAGGTCATGGCGCGCAAGCCGCGGCCGCTCTTCAAGGCATCGCCCTGGGAACTGGAAGACGCGGAAGGCGAACAGATCGACATCCTCGAGAACCACTCCCCCACGCGCTTCCTGTCGGAGAACGGGAAGCTGACGGGAATGGAGTTCGAGATCGTGCGCTGGCACGAGCAGGAGGGGGGGCGATTGAAGAAGGAGGTGCTCGACACGGTGGTGCTGCCTTGCGACGAGGTCATCCTGGCCATCGGTCAGGACGCAGCCTTCCCGTGGATCGAGCGGGATATCGGCATCGAGTTCAACGACTGGGAGATGCCCGTCGTCGACAAGTCGACGTTTGCCACGAGCCTTCCCGGAGTCTTCGTGGGCGGCGACGCCGCGTGGGGTCCGGAGAACATCATCTGGGCGGTGGAGCACGGGCATCAGGCCGCGATTTCCCTGCACCGATACTGCCAGGGCGAACCCGTGGAGGACCGGCCACCGTACGGCCAGAACCTCGTGAGCGTGAAGATGGGCCTGCACGAGTGGTCCTACTCCAACGATTTCGACGGCGCCCAGCGTGCGGAGATGAACTACGCCGACTTGCGTGAGCGGTTGAAGTCGATGGAGGTGGAGGCCGAGTTGGGCTTCGACATCGAGCGCGCGCTCCAGGAGACGGAACGGTGCCTGAATTGTGACATCCAGACCGACTTCACCGGCCCGCTGTGCATCGAGTGCGATGCCTGCATCGACATCTGTCCGGTCACGTGCCTCACCATCACGCCCGACGGGCCCGAAGATGAAGTCCGACTCCGTTTGACGGTGCCGCAGATCCACCCGGACCAGCCGCTGTTCGCGTCCGAACCGTTGCCGCACACCGGCCGGCTCATGATGAAGGACGAGGATCTGTGCATCCACTGTGGGCTGTGCGCCGAGCGGTGCCCGACCGCCGCCTGGGATATGGCCAAGTCGGACCTTCTGGTGCCGTACGCGGGTCTGGAGGCCGGGCAGATACACCCGACGCGGTCCGGTGCGCCGCTGGAGGTGTCAGCATGAGCGCGGACCGTCAGACGGAGACGGTGAAGGAGGGTGCCGACGCGGACGCGACCGTCAACGACATCGCGTTCAAGATCGCGACGGTCAACGGAACCGGATCGGCCAGCGCCAACGGCTTGCTCATGAAGGCCATCTTTCGCATGGGCATTCCCGTCTCCGGTAAGAACCTGTTCCCGTCGAACATCCAGGGTCTTCCCACCTGGTACGAGATCCGGGTCAACGGCCGGGGCCACACGGCCCGCACGCCCGACTTCGATCTGATGGTGGCCATGAACCCAGCGACCTATGCGCAGGACGTGGTCGAGGTTCGGTCCGGGGGGTGGCTGCTCCACGACTCGAGTTGGCCGCTGCCGCGCGAACTCCATCGGGACGACGTGACCGTTCTGGGAGTGCCGCTCGCGGAGATGTGCAACGCCCGCTTCGAGGGCGCGCGCACGCGCATCCTTCTCAAGAACATCGCGTATGCGGGGGTGCTGGCCGCCCTGCTGGAGATGGACCTGAAGGTCATCGACCAACTCCTCGAAGAGACGTATGGGAAGAAGAAGAAGCTCCTGGACGCCAACTTCGAAGCGGTTCGCATGGGGCATGACTGGGCACGAGAGCATCTGGAATGCCCGCTCCCCACGAGCCTCGAGCCCATGGGCGAGACGGACGGCTGCATCCTGGTGGACGGCAACACCGCCGCGGCTCTGGGTTGCGTCTATGCCGGGGCAACCGTGGCCGGGTGGTACCCGATCACCCCGAGCACGTCGCTCATCGACGCGTTCAAGGGCTTCTGCGACGAGTTGCGCACCGACGCGGACGGTCGCAACAACGTGGCCATCATCCAGGCCGAGGACGAGTTGGCCGCGGCCGGCATGGTCATTGGCGCCAACTGGGTCGGCGCGCGCGGCTTCACCGCCACCTCCGGGCCCGGTATCAGCCTGATGAGCGAGTTCATCGGGCTCGCGTACTACGCGGAAATACCCGGGGTCTTCTTCAATATCCAGCGGACGGGGCCCTCGACGGGGATGCCCACACGCACGCAGCAGGGTGACCTCATGATGTGCGCGTACGCCTCCCACGGAGACACCAAACACATCTGCCTCTACCCGTCTGACCCTGCCGAGTCGTTCGACTTCGCCGTGCGCGCCTTCGACCTGGCGGAGCGCTATCAGACGCCCGTGTTCGTCGTGCAGGACCTGGACATCGGCATGAACGATTGGGTGGTTCCCGAATTCGCCTGGGACGACGCCTACCGGCCGGACCGTGGCAAGGTGCTCACCGCCCAGGAGTTGGAGGAGCTGGACGCATATCATCGCTATCTGGATAAGGATGGAGATGGCGTGGCGGCCCGGACCGTGCCCGGCGTGCACCCGAAGGGAGCCTTCTTCACGCGAGGCTCCGGGCACGACCGGTATGGGCGGTACACGGAGGACGCCGCCGCGTATCAGGACGTGATGGAGCGACTGCTCGACAAGGTGGACGGCGCCGTATCCGTGCTTCCCTCCCCGGAGATCGTGGGTGAGGAGAACGGCGCCACGTACGGCATGATCACGATCGGCGGATGCCGGGGGGCGGTCCTCGAAGCTCGGGAGCGACTACGCGAGCGCGGGGTGGCGGTCGACGTGCTACGCGTGCGCGGCTTCCCCTTCCCGGACGACGTGGAGGCGTTCATTCGACGTCATACGCGCACGTTCGTGGTGGAGCAGAACCGCGACGCCCAACTGCTGGGAATGCTCCTGCTGGAGACCGATGTCCACCGGGAGCACCTGGCGTCCATCCGGCAGTACGGCGGCATGCCGCTGTCCGCCGGCGAGGTCGTGAACGGCGTGGCCGACTGGCTGAAGGAGTGGCACGGGTCGGATGCGCCCGACGTTCGCGGCGCCTCGACCGCTCGGACGCACAGGAGAGAGGCATGAGCTACATCACCAAGCCGCGGGTGCACCACCCGGCGCTGCCCACGAACTCGCTGGGGCTGACGCGGCGCGACTACGAAGGCTCCATGTCCACGCTGTGCGCCGGGTGCGGCCATGATTCGATCACGGCGGCCATCATCGAGGCCGCGTGGGAACTGGAGTTGGAGCCGCACATGGTGGCCAAGCTCAGCGGCATCGGCTGTTCGTCGAAGACGCCCACGTACTTCCTCGGCAAGGCGCACGGCTTCAACTCCGTGCACGGGCGCATGCCCGCCATCGCCACGGGCGCGTCGGCCGCCAACCGGGGTCTGACCTACCTGGGCGTGTCGGGCGACGGCGACTCCCTTTCGATCGGCATCGGCCAACTGTGCCACGCCATCCGCCGGAACGTGAACATGCTCTACGTTCTGGAGAACAACGGCGTGTACGGGCTGACCAAGGGGCAGTTTTCCGCTTCGGCCGACCTGGGGAGCACGGCCAAGAAAGGCGAGGTCAACCGGAGCGAGCCCATCGATCCGGTCCTGTTGGCGCTCACGCTGGGGTGCGGCTTCGTCGCGCGCAGCTTCAGCGGCGACAAGGCTCAGCTCATCCCGCTCATCAAGGCCGGGCTGGCGCACGACGGGTTCGCGCTCATCGACGTGATATCGCCCTGTGTCGCATTCAACGACCACCAGGGCTCGACCAAGAGCTACAAGTACACGCGCGACCATCTGGAGGAAGCCGTGGCGGCCGACTTCATCCTGCCGATGGCCGAGATCACCACCTCCTACGAGGCCGGGCAGGGCCGCACGGTGGAGATGCACGACGGCACCAGGGTCCGCTTCCGCAAGGTGCCGGAGGGCTACGATCCGACGGATCGGGACCACGCCTACGCCTATCTCCGGGATCGCGCGCATGTAGCGGAGGTCCCGACCGGGCTGCTGTACATCGACACCGAGGACAGGGCGATGCACAGTGTGCTCGGGACCGTCCAGACACCGCTGGTCGACGTCGGCTGGGACGAACTGTGCCCGGGTGAGGACGCGCTCGCGGGAATCATGGAGCGCTGGCGGTAGGGGGTTCGGCGTGAACCTTGCTCCGCGTCTCGCGCGGAGACGCCAACCCCATCCTGAGAAGCCCCATCGACGACCACGCCGACCACACCCACGGCGCGCGAGCGACCGACGCCAACCGGAAGCGCCTGACGATCACCCTGATGCTCGTGGTGCTGTACATGGGCGCGGAAGTGGTCGGCGGTCTGCTCAGCAACTCCCTCGCACTGCTCGCCGACGCCGGTCACATGTTCAGCGACGCGGCGGCGCTGGGGCTCGCGCTCTTCGCGCTCTGGTTCTCCCGCCGCCCGGCCACGACGACGCACACGTTCGGATACTACCGCACCGAGATCCTGGCCGCCCTTGTGAACGCGGCCACCCTCGTCGCCATCTCCATCTATATCGTGGTCGAGGCCGTGCGCCGGATGCGGGCGCCGCCCGAAGTCGAGGGCGGTCTGATGATGGCGGTCGCCGCGGGTGGGCTCGTCGTGAACATCGTCGGCCTGATGGTCCTGCACGGCGGTAGGGACGACAACCTGAACATCCGGGGCGCCTGGCTCCACGTCCTGACCGACATGCTCGGGAGCGTCCAGGCGCTGGTGGCCGGGGGTCTCATCCTTTGGCTTGGGTGGGACTGGGCGGACCCCGTGGCGTCGCTCCTCATCGGACTGCTGGTGGTGTACTCCGCCTGGTCGTTGATGCGGGAGTCCGTCGGGGTCCTGATGCAGCGCGCTCCCGGACACGTGGACGTGGACGAGTTGCGGAGCGCCATCCTCGAGTTGGACGGCGTCCGGGGCGTGTGCGATCTGCACGTGTGGACCGTCACCAGCGGTATGGAGTCCATGTCCGGCCACGTGATTGTCGCGCCCGGGTCGGGGGGCACGGCCATGTTGACGCAGGTACGCGACCTGATTCATGACCGGTTCGGGATCGGGCACGTGACCGTGCAGTTGGAGCCTGAGGGCTTCTCGGAGCGGCTGACGCCCTTCTGACGTGCGTGCCGCGATCCGAGCGGCCCTCTTTCGTGTAGAACCGGGTCAGGCCGCCTGTGGGTCGTGCGGTCGATACGTAGGATGAAACCACTGAAATATGGAGGGGAACATGAATACAAGTCATCTGAGACAGGGAGCCCTGGGTCTGGCCGTTGCCGCGGCGCTGGCGGTTTCCAGTGTCGCCGTCGAGGGCCAATCCAGCGTGCGGGTCGGCGCGGATCTGGGGTGGGGGGACGACTTCGGTCTGGCGGTCGGCGGGCGGTTGACGGCCGACATCGATGCCTTCGAGAACGACGACAGCATGCTGAAGTCGCTGCGCGGGATCGGGCAGTTCCTATACTCTCTCGAGCCGTTCGAGGGGTGTGATCGGTGCGATCTCTGGGAGATCAACCTGAACGGTGCCCTGCCGTTCCGGCTGAGCAACTCGGCTGCGGACTTCTACGCGGGTGGCGGGCTGAACATCGCTCGGTTCGACTTCCCCGACGGCTTCGCGAATCGCGGCTTCGATGACACGGATCTGGGGCTGAACGTGATCGGTGGCCTCAACTTCGATCTCGGCACGCTGTCCTCCTTTGCCGAAGTGAAGGTTGGTCTCGGCGGCAGCGACCAGGTCTTCATCGGTGGCGGGGTAATGTTCGGCAACTGACCTTTACCGGTCACAGCTCCGGCCCGTCTCCCGCGTGGGGCGGGTCGGACGCTTCCGCTCAACCGACCGAGAAGAGGGACTGAATGTCCGAACCGCTGCGCTTGGGCGCACGTGTCGACGCCGAGACGGGTAGCCGCCTCGACGAGGACGTCACCCTTCCGTCCGACGCACTCACGACGCACGGCGTGATCCTGGGGATGACGGGGTCGGGAAAGACCGGACTCGGTGTGGTGCTGCTCGAGGAGGTGCTGTCCCGGGGGATTCCGGTTCTGGCCCTCGACCCCAAGGGCGACCTGGCGAATCTGGCACTGCTCTTCCCGTCGCTGGCCTCGGAGGAGTTCCGGCCGTGGGTGGACGAGGCCACGGCGCGGCGGGCGGGCGTGAGCGTGGACGCGCTCGCGGAGCAGACCGCCACCCGGTGGAAGGAGGGCCTGGCGTCGTGGGGTTTGGCCGGCTCGGACGTCGCCGCGTTGCGCAACCGCACCGACATGCGGGTCTACACGCCCGGATCGTCCACGGGGCGGTCGCTCGATCTGATCGGTGCCATGGCCGCCCCTGTGGGGGCTGATCCGGAGACGCTGGCGGAAGCGGCGGAGTCGATCGCGTCGAGTCTGCTGGCCCTGGCGGGCGTGGACGCGGATCCGCTCACCAGCCCCGAGCACATCCTCGTCTCGAACGTGGTCCTGAGTGCCTGGCGGATGGGCACGGCGGTGAGCCTGGAGACGCTTATCGGTGGGGTGCAGGACCCGCCGTTCCGAAAGCTCGGGGTCTTCGAGGTCGATCGGTTCATTCCCTCAGATGAGCGGATGAAGCTGGCCATGCGACTGAACGGTCTGGTTGCGTCGCCCACATTCGCCCAGTGGCGCCAGGGCGATCCGCTCGATATGGACACGCTCCTGCGCGGACGCGACGGGCGGACCGCGTGCAGCATCGTGCAGGTCGCGCACCTGTCCGACTCCGAGCGCATGTTCGCCGTGACCCTGCTGCTCAGCCGGCTGGTCGCGTGGACGCGCGCGCAACCCGGGACCTCCGAGTTGCGGGCGCTCCTGTACATCGACGAAGTCTTCGGCTTCGCGCCTCCGACGGCGGCGCCGGCCTCGAAGAAGCCCCTCCTGACACTTTTCAAGCAGGCGCGGGCCCACGGAGTGGGGGTGGTGGTATCCACACAGAACCCCGTGGATGTCGACTACAAGATGATGTCCAACGCCGGCACGTGGATGGTCGGGCGCCTCCAGACCGAGCGCGACAAGGCGCGCGTGCTGGAAGGGCTGCGCACCGCGGACGGCTCTGTGGACGTCGATGCGTGGGACGCCCGCCTGGGTCAACTCGACAAGCGCCAGTTTCTGCTCAAGCGCGCGAAGTCGTCCGACGCCCTGCTCTTCACCACACGCTGGGCGATGGCATTTCTGCGGGGGCCGATCACGAGGTCAGAGTTGGCCCGGTTGCCGGGGGGCGTGGCGGGGGAGGGGGGCGAGCGGGCGGAAGGTGGCGGTGCCCGGGAAGGCGGCGAGCCGGGGAGCGGTGGCGAGCCGGGGATTGGTGGCCGAGCTGACGGGGCCCGGGTGGGGGGGAATGGCCGGACAGCCACAACGGCCGCCCCCACCCCGGTAGCCGACGACGAGACGACCGTGCCGCCCACCGTGGCCGACGGCGTGGCCGTTCGATTTCTCGACCCGGCCACTCCGTGGGCGGAGCAGGTCGGGGTGGGGCCGACGGACGGACGGTACGCCGCCGGTCTTGCCGCTCGGGTCTCCCTGCTGTTCGATGAGGCGAAGGCGGACCTGCGCCAGCGGCAGGAGTGGGAGGCCGTGTGCTTTCCGCTGGCGGGTCGGCCGGATGCGAGCGACTTTGTGCCCGTGGATCATGATCCACGGGACTTCCGGGAGGACGTGCCGGGTGCAGCGCGCTATGTGATCCCGGATGCACCGATCGACACACGCACCTTCTTCAAGGAGGTTGGTGGGGATCTGGCCGCGCATCTCCATGAAACATTGGTAACGACGCTTCTGCACTGTCCCGGACTGAAGCTCTACAGCCGTCCCGGCGAGGACCACGCATCGTTCGAGTCGCGATGCATGCAAGCTGTGGAATCCGCGGCTGACGAGAAGGTGGCCAAGCTGCGCGACCGGTTCGAGAAGCGGCTGGACACCGCGCGCGACCAGGTGGATCGGGCGTCCCGGCGCGTGTCCGAGCTCGAGGTCGATTCGTCCACGCGGCGCCAGCAGGAGATGGTGGCCGGTGCCGGCGATCTCATCGGTATGTTTCTCGGTGGACGGCGCGGGACCCGGGCGCTGTCTTCGGCGGCGTCGAGGAGGGCGCAGACGCGCAGGACCGAAGAGCGCCTGCGCTCGGCCAAGGAGCGGTTGGACGGAGAGGAAGCGGACGTGGAGGAGCTGGAGGACGAGTTGGCCGAGGCCGTTCAGGAGGTCTGGGGCGAGTGGCGGTCCCGGGCCGAGGATGTGACCGAGATTGAAGTCGGACTGGAGAAAGGAGACATCCGCGTGGCCGAGTTGACCCTTTTCTGGGCACCGGTCTGAGGCGCCGGATTCATGGAACTACTGGAACGGTT
The DNA here is from genome assembly GCA_029262115.1 of Gemmatimonadota bacterium. Lineage (GTDB taxonomy): Bacteria > Gemmatimonadota > Gemmatimonadetes > Longimicrobiales > Gaopeijiaceae > JAJCZZ01. The sequence goes on along the minus strand of JAJCZZ010000073.1, from coordinate 96,588 downwards.
GTTGCCATAAAGAGGGTCTAGCATCGGAGCCCGCATCACATTCACACCACATCTACCAGGACGTTTATGCTCAACCACGAAGAACTCGTTGCGTTGTACAAGGATCACCTGGATAAGCAGGTTCTCAGCATCTACATTGATGGGTCTGACTCGGGCTCCGCTCGCCAGCCCCTGTGGCGGCGTGAACTCGATCGCGGACTCGGCGAGGCGCTCGGCTCCGTCTCGGAGAACGGCGGCGGCGACGGCTTCATGCGCGCCCGCGCCCTTCTGATGAAGGAGATCGACGGCTTCGACCGGGAACTCCCGGGGCGGGGCTGGATCGGGTTCGCCACGGCCGACGAAGTGCTCTACGCCGAACCCGTGCGGGCCACGGTCGTGCCGACGGTGCGCTGGGAGGAAGGGATCCGAGTGGCTCCCTACATCCGGGCGCTCAAGCAGGACCGGCCCGTCGTGTTGGCCCTGCTCGACAGCCAACGTGCCCGGGTCTTCCGGTGGCAGGAAGGGAAGCTCAGCGAGCCGCTCGACCTCCGGGCGGACACTTTTGTCGGCGACCTCAGCGACATCGGTATGCAGAAGGTGCCCACGCAGCGCTCCGGCGTCCGAGGCAAGACGGCCACCGACGCCGCCCAGACCTTCCTGGATGTCGGGTCCGAACGGCTCCTCAAGGCTCTCGTGGAGGACATCGAGAAGCGGGTTGGCAATGACGCCGTCCTGGTGCTGGGTGGAACGGAGGAGATGGTCGCCGCCGCGCATCGCCAGTTGCCGTCCACGCTCGACGGACGGGTGGTGGAGCGCCGGTCGTTCCACTTCGACATGTCGGGTAAGGAGCTGGTCGACGGAATCGCCGACGCAGCGTCCGAACTCACCCAGAGTAGTCAGAACAGCTTGCTGGAAGACGTCGTCGAAGCCGCCGGAGCGAGCGGGCGCGGCTCGCTCGGACTGGAAGAGACGCTACCCGCGCTGCTCGAGCATCGTGTGGATTCACTGCTGATCTCCCGGTCCTTCATCGAGTCCGCCCAGGACGAGGCCGACCGGTGTGTCGGCACGGCGTTCGGCGCCGGCGCCACGGTCGAGGAGCTGTCCGGCGAGAGCGGGGCGCGCCTGGACGAAGTGGGCGGAGGGATCGGCGCGAAGCTTCGCTACCGGGTGGACGCCGCGTAGACGACGTCGTGGTGGGGCCGCGGCGGGAGCCGCGGCCCTGCTGTCCAGTGGGATGTGGGTGGGACGGCCGTCAGCGGGATGCGGGCGCCCTGCCGTTGATCTCGTCGCCCACTCCGCGACGAGCCCCCGCGCCCTCGGCGGCAGGCGGCGCCTTAAGATTGCCGAGTCTTCGATGGATACGGAAGCCTCGAAGCCGCTGTACATGGTATGAAAGTGGGGAAGCGCGTGGGCCGATGCCGGTGGGCGGGAGAATGCGAAATCGTTGCTGAAGTTGCCGGTCCGGTCGGTAAACCGTCTCGCACGGATTGTGCAAATCGAAAATCCAATCTACGATTTGTGCATGATTCGTAGAGAGCTGCAGTCTGTACTCGAGCGTGAAGGCAGCCGCGCGCCGGTGGTGGCGGTGACGGGACCGCGGCAGTCGGGGAAGACCACGCTCTGTCGGGCGACGTTCCCCGATCACCGGTACGTGTCGCTCGAGCCGCTCGACAATCGGGGCTTTGCCCGCGACGACCCCCGAGGCTTTTTGGCTCAGTACGCAGGGCCCGTCGTCATTGACGAGGTGCAGAGGGTTCCCGAACTGTTCAGCTACCTCCAGGAGTCGGTCGACCACGACCCCACCCCCGGTCGGTTCGTCCTGACCGGTTCGCAGCATTTCGGCTTGACGGAGGCCATCAGCCAGTCGCTGGCGGGCAGGGTCGCGTTGCTGGAGCTCATGCCGCTGAGTCTCGATGAACTTCACCGCTTCGAGCGACCCCCTTCAGGCCTGTGGGAAACCGTCTGGGCGGGCGGGTATCCTCGGATCCACGATCGTGGACTGGACGCCGGACGGTGGCTCGCCGACTACACCGCGACGTACGTGCAGCGTGACCTTCGCCAGGCGCTCAACGTGACCGACCTCGACGCGTTCACTGCTTTCCTACGGCTGACCGCCGCTCGGACGGGGCGGGAGAGAAACCTCACGGGGCTGGGCGGGGATGCCGGTATCTCCCATCCCACCGCGCGGGCGTGGCTGTCCGTGCTGGAGGCCAGCTTCATCATCTTCTCGGTACCACCGTGGCTGCGAAACGCTAGCAAGCGCGTTCTCAAGGCCCCCAAGCTGCACTTCGTCGATTCGGGGCTCGCCTGCCATCTGCTGGGCATCCGTGATCCCGACCAGCTCCGCAACCACCCACTTCGGGGCGCCGTGTTCGAAACGTGGGTGGCAGGGGAGGTGCTCAAGGCCCGACTCCACCGCGGGCGTACGCCGGACCTGTTCCATCTCCGGGAAACGCGGGGAATCGAGGTTGACCTCGTGATCGAAACTGGATCGTCGGTCACGGCCGTGGAAGTGAAGTCCGGCGCGACCGTGGCGTCCGGCTTTCTGGACGGGCTGGTCGGATTTCGGGAGCGGGCGCGGGAGGCGGTGCCGCACCTCGATGTTGTCCCGCGTCTGGTGTACGGGGGGGAGGGGAGGCAGGCGCGAACCGATGCGGACGTCCTGCCATGGTCGGACGTGCAGGAGGTCGGGTGGTGAAGGGGAGGCACCGAGGTGCCGCGAGGTTGCCACCACGAAAAACGCGACCACGCTGAGTTCAGTCGCTCGAAAACAGCGCGAAAAGGTCGCGGTAGCCGCTGACTACATGGACGATCTCGAGCGGCTCCTTCTCCCTGTAGACGATCAGGTACGAGTGGACAGGCCACGCGCGAAGCGTTTCGTCCGCGAGGTCGTCGCGTCTGTGGCCGATACCGGCCGAGTCCACCAGGAGATGAATCGCGTTGAAGATGTCTTCGATGACTCGATCCGCCCGATCTACGCTGTCCTCGGCGATGTACTCCCAGATGCTGTCGATTCCCTCGGCCGCTCTGGTCGTGAGTCGATAACGCTCCTCACGTCCGCCGGTCACGGCTCTTATCTCGGATGCGGGCTCTCAATTCCTCGCCCGAGACGAACTCCCCGCGGCGTGCCTGCTCGAGCCCTTCGGAAATCTCACCGCGCAACTCCGAGATCCGCGAGGCCATCAGCTGGTCGCGCTCGATGAGGAGGCGAAGCCCCTCTCGAACGACCTCGCTTTGAGAGCCATACAAGCCGCTTCCCACCTTCGCTGTCACGAAGTCTTCGAGTTCGGGTGTCAGGCTCACGTTCATGGCGCATCTCCACGCGGACGGGATCAGTACACCTGATGGTACCATAAAATAGCGACTATTGACAATTGTCGTTATTTTTGCCGAGGCCAATGGCCTCGGCCTTCCGACCACGCGGCCGTGCCCTCAGGGGAGAAAAGCCGTTCCGCTACGGGATGAACTCCACCGCCCCCGGATGCTTGGTGGACAGGTCGCGTAGGCCCCGATCGAAGGTGGCGAGCCGCCCTCCGTGGCGGACCGCGAGGGCCAGTAGGTGGGCGTCGGTCACTTGCCGGTACCCGACTACTTGGTCGAAGACGTCGTGATTGCCGGTTGCCAGAGAGACGTCGTCCTCCCAGAAGGCATGCGTCCCGACCTGGCGAATCTCTCGGAGGAGAGAGGCAGCCTCGCGAGGCGATCGTGCGTCCGGAACGGCCCTGCTGTTGCTGGAGACGCGGATGAAGCCCGACTCGGTCACGCTGCACGTGGCCCATGCGCGGGTGCCGAGCGAAGTGAACCAGCGATGGGCGCGCGCGTGGTGGACGTGGTTGGGCCAGGCCAGCGCGACGAGAACGTTGAAGTCGAGGAGCGCGATCAGGGTTCGTCCCGGGCGTCGTTCACCATGTCGGGCGTCAGCGGCGGCGTTCCTTCGCGAACCTGGAAGACTGGAAAATCCGCCCGATAGTAGGGGGCCTCGGGAGGCCGCAGCCCCGCCCTGATCAGGGACGAGGCCACGGACCCTAAACTCTCACCGCGTTCGCGGGCCAGACTTCGGACCGCCCGGAGGACATCTTCATCCAGGTTGAGCGTGGTTCTCATGGGACATCATGACATCACCACATCGTGATGTCAATGATTTGGTCCTATCGCTCTCCACGATACCGCTTGGTCACCCCCGCTGGCTGCGCTGCGTGGCGTAGGCGCGCTGCCTCCAGCAGGGCGCGCACGAGAAAGCCGGTTCGAAACGCAGACCCGAACGGGCCGGAGCGGTCATGGCCCGCGTGGACCCGTTCGTCGAGCCCGACCCCCGGCATGGTCTTAGCTCTCGTCGAGGCCGCCGGCCGGAACGAGCTACCGGATTCGGATCGTACGGAGCGTCGTCAGATACTGCACCAGGATCCCGAGGTCGGATGGACTCATCTCCCGATATCCGGTCTTACTTCGCCGCACGGTCGAAGACAGTGAATCCCGTGCCGTTCCTTCGGCGAGGATCCACTCTCGGATCGAAATGTCGTCCCGCTTCGCCCCCACTCGGTCCAGGGGATAGCGGGGATTCCCGATCGCGCCGATCGAGTGGCAACTCGCGCAGCCCTGAGCCTCGAAGATCGCCTGGCCTCTCTCGCGTGCCCCGTCGATCCGCGGAAGGGTGTCGGTACCCGCCGTGGTCGGCGGATCCGACGGTTGGCGGCCACCCTCCGTTCCCACCCCGGCGAATCGCACCGCCAGGCCGATGACGAGGAGGACGACGCCGCAGACCAGCGCGAAAGCGATCCTGGTACGCATCATCTTCGCCACGGCCCGGTCATCGCATCACACCATGTCGAACAGTTCGGAGTGGACGCGGCGCAGAGGTACGTCCTGGTCGTGCAGAAGTCGCTGAACCACATCGTTCATTCGTTCGGGCCCGCAGACGAAGAACACGGTCTCGCTCGGTGCGCGACGAATCGCGTCATCGAGAATCGCTGCCGACACTCTCCCACGAGGTTGGTCCCAGTCCGCGGGTGGGCGTTCCAGGACATGGGTCACCGAGAGGTCGAGGCGATCCGCCAACTCCGCTAGCTCCTCCCGGAAGAGAACGGCGTCCCATTGAACGTTGGCGTAGATCAGTTGGAGCGGCCGCGGGTCCTCTCGGTCGGCCAGCGTGCGCAGCATACTCATGATCGGGGCGACTCCCACGCCTCCGACCACGAACACGAATCCCGGCGCATCCGGGTGTCGATCGATCGTGAAGACTCCATGCGGTCCGTCCACGAATGCGCGTTCCCCCACCGCGACCGTACCGATCCGACCTGAAAAGTCCCCGAGCTCCTTGATCGTGAAGCTGAGTTGCGGTATATCGGCCGCGCTTCCGGAGAAGGAAAATGGGTGTTCCCTGGCCGCGAACGGAGAGGCACGAAGGGTGAGCCACGCGAACTGTCCCGGCCGAAAGGTCAGCCCCGAGTGACTCTCGGGTACGAGCGTCAACGTCCACGCACTCCCGCGTTCTTCCCTGACGTCCGTGACTCGGTAGGGTGTCCTGAGTAGGCGCCACGGGCGGAAAAAGCGGACGTAGGCCACCAACACGATCCAGGCGCATCCGTACCCGATCCAGAGCCAACGCAGAGGAGTCGATTCCGTGAGGGATCGACTTCCCCGCACATGAACCGCGGAGAGCACGACGGCGGCGATGGCCAGAGCGATGTGCCCCAGCCGCCAAAGGTCGTATTCGAGGCCTATGCGCTTGCGCCAGAGCGATGAGGCGATCACAGTCGCGAACAGGAGGAGCGCGATACGTCCTGCCGTGAGGCCCACCGGCGCGTTTCGCGGATCCATCACTCCGAGCGCGGTCGGAAAATACACGCGAAATACGCCCCAATGTCCGATCAGTAGGACCAACCCTCCGACCGCCACCCATCGATGGAAGAAGTATATGACATCGATTCCGAACGGGGCCGTGGCACCCCTGAAGCGCGCCGTCAGCGCGAACTGGAGGCCCATGATCGCCAATCCGCCGTAGCCGAGGGCGATCGCGAGGTTCCAAGCGAACGGACCGCCGGAGTCGGTCGGCAGCAACAGGAGCGGCGCACATACGAGGGTCAGGTACGCGAAGCACCATGCGACGGCAACGATGAGAGATCGATTCACGCCGGCCCCGCGCCACGCAACAATTTCGGGGACGCCACCCATGGCGCGGCGAACATCAACGTCTCCGTCCTTCGACTCGATACGCTTCGGGACGCACGCCCGGAATGCTTCCCGGCACGCGTCCCGAGCGCGTCAATGCGCCGCGCTCACAGGGATCCGCTTCCCCGTACCGTCCTTGCCCTTGGGAAGGTGGACGGTCAGCACTCCATCCGAGAACTCGGCCCGGATCTTCTCCACGTTCACCTTTCGAGGGAGTGAAAAGGACCGTTCAAACGCGCCGAAGCGCCGTTCCACGAGGTGCCACCGTTCGTTGCCGTCCCCACCGCTGGTCTCCCCGCCGGAGGTCTTCTCGCCCTGGAGGGTCAGGACACCATCCTGCACGTCGATCTGGATGTCGTTCTCCTTCATTCCGGGGAGCTCGGCGCTGAGCACGTACTCGCCGTTGGCTTCCCGAAGATCAACGGAAGGCACGTAGGCCATCGTCTCTTCAGGGAGGAAGGGGAGGGTTCGCCCGAGTATGCGGGTCATCCTCTCCGGCAGCGAAGGAAAGTCGTACCGGGGATCGACTCCCGATCGAAAAGCGGTGAGAGCGTTCATCGTGATACCTCCGGATTCCACAGTGGGAAGGGGTGCCTCGCGGGTCCGACCTCTGCCAGCGTCATCTTCGGTGGCCTGCGGAGGGTCGTGACCCGATGGCGGTACGTCCGGAAGCATCGGCCATGCCAGCGATTCGGGAGTCCGTGTGGGCGCCTGAATGCCCTGCCCACCCCGGTTTCGCCGGAGGTGCTGGAGTCACCAGGGAGCCCCGTGGATCGCGTGACGGGCCGTCTTGTCTCCGATTCGGGACGAGTTGTCCCGAATCGTGTGGGGCGCTGGGCCTACGGCTTCTCTTCTTCGGACAGCAAACCTTCTTCCCGATACTGCTTGAGCTTCCGATGGATGGTTCGGCGATTGATCCCCAACACCTCCGCAGCTTCCGTCTGCCGGCCTCCGCATCGGTCGAGAACGGCCAGGATGTACTCCCGTTCCAGCCGCCCGAGAGGCCATTTTTCTTCCACCGCACGACCTCCTAGCTCCGCGGGAGATCCCCGAGGCGCCGATCCGCCGAGGTTCAGCAGGGAGATCCGGCCACCGGGATGCATGATCACGTTGCGTTCGATGAAGTTTTCAAGTTCCCGCACATTTCCGGGCCACCGATACGCGGTCAACCCGCGCATCACATCGGGGGGAATCTCGGGGGGCTCCACTCCATACTGCTTCGAGAACCGAAGACCGAAATAATGTGCGAGTAAGGGGATGTCCTCTTTCCTTTCGCGAAGAGGGGGAATCCGGATGGGAAACACATTCAGGCGATAGAAGAGGTCGTCGCGGAACTGTCCCTCCCTGACCAGCATCTCGAGATTCCGGTTCGTGGCTGCGATCAATCGGAAATCGATCGGCGACGCCTTCCGCGCTCCGACACGCTGTACCTGACGTTCCTGCAGCACCCGTAGGAGCTTCACCTGGATGTCCTCGTCGAGGGTGCTGATCTCGTCGAGAAAGAGCGTTCCTCCGTGAGCCTCCTCGATCAGCCCGCTACGACTCTCGAGCGCGCCCGTGAACGACCCTTTCATATGCCCGAAGAGCTCCGCCTCCAGGAGCGAGTGCGGGAGCGCCGAGCAGTTGATGGGTACGAACCGTTTCGCGGCCCGCGTCGAGAGCGAGTGAAGCGCGCGCGCGACGAGTTCCTTTCCGGTACCGCTCTCACCCTCGATCAGGACGCTTGCCCGCGTCGCGGCGACCTGCTCGATGCTGCGGAAGAGACGCCGCATGGCCGGTGCCTTGCCGACGATTCGTTCCTGCCATTCCGCCACCGCGAAGTGGCGCAAACCGGAGAGCTCTCGTCGAAGCGTCACCTCCCTTCCGGCTCGGTCCACCACCGACAGAAGCTCAGCCTCATCGAGAGGTTTACGGAGGTAGTCGTATGCTCCGAGCTTCATCGCCTCCACCGCCGTTTCCACACTTCCACACGCGGTCATCACGATGAATCGTGCGTCGGTCGACACTGCCGACAGCGCCGACAGCACGCTCAATCCGCTGACTCTCGGAAGATGGAGATCGAGGAGAACGACCTCGAACGATCGCTCCGAGAGCGCTCTGAGTGCCGCCGCACCGTCTCCCGCCTCTTCGACGTCGTAGCCGTGTTCCCCGAGCGTCTCGCGGAGGAGTTCCCGCACGAGCTCGTCGTCCTCGACGACGAGGACCCGTCCACGACTCTTCGAAGGAAGCTCCAAGGGTCGAACGGCATCGGGTGGACCGGGTCTCGTCTGCTCCGAGCCTTCACGGATCATTGTTCGTACGCCTCGCCGCGATCTCTCAAGTGAACGGACCGCCGCTCTTCAGGACAGATTATCAATCTATTCGCCGGCCTGCTTTTTAGCAGTCGGGGAATCCACCCGGGTCGTGCGGAGAGTTCCCCACGGGCGGCCCGTAGGCCGTTGGGGCGTGAAACGTGCTTACGACAGGAAGTTGGCGAGCGCGGCGCAGGATCCGGCGACAGCGTGTACGAGGCGATGGTCACGGACGACCGAGGTGGGCGCGGCGGAGATCCGGCGGTAATCCTGGTCAGCGGTCGGTCGGGGTCGGCGACGGCTGGCCTATCCGGGTCCAGAGCGTGCGGCCGAGCTTCAGTCGACCCTCAGGAGGTTGACCACCTGCTCGACTCCCGGCGCGGACCATGCGATTCGTTCCGCCGTCATCCGCTGGGCCCAGGAGGAGACGGAGCCGTTGAGTCGCACGACGCCACGGTGGTGCTCGATCGCGATGCGAGCGCCGTCGACGTGTACATTTCTCTCCAGCGCCCGTCCCAACCGCACCTCGAGATCCGAGGGTGCCGGGACGTGGCGTAGCGCGATCGCGTTCACGACGTTGTGTACCCAGAGGATGTTCCGGACCGCGCATTCAGCCCAACGTCGGGCATAGTCCCACTCCGTTTCTCCCTCGAGCACGACGGTGCTGTTGCGCACGCGGACCCGAATTCGGGACGATGCGAGGCACCGCTGAAGTCCGAGCAACGACGTCAGCTCCTCCGCGTGCCGCTCGTCCGCCACGGGATCGGAATCCTCCGCAGGTTCGGCCACCTCCAGACGGTTGACCAGGACACGCGCTCCGCACACCCGCACCGCTGCCTTCTCGACCGCGGCCCGCTGTTCGGCGGACGACACCACGCCCTCGAGTGCGACCCCCCCGCGAACCGCGAGTACCCGGATCGGCCGGTGGTCCACGCTCGGATCCCACGCGAACTCCTCCACAACGTCCGAAACCACCTTCGTGCCCATTCAGCGCGCCCTCAAGCCCGTGCCTCCGTTTCCGTTCCTTCTCGGTTTCACCCGGAACCTGCATCGCGCATGCCGGTGCGGCGGTGCCGCGCTCGAATGCTCCGTGGCTTCGCTCGTCCTATAGGCTTCGGTGAGGTTTTTCGACGGAGGAAGACGGCGTTCGCTCCGCTCCCGGCGGGACACGCTGTCCCGATGCGAGACGAATCGTCCACGCGACCACCCGTGGCCGTGGCGCGGCTTTCGGAGAGATCCCCGTACCGCACCGTCTTTCGAGCCTTGGGCCATTGAGACCGGACCGGCCCTCTATTTGCCCTATAAAGTCGAGCGATCGCCCCCCCTAGTTTTGGAGAAACGGTCCGATGGTCGAGCGCATTCTGGTCCCCTTGGATGGCTCCGAGAGATCGGAGCGAGCGATTCCCTACGCGGTGGGTATCGCGCTCGGATTCGGCGCTCAGGTCATCCTTCTTCGAGTGGTCGAATCGACCGCGAAGCAAGGGAGTGGGTGGTTGGGAACCCAGGAGTGGAGGCTTGGGCGGCTGGAGGCGTTCGCCTACCTGGATCGCGTGAAACGGCGCTTGACCGCACAGGGGATCTGCGTCGATGTCGATGTTGGCCTCGGCCCGCCCGCCGAAGAGATCCTCGAGATGGCGCGCGACAGGAGGGCGGATCTGATCGTCCTCACCAGCCACGGACGGGGCGGACCGTCCCCGTTTCCTCTCGCGAGCACTGCACACAAGGTCGTCTCCGGAACGGATATCTCCGTTCTGATGGTGCCGAGCGGTGAAGATCGTCCGGATTCCACGCGCACTCCGTTCGACCGGATCCTCGTTCCTCTCGACGGATCCGGAGCGAGCGAGTGGGCTCTCCGGTTCGCGGCCCACCTCCACCGGATTCATGGCGGAGAACTCCGCATCGTCCAGGTGGTGCCCGACCCGGAGTCGTACTGCCTGTGCGGGGATCTCCGTGCGCAGCAACTGTCCCAGCAACTGGCCCGCTCGAGCCGTGAGCACGCGAAACGCTATCTCTCCGAGACCTCGGCTCAACTCGACGGGCAGGATCTGACAATCGAGTCGGAGGTTCTTACCGGAGCCAATGTTGCGCGCAGGTTGGAGGATGCTGCCCGCCAGGCGCCGGGCGCAATCATCGTGCTGAGCTCTCGCGGGGCTTCGACGCCGAGTGGTTCTCGCCTCGGCACGGTTCCCGCGGCGCTTCTCTCTCGCGCGCAGACACCTGTTCTCGTTCTCAGGGACGGGGTGATGTTCCGCGCGCGGGCTCGCCCCCACCATGTGTTCGGAACGAAGTCCCGGTGGAGGTCGTCCGACGCCACGGTTCCTCCGGCCAACGGTACGTCGGGTATCCACGCGTGACCCTGGCGGGCGGCCGCGAGGGTGAAATCGCGGCCGCGCACTCGGGAGAACGGGGACGTTCGCTCGCTCGCACGATCGACGTCCACCGGACGCGCGGTACACCTCGTCACTTCCGGCTCCGCCTTCGCAGACTGAAGGATCGCCTCGGGCGTCGTCTCGACCTACGGGTCGCCGAGGGCGCCGGATCTCTTGCCGATGAATGGCTGCAGGACAACCGCCACATTGTCCTCGGGGCGCTCGCACAGCTTTCCTCGGATGTCCCGGCGGGATTCTACGCGACCCTACCCAAGGTGCCGGGGGACGGGCGACCTCGAGTCGAACTCATCGCCGAAGCTCTGCGCGAAGGCGGCGACGGGTACATCGATCCGGATCGCGTTCCGGCATTCATCCAGTCGTTTCAGAACGTCTCGGTTCTCGACATGGGCGAAATCTGGGCTCTACCGGCCTTCCTGCGCCTCTGCGCGCTGGAGCAGTTGGCTGCCGCCGTGGAACGTCCGGAGCCGCGGTCGGAGGAAAGGCCCCCGCATGAGCGAATCGCGGGTGCGGTCACGAGTCTGCGTGCCATCGACGCCGCACACTGGGAGTCGATCTTCGAGGCGACGAGCCTCGTGGAACGCTGCCTTCGCCGATTGGATCCGGACCGCACCTACGCGGCCATGGACTTCGAGACGCGTGATCGATTCCGAAAAGCCATCGAAGAAATCGCACGGTGGTCCGGACAGCGGGAGCTGACGATCGCAAAGGCGGCGGTGCGCCATGCGGGAGAGTGGGAGCTGCCATCGCCCCATGTCGGCTTCCTCCTCGTGAGCGAAGTCCGTACCCGATTCGAACGAGAGGTCGGGAGTCGCGTGCCTCTTCGCCGGCGCGTCGGAAGAGCCGCCCTGGAGCGCGGTGGATGGCTCTACTTCGCATGCATATTCGCTCTCGCATCGGGAGTCGTTCTGGCGGCGGCGGCGACCGCCGCTTCTCATGCTCCGCCATCGGCCGCGATCGGCGTGATGGCCGCTCTGGCCCTCCTTCCCGCGCTTTCGATATCGGTGGCGGCGGCGAACTTCGCCGCGACCCACCTCACCGCGCCCCGAACGCTGGCCAAGATGGACTTTCGCAAAGCGGTGCCCGACGCGCATCGGAGCTGCATTGCCGTGCCGGCTCTCCTCGACAGCCAGGAAGAGGTCGACGCACTCCTTCGCCAACTGGAATCGAATTATCGAGGAAACACGCAGGCCAATATCTCCATGGCACTCCTGGCCGATCCACCCGATGCGGATCAGCAGCGGCTGGAGCGGGACGTGGTTCTGCTACGCCGCGCGATCAAGGGAATCGACGACCTCAACGAACGCTACGCACGTGACGGACGCGCGCCCTTCCTCCTCCTGTGGCGAGACCGTGAGTGGAACGAGCATGAGGGTCGTTGGATGGGTTGGGAACGAAAGCGTGGTAAGCTCCATCAGTTCAACCAACTCCTCCTGGGCCGGGAAAGCCCCGGGATCGAAGTGCGAGCCGGCGACCCCGCCGAACTCGAGGGAGTGAAGTACGTTCTTACCCTCGACGCGGACACGTTTCTGCCACCGGACGCTGCCGCCAGACTCGTGGGTGCGATGGCACACCCGCTGAACCGCCCTCGCCTCGACGACCACGGGAGAATCGCTCGGGGGTTCACCGTTCTGCAGCCACGGGTCCACACTTTACCGCCCTTGAGCGGTCCTACGCGGTTCGCGCGGATTTTCCATAGCGACGAGGGACTGGATCTCTATTCACGCGCCGTGTCCGACGTGTACCAGGATCTGTTCGAGGAGGGGATCTACGCCGGCAAGGGTCTGCTCGACATCGAGTCGTTCGAGCGGAGCCTCGACGGCCGGGTTCCTGAAAACGCTCTTCTGAGCCACGACCTCTTCGAGGGAGGCCACGGGCGCGTCGCGTTGGTCTCGGACGTCGTGGTGATCGAGGAGTATCCGGCACACCCACGCTCGTACCTGAGACGCTTGCACCGATGGACCCGGGGAGACTGGCAGTTGCTGCCCTGGCTGCTCCCTCGCGTGCCGACGCTCGAGGGTGGGAGGATTCCGAACGCCCTGAACCCGCTCACCCGCTGGAAGATCTTCGACAACCTGAGGAGGAGTCTCTTCGCTCCGTCTCTCCTGGCCCTCGCGGTCGGCGGGTGGCTGTTGATTCCCGATGCAGCCGTCGCGTGGACCGGGTGGATACTCGCGGCATCCGGAATTCCCGTGATTCTCGGGGCTCTCGAAGCGCTGCGGCGATATGCGAGAGGACTTCAGCACCACGGATCGCGGGTCACAGCGCGGTCAGGTCGATATGGCGCTCTAGCGCGTTGGGCAGCGGCGCTCGTCCTTCTCCCCTGGGAAAGCTGGGTCGCGCTCGACGCGATCGCGCGTACCCTTTGGCGGCTCGGGATCAGCCGACGAAGGCTACTCCAGTGGACGGCGGCGTCTCAGGCCGCTCGTGCCACATCGAGGCTCTCCGGCTTCGCCGCGATCGGTTGGGGAGTGTTGGCCGGACCGGTTCTCGGGCTCGGCGTGGCGATCATGCTTCTCGCGGAGGCGCCGACGGCGCTCGGTGCCGCGCAGCCGCTTCTGTGGATCTGGCTCTTCTCCCCCCTCCTGGTGTGGCTCCTCGCGGAACGGCCGGTGAGCCCGATTCGGGAGCTCGATCCGGTGGCCCTCGCGCGGCTCCGCGCGATTTCCCGACGCACCTGGGCCTTCTTCGAGCGATTCGTGGGTCCCGAAGACCATTGGCTGCCTCCGGACCACGTTCAACTCGACATCGAGGAGGGGATCGCCCACCGCACGTCGCCCACGAACATCGGGTTCGGAGTGCTCTCCATCTCGATGGCACACGACCTGGGCCATGTGCCTTTGGCCTCGATCACCGCCGCCCTGTCCAGCACCGTCGATTCGCTGGATCGTATGAAGCGCCATCGCGGGCATTTCTTCAACTGGTACGACACACGGACGCTGGTGCCGCTCCCGCCACGGTACGTGTCGACCGTCGATAGCGGTAATCTGGCCGTCTGCTTTCTCGCGACGGCCGAGGCCCTTACCGAGAGTGCCGTCGAAGCCCAGCCGCGGTCGATCGACGCGATCGGAATGTCGGACACGCTCGGCGTGCTTCGGGACGTAGTGCGGGACGCCGGAGACGGAGGTGCTCGGGCGATCCGCCTCAAGGAGACCGAATTCGCGACCGCCGAGTCGCTTCTCCTGCGGGCGGCGGATGATGCGGCCTCGTTCCTCGAAGCGCTCGACCACATCGTGGAGACGCTGCTTCCCGGGCTCGAGGAGGCGTTCGCGCTCGAGTTCGAGCATGCCGGAGTCGACGCGAGGGCCGCGGAGTGGTTCAAGGTCGGCGAGGTGAACAACTGGATCGCTTCGACACGTATGCAGGCCCTCGCGCAACGCGAGCAGCTCAGCGCGCTGCTGCCCTGGCATGGGCTCCTGCGATCGGCGCCGACCTGGTTCAGTACGATCGATACCACCGGTCCCGTTGGTCGGGCGTGGCGCGATCTCGTCGGGGGCTTTCCGGACAGAGCATCGCCGAGCGACGCGCAGGAGTCGGCCGTTGCGACAGCCGATCGAATCGACGTGCTGCGTGCCGCGATACGTGCCGAATTCGCGGACGACGACCCCACTGCCAAGGCAGTCCACACCTGGCTGGCGCAACTCAGCTCGCGAACCGACGCTGCCGCGGACCGTGGCTCGACTCTCGTCGCCGAACTCGAGACCCTCTCCGCCCGACTCAGGCGGTTTGCGGACGAGCAGGACTACGGGCTCCTGTACGACCCGGATCGTCGCCTCCTCCACATCGGATTCGACGCGGATTCGGCGCGGCTGGATTCGAGTCACTACGACCTCTTCGCGTCGGAGGCGCGACTTGCCAGCTACTTCGCGATTGCGAAGGGAGATGTCCCGTTCGAGCACTGGGTCAGGCTCGGCCGGCCTTTCGGGCGCTATCGCCGTTCCGCCGTCCTCCTTTCCTGGGCGGGGACCCTGTTCGAGTACCTCACGCCGGCTCTCTTCCTCCGAATGCCCGCGCACTCGTTGAGCGCGTTCGCATGCCAGGCCGCGGTGGGCGTGCAGATGGACGAGGCTCGTCGCTCGGGAAGACCCTGGGGGGTGTCGGAGTCCGGATACTCCGAACGGGACGCGCGAGCGCGCTACAGGTACCGGGCGTTCGGCGCGTCCGGGTTGGCGCTGCGACGGGAGCCCGCACCGCGGTCGGTCGTCGCCCCATATGCGGCTGCGTTGGCGCTTCTCATCCGGCCGACCGAAGCCTACGAGAACCTCCAGCGCCTCGATGCGCATCACCTCCTCGGCCCTCTGGGGTACTTCGAGGCCGTGGACTTCGGTCCCACCGGCACGGGGTCCGGGCGCGACCCGGACGTCGTCCGGTCGGTCATGGCTCACCATCAGGGGATGACCCTCGCGGCGTTGACTCAGGCCGTGGGCGCGGTCCGGCTTCCGGATCGACTCCACGCCGATCGGAGATTCGCGGCACTGGAGCACCTCCTTCACGAACGGACCCCGGGATCGGTCCATACCGCCGACAGTGCACGAACCGCTGACCGCGCGGCGCCACGCATCGACGCTCCAGGGGAGTCCCCCCTCCTGGCGGCCACACCCGACAGCTCCTGGGCGGTCGATCCCGCCGCGTCTCCAACGCCGACAACCGTCCTCGGAGACGGGACGTTCAGTTCGCTCCTCACCGCGGACGGAGGTGGAAGCCTACGCTTCGAGGGACGCGATATCATCCGTTGGCGACCCGACCCGACCCGTCCCTCCGGCGGAGTCTGGATCTACCTCCAGGATCTGGTCACCTCCGAGATCTGGTCCGTGGCGAGGGCACCGTCCCACACAACGGCGGCGTGGAGCGAGGTCTCCTTCAGCGGACACCTGGTGGAGTTCCGTCGACGGGACGGCGGGATCCGCAGCGGGCTCACCGTGGTCGTCGTTCCGGGAACCGGGGTCGAGATTCGCCGAGTGACCGTCATGAACGAAGGAGATGAGCCCCGTCGGATCGGGATCTCCAGCTTCGCGGAGATCGCGATGGCCGAGGTTTCCGAGGATCGTCGACATCCGGCCTTCCAGCGCCTTTTCGTCGAAGGGGAGTATGACGTTCGGCAGAGTGCGCTCTTCTTCCGACGCCGCTCGGAAGGTCTGGACGACACACCGCTGCACGTCGCGCACGCGATCGTGGGCCGAGTCGGTGCCGCGGAGCCGCACTCGTGGGAATTCGATCGCGAGGAATTCCTGGGGCGTACGGGGAGCCTGCGGAGCCCGGCAGGGCTTGCACGCCCGAGCGGCGGCGCCCGACAGAAGACGACGCACGCGCCACTCGACCCTGCAATGAGCATGACGATCCACGTCGATCTCGGTCCGGGGGAAGAGGAGGCGGTGACCTTTCTGACCGCGGCTGGACGGACGCGCGCGGCGGTTGAGCGATCGCTGGACGCGGTCCGGTCTCCCGGCTCGGTGGAGTGGGCGATCGAGCGTGCGCGCGAACGCGAGCGCGTCCTCCAGGAAAAGACGATTCCGGCGCACCCCGAGGTCGAGCACGCGCAGCGGCTCCTCTCCGCGATCACCTTTCCCTTCCATTCACTCCGGCGCTCTTCGGAGCGGGCTCTGGAACGGTTCGATGAGAGCGGTCAGGCCGTGCTGTGGTCGCTCGGAATCTCCGGCGATATCCCCCTCGTGCTGGTCTACGCCGAGGAGCCCTCACCCGGTTTCGCACTGAAGGAGTTCCTCGGCGCCCATGCGTACTGGACGTCGAAAGGCGTTCGATTCGATCTCCTCGTCGTGGGATCGGAGGACGACGGGTACGGCGAGCCACTCCGGGATTGGCTCGAAACCGCCCTCCGCGCGAGCGGCGCGGATCAACTCTACGGGCAGGCGGGGGGTGTCCACTACGTGGCCGATTCGCGACTGACCCCCGGTGCTCGCGGGTTCGTTGAAGTGACGGCCAGCCTTCAGGCGGACGCACAGAAAGCATCGCTCGCCGAAGCGCTCACCTCCGTCGACGACGTCGTGCACGAGTTGCCCGACTTCGTGCCCGTGCCGTCCTCCCCCCTCACGGAATGGGTGGACGACGGAATCCTGTCTCCCGACGACCTTCTGTTCGCGAACGGTTTCGGAGGGTTCGATCCGGAAACCGGCGACTACCGGATCTACCTTCGCCCTGGCCAGCGAACCCCCGCGCCGTGGGTCAACGTGATCGCCAACCCCGACTTCGGATGCCTCGTCTCGGAGAGCGGGAGCGGGTTCACATGGGACGGAAATGCGGGAGAGCACAGGGTCACCGCATGGTCGAACGATCCCGTTCTCGATCCGCCGAGCGAGGTCCTGTACCTCCGTGACGAGGAAACGGGCGAGGTCTGGACGCCCACGCCGGGGCCACGCCCGGCCGATGCTCCCTACGAAGTCACCCACCGACCCGGCTCGACTCGGTTCCACCACGTCAGCCATGGGATGGATCAGCGACTGACGGTGCTCGTGCCTCCCAGCGGGAGGGTGAAGGTGTGGGAACTTCGCCTTGAGAACCGTTTGCACAGACCACGCCGAATTACTGCAACCGCGTTCGTCGAGTGGGTGTTGGGCAGTAACCGATCGAAGACCGCTCCGCACCTTTCCACCGAATACGACCCGGAAAACGACGCACTCCTCTGCGAGAACCTCTTTCGACCGAATGATGCTCGGGTTGTCGCCTTCCTCGCGTCCGACCGGCCGACGCACAGCTTCACGGCGGATCGCCTCGAGTTTCTGGGTCGGGAGGGGGGCCCGGCTCGACCCGCGGGACTGGAGAGGATCGGCCTCTCGCGTGTGACGGGAAGAGGGCTCGATCCCTGCGGCGCCCTCCAGATCCACATCGACCTCCCACCGATGGGCGAGACGCTCGTCCACTTCTTTCTCGGGGCCGCGGACGACCGCGAGGCAGCGACCGCTGCGGTACGGGTCTACCGTTCTTCGGCTTGGAACATCGCGCTTCCCACACGGGTCGAGTCCGGCTGGACGGAGATGCTCGGAACCCTCCAGATCCGGACGCCGGATCGTGCACTCGACCTCATGGTCAACCGCTGGCTCCCCTACCAGATACTCTCGTCCCGGATCTGGGGCCGGACGGGGTTCTATCAGTCGAGCGGAGCGTTCGGCTTCAGAGATCAGATCCAGGATTCGCTCGCCCTGCTCTGGACGCGTCCCGACCTCTGCCGGGAACACCTGCTCCGAGCGGCGGCCCATCAGTTCGAGGAGGGTGATGTTCTCCACTGGTGGCATCCGGACGAAAATCGTGGGGTGCGGACACGGTGTTCGGATGACCTGTTCTGGTTGCCGTATGCGGTCGCGGACTACGTCGCTTGCACCGGTGACCGGGCCGTTCTCGACGAGCGAGTGCCCTTCCTCGTCGCTCCGCCGCTAGGCCCCGATGAATTGGAGCGGTACGAGTCGTACCATCCGGGCGACGACGCGGCATCCCTCTACGAGCACTGTATCCGGGCCCTCGAACGCCCGGGTATCCTGAGCCCGAGGGAACTACCTCTGATCGGCACCGGTGACTGGAACGACGGGTTCAACCGCGTCGGAGCAGAAGGGAAAGGAGAAAGCGTCTGGCTGGCGTGGTTTCTCGCGTATGTAGCGAATGCGTTCGAGCCGATTTGCCGCGAGCGCGGAGAGACAGCACGAGCGGATCGCCTGGTCGGGCTCGCCGAGAGCGTACGGCGAGCGGCGGAAGAGCACGCATGGGATGGAGCCTGGTACCGTCGTGCCACCTACGACGATGGGAAGTTCCTGGGATCGTCGCGCGACGCCGAGTGCCGTATCGACTCACTGTCCCAGTCGTGGGCCGTCCTCTCCGGAGTGGCGCGCCCCGATCGGGCTCGGCAAGCCATGGATTCGGTCTCCTCGCAACTCTGGGATTCGGAGCTGCGATTGATGCGCCTGCTCACGCCTCCCTTCCACGCCGCCTCGCGCGAACCCGGGTATATCAAGAGCTATCCGCCAGGCGCGCGTGAAAACGGCGGACAATACTCCCATGCGGCGGCATGGGTCGGTCTGGCCCACGCGCGGCTGGGAGACCCGGCTCGTGCCTACAGGGTGTTGTGTGCGCTGAATCCGGTCCTGCGATCGAATTCGGTGGAACGTGCGCGCCACTACCGGGTCGAGCCGTACGCGGTGGCCGGTGACATACACGCGGAAACACCGCACGGCGGTCGAGGTGGATGGACCTGGTACACCGGTGCGGCCGGTTGGAGCTACCGTCTGGCGGTGGAGGGGATCCTCGGACTCCGACAACTCCCCGGCGGGATCAGCGTCACGCCGTGCCTCCCGGAGGATTGGCCCGGATACGAGGCCGTGCTCAACCACGCGGCGGGGACCCGAACCACGATCGAAGTGACCAGGGCGGGCGGTGTCGCGGCCGACGTCGGCCGCGTCACCCTCGACGGGGAGGTCGTGGGTGCCGGTCTCATCCCCCTCCTCGAAGACGGCCGCGAACATCGAGTACAGGTGGAGGTGGGACGATCCCGGGCGGAGCCGGCCTCGGCCGTAGAGCAGAATCGGACGCCTCAGTGATGAGATTCGGCATCCGACGCCCCCATGACGAGGCTCAGCGGACGGGAAGTCCCCGCTCGTTCGAGTGGACGGGACATCCCGTCCCGCGTCCGAGAAGCGGACCCGAGGCCGTCCGGTCGAGTAAAGTTCGAGCGCGCAGGTACTTACACCTTGCGGCAGCCAGGTCGGGACCGACGGCACGTGCCGTGCTTCTTCACGTCGGTGTGGGCTCGCCGATGTACCATCCCGGCGACGACTCGATGGAGAACTGGACCAATCGAGTCGGTTGCGAGGTCGCTGGCCGCAACGCCGCCCCGAAGAGGGGCACCCCGACGTCCACAACGGATCGGGGAAAAAGAACGAACCGGTGGAGCCGCCGCACGCGGCGGACCAGACTCGGAAGCCGGAAGTTCGCCAGCGAACTGGAGCCTTCGAGAGCGGCGTGCCGAGCTCTCGGGGGCTCCTCTTTTTCGTCGAGATGTGCTCTCCGGTCGCCAAGTGTGCGGTGTGCCTCCCGATCCGGTCGGATCGTCCCGCGTCCGATTCAGCGACCCCGAACCCTCTTGCCACGAGGAGTCCCCAGTGCCCGACCGCGATGATCGTGACCTCATACGTTGGTTCGCGGATCTCGATCTCTCACACGTCCCGGAGGTCGGTGGCAAGAACGCGTCGCTCGGGGAGATGATCCAGGGCCTTCGATCGGACGGGATTCCGGTGCCCAACGGCTTCGCGACGACCGCACGGGCGTACCGCGAATTCCTTGACGCCAACGACCTGGGCCCGATCATCTCGAGCCATCTGAAGACCGCCGCCAGCGAAGGGCGCGCCGCGGACTCCGCGGGCGCGGTCATACGGGACATGATGATGAAGGCGTCCCTTCCGTCGCGCTTCACGGATGCGGTGACCCGGGCGTACGGTGAACTCTGCCGGAAGGAGGGAGTTGACGACCTCCCGGTGGCCGTGCGCAGCAGCGCGACGGCCGAGGACCTGCCGACCGCCAGCTTCGCGGGCCAGCAGGAGAGCTTCCTCAACGTGCGGGGAGAGAAGGCACTCCTCGAGGCCTGTCATCGATGCTTCGCCTCCCTCTTCACCGATCGTGCCATCGCCTACCGGGAAGAGAGAGGGTACGAGCACCTTCAGGTCGCGCTGTCCGTGGGGGTGCAGCGAATGGTCCGGTCGGACCTGGCCGGCGCAGGCGTCCTGTTCACCCTCGAGACCGAGACGGGCTTTCCCGGCGTGGTGCTCATCAACGGGGCGTGGGGCCTCGGCGAGAGCGTGGTGAAGGGGATCGTGGACCCCGATCAGTACGTGGTCCTGAAACGAGGTGTCGAAGAGGACGCGAAACGCTGCGTGCTCGACAGAACGTTGGGGGCGAAGCGGTCCAAGGTGGTCTATGCGGAAGGCGAGGCCGGCGATGTTCGGACCGTGGACACCAGCGAGGAGGAGCGTGCCGCGTACGTCCTCTCCGAGTCCGAGGTGCGTACGCTCACCGGTTGGAGCATCCGCATCGAACGTCACTACGGCACCGCGATGGACATCGAATGGGCGAAGGACGGGCAGACGGGGGAACTCTTCATCGTGCAGGCGCGCCCCGAGACGGTATGGGCGAACGTGCGCCCCGTCATCACGACCTTTTCTCTGCGTGACCGGGCCGATCCCCTCATCGTCGGCCTAGCGGTCGGAAGCGAGATCGCGACGGGGCCGGTGCGTCGGGTAACCGATCCGGCGGAACTCGTGGACTTCCCGGAAGGGGCGGTGCTGGTGGCCGCGAAGACGGACCCGGACTGGGGGCCGGTACTTTCCCGCGCCGCCGCGGTCGTCACGGATCACGGAGGCCGGACGAGCCACGCGGCCATCGTGAGCCGAGAGATGGGAATCCCCGCCGTGGTCGGGTGCGGTGACGCGATGAGCCGACTCGAGAACGCGCTGGAGGTCACGGTGTCCTGCGCGGAGGGAGAGGAGGGGTACGTCTACCGAGGGAGGCTCGCGTTCGACCGTGAGGAGACCCGGATCGACGACCTTCCGGAGATCGACCTTCCGGTCATGCTCAACGTCGCGCGGCCCGCGACCGCCTTCCGGAGTTGGCGGTTGCCGGCCCGGGGGATCGGCCTCGCCCGGATCGAGTTCCTGATCGGCTCGGAGATCGGGATCCATCCCATGGCTCTGCTGCATCTCGAAGACATCGAGGACGCGACGACCCGGGAGGAGATCGAAGCCCGTACCCGTGGCTTCGACGATCGCGGGGAATTCTTCGTCCACCATCTGGCGACCGGCATCGCGAAGATCGCAGCGAGCGTCTACCCCCATCCTGCGATCGTGCGGACCAGCGACTTCAAGACGAACGAATACGCAACACTCCTCGGCGGTTCGGACTTCGAGCCCTCCGAGGAGAACCCGATGCTGGGATTCCGTGGCGCCTTTCGCTACTCGAGTGAGCGTTATCGAGAAGCCTTCGTTCTCGAGTGCCGTGCCCTCAAAAGGGTCCGAGACGACTACCGCCTTACGAACGTGATCCCGATGATCCCGTTCTGTCGCACGCTGAGCGAGGCCGATCGGGTCCTCGAAGTGATGGCGGGCGAAGGGTTGACGCGTGGGGAGGACGGGCTCGAGATCTACGTGATGTGCGAGGTGCCATCGAACGTCGTCCTCGTCGAGGAGTTCAGCCAACGGTTCGACGGATTCTCGATCGGGAGCAACGATCTGACCCAGTTGGTGCTCGGCGTCGACCGGGACAGCACCGAACTCGCCGGCGCCTTCGACGAGCGCGACCCGGCCGTCGTCAAGATGATCGAGTCGGTGATCGCCGGCGCACACGCGGCCGGCCGGCCGGTGGGTTTTTGTGGTCAAGCTCCGAGCAACGAGGCGAGTTACGCAGCCTTTCTGCTCGACGCCGGTATCGACTCGGTCTCCGTGGATCCGAGCAGCGTCGTGGACGTGGTCCGGCACCTCGCGACCGCCGGAGGCCCGGTCGGTGGCGGAGCTACGTTCCCCAGGTGAAGATCATCGCCACGGACGCGAGGTAGGTCAGCACCAGCAACAGGCTGCTCGGTTCCAGCATGGAGAAACGACCCTTCGCCCTGTACACGATGGCGGCGAGCCCGAGCGCCATCATGATGATCGAGGCCACACCTGTGAACGCGTGTACCAGCGAGACCTCCGCGAGGATAGGGCCGGAGGAGTGAAGCGGATCCAGAAGCCCGAACATCGCCATGTTCACCGCGTTGCTGCCGAACAGGTTTCCCACGGCGAGGTCGTACGCGCGGAGTCGGAGCGCCATGAGCGACGTTACCAGCTCCGGAAGCGAGGTGGCGATGCCCATGACGACCGTGCCGATGAAGCTCTCGCTGATCCCGGTCAACTCGGCGCCCCGGTCCGCGGAGTACGTAAAGAGAGGAGCCGCCACCAGGATGAGCGCGGCGCCCAGGAGAAAGCGTCGTATGGCGGAGGCGAGAGGCGGACGGTCCTTCGCGGCCGACGTGAAGGACTTTTCCTGCCCCGAGGCCGGCGATTCGGCGTGACCGGCGAATTCAGGTTCTCGGGCGAGCTCGGGTTCAGCCGTGGCCGCGCGGAGCGTGGCGCTATGCATGAAGAGAATTCGGCTTCCGCCGATGTAGAGTGCGAGGATGAGAAGCGCGCCCGGACCCGTAGTGCCAAAAATCGAGGGCGAATCGATGAGGATGAACGCCGTCGCTACCGCGGTGAGCACCGTGGCGTGGGTCACGCTGAGCGCCTGGTCGAGGGCGGCACGGCGAAACAGGTCGCTTCCGGGGCGGAGGTTGATGAGCCCGAGGATCAACATGTTGGCCATATTGCTGCCGAACAGGTTCCCGGCCGCGATGTCGGGAGATCCCAGACGGACCGCGATACCGCTCGTCAGGAACTCCGGGAGTGAGGTCGCGAGCGCGAGGAAGACCGCCCCGATCCAGAGCCCACCCATCCGCGTGTGCGCGGCGATCAGGTCTCCGGCGCGGGCGAGCACCACGCCGGCGGTCACGACGCCGGCTCCGCCGAGAAGCAGTCCCAACAGCACCGTGATCACTCCACTTCTCCCGTCGCCGGTCGGCTCGTGAGCAATTCTTTCGAGGGTATGCAACCGCTCAACCCCCCGGGGGTTCCGGAGCTGTCGGCCATCCCCTGGCATACGTTGCCACCGAAAGAGGCGCTGGATCGACTCGGTTCACAGCCGGAAGGGCTCGATCCGGACGAAGCCGGCAGGCGGCTCGCGACGTTCGGGCCGAACCGACTCCGCCGGCATCGGCCGACCTCCGCCTTCACCATCCTGGCGGGTCAGTTCACGAGCGTCGTCGTTCTCCTGCTGGTCGCTGCCGCCGTTGTCGCACTGCTCCTCGGAGACACGCTGGAGTCGGCGGCCATCGCGGTCGTCCTGACCATCAACGCGGCGATCGGCTTCGTCGTGGAGTTGCGTGCCCGGCGGGCGATGGAGGCACTGGTTCGCTACGAGACCGACACCGCACGCGTCGTTCGGGAGGGGACCGAGCGTCGGATTCCGGCGGAAGAGCTGGTGCCGGGCGATGTGATCGCACTGTCCGCCGGCGACGCCGTCCCGGCCGACGCGCGGTTGATCCAGGTGGCCGAAGTCCGGGCCATTGAAGCGCCGCTGACCGGCGAATCCATGCCGGCCTCGAAATGGCTCGAGCCCTCTCCGCACCCGGACACACCGGTCGCCGAACGCGATGCGATGGTGCACGCCGGTACCGTGATCGCGGTCGGGGAAGCCAGGGCGGTGGTCGTCGCCACAGGCCCCGCGACGGTCATCGGGCATATCGGTGAACTGGTCGCCGGGGTGGAGGAGGAGCGAACCCCTCTCGAGCGGCGAATGAACGCTCTCGGACAACGACTCGTGTGGCTCGCGCTGGGCATTGCGACGGTCGTGGCGCTCGTCGGCGTGGCGCGGGGAGTCGCCGTCGAACTCATGCTCGAGACCGGCATCGCGCTCGCGATCGCGGCCGTCCCGGAGGGGCTCCCCGCGGTCGCCACCGTCGCGCTGGCGGCCGGATTGCGCAGGATGGCACGTCGCAACGCCCTGGTTCGACGGCTCACCGCGGTCGAAGCGCTCGGGTCGACGACCGTCGTCTGTACGGACAAGACCGGGACGCTCACGGCCGGGGAGATGACCGTGACCATGGTGGAGACCCTGGACGACACGATCCACACCACCGGCGTCGGCTACCGGAGCGGAGGCGGCTTCACGCGAGACGATGACGTGGTCGATCCGGCCGACGACGACGTGCTCGGGGCGGTTCTTCGAGTTGCCCTCCTTGCGAGCCGTTCCGAAGTGGACATGGAGAGCGGCACCGCGACCGGGGATCCGACCGATGCCGCCCTGGTCGTTGCGGCTCGGAAAGGAGGGTACCAGCGAGAGGCGCTTCTCGAGGACTTCCCCGCGGACGGAGAGATTCCGTTCTCGAGCGAGCGACGGATCAGCGCCTCCTTCCATCGGAGACCGTCGGGTCGGTACGCCGCGGTGAAGGGGGCACTCCCCGATCTCCTCGCCCTTTGCGGAAGCGGGCGCAGGCGCGACGGCGATGTCGCGCTCTCCGAAGCGCTTCGTGAGACCCTGCTGGAACGCAACCGGCAACTCGCCGAGGACGGTCTCCGGGTCATCGCGGTGGCTGAGGGCTCCGCGGAGCCGGGGATCGACGATCTTCCGGAGAACCTGACCTTCCTGGCATTGATCGGCATCCTCGACCCTCCGGCCGACGGAGTGCAGGAGACCGTCGAGCAGCTCCGCGATGCCGGTATCCGGGTGGTGATGATCACGGGAGATCAGGAAGGAACCGCTCTGGCCGTAGGTCGCTCGCTCGGGATCGCCGGGTCCGACATGGAGGCCGTCGATGGGCTGGCGCTGGCCCGGATGGACTCCGAGGAGCTGGCTCGCGCCGTTGCCGAGACCGCGATCTTCTGCCGGGTGGACCCCGAGCAGAAGCTCCGACTCGTCTCTGCATTCAGGGAAAGCGGGGAGATCGTCGCCATGCTCGGTGACGGGGTGAACGACGCGGCGGCACTGAAGAAGGCCGACGTGGGCGTCGCCATGGGGGGGCGCGGCACCGACGTCGCAAGAGAGACCGCGTCGGTCGTCCTCCAGGACGATCGCTTCCAGACCATCGCGATCGCGGTCAGGGAGGGACGCGTGGTCTTCGAGAACATCCGGAAGTTCGTCTTCTACCTCTTCAGCTGTAACGTGGCCGAGGTATTCGTGTTGCTTGCCGGAGCGGTATCGGGACTCCCCCTCCCGCTCCTTCCGCTGCAGATCCTGTGGCTCAACCTGGTCACCGATACCTTCCCCGCGTTGGCTCTGGCGTTCGAGCCCGGAGAGGACGCCATCATGCAGCGGCCCCCACGACCGGCCGACGCGACGATCCTTTCCCGCCCATTCCTGCGATCCCTGATGTTCTTCGCCGCGCTGATCGCCGGCTCCACGCTCATCGCCTTCACATGGGGGCTGCTCACCGGATCACTCGAGCGTGCGGTCACACTCAGCTTCGTCACGCTCGCGCTCGCCCAGCTCTTCCACCTGGGGAACGCACGCAGCCGTCACGCGGTCTTGCGACGGTCCGACGTCGTGTCCAATCCATGGGCGCTCGGTGCGGTCCCGCTCGTGTTCGGCCTCCAGATCGCTGCCGTGCACTGGCCTCCGCTCGCCCGGGTGTTGGGGACGGTACCGCTGACGCTGGCCGAATGGGCGGGCGTGATCGCGCTCTCGGTGATTCCCGCTCTCGTGGGACAGGGGGCCGAGCTACTGCAGACGAGAGGCGGCGGGAATCCGCGAGAGGATCGCCTCCCAACGGGACAGGGGGCGGCGTGAGGAAGTCTCGGGGGCCCGCAGCGAAGGCGGGCGGCCGGGACGCGGGTCGCCTCACCGCCTCCGGATCAGTACGCGCCACGTGAAGCCGCGCTCCACGAAGCTGCCATCGAACTCACCGAACCGACGCTCGGACAGCCAGTGGATCAGCGGAAGAGGGTGCTCGTCTACGACCAGGACAAAGCCCATGCCGGGATCCGTCCGCTCGAAGCGTTCGAGAAGACGACGGCGGCGCTCCCGGGGATGGACGGGTCGGAGGTCGAAGTCCGGAAGGGAATGCGAGACCTGCTTCATGGGACACCTCCCGCGGGGAATCGATGATCGAACCACACCCCGAAGGTGTCCGCTGCCCGTTCCTGGCACCGTGATCCAGCGCACGGAGTCATCGCCGTCGCGGAACGGACCGCTCGTACACGCTCCCGGTGATGGCCGCCAGCGGCACGCCGGCCGCTCTCCGGAGGGCGTCGACGTCCAGGATCCGCACGCGTGAATCGTCCACCTCGACGATCTCGTCCTTCCGCAGCGCCGAGAGTGCGCGCGAGACGCTCTCCCGGGTGGTCCCCAGTTCCCCGGCCAGCTCCTCCTGGGTGGCGTCGAGGGAAAACTCACCTCCCTGACGAAGCTCGCCCGCGGCCGTGGCGAGCTCGACGAGCGCCGTGGCGACGCGCGCCGGCACGTCCTTCAGCGAAAGCTTCTCGACGAGACGAATAACCTTTCGCAGACGCCGTCCGAGCTCCCGGATCGTGGCGTCGGCGATCTCCGAGTTGTTCTGATACAGCCACCGGAAGGAGTCGCGAGGAAGGAAGAGGATTCGCGAGTCTTCCGACGCCCGAGCGGATGCCGGATAGGGAGCGCCGTCCAGCAGGGGGAGCTCCGCCAGGGAGTGCCTGGGCTGCTCGACGTGGAGGATCTGCTCGCGTCCGTTGGCTCCGGCCCGATAGATCTTCACACCCCCCTCCACGACGACGAAGAGGCCCCGTGCCGTCTCTCCCTCACGAAAGAGGATGGCGTTCCTGGGGTAGCGCTTGATTACGGTGCGCTGGGCCACGGCGTCGAGCGCCCGGTCCCCAAGACCCTCGAAGAGCGGGATCTCCCTCAGAATCTCCTTCGCTTCGCTACTCATTGGCGGGCCTCCCTGCCGTATCCAGATGTCGGTGGATCCATTCCAACGTGAGCTCTCCGGTGACGCGTGCCGCCTGCGCCCTGGCCGTCAGCCGCGCGTATTCGGCCCGTGCGCGTCGGGCCCGTGCTTCGAGCAGCGTGGCTTCCGCGTCGAGGTAGTCTTTCTGTACACCGTGCCCCGTCTCCAGCCTCAAGCGCTCGATTCGCGCCACTTCGGCGAAGGCGTGAACGGCGGCGTCCAGGCTTCCTACGCGAGCGTCGGCCTCCTCCGTGGCCGAGAGGGCCCGGTCCACCGCATCTCCGACCTGCAGCTCGACCGAGCGTACCCGCTCACGGGCCGCGTCGCTCTCGGCCTCGGCCCGGGCGATCCGACCGCCGGTCGCTCCTCCGGTGAAGAGGGGCACCGAGACCTGGACGACCGAACCCATCACGCCCAACGACGGAAGCCGGGACGCGCGCGCCTCCCGAACTTCCGCCGCGGCAGCGTCCCGTCGGGCGCGGGCCGCGGCGACGCTCGGATGGCTGGCGAGAGCCAGCCGCGCGGCATCCGCGCGGCATCCGCGAGGGTCAGCGAGTCCGGCGATACCGATCCCGGGAAGTGGGCCCTGTCGGCCGGACCGACCTCCTGGGCCCGGACGGCCGGAGACGCGCTCGAAGCGAGCAGGAGGGCGACGGCCGCCATCCATCCGATTCCGCCATTGATGAAGTTCATCAAAATTCGACCTTCCCTCCGAGACCGATGTAGCGCAGGTCCCGGTCGTAGAACTGTCCGTATGGTGAAGGCCCGTCGAACACCTCGACAAGGATGCTCAGACTCCGCCGGTCCTTCGACGCGGCCCGGAGGGGCGCGACCTCGATGCCTGTGCGCAGGCTCCATCCCACGCCTCCACCCGCTCCCCGTAGACGACGCGCTTCGGCGGCGGCGACGAAATGAACCGCGCCCACCTCTCCCACGTTGAAGAGCGGGCGCTCTTGCCGGTATTCGGCACCGCCGCGAATCGCCCCCTCGGGAGCGGTCTCGGGATCTCGCCGTACGGTCTGTTCGCCCCCCGTATAGAGCCGCCACCGACCCAGCTCCGACGCCAGCACGAGGTCGAGGGCCTCGTAGCTCAGATTCACCCGCTCGGGGCGGGTCCGAAGGAGGAACTCGTCGCCGAGGTGCGAGCTCTGGTGATACAGCTTCAGGCGTCCGGCGAACCATCCTCTGCGGGTGTCGAGGGCCAGACCCACGAGGTAGTCGGCGTTGATCAGGTCGAAGGACGCGGTCTCCATGTCGAACTGCGCGAAGACGCCACCCGAGAGGTTGAGCTGTGTGACGCTCCCGGCCCCGGGCCCGGCCCAGCGGACGAGCCCGAACGTCTCGCCCATGCCGACGGATGCCAGCGTCGTCGTACGCTCGCCCGAGCGGGACCAGAGCACGCTCGTGACGAATCGGGGCTCCTTCGGGTCGGCCATCAGCGGGCGGAAGAGCTTCTCTCCGGGAAAGGGGACGACGGTCTCCTCGCCCACGGAATCGACGGGTACGGCGACCGCCACCTGACGCGTCCCGCGTGCCGCGACTTCACGCCCGGACGCCTCCTCGCCGACGAACGAAGCGGAGAACACCAGGAGGAGGACGAGACCGAGATGCCCTCCGGTCGGCCGGGGTACGAGCTTCGCCGCCTCACCTCTTCTCGTGAATACGCGCCGGAGCCAGGCGGTCAGATCGTCGATGTAGGTGTAGACCACCGGGATCACGATCAGCGTGAGCAGGGTGGCGGTGGTCATGCCCCCGATCACCGCCCGGGCCATTGGCGCGCGGAACTCGGACCCCTCGCCCAGAGCCAAGGCGACGGGTAGCACGCCGAAGACCGTGGAGAAGGCGGTCATGAGGATCGGTCGCAGACGGAGGCCTCCGGCCGCGATCAGCGCCTCGCGCCTGGGGTCGCCCGCTCGTCGACGTTGGTTCGTGAAGTCCACCAGCAGGATGCCGTTCTTCGTGACCAACCCCATGAGAAGGATGATGCCGATCATGCTCATGATGTTCATCGTGTCGTCCGTCAGCAGGAGCGCAACGAACGCGCCCACCAAGGAGAGGGGTAGCGACATCATGATCGCCAGCGGCTGGGTGAAGCTCCCGAACTGGCTGGCCAGGATCATGTAGATGAGGATCACCGAGAGGACGAGGGCGGCCACGACCGACGCGGCCGTCTCCTCGAAGTCCTCCGTCTCGCCGGCCAGCCGCGTCGAATACCCTGCCGGGACCTCCGCCGCACCGATCCGCTCCCGGATCTCACCGGATACCGATTGGAGATTGGCATCGGGGGCCACGTTGGCCGAGACGGTCACGACCCGCTGCAGGTTCTCCCGATCGATGCGCGTCGGGCCGTCGGCCGGTCGGATCTCGGCCACCTGGGCCAGGGGCACCACGACCCATCCGGAGGTACCGGGGTCCCGCCGAACCGCGGTCACGGGCAGCCGCTCCAGGTCGGCCGGCGAGTCTCGATCGCCGGCCGCCAGCCGGACGACGACGTCGTAGCTCTCGCCGTCCGGGGCTTCCCACGTCGTGACGTCCTCGCCGGCCACTGCCGGGCGCACCGCGGCCGCCACCTGGCCCACGGTCAGGCCGATCTCGGCGGCGAGATCCCTCCGGACCCGGAGCTGGTACTCGGGCTTGGCTCCGGTGAGGCTCGACTCGACCTCAATGGCGCCCGGGACGTCCCGGAGGATGGGGATCAGCCGCTCTGCAAGCCCCTCCAGGCGGGCCAGATCCGGTCCCTGCACCTTGAGCTGTACCGGCTTCTCCACGAGCCCCATCTTCCCGGACTCCAACACCGAGACGTCCACCCCATGAATGGGGTCGAGCGCCCCCCGGCTGACCAC
Organism: Gemmatimonadota bacterium; assembly: GCA_029262115.1. Classification (GTDB taxonomy): domain Bacteria; phylum Gemmatimonadota; class Gemmatimonadetes; order Longimicrobiales; family Gaopeijiaceae; genus JAJCZZ01. The sequence continues at coordinate 66,437 of JAJCZZ010000073.1, read as the reverse complement.
CATGAGCTCCGCCTGAGACGACGCCCGCTCATTCCGGGGCACGAGCTTCACCAGGATCTCCCCGTGCTCCACGGAGCCCTCGAGCCCTCCCCCCACCGTCGCGTAGGTGTAGCTGACGCCGGGGAGGTCCCGGAGGCGTGCATCCAGCTCCCGGGCCTTACGCTCGGTGAAGACGAGGGACGCCCCGGCGGGAGCGTCGAAGACGACAAAGAAGAAGCCCCGGTCCGACGAGGTCATGAACTCGCCACCGATGAACGGAAAGAGGGCCATGGCCCCGACGAACGAAGCGGTGGCAACCCCCAGCGTGCTCTTCCGGTGGTCGAGGGCCCACGCCACCCACGTCCGGTACGCCACGCCGAGCCGATCCAGCGCAGCCTCGAACCGGGAGACGACCCGATACGCCCTTGACAAGACGCCCTTCCGGTTCGCCGCCTTCGCCTCATCGCTGCGGAGCCAGTGAGCCGACAGCATGGGTGTGAGCGTGAGGGAGACGAACGTCGACACCAGCACCGCCCACGCGACGGTGATTCCGAACTGGTAGAAGAACTTCCCCACCAGCCCCTCCATGAAGGCCACCGGCACGAAGACCGCCACGATCGTGAGCGTCGTCGCGGTCACAGCGAGCGCCAGCTCCCGGGTCGCGGTCTCGGCCGCCTCCCGGGGAGGGCTCCCTTCTCTCCTGTGGCGCACGATGTTCTCGATGACCACGATGGCGTCGTCCACCAGGATCCCGATGGAGAGGGAGAGCCCCATGAGCGTCATCGTGTTCAGCGTGAAGTCCAGCGCGTCAATGACGATGAACGCGCTGATCACGCTCACCGGGAGAGCCAGGGCCGTGATCGCGGTCGCCCGGGCGTCGCCCAGCGAGAGGAAGACGATGATCACCGTGAGCATCGCCCCCAGCAGCAGCGCGATCTCCACGTCGGCGACGGCGTTCTCGATAAACGTGGAGTTGTCCTGGACGACGCCGAGCTCCACGCCGGCCGGGATCTCTTCCCGGAGCCCGTCCAGCGCCTCCCGCACGGCTTCCGCCACCGCCACCGTGTTCGAGCCCGATACCTTGCGCACGTCGATCGCCACGGCCCGCGCACCGTTCACCAGGGCGACGCTCCGCACCTCCTCGGTCGTATCCGCGACGGTGGCGACGTCACCGAGACGCACCGACGACCCGTCTCGCACCGCCACGATGACGTGCGCGAAGTCCGCGGGACTCTCCATGCGTCCGGCGACACGGACGAGCTCCTCCACGTCGCCCCGGGTCAGGCTTCCAACCGGAACCTCGAGGTTCTCACGCCGGAGCGCGGTCATGACGTCCGCGACGCCGAGCCCAAGACCCTGGAGGCGCGAGGGCAGGAGCGTCACGCGGATCTCGCGCTCCGTTCCACCCACGACTTCGGCGCTGGCCACTCCGCCCAACGTCTCGAGACGCGGCTTCACGACGTCCTCGGCGAACGTGGTCAGCTCCAGGACCGAGCGCTCCTTCGCGAAGAGGGCGAGAGAGACGATCGGCTTGGCCGCCGGATCGAACTTCTCGACCACCGGGGGATCGATCTCGGCGGGCAGCTCCCGCCGGATCTGGTCCAGCTTCGAGCGTACGTCCTGTGCGGCGACGTTGTCGTCCGTGTCGAGGTCGAATTCGGCGACGACCACGCTCACCCCTTCAAGCGACGTGGAGGTGACGCGGTCGATGCCCTCGATGGTGTTAACCGCCTCCTCGATCGGTCGGCTCACCTCCCGCTCGATGGCCTCCGGACCCGCCCCGGGATAGATGGTCTGCACCGACACGATCGGGATCGATACGTCCGGGTATTCATCGATCGCGAGTCGCTGGTAGCTGAACAGCCCCAGGACGATGAGGGCCGCCATCGTCATGGTCGTGAAGACCGGATTTCGGATCGCGATGCGGATGATGTTCATCGGGGACCCTCCGTTCCCGGACCAGCCCGCACATCGACGGGCTGGATGTGGACGCGGGTCCCTTCCTCCAGGCCCGCGTCGGGCCCGACCACCACCGTCGTGCCCGCCGGTAGCCCCTTCCGGATCACCACCCGATCGCTCCAGGCGTCGGAAGGACCGACCACGACCGGGCGGCGGCGGACGACTCCGTCGTCGACGGCCAGGACATAGCTGGCGTCGGGCGTTCCCCGCACCGCATCGGCTGGAACCGTCACCGCGTCCGCGCTCCGGTCTTCGACGATCAGGCCCGTGGCGTAGAGCCCTCCTACGAGCTCGTGCTGCGCATTCGGAAGGCGGACGTATACGGTCAGCTGCCGTGTCGCCGCGTCCGCCATCGGGTCGACACGTGCCACCTCACCCTCGAACCGACGGCCCGGATACGCATCCAGGTGGAAGACGACCGGGGCTCCAACCTTGACGGCCGACAGGTTGTGGGCCGAGACCTTCGCGGCCAGCTCCAGCGTATCCAGGCTCACTACCGAGTACAGGAGTCGGCCGGGATTCACGGCCTCTCCGTCGTTCACGAGCCTGCGATCCGCGATCCCGTCCATCGGTGACCGGACGACGGTCCTCGACACGGTCTCCTGAGCCTGGCCGAACTCCGCCCGTGCGACCTCGAGCTGGGCGCGGGCCGCCTCTGCCGCGCTCCGGGCCTGGCGCAGGTCGTGCTCCGAGATCGCACCGGCGTCGGCCAGAACCTCCGCTCCACTTTCGCTGTGCTCGGCCGTCGCCACCGCGGCCTGCGCCGCAGCGACGGCGGAGCGCGCGGCCGAAAGCCGTACCTGGAAGGTGTGGGCGTCGTACCGGGCCAGGAGATCTCCTTTCTCGACCTCCTCACCCGCCAGCGGCGGCGCCTCCAGGATGGTGCCGGAGAGCTGCGCGCGAAGCTGGACCGACCGATGCGGATTCAGGGAGCCACTGAGCGGAAGACCGCTCTCGACGTCCGCTGCCCCGGAGACGCTCACGTCGGATGGGGAGAGGATGCGCGCCGCTTCCACCCCTGTTCCGGGGGATGCTTCCTCGCCCCCGCACGACGCGAACACGACGCCGACGAGTGTCGTCAGAAGGACCGGAGGGAGAAGTGTGAGTCTGGAAGCGGTCATGGTGCCCTCCGCGCATGGTGACCGGCCTCCGTCCGTGGAGGCGGCGTCACGGTCTCCGTCGATGCCTGGATCGAAGTTCACGGAGAGAAGTGCAGCGGGCTGTGATGGAAATCACACGGCCCGGACCGAGGGCACGGGCGGCCCCGGAATGAGTCGGCTCGCGACGGTGTCCGGTCGGACGGCACCACCGCACACACCGTGGGTGATCGCCGTCACAGCGTCCCGCTCATCGTACCTCGATCGTCAACGTGCGACGTAGAGCAATCCACCTCCAACCCATGGAGAGCACCATGACACGCTCGCACTTCACCCTCCTGGTCGCGGCCACCGGCCTGGCCTTCGCCGTCCCGCTCGCAGCCCAACAGCCGAAGCTCCGCTTCGAGGTGACCCCTTCGATCGGTGGCGGCCTGATGTTGTCCGACCTCCCGAGTTCGTACCGCCTCACGGCGGACGGAAGCACGCTGGTTGCGCTGGACGGAGGGGTCATCGACGACGCCCTCGCACTCGGCTTGACCGGGGGCGTCCGGATGGGCGACCGCTTCGGTGTCCAAGCGGACCTCAGATACCTGCCCACCACCGTGAACGCGCACTCGGCGGGGAACCCGACCGTCACGGACGCGAACATCTTCTTAGTGAGCGGAAACCTGTCGCTCTTCCTCCCGGTCGGGATCCGTCCCATCGAGCCGTTCCTCACCGTCGGAGCCGGGGCCAAGATCTATGACCCGGACTACGAGGGAGCGGACACGCAGTCCGATTTTGCGGTCAACTTCGGTGGCGGCGCCAACTTGCACCTGACCCCCGTCGTCGCGCTTCGAATCGACGTGCGCAACTACCTCTCCTCGCTCGATCCGGAGATAAGCGGGCTGGACTCGGAGATCCAGAACGATCTCCTGCTCTCCACCGGTCTGACGTTCACTTTACCCACTATGGGAGCGCGGAACAGAGGGAGGTGAGCCGACAAGTAGCCCAGCCGACGCAGCTGCTCGCCGGTCGAGACGGCAGCACCCGAATGGCCGGGGCGCTTCGGTGTCCCGGCCATTCGCATGCCAATGGGGGCAAGCTCTCCTCGGCTCGGCGAAGTTCGATGTCTCCGAGTCGGAACGGCAGAATCTCCGACGGGTCGGACAGGTGCGTGACGCAGATCACAGTGCCAGCCACCGACACAGTGCATCATTGAACATGACCGGGCAGCCGGGGGCGGGCCGGATGGTGGAGTGTCAGGACGGAAGCATCGATTCGTGGCGTGCCGCGGGCGGGTTGACCGGCGGTTCATCTCCATGACGTTGTCCAAAGGAGTCCGGAAGCAATGAAGAATTCGATCCGGCGAACATCGATCAGTCTTGTCGGGACGCTCCTCCTCGCGGCGTGTGCTCCCGAGTCGGGCGACGGGGACCACCGGCCCGACTCGACCTCTCAGAGACCCGACCGAGAGGCGGAGACGACGGATACGGTTCGAGACTCCTCCACTCGGGTCGTTCTCCCGGGCCTGCTCGGCATCATGACGGGCCTGGAGACCCAAATGGCGCAGATCAGCCGCGGCCTCTGGTTGGAGAACTTCGACACCATCGCGGCAGGTGCGGACGCCGTCGCCAACCATCCCCGGGTCCCTCCTGAGGAGTTCCAGCGCATTTCAAGCGTCCTTGGCGAGGAGATGTCCAGCTTCGGGGGGATGGACACGCGCGTCCACGACCTGGCCGTGCGCCTGGGGGAAGAGGCACGAGGAGGCCAGCTCGGAGCCGTGCTTTCCGCCGATGCCGAGCTCAGGCAGGCCTGCGTCTCGTGTCATTCGACGTTCCGGGAGCGTCTCCGGGAAGAGATCCGCTGAGGAGCGCGCCGACCTGATCCGTGGCGCGCGGATCTTGGGCGGTGCGACTGCTCGCCGAAAAGGCGGTGGAACTGGACGTGGCGCCGAGCCTGTCGCAGATGACGCTTCACCGGATGCTTAAAAAGAGACGAACTTCGACCTCATGTCGAGGTAATCACCCGGGCCGACGATCCCTGGCGTCGTCGAGTGCCGGGGAAAGCTGGTCGACCGGCATCCGAGAGCCGCGGAGAGGCGAAGCGTTCGGGGAGCCGAACGGTGACTGGTCGGATGATGTCGATGGACGCGGCGGGCGCTCACCGGTTCGCGGCTGATGCTCCACCCGGATGCGCGCATCCACAAGGCTGATACCCTGCTCATGGACCAGGACGGGATTGAGGTCCAGTTCGCGGATCTCGGGCAGATCATCGGCCATCACCCCGACCCTCAGGACCACCTCCACGAGAGCGTCCACATCGCCAGGTGGCGTGCCTCTGTAGCCTGTGAGGGCAGGCCACGTTCGCAGTTCCCGAAGCATGGCACGTGCTTCGTCCTCCGAAAGGGGCGCGATGCGCACTACCACGTCGCCCAATAATTCAACCAGAGTTCCCCCGGCACCGCACGCGAGGACGGGTCCGAAGTGCTCGTCGTGCACAACCCCGACGATCATCTCGACTCCTTCCTTCGCCATTCGCTGCACCAGAAACCCCTCGATTTCGTGTCCCTCCGCCCGGAGTCTTTCGACCATGCCAGTCGCGGCCTGACGGGCATCGGCGGGCTCCACGCCCAGCGCGACGGCGCCGGCCTCGGTTTTGTGGACCAGCCCCGTGGCCGCCCCCTTGAGCGCCACCGGTGCACCGATGGCCATCGCAGCTTCCTCTACTTCCTCCGCCGTGGCGCACCACCGCTGCTCCAGGACCGGTAGTCCGTAGCTCTCGAGAATCGTCGCCACCTCTCCGGCGTCCAGCCAGCCCTTCTCCTCCGCGAGCGCGCGGGCGACCACGGACGCCGCTTGGCCCCGTCGCGCATCCGGGAAACGGGCCGGGGGTGTGTGTGGCCGCGCCAGCCATGCCCCGTAGTGGGCCGCGCGCGCCAGCGCGATGGCTGCGCTCTCCGGAAAGGTGAACGCCGGGAGGCGGAGATCGTCGGCCGAGAGATCCGGCGGGAGCCCCCGCGACTGCATGAAGACCGTCAGGACGGGTTTGGCTTCGTCCCGGAGTGCACGGGCGGCCTCCACGATCGAACGCGCTACATCTTCGGATCTGGTCACCACAGGGGGCACAAAGATTGCGATCACGGCGTCCACCTGCGGATCGCGCCCCACGATTTCCACAGCACGACGAAAGTCGGCAGGTGAAGCGGAGGCGATCATGTCCACCGGGTTCTGCGGGCTCGCTCCGGATGGTAGCATCTCCCGCAGCGCATCGACCGTGGGCGGCGTGAGGGATGGCACCTCCAAACCCTCGGCGGCACACGCGTCGGCGCACAGAATGCCCGGTCCGCCGGCATTGGTGACGATGGCCACGCGCGGTCCACGTGGAGGCGGCTGATGCGCCAGAACGGACGCCACGTCGAACATCTCCTCCATCGTGTCGGTGCGGATCACGCCAGCATGGCGGAAAAGGGCGTCCACCGTGGTGTCCGACGCCGAGATCAGGGCGCCCGTATGGGAGCTGGTGGCGCGCAGGCCGGCAGGAGAACGCCCGCTCTTCACGGCTACGATCGGTTTTCGTCGACCAACTCTGCGGGCGATTCTGGAGAATTTTCTCGGATTCCCAAAGGACTCGAGGTAGAGCAGGATTACGTCGACGCTCGGGTCGTCCGCCCAGTATCGGAGGAGGTCATTGCCCGAGATGTCGGCCTTGTTCCCCACCGAGACGAACGTGCTGAGTCCGAGCCCGAGGCGGCCGGCATAGTCCATGATCGCAAGCCCGAGAGCGCCGCTCTGAGACATGAATGCCAGCCGCCCCCGTTCCGGCTCGGTGGGAGCGAACGTAGCGTTCAGACGCCAGGCCTCGTCCGTGTTGACGATTCCCATGCAGTTGGGCCCGATGACCCGCATGCCGGCGGCTCGGCACCGCTGGAGCAAGGTGCGCTGGAGGTCGACTCCTTCGCCCCCCACCTCGGAGAAGCCGGCGGAGATCACGACCAGGCGGCGCACGCCCTTCCGTGAGCACTGCTCAACAACCTCGAGCACGGCGGAGGCCGGTACGACGATCACGGCCAGATCGACGTCCACGGGTATGTCCTCGACGGTTGGATACGCGAAGACTCCCTGCACCGACGAGGCGGAGGGATTGACCGGAAAGACCGAGCCCGTGAACCCGTATCGCAGCAGGTTCCGAAAGAGTTCGCCCCCGATGGTGCGATGGCGCCGCGAAGCCCCGATTACGGCCACAGATCGCGGCCGGAAGAATCCCTCTACGGCCGTAGCGGCAGCGAGCCACTCCCGTTCCTCGAACCGCTCCCGAGCCCCCGGCGTGCCGTCCGCGGGGAACTCGACCACGAGACGACCCGGCTCTGGACGTACACGGGCCTCGTAGCCGGAATCGAGGAACACCTGCAGCATGCGGTGGTTCGCGGGTAAAACAGCTGCCTGGATGCGGCGAACCCCGTTCTCGGCTGCCGCATCGGCGATGGCGCCGACGAGGAGGGTGCCGAGCCCTCGCCCCTGCCACGATTCAGCAACCAGGAAGTCCGCCTCGGCCCGGTCGTGGCCTGAGGGATGGTAGGATGCGTGACCAATCACGTCGTCGTCGCCTGCCGTGGCCAACAGACTCACGCCACCTTCCGTGCCCATGCGCGTGAGCCGTACGCTCTCCTCCTGCAGGAAGGCATCGCCCACCACTCCGAAGAAGCGGGAGTGGAGCGATTCGGGCGAGCGTGCGCGGAAGAAGTCGAGGAGCGCTGCGGCATCATCTGACGTCGTCGGCCGGATCCCGACAGCGGCGCCGTCGCGCAAGATGAAGTCCATTGTGATCGACCGCCCCTGTCCTTGAGTAACGTCGTTTCCTTCACCGCGACCCCATGGTCCACGGCTTCCGGACGAGCGCGGCGCTTTCAGTGCGGAGTCCTCGCGTGGCCTCCAGCCCGGAGGGCGGGAATGGCCGTCGTCGTCATCAATTCCTCCCAGCGTAAGCGTGGCGCCCCTCGCCGGCCTCCTTCGCGGCGCTGACCTTGGGCCACACCCCGGTTGCTACGTTGAGCATGCTCCGCACTCCGTTGCCGCGCCAGGGGGAAAGACCCCCCGGAGAAGTCTGACGCAAAGTATCGAAGATCTCCCCACTCAGATGATCGCGCGCTCCCTACCCCATGCCCCGGTGCGTTCTCCGATACTTCGGTGCCGTGTACGCGCGGCGACACCATACACCAGGAGGATCTCATGCCCGTGTCCCGAATCGCGACCCGCACCGTCGTCACGGCGGCGGAAGGTGAGGCCGTCGTCGACATCGCCCGTCGCATGGACGAGAACAACGTAGGAATGGCCGTCGTCGTGGACGAGCATGCCCGGGCCGTCGGTGTCGTGACCGACCGGGACATCGCCATTCGATGTGTCGCCCGTGACCACGACCCGCTCGGCACGGTTCGGGTGATCATGTCCCGGGACGTGCGGAGCATCCACGAGGGGTCTTCGGTCGACGAAGCGCTCCAGCAGATGGCCAACGGAGGCGTGCGCCGGCTGGTGGTGACGGGTGACGCCGGCACGGTCACCGGAGTGGTCGCGATGGACGACATCCTCCGCAACATGGTGGACGAGACGTTCAACATCGGTCGTGTAATCGCCGAGGAGGCCCCCGAGATCGGAGCGGGTTGAGGGCCGGCGCGTGGGCGTCCCGGAGTCAGAAACGGCACGCGCGGCGGCGACGGAGGTGCCCAGTCCGGGAACGCCGCGGGTCCTCCCCTCCGACCGCGTCGATCGGAGCGCTGCCGCTCTCGTCGGAGGAACGGTAGCAGTCTGGGAGAGATGACGCGGGCGAGATCGGGCTCGCCCGGTGATCGAGTTCCGCTGGCACCTGTGCAATCGCTGGCCGCACGCCTCCGGAGCCGGTCGTAGCGAGGCCGGGCGTGCGGCGCGCCTCACGAGCGGAGGCGGATCTCACCACCCAATTCTTCCGACGAGTTCTCCCGGGCTTCTCCCGACAGCGGTGTCCTACCGCCTCGACGAACTTTCCTATGCCACTTCAACCACGAGACCTCGGACAATGCTTCCCGAGCCCCTTCATCCCGCGCTCGTCCACCTGCCGCTGGCCTGGTCGGTGCTGCTCCCCTTGGTGATGGCGGTCGCGCTGCTTGCGATCCGGCGTGGGGCGGACCCGCGTCAACGGTGGCGCTTCCCCGTAGTACTGGCCGCCGCGGTGACGCTTTCGGCCTGGGCAGCGGTGCAGGCGGGAGAGGCCGACGGGGAGCGGATCGAGGAGCGCGTCGATGCCGCGGCGCTGGAAGAACACGAAGAGGCCGGCGAACGCTTCCTGTTCCTTTCGGTGGTCGTCCTCGTTATCACGGCGGCGGGCTTTCTGCCAGCCTCGGCGGGTGCGGTGGCCCGTCCGGCAGGTGGCGTGGCCGCCGTCCTCCTGTTGGGTGCGGGTCTGCTGGCGGGCCACGCCGGAGGCGAGCTCGTCTATGAACATGGCGCGGCTGCGGCCCACGCAGAACCGACGGGGCTCCAAGACGTGGACCGAGACTCGGACGACGAGCACACCGACGAGGACACGCTCGCCTCCCGCGGCTCCGTTCCATCGACCGGGTCCCGAGAGACCCCGAGCCGCTAGCGCCCAATGACGCATAGGTCGTCGGATCGCGGGGGAGCCGGGCGGCGTGCCGAGCCCGAGCGTGGACTGGTGTCCGGTGCGACTGGGGAGGATACGCCGCGCGCCCCGCGCAACCGCCGCCACGCGGCCATGGTGCTGCTTTTCTACGGTGGGCTCATCGTCGCCGCCACGGTCTGGACGATGGGCGGAGCGGCCAATGTCCACACGGCGCCGCCATGGGCGTTGGGACATCTGGTGCTCGTCGGGATCCTGGCGAAGGGCCTTCTGGGTGGGCACCGATGGGCGTGGAGGCTCACCTTTGTGCTCGTTACCATTGAGTTGCTGAGCCTGCTCCCCCTCGTGATCGGGGGCCTCGGGGGCCCCGGGTTGGCGCGTTTGATCGCTGCCGGAGACATCGCATTCGTGGCAGCCGAAGTCGCTACATTGGTCGTCCTGATCGGGCTGCTACGTCGGGCTCGGCCCGATCGTTGATGCCCACTCCCGGGATGGCGGGGATTGGGCTGAGCACCCCTCGGCGCCCCCACCTGTATGTGGTGGGCGCGTGCGCTCTGAGCCTTCTGGTCTGGGCACCGTCCCTCCGAGCCCAGGACCCTGTCTCGGTCGAGATCAAACAAGCGGTCGAGTGGATGCGGGCCCAAGGGTCCATCGATGCGGGAGGCGTGCGGCTCGCGGACGCCTCGCTCCCAACGGTCTACGAGGGCAACGGCTTCCAGCCGTTCTGGCCTCCCGGCCGGCTGGCTCGATTGTTGGATGCCCTGGACGGCCTCGCCGCGGACGGATTGCGCCCGGAGGCCTATCAACTCCCCCTCCTGCGGGCCCGATTCGCCGCGCCCGGTGACCCCGCCGCGCAAGCCCGGACCGACCTCCTGGCCACCGCGATGTTCGCCCGCGCCCGCGACGACCTCCGCCTCGGCCGCGTTCCGGACGGCGGGCGGGAGTCTTCCGGGATCCAGCAGACACCGGAGCCGGGCCGCGGAGGTCTTGACGAAGCGCTCTCCGAACCGGACCCCATTACGGTCCTCGGCGACGCGCGTCCGCGACATTTTGTGTATCGGGGTTTGATGGAGGCGCTGGCGTCGTACCGGCGGATCGCCACGCGGGGTGGCTGGCCGAGCGTGCCGCCCGGGCCTCCCCTCGCGCGTGACAGCGTCGATGGCCGCGTGCCCATGCTCCGAAGGAGACTCGTCGTCTCCGGCGATCTCGCCCCCGGATCGGACACGACCGCCGCGCGTGTCGACGCTACCCTCGAACAGGCAGTCCGTGCGTTCCAGCACAGACACGGGCTGAACCCCGACGGGGTCGTCGGCCTCCACACTCTGGCCGCCCTCAACGTGCCGGTCGACCAACGGATCGAGGCCCTGCGCGTGAACCTGGAGCGAGCACGTTGGGTAGCCCCCGGACTTCCGGCACGGCTGCTGGCGGTCAACGTGGCGGGCGCGCGGGCCTACCTTCTGGAGGGTGATTCGGTGGCCTTCGAGACCCGCGTCGTCGTGGGGAGGACCCAGACCCGGACCCCGGTCTTTCGTGCCACTCTGCGGTATGTCGACTTGAACCCCACCTGGACGGTCCCGCCTGGCATCGTGCAGGAGATTCTCGACCTCATCGCGGACGATCCCGACTATCTGGCCAGAAGCCGGACGCAGGTCTTGGACCGGGCGGGGCGCCGCGTCGGTCCCTCGACGGTGGACTTCAGCGCGTACAATGCCGGTAATTTCCCTTACGTTTTCCGTCAGGCCCCGGGACCGACGAACCCGCTCGGCGCCCTCAAGCTCGTGTTCCCGAACCCGTATCACGTGTTTCTGCACGATACGCCGAGCGGGCACCTCTTCTCGAGAGAGATCCGAACGTTCAGCCACGGTTGTATCCGCGTACAGGACGTGATGGAGCTCACGGCACGCGTCCTCGGGGACCCCGCCTGGACACGTTCCCGCCTCGAGTCCGAGGCAGCTTCGGGCCAAACGCGCACGATCCCGCTCCGCGAGCCCCTCCCCGTTCTGATTCTGTACTGGACCGCCGCAGTCGACCTCCACGGCGAACTCCACTTTTATCCCGACGTGTACGGCCGCGACCCGGCGCTCTCGGCCGCGCTTGGACCGGGGTGAGCGCGGTCGCTCTCGCGATGGAAGGCTATGTGGTTGAAGCCAGGGACTCGGTACGCTGAGGAGACCTCGTGGGAGTGCCTCCAGCGAGTGGATCGCCCGGGGAGACGGATCAATGCGCGGGCCAGATCGTTGTCTTGCGAGGAGTGGCTTATAAAGAGTTCCATACTGACTGAGGCTGGCTGGGTCACGTCTGTGGGCCATTCTCCCAAGCGCGCCTTTGCGAGTGGCAGGAGGTGCGGATCGAGGTAGTCAAGCCCATGGTGATCTCGTGCATCGGTGGCTCGGACATAGCCACCATCCAGCCTTGCCTCCAGCCCCATCTGAGCCGTCAGACGGTCAAGGCCCGAGACCTCGACCACTTCGGTAGACGCTGGGCGGCGCCCAGGCGCCCACTGAGAGTTATTCGACGTGCGAGCCAGGTGAACCGAAGGGAGCGGACCCGGAAACATTCTTGTCATGTGATGCAGCTCTCCGCCAACCTCCTCGCCCAGACTCACCCTTTCAGGACCCGTGCACCGACGCAGAGCGTTGGTCGGGAACGGGGTCGGACTCGGCGGGGTCGAAGGCCCGTGTCTGATCGAGGGAGCCCGGTGAGGAGATCGCCGACCCACGCTTCGCACGGGTGCCCCCGGTCCGCGGGAGGGCGAGAAGGGCGGGGGCTTGTGGGGGAGGCCCCCACCCCACGCAACGTGCGTTGCCCGGGGGCCCCTGTTCGGGGTGAGCGACCAACGCTTCGCGTCGGTGCCCGCGAATCGCGCGCAGCAGGAACCGCCACTGTCCAAAATGTCAGGGCAGCGCTCAGGCGGACTGGCTCGTAGCACGCCAGGCCGGTGTCCTGCCTGTGCCGGGCGCTCACGAGCGGTCCGAGACGGTCGCGGGGTCCAGCCCGACCCACATCCGGTCCATCAGGCGGCGGGACTCGCGGAGCGAAGCTGCCCCTGCGGCGGTGAGCCGGACGCATCGGCGCGCCTTGCCTCCCCGCTCCGCGCGCGGTTCGCTCATCCACGACGCGAGCAGTCCCTTCTTTTCGAGCCGTCGGAGCGTCACGTAGACCGCGGCACGTGATATGTTGCGGTCGGTGCGCCGTTCGATCTCCTCCATCACGGGCACGCCGTACACGTCCGACGTGCCCGAGCGCTCGCACTGGACGACCGCCACCATGACCAACTGTTCGAACTCACCGAGGGTTTCGACGGACATGGTGTGGCTAGGCGGAATGAGGGAAGACGCAGGGTTAGTATTGTATACGAGGTATGCAATGTGGCGTCAAGCGGGATCTCTGGTGGGCTAGCGATTGGCCGAGGACGCACGACTCAAGGGTCCATCTGGACTGGTTCCAGAATTGGAGCTATCCTGACTCTGTGTCCACGTCCACGAACGCATTCCCCGGCCCCGAGGCGCTCCTGCGCCGCCACGGCCTTCAGGTCACAGCTCAGCGCCTGGCCGTGCTGCAAGCGGTTGCGGAGCGACCGCACGCCACCACCGACGAGGTCTACCAGGCGGTGCGGGCCCGGATCGGTGTCGTGTCGCGTCAGGCGGTCTACGACGCGCTGGGCACGTTCACGGACGAAGGACTCCTCCGGCGCATCCAACCGGCCGGGTCGGCCGCGCGCTATGAAACGCGGACGGGGGACAACCACCACCATCTCATCTGCCGGACGTGCCGTCGGACGGTCGACGTCGACTGCGCGATCGGCTCCGCCCCCTGTCTCGGCGCCGCGAACGACGCGGGCTTCGAGATCGACGAGGCCGAGATCATATACTGGGGGCGCTGCCCCGAGTGTGTAACCGCGGGAGATGGCGAAGAGGCCGGGGGCACCGGTGTACCAACGAGCACATCCAACGAGGGAACGACGACGTGAGCGACGGATTCGGAGAACACGAGAAGCGGGCGACCCGGAACACCAGCGAGAGCGAGAACCCGGTCATTCCAGCACCGGAGCCCGAGGATACGCGGCCCAGGACCAACCGGGACTGGTGGCCGAACCAGCTCGACCTCTCGGTCCTGCATCAGCACTCGCCGGCCGGGAATCCCATGGAGGCGGACTACGACTACGCGGCAGAGTTCGAGTCGCTCGACGTCGAGGCCCTGAAGCAGGACATCCTCGACCTGATGACCGACTCGCAAGACTGGTGGCCGGCCGACTACGGCCACTACGGGCCGCTCTTCATCCGCATGAGCTGGCACGCCGCGGGCACGTACCGCATCCACGACGGGCGGGGCGGCGGCAGCGACGGCTCCCAGCGTTTCGCGCCGCTCAACAGTTGGCCCGACAACGCCAACCTCGACAAGGCGCGCCGCCTGCTCTGGCCCATCAAGCAGAAGTACGGCCGGCGGATCTCGTGGGCCGACCTCCTCGTCTTCACCGGCAACGTCGCCCTCGAATCGATGGGGTTCGAGACGTTCGGATTCGGATTCGGTCGGGAAGACATCTGGGAGCCCGAGGAGATCTTCTGGGGCCCCGAGGATGCGTGGCTGGGCGACGAGCGCTACAGCGGTGACCGGGAGCTTGCCGACCCCCTCGGCGCCGTGCAGATGGGCCTCATCTACGTGAATCCGGAGGGACCGGACGGGAAGCCCGATCCGCGCGCGGCGGCTCGCGACATCCGCGACACCTTCGCGCGCATGGCGATGGACGATGAGGAGACCGTCGCGCTCATCGCCGGCGGTCACACCTTCGGCAAGACCCACGGCGCCGGCGATGCGAGCCTGGTCGGCCCCGAGCCGGAGGGCTGCCCCGTCCACACGCAGGGGCTGGGCTGGCACAGCGCGCACGGGAGCGGCATGGCCGAGGACACGATCACCAGCGGACTCGAAGGGGCGTGGACGCCCACTCCGATCACCTGGGACAGCAGCTTCTTCGATACGCTGTTCGGCCACGAGTGGGACCTTACGGAGAGCCCGGCCGGCGCGAAGCAGTGGAAGCCGAAGGGCGGCACCGGCGCCGGGACGGTCCCCGACGCGCACGACCCGTCCGTTCGGCACGCCCCGATGATGGCGACGACCGACCTCGCGCTACGCGAGGACCCGGTCTACGAGCGCATCTCGCGCCGCTTCCACGAGAACCCCGACGAGCTGGCCGACGCCTTCGCGCGGGCCTGGTACAAGCTGCTGCACCGGGATATGGGTCCGTTCTCCCGTTATCTGGGTCCGTGGGTCCCGGAGCCCCAGCTCTGGCAGGACCCCGTCCCGCCGGTCGATCACCCGCTCGTCGACGACGGGGACGTCGCTGATCTGAAGAAGCGGGTGCTCGAGTCGGGTCTGTCTGTCTCCCGCCTGGTCTACACCGCGTGGAGCGCCGCCGCCTGCTTCCGTGGCACCGACAAGCGAGGCGGTGCGAACGGGGCGCGTATCCGCCTGGAGCCGCAACGGAGCTGGGAGGTCAACGAGCCTGCCGAGCTGGCCGAGGCGCTGGAGGCCCTCGAACGGATCCGGCGGGACTTCAACGACGCGCAGTCCGGAGGGAAGCGTATCTCGCTGGCCGACCTGATCGTCCTGGGCGGGTGCGCGGCCGTCGAGCAGGCGGCCAGGGTCGCCGGGCACGATGTCACGGTCCCGTTCACGCCGGGTCGCACCGACGCCTGGGAGGAGCAGACCGACACAGAGTCGTTCGCGGTGCTGGAGCCCAGAGCCGACGGCTTCCGGAACTACGTGCGGCCCGGAGCGCGGTTGTCGCCGGAGACGCTCCTCCTGGACCGGGCCAATCTGCTGACCCTCACCGCTCCCGAGATGACGGTGCTCATCGGCGGCATGCGCGCGCTGAACGCCAATCACGGGGGGGCGGCGCACGGGGTGTTCACCAACCGGCCCGGGACGCTGACGAACAACTTCTTCGTGAAGCTGCTCGAACCCGGAACCGAGTGGGAGCCGTCGCCCTCCGGCGGGCACGTGTACGAAGGGCGTGACCGCGCGACGGGAGACGCGAAGTGGACCGCGACCGCGGTGGACCTCGTGATCGGCTCCAATTCCCAGCTTCGTGCGATCGCGGAGGTCTACGGATGCGACGACGCGGGCGAGAAGTTCGTGCGCGACTTCGTGGCCGCCTGGGACAAGGTCATGATGCTGGATCGCTTCGATACCTCGATGATCTAGCAGGGCTCGCCACCGTCGGCCCAGCAGAAACGGCCCTCGGAGGCGATGGCATATACGCCGCCCCGCTCAGCGTGACGCTGGCCCTACAGTTCCTCCATATCGCCGAGGATACCCTCACGCACATCCCCGGGGATGGCACGCGTGAGAATCCACCGGAGAAGTCGGGGTGGTCGGGGAAGGGGAGGCCGGGTGCTCACGAGCGCTCCGAGACGGTCGCGGGGTCCAGACCGACCCACATCCGGTCCATGAGGGATCTTGCTACATCCGTCAGCCGTCCCTGTCCGATCCTACGTATGTATACTATACTCACGACATGAGTAAGCGCTTGCAGGTCCTCATGGAAGAGGCCGAATGGAACGACATCCAGGCGGCGGCCGATCGCGCCCGCCTCACGGTCTCGGAGTGGGTACGGCAGGTGCTTCGCGAGGCGCGAGGCGCGCCTCACGCCGCCCCGACCCCGGACAGGGTCCGTGAGGGGGCGCCCTCTTATGCATCTGAACCCGGTGCTCGGTCCTCCAGCCGTTCACCCGTGCTCGTAGACGACCATCTCCTCAACCGCGTCATGGACCGCTATCGCTTCCCCACCCGGGACGCGGCCGTCCACTTTGCCCTCCGACGCGCGGCCGATCCGCCCATGACGCGAGAGGAGCTCCTGGCCATGCAGGGGACGGGCTGGGAAGGGGACCTGGACGCGATGCGGAGGAACCGCTTCCCGTCGGGGCTTCCGTGACCCTCATCGACACGTCGGCACTCATCGAGTATGTCCGGGCGACGGGGTCGCCCGTGCATCTCGCGGTCCGCACGCTCATCGCGGAGGGCAACCCCATTGCCGTAGCGGCTCCGGTCATGATGGAATTCCTCGCGGGCGCCCGTGACGACGCGCATGCGGAGCGCCTCCGAACGATGCTGGAGTCTTTCGATTGCCGACCCGTGGAGGGGCTACGGGACTTCGAATCCGCCGCTCGGATCTACCGAACCTGCCGTCGAGCGGGTGTAACGATTCGATCGCTCCTGGACTGCCTCATCGCCGCGGTGGCGCTTCGTGAAGGACTGCCTTTGCTGGCCCACGATCGAGACTTCGAGCGGATCGCCGAGGTCACGGGGCTGAAGCTCGTGGCGGCCTGAATAGGCCGATCGCGTCATCGGATCGCCCTGACCGCCTCGTCAACTTCGGCCATGCCGAAGATCAGCGAGTTTTTCGGGATCACCATCTATCTTCATTGGGACGATCACGGACCTCCCCACGTTCACGCCGGGTATGCGGAGAATCGAGCCAGTGTGGGGATTGAGGACGGTGTGGTTCTGGCCGGTGAGCTTCCTCCCCGCGTGTTGGGTATGGTCGCCGAGTGGGTCGCGTTGCATCGAAGCGAGCTTCGGGAGGCCTGGGACGCGGTGGGACGCCACGAGACGCCCGCGAGGATCGCGCCTCTTGAGTAGGAGGTCAGGGTGCAACCGTTGTACGATGTGGTCGCGGCAAAGCCGCTGGACGGCTTCCGGGTCTGGTTGAGGTTCGAGGATGGCCTCGAGGGCGAGGTCGACCTTTCCCATCTGGTCGGTCGTGGCGTCTTCTCCCGGTGGAGCGACGACCCAGCGGAGTTCGGGCGACTCAGCGTCGACGAGGAGAGCGGCACCATCGTCTGGCCCGGGGGGCTCGACGTTGCGCCCGACCGACTCTATGACGAGCTGGCCGGCCGGACCCGTGCTGGGTCTACCTGAGGGCTACAGCCACCCCACCGCCCACATCACGTAGACGCACGCCATCGCGACGACCCCGTTGACGAGGGTGACCCCTCCGAACGAGATGAGGGCGGCACGTAGCTCCATCCGCGACAGCGACGTGCATACCCAGAAGTAGCTGGAGTTCACGTACTTCACGATGATCGAGCCGGCGGCACCGGCCAGCATCGTCGCTTCGGGAGACAGGCCGAGGGTGCCCATCATCGGCGCAGCGATGGCGGCCGCAGTGATCACGCCCACCGTCGTCGACCCGGTGATCATGTTGCCGACGATGCCGAGCACGAACGGCAGGAAGATCGACGGCACGCCGGTGGCGGCCACCCCGTTGGCGATCGCGTCGACGGCGGGCGTCCCACGCAGGATCCGGCTGAGCGAGCCCCCGAGGCCCGTGACCATGATGATCATCGCGGACGTGCGCAGTGCGCTCTCGACCCACGCGGTCGTGCGGTCCTTCGACTGGTGCGGCTTCGTGTTTCGGTAGGCGAGCAGCACACCGATCGACAGCGCGACGACCGGCCATCCGAGGTACAGCATGGCGGCGTTGACGATGTGGTCTTCGGGCAGCGCGAACTTGGTGAAACTCTGCCCCGCGATCAGCAGCATGGGGATCAAGATCGGCGCGTATGCGGCTGCCGTCGACGGCAGCTCGTCTTCGCGACCCTGTTCCACGAGCGACTGGCCGACAAACTCCTCGGAGGGAGGCGACGCGACGTGAGGGCCGACGACCATGGCGTACGCCCACCCGGCCAGAGCCCCGGTCAGGGTGGCGATGCTACCGAACAGGATGACCCGCCCGATGTCGGCATCAACCAGCGCGACGGCGGCAAGGGGGCCGGGCGTCGGGGGCACCATCGCGTGGGTCAACTGCATGGCGCCCACGAGGCCGGTGGCCATAACGCTCATGTTCACGCCGGTCTTCAGGGCGGCGGAGTGGACCAGCGGGTTCAGGATGACGTAGCCGACGTCGGAGAATATGGCGATGCCGATGACGAAGCCGCTCAGCGTAAGCGCCAGAGGCATGCGCTTCTCTCCCACCCACCGGATCATGGTGCTGGTGATGCGCTCGACCCCTCCCGTGTGCTTCAGCGCCTCCGCCAAAATCGAGCCGAGCACGATGACGACGGCAATGTCCTGAATCGTGCCGCCGAAGCCGACCTCGAACGCGTCGATGAAGGCCTCGCGGTCGATCCCGGGCACCGCGGCGAAGAGCACGATCGGCACCAGGAGCGCCAGGAACACGTGCCACTTGAAGTGCGTAATGAGCAGGAACAGGAGCGCCACCACCGCCGTCAGCCCTGCCAGCGCAACGAGCACGTTCTCTGTAATCATACGTGGTTCATGTCTCCGTCGAGAGGTTCATCCGAAGAGTTCCGCCCGGATTCATGGAGATGGGGAATTGGACGGGCCGCGCGTCTCGCTGCGCCAAAGCGTGATCGCGGCGGAGACGCAGCGCGCACCATCCGAGCCGCGTCCTCACCGCGTCCTCACCGCTGCCGCACCGCGCGGCGAAGCAGCACCGCGGGATGTTCGGCGGTCCGTCCGGTGCCGTGCGCGATCTGCTGTCGGCAACTCACGCCCGTCGCGGCGACGAACGCGTCGGCCGGCGTCCGCTCGACCGCGGGAAAGAGGCGCTGCCGCCCGATCTGCATCGACAGGTCGTAGTGCTCGGCCTCGAAGCCGAACGAGCCCGCCATGCCGCAGCACCCCGCGTCCAGGACGGCAACCTTGTCCCCGGAGATGGCGCGTAGAACCCGGACGCTCCCGGCCGTCGCACTCGCGGCCTTCTGGTGGCAGTGGCCGTGGAACAGGATCGGTCGACCCACGACGTCCGCGTCCGGATCGATCACGAGGGAGCCGTCGTCGAGCGCGTCGGCCAGCAGGTCGTCGACCAGGCGAGCCCGGCGGGCGACCGAGGCGGCCGCCCGCACATCGTCGGCGGAGCCGTGCGATCCGGCCGCCAGAGCGGGCACTTCGTCCATCAGGGTGAGGAGGCACGACGGTTCGCATCCCGTGATCGGAATGCCGGACGGCCCGCCCGGCTCCTGCCCACGCATGTGTCCCGCCGCACCCGCGCGCCCCTCCGTACCCGCGCGCCCCTCCGCACCCGCCCCTCCGTCAGACAACAGTGCGAGCCCACCCAGCCGTGCCAGTAGATGGGCATGCCGCGCCCGTGCCTCCCGCAGCATGCCCTTGCTGATGAGCGACCGGCCGCAGCAGACATCGCCTACGAGCTCGACCGTCCAGCCCGCCATCTCCAGAAGCTCGATGCACGCCCGCCCGATCTCCGGTTCGGTGTAGCTGGTGAAGGAGTCGGCCAGGACGCGGAGCGGGCCGCGGGTGGGCGGGTGGGCCGATCTGGCCATTCCCTCGCGCCCGGATGGTTCGGCGACCGACGTGGCCATTCCCCCGTGCCCAACCCTGCCCTCGGCCGATCCAGCTATTCTTCCGCCCACTCCCACCGTTGAGGCAGATCTGGCCATTCCCCCGCCCACTCCCACCCCTGAGGCCGATCCGGCTATTCCCCCGCCCACGGCCGCGCCTGAGGCCGATCCAGCTATTCCCTCGCCCATGGCCGGACCCACCCTCCCCCTCCCCCTCCGCCCGAACCACTTCTGCAAGGTCTCCCGCTGAAACCTGGGCAGCGGACGCCGTGGATCGATCCCGGTCGCCTTTCCGAACAGCCCGCGGAGCACGCCCCACCCACCTGGCCAGTTCGACATCGGTGCGGCGGCCGATCCGATCCGATTGAGCGCTCGGACGTTCCCGAACAGGCGATCCCGCAGCGGCACGCCGTGCACCTCGTGCCGGTGGGCAAGCGCTTCGGACTTCAGCGTGGCCATGTCCACGTGCAAGGGGCACTCCACCTTGCACGCTTTGCACTCCAGGCACAGGTCCAGGATCTCGTGGAGTCGGTCGTCCGACAGCGCGGCCCTGGGGTCGGGCTCGGACAGTGCGGCCACGAGGGCGTTGGCGCGCCCGCGGGTGGCGTGCTCTTCCTGGCGGGTGGCCATGTAGGAGGGACACATGACGCCCCCGGCTGCGGCCGACTTCCGACACGCGCCGATCCGGGCGCACCGGTCGGCGGCGTCTCGCATGGGCGAGCCGGCCTCGGCAGCTCCGCCGACGGTGAGCCGGCCGGCGTGGTTCCGGTTCGCAGGTGCGACCGCTTCGCCCGGCCCGCCGATACGTATGCCTCCATCGCCTTCGCCGTCGACCCGCGAACGACCGCCGCGTTCCCCACCCGCCCACGACCGCTCCCCGGCCCCCCCGAACGCAAACCACGTCTCGAGCGCCCCGGCCTCCTGAAGCGCTGCCGCCCGTAGGTTCTCCGTCATGGGCGCCACGTCCACCTTCTTCCCGG
The DNA here is from genome assembly GCA_029262115.1 of Gemmatimonadota bacterium. Taxonomy (GTDB): domain Bacteria; phylum Gemmatimonadota; class Gemmatimonadetes; order Longimicrobiales; family Gaopeijiaceae; genus JAJCZZ01. The sequence goes on along the minus strand of JAJCZZ010000073.1, from coordinate 45,515 downwards.
GGTTCAGGAGTCCGGCGGGATCAAAGGTGCGCTTCACCTCCTGCATGAGGCCGTAGTACGCATCGCCGAAGAAGGCGCGGTTGAACTCCCCGCGGGCGAGTCCGTCGCCGTGCTCACTCGAGTTCATCCCGCCGAACTCTCGCACGAGCGCGAGGACGGACTCGGCCACCGAGCGCATCCGCTCCGGGGCACCCGGTCGGGCCAGGTTCATGAACGGCCGGATATGCAGCGTGCCGGCCGACGCATGCCCGTAGAATCCGGCCCGCAGGCCGTGCTCGTCCAGGATCTCGACCAACCGCTGCGTGTATTCCGCGAGCCGCTCGGGCGCCACCGCTGTGTCCTCAACGAACGCGAGCGAGCGCTCGCCGCCCGTGCCCGCGGACATGAGGAGACCGAGTCCGGCCTTCCGGAGTGCCCGGAAGCCGGCTTGGGTATCGGGCGTGGGGGCGGTGAGGACGGCATAGCCGTGCCCCTCGGCGCTCCAGCGGGCGCGCAGCCCCTCCATGGCGGCTGTGGCGTCGGCGCGCGCTGCTGTCACCTCGCCATCTCCATAGAATTCGACCCAGAGGATGGCACCCGGGTCGCCCTCCAGAAGTCCGGGCAGGTGGCCGTGCACCGGCGATTCGCGCGCGAGGTCGAGAATCATCTTGTCGACGAGTTCGACCGTTGTGGCTCCGGCCGCCATCGCCACGGGTGCGGCCCGGAGGGCGGCGTCCACGCTCTCGAAGTGACCGACCAGTGCGGTCACGGCACCGGGTAGGGGCACCAGGCGCACGGTGGCCTGCGTGGTGAGGGCCAGCGTGCCCTCCGAACCGACCACGAGGTGGGCCAAGTTGAAGGGTCCGGCATCCGGCAGCATACGTTCCAGGCGGTATCCCCCGGATCTGCGCCAGTGCGCTGGCATCGCGGAGCGGATAACCTCGGCGTGGTCGCGAACGAGACTGGGAATGCGTTGGTACAGGGTGCGTTCCAGCGAATCGGACGCCTGGTCCGCTCGCGCCGTCACCTCACTCTCCGTCATCGCCTCGAATCGAGCGACCGAGCCGTCGGCCAGCACGACGTCGAGCCCGACCACGTGGTCCACGGTCATTCCGTAGCGCGCGGAGCGGGCGCCGCAGGAGTTGTTGCCGATCATCCCGCCGAGCGTGGCCCGATTGGCGGTCGAGGTGTCGGGCGCGAAGAGCAGGCCGTGCTCCGCGGCGGCGCGATTGAGGTCGTCCTGCACTACGCCGGGCTCGACAATGGCGGTGCGGGACCGTGGGTCGATCTGGATGATGCCCGTCATGTGGCGGGAGAAGTCGAGGATGACCGCGGCGCCCACCGTCTGCCCTGCGAGACTGGTCCCCGCACCTCGGGGTAGCACCGGCACGCCGAAGTCGGCGGCGATGCGGACCGCCGCCTGGACGTCGCCCTGGTGGCACGGGTAGACGACTCCGATGGGCTCAATCGCGTACATGCTCGCGTCCGTCGCGTACATGTGGCGGGAGTACTCGTCGAACTGGACGTCCCCGGTCAGGGCGTTACGAAGGGCGGCCGCGAGGTCCCGGGGCAGGGGAGGGGCGGGGGTCATGCGGGGAATAGGGCGGTCGGCGTCGGGGGGCGCCAGTCGGGCGAGCTGGGGAGGTGGACGCGGGGCGGGCCCTCAGGTATTCCAGACCTCGACCGCCAGGCCGTCGACCCGACCAAACTCTCTCTCGTTCCCGGTTGCCATGACCAGACCGCGCCCGACACACGTCGCCGCCAACCAAAGGTCGTGGGCACCGATCATAAGTCCTGCTGCGGCCATCTCGGCGCCCAGGCGCGCGTGGGTGCGAGCGGTCAGCGCTTCGATCGGAAGAACGGGGAACTCCGCCAGGATTGACTCCACGAACGCGGAACGGCGAGCCCGGCGTCCTGCTTCCCCTGCCCGATGGACGCCGTGCAACAGCTCGCTGGCCGTCACCACCGAAAGAAACACGTCTTCTTCGTCGCGGCCTCGTACCACATCAGTGAGTTCGATACGCCCCCGTTCATGAGCGATGAATATCGAACTGTCGATCAGGAGTCCCAACGATTCTCTGGGATGGTGGGCTCGCCCCGAGCGAGGTCGATGTCACGCTCCATTTCCTCCGCTTCCGTAGCCCCGAGCGGAGGTAGAGACGATAGGATTTCGGGCAAGTCGCCGAGACGTCGCGCCCTCGGCGGGGGAACCAACTCCACGACAGCGCGATTTCCCCGTTCCACAATGAAGCGCTCCCCTCGGTAGGCGACTCGGTTGACCACGTCGGCCAGATTGCGCGCCAGATGAGTGATGGTGATCCGGTTCATGGATTCGTCCTCGCAGTTTGTATGATTGTATGATAATATGATCCTCTCCCTGCATCCACACCCCCTCCCACCACACCACACCCATGTCCCGACCCACCGGCTGGCACTTCCTTCAGCTCCCCGGCCCGACGAACGTGCCGCAGCGTGTTTCCGAGGCGATGGCGCGTCCGATCGAGGACCACCGGGGTCCCGACTTCCCCGAGCTGACACGCACGTGCGTCGAAGGGCTCGAGCGGGTGTTCCAGACCGACCAGACCGTGCTGATGTACCCGGCGTCCGGCTCGGGCGCCTGGGAGGCGGCGCTCGTGAACACGCTCAGCCCGGGTGACCATGTGCTCATGTGCGAGACGGGTCAGTTCGGGCTGGGGTGGGCCGCCGTGGCCGAGCGCTTCGGTCTCCGCGTAGCGATGCTCCCCGGCGACTGGCGGCGTGGAGCCGATCCGGACGGGATCGAGGCGCATCTGAGGGACGACGCTGGTCACGAGATCCGGGCGGTGTGCGTGGTCCACAACGAGACGTCGACCGCGGCGGTGAGCCCCATCGCCGAGATCCGGGCTGCCATCGACCGAGCGGATCACCCTGCGCTCCTGATGGTCGACGTGGTGTCGTCGCTGGCCTCCATCGACTATCAGCACGACACGTGGGGCGTGGACGTGGCGGTGGCGGGCAGTCAGAAGGGTCTGATGCTCCCGGCCGGCCTGGCGTTCACGGCGGTCAGTGCCAGGGCGATGGCGGCTACGGAGCACGCCCGCCTGCCCAGATCGTACTGGGACTGGCGGCAGATGCGCGACAAGAACACAGACGGGTACTTCCCCTACACTCCGGCTACAAGCCTGATGTACGGATTACGCGAAGCGCTGGCGATGCTCGAAGAGGAAGGCCTCGACCGGGTGTTCGCGCGTCACGCGCGCCACGGGTCGGCGACGCGCGCGGCTGTGTCCGCGTGGGGCCTCGAGCTTCAGTGTACCCGCACGGAAGATCAAAGTGATGTGCTGACCGCGGTCCGGATGCCGGAAGGGCACGACGCGGACGCGTTCCGCTCGCTGGTGCTGGAGCGCTTCAACATGGCCCTGGGGTCCGGGCTCGGCCGCGTGGCCGGCCGCGTCTTCCGGATCGGCCACCTCGGCGACTTCAACGATCTCATGCTCCTGGCCACCCTGTGCGGCGTGGAATCCGGGCTGGTTCTGGCGGGCGTGCCCGTGGAGCGGGGCGGGGTCGAGGCGGCCATGCGGGAGTTGGAGGGGTCGGGCGGCGCCTGGTCTTCATAATGGTTGGTTACCCAAAGGTGACTACTTGCTATTCAGAAACCACACCCAGTCTTTCATGCATGACTTCGAGCAATGAAAGGACCGCTCCGTGACCGAATTTTCCGACGCTGCCGTTTGCGGTGCAGATGGCTGCGCGCCCGACGACAGTCACGCCCCACTCGATCGCTCGGTTCCGGGCAACGCACATCTGACGATCGAGGTCATCTCCGACGCGATCTGTCCATGGTGCTGGGTCGGCAAGCGCCGGCTCGATCGTGCCCTTGCCGCGCTCGCGCCGGCAGTCAGCGCGACGGTGACGTGGCGGCCGTTCGAGCTCAATCCCGACATGCCCAAGGCAGGTGTCGATCGGCGCGTCTATCGCTCGCGAAAATTCGGCTCATGGGAGCGCTCAAAAGCGCTCGATGCCCAGGTCGCGTCCGCCGCCAAGTCGGACGGGTTGGATTTTCGCCACGACCGGATGATGCGCACGCCCAACACGATCGACGCCCACCGCCTGATCTGGCTGGCGGGCCGGGAGGGCAGACAGGCCGCGGTGGTCGAGGGCCTCTTCTCCGCCTACTTCTATGAGGGCCGCGACGTCGGTGCGTTCGATGTACTCGTCGCGGTCGGTTCGGCCGGTGGGATGGACCCCGACCGCGTGTCGGCGATGCTGGCCTCGGGCGAGGGTCAGAATGAGGTGGTAACTGAGCTCGACCACGGTGTTAGCCTCGGAATCTCGGGTGTGCCGACGGTCGTAGTAAACGGTCGACCGCTTTTCTCCGGGGCCCTCCGCTCTGAGTTGATCGAAGTGCATCTGAGGGAGGCGGCGGGTGATGCCGGGGACTGACGTGCCGCTGCGAATTCTGGTTGCGGGCGGCTCGATCGGCGGCCTCAGCGCCGGCGTCGCGTTGCACGGGGCCGGCTTCGACGTGCAGGTCCACGAACGGCATCCCTGCCCAATGGAAACGCGCGGCGCCGGCATCGTGGTTCAGGGCGAGCTGTTGCAGCTCCTTCGCGAAAACGGTGCGCCGCCCCTGTCGACCACGAGCTGTAGCATCCGCCGCTACCTCGAGGCGGACGGCGGCGACGGACAGGTGCAGCGCGCGCCCCAGGCGTTCACCTCCTGGGAGGCGATCTACGGAACACTTCGCGCGACTTTCCCGGCAGATCGATACCACATGGGCTCGGAGCTTTCCGACTTCGAAGAGCATGCGAGCGGACCTCCGATCTCAGCCGGTGGCGAGGGACAATCACGGATCAAAGCGGATCTCCTGGTCTGCGCCGACGGCGCACAATCGGCGAGCCGGCGCCGGCTGCTGCCCGACGTAACGTCGAGCTATGCCGGATATGTCGCGTGGCGCGGCACCCTGAACGAAGCGGATGCTCCGGCGAACCTCGTCCGCTTTTTCGATGACACCTTCACCTTTTGCGAGGCACGCTCGGGCGGCCATATCCTGGTCTATGTCATTCCCGGAGGCGGGGCGGATACGACGCCAGGCACGCGCCGTCTGAACTGGGTTTGGTATGTCACCGCCGACGCCACCGAGCGTGACCGTCTCTTGGTCGATCGCGACGGCCGAAGCCACCATGCCTCCTTGGGCCAAGACGAGGTGCCCGCTGCGACGATCGGGGCGCTCGTCGAACGCGCAGGTCGCGAAGTCCATCCGATGCTCGCGGAGCTGGTTGCGGCAACGTCCGAACCATTTCTGCAAACCATCGTGGATGTCGTTATTCCGCACATGGTGTTCGGCCGGACCTGTCTGCTCGGCGATGCCGCCTTCGTCGTCCGACCGCACACAGCGGGCGCCTCTGCGAAAGCGGCGCGCGATGCATCCGTCCTCGCCTCGGCGTTGAAGCGCGCGCGCCATAACGTGGACGCTGGCCTCGGGAGCTTCGAGGCCCTGCAGCTCGAGTATGGTCGCGCGATGTCGGACTACGGCATCGCGCTTGGAAGACGCTGGGCCGCATAGCCAACAGACCCGACGAGGAAGCCGAAAATGGCTGAAGGACGATCCGACAATGTCCAGGCGCGGATCGTGCGCCTCTTCGGCCACCGCGACTCTGCGGAGGCGTGGGAAATCCGCGACTTCCTCAAGCGCAGCGTTGTCGAGTTCGAATGGGTCGAGCTGACCGGCAATGACGACCGCCAGAGCGCGTTCGACCTGCCGACCCTTGCGAACGTGCGGTTGCCCGTGGTCGAGCTACCGGACGGCGAACGCCTCTTCGGCCCCTCGCTACGCGAGGTCGCGGGGCAACTCGGCTTCGTTTCGAAGCCCAAGCGACGGGAGTATGACGTTTCGATCTATGGCGCCGGGCCAGCGGGGTTGTCGGCGGCGGTCTATGCCGCATCGGAAGGCCTTAGTACGGTCCTGATCGAACGCAGCGCGGTCGGCGGTCAGGCCGGGACGACATCGCTGATCGAAAACTACATGGGGTTTCCGCGAGGCATCAACGGCGCGAACCTCGCGGAGCGCGCTCGCCAGCAGGCGGTCAAGTTTGGTGTCGAGCTGCTGATGATGCAGGAAGGGGTCAAGTCGGAGTTTCACGACAACCGCATCTGGACCGACCTCGCCGACGGCGGCAAGATGGTCGCGCGCGCCAATATCTGCGCTACAGGCGTGGAATGGCGTCGCCTCGACCTCCCCAACGAAGACCGGCTGTTGGGCAGCGGCCTTTATTATGGCGCCGGCACGAGCGAGGCGCCGCTGTGTGGCGGTGAAGACGTGTTCGTTGTCGGCGGGGGCAACTCGGCGGGCCAGGCCGTCATGCATCTGTCCGGCCACGCGCGCAGCGTTACCATGCTGGTACGAGCCAAGGCGCTTGCCGCCTCGATGTCGCAGTATCTGTCCGAGCGTATCCTTTCCGGACCGACCATTGATGTCCGCTACAATGTCGAGATCACCGGATTGGAAGGCGAGCGCGCGCTGGAACGGATCGAGATCACGACGCGAGGCACCAGGGAATCGGAATGGGTCGCGACGCCGCGCCTCTTCGTGGCGATCGGTGGTGTCCCTAATACGGACTGGGCGGTCGACACCGCGATCATCCGGGACCCCGGTGGTTATCTCATCACCGGACCCGACCTGTTGGATGAGGGCCGACCGCCATCATGTTGGCCACTCGACCGCGTGCCCTACTATTTGGAAACTGCAGTTCCTGGATCGTTCGCGGCTGGGGACGTGCGCCATCGTTCGATCAAGCGGGTCGCGACGGCAGCCGGCGAAGGCGCCATGGCGATCGCCTTCGTCCATCGCTATCTGGAAGAGACAGTGTGACCCAGCTGTCGACGTCCCGGTTCGGACGCCTCGCCGCTACCCGAGAGCCACCAAGTGACGCCTGAGAATCAAGACCCCGACTTTGCGGCGCGCCGCATTCTCACTCTCGTCGGCGACAAATGGACGACCGTTGTCCTTTACTGTTTGTCACTCGGGGAGGTTCGCCGCTTCAACGAGCTGCAGCGCCAAATTCCGGAGATTTCCAAGAAGATGCTCGTCCAGACCTTGCGCAATCTGGAGCGCGACGGTCTGGTCGACCGCAAGGTCTATCGGCAGGTGCCGCCCAAGACCGACTACCGATTGACTGAGGACGGCCATCGACTGCGCGAACCTATCGCGGAACTGTGCCGGTGGGCGACCGAGAACGAGGCCTTCATAACGTCGATTCTCGCCCGGCGCGGGAAAGCATGACGGTGTCTGGTCGTCCCAACGCTTCAACAGAGCGCGCTAGCCGTACTTCATCCGGGTTTCGCCGATAGCCCGGGTGCGCTTGTCGGGATACCGCGACCCTGCCCGCTCCGCCCCCCCTACTTGATGACGATCGGCTCCAGGTGCGTCGGCGCGATCACCCGGGTGTCTGGCGACAGCTCGTGGACCGTTTGTATGAACGGCACGATGTTGCGCTCGTAGTTGGGCTTTTGGGAGAAGCCGTAGGGAAGCCGGAAGTTGTCCCAGTGCGTCGGAATCACGATCGGCGGGTAACCCGTGGTCCGGAGGAGCCGCGCATCGTACTCGTAGAGCCCGAGACGCGACCCGTTGATGCCCGCGAGCAGGACGTCGGGTTCAAGTCCTTCGAATTCACGTTCGATGAAGTTCATCGAGCCCATGGTCAAGACGTCGTGGCCGGCGAATCGCGCCAGAAAGCTCAGGGAGCCGCCTTCAATGAACTCGTTGATGCGGAGGGGCGCGGTGAGGTCGCTGTCCGCGGTCCAGCGGCGTGCGTCGTAGTAGTGTTTCTCGCCGAGTGCGGAGTGGAGGGTGGGGACCACCCGGACCGAGAAGCCGTCGAACTGATAGTCTTCGCCCCCACGCACGGCGTAGAGCTGAGCCTCCGGAACGCCGTACGCGCGCAGGATGGTCATGGATGTCTCCGTCCCGATGACCTTCGCTCCGGTCTTCTTTGCGATGTAAGGCACGTCACCGAGGTGATCGAAGTGCCCGTGATGGACGAGGATGAAGTTGGCTTCGGATATGATGCTGTCGATGAGGATGGTGTCCGACCAGGCCAGGTCCGTCCGTGCGAAGTCCGGGCGGTCGTCGGCCGGATCGCCGCCCCCGCCGTATTTCAGCCGGGAGATGTACGGATCGACGAGCACCGTCACGGTTCCGTCCGAGATCTCCCAGCCGGCCGCACCAAAGTAGGTCAGGTGGAGCGGTGGGCGGGAAGGGTCCGTCTGCGCGCCGAGCTTCGGTGGCACCAATAGGGTGCAGGAGGCGGCAAGGGTCAGCGTGGGGGCCGCCGCGAGGAGGGTGGCCGTGTGGAGTCGACGCATTGTGTCGGGGGTCGGAGTGAGGAAACGTGGCGAGTGGGCGGGACACGCGGCGCGGTGTGCGGTCGGCTTGGTAGCGCGCTAGAACAGCGCCCAGGCGATCCCGTTTACCACGAGGCCACCTGGCCGGTCTTCCTCATCGCATCCCCGGATGCCGAACGGGGGCTGCACTTCGAGGGCCTGAAACGCATTTGCCAGATATTCGGCCTGTACGTCGTCTCGCCATTCGATGCGGACGCGTCGACCCGTGTCGTCCACGGCGTGCAGGAGCACGCGCAGCGCGACTTCGAGCTCGCCCGCCAGGCGCTCTCGGATGGTTTCCAGATCCGCCTCGAGCTGTTGGAGCGTCAAGTACCGATTCAGCGCGGTCCCACGTGAGATCTCGCGATTCTGGTACCTCGACTCGGCCGTTCCCGCTCGGTAGGCGGTGACGATGGCCTGGACGCCGCCCGAGTCCATGAACGGGTCGTCCGCCTGGACGGCCCCCAGTCGAACGAGGTACTCCGACGCCGTCGCTGAGACGGTCATGGACTCATCGTCCAGGGGCAGCTTGTAGCGCAGCGTGGCAGGAAAGACCATAAAGAGCTTCGGGGGCCGATTGGTGATGCCGGGGATGCTGAACGTGCCGTCCTGTTCCGGACAGACGTGGTACGTGGTCGTGACACCCCGCTCGTGTTCGAGGCGCAGGTCCTCTCGCATCCGTTCCAGTTCGACGGTGAACGACGGCCTGGGTGGGACCAAGAACGCGCGTCCGATCAGGGCGCCGGCCATCAGCGCGAGGACGGCCACCACCGTGAGCTTCACTATACCGCTCATCGGAGCCCCTCCATTCAGCTACCCTCCCACTGCGGTCGTTCCTTGTCCAGGAACGCGCGTACGCCGCGCTTGAAGTCCTCGCTGCCGTAGGCTTCCCGGAGCAGGTCCTCGCCCTCGTCCGGACGGGTTCCATCGGCTGCCACGACCCTCCGCACGGCCTCCTTTGTCACACGCAACGTGATCGGCGCCTGCTCGGCCAACCTGCGGCAGATGCCCTTGACGAGATCGTCGACCGCGTAGGGAGCGACGACCCGTTGGACGAACCCGCACGACAGAGCCTCGTCGGATTTGATGAAGCGTGCCATGAGGATCAGGTTCTTGGTGCGGGCCGGCCCCAGGTGGGCGATGAGCCGCGCGTGGTTGGCCACGGACAGGCAGTGGCCCATCGTCCGGGCGATCGGCATTCCGAAGCGTGCGTCTGGCGTGCACACCCTCAGGTCGCACACAGCGGCCAGGAGCAGGCCCCCGCCCGCGGCCGCGCCTTCGACGACGGCCAGCGTCGGGATCGGAAGGGCCTCCAGCCGCCCGATCACCCCCTCCATGAAGCGCTCGTACGCCACCCCGTCGTCCGCGCCGCGGAAGTTCTGGAAGTGGGCGATGTCGGTTCCCGCCACGAAGTGGCCGCCCGCCCCGCGAAGGACGACCGTGCGGATGCGTTCGGTTCCGGAGTCGGCCAGCGCGCGCACGTGCCCATCCAACTCCCGGTACATCGCCATGGTCATCGAGTTGCGGGCGGCCGGTCGGTCGAAGGTGATGTGCGCGACGCTGCCGTGGCGCGTGAGGTGCACCGCGCCCTCACCGCGATCGGCACCCTCGCCCGGCTCGGCGGGTTCGCCCAGTTCGGTGGGTTCGGTGGGTCCGTACGAAGGGGACCGCGATTCTGCGTCCGGTCGGATGCTCATGGCTCGACCCCCCGCCCGGCGTCTGCGTCTGCGCCGGGACCTTCGTCCCAGCCGATCTCCTCGAGGACTTCGTCGGTGTGCTGCCCGAGGAGCGGCGGTGGGCGCCGCACCCGCAGCGGGGTGTCGCTCAACTTCACGGGAAAGCCCAGCGTGCGAATCGTACCTTCGACCGGATGCTCCACGTCTTCGATCATCTCCCGGGCTCGGGTGTGCTCGTCGGTGAACACCTCTGCGTAGTTCCGGAGCGGACCGGCCGGCACGCCCGCCCCGAGGAGCCTGTCCACCCAGGTGTCGGTGGTGCCGCCCGCCAGAGCCCCCTCGATCTCGTCCACCAGTTCTGTAAGATGGGCCATTCGGTCTTCGTTGGTCGCAAATCGCGAATCGTCCGCCAGACCGGCACGATTCAGTACGTTGCACAAGTTGGTCCACTGCTCCGGGGTCAGCGCGGCCAGGACGATGTGGCCGTCCCCGGTGCGGAACGCCTGATAGGGCGCGTTCAAACGATGGGCCGTGCCGCAGGGCGTCGGCGTTCGGCCCGTGGCCCAGTACTCCGTGCTCTCCCAGACGGATAGTCCGACGGCTGCCTCGAACAGCGAGGTGTCCACCTTCTGCCCTCGACCCGTGCGCTCTCGGGCGAGCAGCGCGGCCAGGACGCCGGTGGCTCCGTACAGCCCCGCGGCCAGGTCGGAAATCGGCAGCCCGGCCTTGGTGGGCGCGCCGCCCGCGTGACCGGTCACGCTCATGATCCCCGACATCGCCTGCGCAATAAGGTCGAAGCCCGGCCGATCGGCGTAGGGGCCGGTCTGCCCGAACCCGGAGATGCTCAGGTAGATGAGGCGCTCGTGCGTTTTCGAGAGCGTGTCGTAGTCGACGCCCAGCCGTTCCGTCACGCCCGGGCGGAAGTTCTCCACGACCACATCGGCGGTGGCCGCGAGCGCGTGGAACACCTTGCTACCGTCGTCGGTCCGTAGATCCAGACACACGCTGCGCTTGTTGCGATTGAGCGCCAGGAACGGCGCGTTGTCGTCGCCCTTCATCCGCATGCCCGCGCCGCCCATCAAGCGCGACAGATCGCCACGATCAGGCGGCTCGACCTTGATGACGTTGGCACCCATGTCGGCGAGCAACATGGTGCAGAACGGTCCGGCCATGACCTGCGTGAGGTCGACCACTCGGATGCCGTCGAGGGGGAGGGTCATCTGGCAGAGTAGAGAGGAGCGGGGGTGTGTGCCATGGCTGCCTCTCCGCCGGATCGGTGCGCCGGGCTGCCGCTTCCTCCTCCCGAGCCGGTGGAGAGCGCGGCGACGATTGACATGCTCTCATGGTGTGAACATGTTCTGAACATGTCCACCATGATCCAGATACGTAACGTACCCGACGAGTTCCACCGCCGGGCGAAGGCCCGTGCGGCCCTGGAGGGGGTGACCCTGTCCGACCTCGCGTTGCGAGCGCTGCGCCGCGAAGTCGAGGAGATGACTCTGGACGAGGTCGTCGCCCGTGTCCGCGAACTCGGCCCCGTGTACGGCGCTCCGTCCGCCGCCCACCTCATTCGTGAGGAACGCGACGGCCGGTGACGGACGATGAGCATGCCCGGTCCGAGCGTGCCCGACCGCCCTCCATGGTCATCGACGCTTCGGCGGCCGTGGAGCTGTTGCTCGGCGGAGCCCGCGGGCAGGAGGTCGCCGACGCGCTCGGGGCTGCTGGCGGCTCACCCACGCTCCATGCGCCCGACCTTCTCGACCTGGAGGTGGCTCAAGCGTTCCGCCGGCTCGTGACGGGTGGGGTGGTCTCGGACCCGCGCGCGACCGGATCGATCCGGCTCCTCGATCGGCTACCCATCCGGCGCCATCCCGCTCAGGCTGTGCTCCCTCGGGTGTGGGCACTCCGCCACAACCTGTCCGCGTACGACGCAGCCTATGTGGCGCTGGCGGAGGCGTTGGCCTGCCCGCTCATGACCTGCGACGCTCGACTGGCGGGTGCGCCGGGGCACGGCGCGGTGGTGAGGGTGGTGGGGGTGCCGCCGCCAACCGGTTGACGGTCGAACTCCGAACATGGACGGTACCTGTATGGCTACGAAGACAATTTCCGTGCGGCTGGATGCGTACCAGCGACTGCGGCAGGCCCGCCGGGCACCGAACGAGTCGTTCAGCGAGGTGATCCTGTGAGCCCGGTGGCCGGATATGGGCATCACGGCGGGCGAACTGAGGGCGATCTACCGCGCGGAAGGGCCGTTCTTCGACGATGAAGCCCGAGACCGGATCGACGCTGCCAAGGGCATGGATCGGCCTCCGACAGATAGGTCGCCCGCAGGCTGATCCTGGCCAGAGCGCCCCGCTGCCGCACGGTGTGCCGGCCGCCCCCGTGCCGCCTCACGCCGCCCCCGTGCACCCTCCGCCCGCCCCCCGTACTTTGCTCCTGCCCATCTCACCCGCAGGAGCACACCATGCAGTCCACCATCATCGCTCGCCGCCTCTCCGCACGCCTGACAACGCTGGCCGCCGCCGTAGCCCTGGCGCTCACGGTCGCCATCCCCGCCTCCGCCCAGCTCCAACGGGCCGAGCCAACCTCCGACGTCGACACCAAGCGCTTCGGTGACCTGGCCGAGGGCCCGTACGACCGCCTGGTGCTGCGCAATGTGATGGTCATCCCGGGCCATGGCGGACCGGCGGTGGGACCGTACGACATCCTCGTGACGGGCAACACAATTGCTGAGATGGCCCGCCACGACCGGAACGACCCGAATCGGATGCAAGGCGAACGCGTCATTGAGGGCGAGGGGCTTTACGTGATGCCGGGCATGATCAACCTGCACCTGCATCTCCGGGAAGAGTCGCTGCCGCTCGACTACATCTTCTACTTGCAGCTCGCCACCGGCGTGACGTCGATCGGCCCGGCCGAGGAAGGGCGCGTGCAGGATATCCTCGACGAGATCGAGAACAACGACATCCTGGCCCCGCGCCAGTTCCCGATCTACGGTTGGGGCTCGAAGACCGACTATTCGGAAGAAGAGCTGTGGGACCCGGAGATGGCACCCCGGATCGCGCGGGACATGATCGCGAACGGTGTGCGCCAGGTGTACTTGAACGGCCAGACCTGGAACCCGGAGATGTTCGGAGCCGCGGCCAAAGCGATCGAGGCCGCGGGTGGCGTCACGGGCGTCCACATCCAGCCGTCCAGCACGTCGCAGGTCAACGCGCTGGACGCCGCCCGGCTCGGCGTGAGCATGATCGTGCACCACTACGGCTACGCGGAAAGCGTGCTCAACCGGCAGGTCCAGAACTACCCGATCGAGTACAACTTCTGGGACGAGAACCAGCGCTTCCGTGAAGCCGCGCAGGTATGGGTCGAAGCGGGTGAGAACGAGGAGTCCCGCCATCGCCTTTTGAATGCACTGCCCGATTCCATGGTCTACTACGGCGTGGCCATGCAGCCGAATCGCGCGACGTACGAGGCAAACCGGGACATCGTGCGTGCCCAGGGCTTGCCGTGGCACGCGAAGTACACGCACCAGGCGCTGTGGGAGTGGCACCTGCCGAACCCGGACAACCACGCCTCCTTCCAGTACAACTGGTCGTCGCTGGACGAGTATCGTTGGCACTACATGTACGACCTCTGGGGCGACCTGATCTACCAGTTCAACAAGCGGGGCGGGAACGTCGTCTTCGGCACGGACGACAACTACCAGCTCTCCACGGGCGGCTTCGGCAACATCCGTGAGCTTCAGCTCATGCTCGAGTCGGGCATGCACCCGCTAGAGGTGCTACGCGCCGCGACGTACAACTCCGCGCAGTTCCTCATGGAGCCCAAGCTGGGGATGGTGCAGGAGGGCTACATCGCCGACTTGCTGGTCGTGGACGGGAATCCGGCGGAGAACTTCCGCTACCTGTATCCCTTTGGGGCCATCAACATGGATCCGGAAACGCGGCAGATGTACCGGACTCGTGGCATCCTCCACACGATCAAGGACGGGATCGTGATGGAGAACGACGCCATCATGGAGGAGGTCGCGCGTATTGTGGCCGAATCCAAACGTGGGATCGGACCGGATATCGTCACCGAGCCGTTCGTGGTGCCCGCGCCGCCGCGTCCAATCGGCGACGGAGGTGGGGCGGGCGGGAAGTAGTGGCTTACTGGCCTCGCGGGGAATAGGAACTGCGGCGCAAAGGTCATGTGTCATATATCGGTCATTTATGGCCTTCTTGCGCAAGACGACCGATATATCAGTCATCGCTATTGACCTCCGACGTGCTGCTGACGACCTTTCTTCAGGGTAGTTCTTCCTGGAGGTGAAGCGATGGAGATCGGCGGGTCACGCACGGATGCCGAGTGGATGGAGGCCATCGGTCAGCGACTCCGGACGCTGCGGCGGTCGAGGAAGGTCACGGTTGTCGCGGCGGCGGAGCGCGCGAGCCTCAGCCGCAGCACGGTCACGCGTGCAGAACAGGGAGACAATCCGACGCTGCTGACGGTCGTCCGTCTTCTTCGGGTATATGGGCGGCTCGACGCCCTGGACGGATTCATCCCTCCTCCGCTTCCCAGCCCGCTCGCGGCCATCGACCGCGAAGGAGATTGACCGGTGGCCATCACGGCGGTCGCGGAGGTCCGGGCGTGGGGCCAACGCGTCGGCGCGGTCGCCGAGCAGGACGACCGTTCGATCGTGTTCGAATACACGGAGGCGTTCCGGCGCACGGGGCTGGAGATCTCCCCGATCCACCTTCCGTTGAGCACGGACGGCCCGGTGGCCTTCCCGGAGTTACATCGCAGCGAGGCGTTCCACGGGCTCCCGGGCGTCCTGGCCGACTCCCTTCCGGACGCCTTCGGGAACAAGGTGATCCGGGCGTACTTCACGGCACGTGGGCAGGAACGGCGGGCGCTGTCCCCCGTCCAGAAGCTCCTGTACGTGGGCGAGCGGGGCATGGGCGCCCTGACGTTTCATCCCGCCGAGGTGTTACCCACCCGGTCCGCCGAGGGCGAGGCGCTCGAGGTGGCGGCGCTGGTTCGTGACGCGCGGCGGGTCATCCAGGGCGATCCGGCCGTGGCCGTGCCCGAGATCTACCGCGTCGGCTCCTCCGCGGGTGGCATGCGCCCCAAAGCTGTGGTGCTCTACGATCCGGTGTCGCACGAGGTGCGCTCCGGGACGGCCGGGCACGACGCCGGCCTCGTCCCGTGCCTGTTGAAATTCGACGGCGTCGACGACGATGTCACCGAGCGGCGCCTGGGTGGCGCGCAGCCGTGGAATCGTATCGAGGCGGCGTACTCGCATTTGGCGGCTGCGGCGGGCATCGAAATGGCGGATGTCTCGATCCTGCCCGGCTGCGATCCGTACGCGCATCTCCTGATCCGACGTTTCGACCGCACACCCGACGGGACGCGCATCCACCAACACTCGCTGGGTGGGATTCTGCACGTCGACTACAACGACGTGGGCGCGAGCAGCTACGAAGAGTATCTGCGCACCGCCCTCCGACTCGGACTCCCGCCCGCCGCGATCGAAGAAGGGTACCGGCGCATGGTCTTCAACGTCCTGGCGGTCAACCAGGACGACCACGTGAAGAATCTGTCGTTCCAGATGACGCCGGAGGGCGAATGGTCACTAACACCCGCGTACGATGTCACGTTCGCCAAGGGTACGGGGTGGACGGCCACGCATCAGATGCGTGTGGCGGATCGGCTGTCGGGCATTGGACGGGCGGAGCTGATCGGTGTGGCACAGACGTTCGGTGTGAAGCGCCCGGAACGGATCATCGAGCAGGTGCGGGACGCGCTCGCGCTCTGGCCGCAGGCGGCGGCGGAGACCGGCGTGGACGGGAAGTTCGTCATGCGCGTTCAGCGCGAGTTGGACGAGCGGGCGGGGGAGGTGGGGTAGTAGGGCGCTACAGGACGGACTCGTAGGCGATGGCCACGATGCGCCATTCACCCCGGTGGCGAAGAAGGGTTATTGCGTCGATGCCGTTCCATTCGGTCAGGTCCTCGGGCTCACCGAAGCGGGCGGAATAATACACCCACGCCTGAGCGAGACCTCCCGACACAGTTGTCCTGGTGGAGTCGAAGCGCTCTTCGAAGATCGCCCGGCTGTCGGGCCCCCGAGGGGCCGCCGCCACGAAGTCGGGGACGGAGATCGTGACTACGCTGGGCTCCTGCCCGCCGGGAGCGATCCACACGGTCGTCAGATCGGCGCCCGGCCAGAAGTGTTCGGCGAAGCGGACCCAGTCGCGGGCGCTCAGGGCCGCGTAGTATGAGGTGACCACCCGGCGCACGTCGTCATGGGACGGTCCGGTATCGACGGAGGCGTACGCGTATCCGCTGTCGAGTGACTCGCTGGTCACTGGCTGGCCCACGCGGCAACCCGTCAGGGCGAGGGCCAGGACACGCCGAGCTGTGTGCTGGAGCGGCGTACCCTCCTCCGGTGGCGAAGCCCCTCCCTGCGCATCTCGGCAGCCGTCGTGCTCACGGGCTGACGGCGCCGGTTATCGCTTTGTCGAGCCGCCCCAGAGCGTCTTCCATGCGAGCCTCCCACTTGGCCGCCTCTTCCGCTCCCATCCCCCAACCGAAGCCCCGGACACAGAGCATGGTCTGCGGTCCCTGACGGAACGCTTTCAGCTCGCAGACCCCGTTGATCTCTCGCCAGGCCAGGGCGACCTCGACATCGGTTCGAGCTAGAATCGGTCCGCTGAGCGTGCCGCCCCCTTCCAAGTGGAGGGATACCTCCTGGCCCACCGCTCCGAGGTCCCCCTCGTCGTCGGGCGCCGTTTCATTGGGGACCGCTCCGCTGGGCGCTTCCAGCCACTGCCGGAGGCGGTCTCGATCTATGAAAAACGGATAGGCTGCCGCAGGGTCGCGGTCGATTGGTCGCAAGGCCATGAAAATGGACCGGTCTTCGCCGAAGTGGCGCTCCAGATACTCCTTGAGAGCTCCCAGGGCCATGCGCCATCCCGAATCGATCCCATCGAACTGATCATCGAACTCCGCGTCGGCGCTGAAGCCGGAGTTGACGATCCGGATGCGTGTATCCCCGCCGTCTCGCGTCAGGATGACGTCGAGGACGAATGGGGGCTGCTCGTCGGAGCCCGGGCCGAACGTGATCCGCTCCCCCGGCACCGAGGTCACTACCCGGTAGGGAAGCGCCAAACCGAAGCGGTCGAAGAACCACGTCATGATCTCGTCGGCGCGTCTGCCGTTGCCCTCCGCACGATCCACGAACCAACCCGCCAATTTTTCGGGATCGGCCCACGCTTCCCACGCCTGCATCGGAGTCGCGTCGGCGGTGATGGAGACGTCGATGGTCCGTCGGTCAGGGGAATCGTCTTGCATGGTGGCTACTCCTGTGGGGTTCCAAAAAGATGTCGGGTGGATGGTGCTCCGCGGTCGGGCACTCTCTCACCTGGCGGTATCGGTTTGGGAGGCTCGACTGGATGGGGCGGCGGGTACGCAGCGGCCACAACCCGGTACCGATGGCCGATCCGCCCGTCATCGGGCGACGAGAATCGGGCGACGACGTCGGCTACCGCCTGGCCCAGGGCTTCGGAGAAGGCCGCCTGCTGCTCCGCGTTCTCGAACGTCACCTCGGTGTCCAGCGACAGCGTGGCCAGACGCTTGCCTCGCTCGCGGGCCTGCTCGGCCGCCTGACCGACCTCGGTCTGCATGCGACTTGCCAGCGACACGAGCGTGGCGGCGCCGAACCCGTCCCGGAAGCGCTCGACCGAGGGAGCGAGGGTGCCCAGCACCTCGGCGGAGACCACGTAGGCGCGTGCGCTGGCTCGGTACAACTTCTCCGTGAGCCCCCGGCGCGGTCGCTCGCCCGCCGCCTCCAGGAGCCCCGCGTCCGCCAGCACTCGCACGTGGTAGTTGACCTTCTGGCGGGGCAGTTCGAGGACCCGTGCGATCTCCGTTGCGGACACCGGCGCCGTCGCCGCCGACTCCATGATTCTCCGCCGGAGCGGATGCATGAGTAGCGCTGCGTGCTTCGGCGCGACAACGGTAGCAAGGGCGTCCATGGGGGTGATCGTAATATTGACAAAAATATTTGTCAATATGGGTCGAACGATCGCCGTTGCCGGGTTGCTCGAGGACTCCCGTACCGCAGAGTGGAGTGAGCGTCGGAGTGGGTCGTTAGCGCCGATGGACCATCCACGCTTGTGGCGCCGTGGTTCGGTGAGCGAGCGCCGAACTGGTCGCCGCGTCCCTCCTACCTATTCCTCCCCGCCTCGCCGTAGCGGCCAGAGTTCCACACGCTCCACGTCGAGGTCGTCGGTCGACTTGCCGAGGAGGTAGGCGGCGCCGATCTCGTAGACGTCGAAGCCGGCGGGCACCTCCACCTTGGCCATCACCCGCCCGTCCGGATCGAGAACCAGCCAGGAGGTCGGACCGCCCTGCGACGGAAGGTGAAAGAGGCGCGCCCACAGGTTGCCCCCATCGTCCGTCACGAGTTGATCCAGAATTGGCAGGCTATCGGGGATCGGGAGTTCCTGGAACACCCGACGCATTCCGGGCTGCGCCTCCTCCGGGACGGCGGATATTCTCTGCTCGATCTCCGCCTCCCGCTCGGAATCGGCGAGCACCCGATTGTCCTCTCCCAGGTGTACCCGTCGGGCGAGGCGTCCATCTCGTTGCAGAACCCGGAGGAAGGGAAGCTCCGTGGCGGACACGGCCACGTATTCGCCCACCGGGCTCACGAGAAAGTTGGGTTGGTAGCTCGAGCGCCAAATGTTCACGGACTGCGCGCTCGCCATAATCGACACCACCGGACCCGGGATGCTCCCGATCTGCGTGGCGGAGCGGCCGTCCGCCCCCACCAGTCCGAGCGCCACCTCCCGTCGCTGGACGCCGTTCTCCGGCATGCCGTTTCCCTCCACCCCGAACGTCACCGCCGACACGAGAACCGACCCGTCCCGCGTCAGGGCGCCGAACACCGGCCGGCCCCCATCCTCCAGCCTGGAGAACACGAAGCTTCGGCCCAGCCTCCCGGCCCGGTCGAACAGCGTCAGCCGTCCGTTGCGGCGGTCCCAGACGGCCACCGAGTCACCTGCCCACCGGGCGATTGCCGCGGCGTTCATGAACTCGCCGGGCCCTTCGCCTTCTCCTCCCCAACTCGACCGATGCACGCCGTCGGGGCCGTAGATGCGGACCTGACTCGTGCCGGCGTTGAGGACGGCAATCCGACCATCCTCCAGTCGGATCGCGCCGTTCACCCGGAAGAGCTGGTAGGCCGGATCGCCCTCGAGGGCGCCGATGGTCAGGGAGGGTGCCGGACCCACCGACCACCCACCCCAGCCGACCGGGCGGGTCGGGTTCTCCACAATGGTGACGCCCGCGCTGTCGCGGACGAGGACCGTGGCGGCGTCGGGCGTCTCGCCGGTGCACGCGGCCAGCGTGAAGGTGGCTACTGCGAACAAAGGGGCTGCTGGCGTGTGTCGTAACATGGGCTCCCGCCGAATTGAGGGGTGTACGAAAGTATTCGTAGCACGAGAGAGCGCCGGGCGCCAGCCTGGACCCGACCCCGCACGTTCCTACCTTACCTCGATGAACTCCATGCTCAACTCCTTCCTTCCGCAGGTCGTGGCGCTCCTGATCGGCGGCCTCGGCGCGTCGTTGGGTCTCACGATCTGGTCGCGAACCGGCCGGGGACAGGCTCGACTCCTCGCCACCTCCGGATCGACGGTGGCCATGGCGACCGTCTTCATCGTGGCTGCGGGCGCGGGCGTGGCGTACCTCGTTGCCCGCCCATTTATCGCCCCGGGTGCCGGTCCGTTGCCGCTACCAGGTACGGCAACGCTTTTCCTGGTGGGGGTCGCGATCGGTCTGCCCCTGGCGCTGCCGGGGCTGATCGTGTCGTGGCGCGACGTCAAAGCGCGCGACCGCACACGGCGCATTCGGGCCAACGCCACGAAGGATGAACGGCGCGCCTACGCGGCCGACCTCATCCGGCAGATCGATGAGGCGACACTTGGCGGGCGAACGTTGTCCGCCACCGTGGGAGGAGACGGCGGACGTGTTCTCACCTTCGAGGGTGAACTGGGCGCGCGCGAAGGCGAGCGACTGACCCGGGCGCTGCGTCAGGATCTGAAGGAGCTGGGCTTCAAGCGGGTGGAGGGGAACTACAAGGGCAAGGACTGGTGGACCCGGGTCTGACTCGTCTCGTCGACGGCCGGGCCGTGACCGACCGACAGCGGAACGGAGAACCAGAACCGGCTTCCCCGTCCCTCCTCGCTCTCCACCTCCAGCTGTCCTCCCATACGTTGGACGAGTTTTTCGGCGAACGACAGTCCCAGGCCCGCGCCCTCGTACGTTCGCGTCGTCGAGCTGTCGGCTTGGACGAAGCTCTGGAACACCTCGTCGAGGCTGCCCGTGGGGATGCCGATTCCGGTATCGAACACTTCGATCCGCACGGTCACCTGATCGTCCGTACCACCCCGCCTGGAAACACGGACGTGGACATGGCCGTCCTCCGTGAATTTGACCGCGTTGCTCACGAGTGCGTCTACGATCTGGGTCAGCCGCCCGGCGTCGGAACGCACGTGCTCTGGCAAGTCGTCGGCTGGCGTGAAGTGCAGGGAGAGCCCCGTGCCCTCAGCCGCCGCACGGTACGCCTCCGCGGCGGCACCGATCACTTCGTTCACGTCGATCCGTTCGTCCGCCAGCGGCAGGTCGCCCGACTGGATGGACGTGAATTCCAGAATCCGGTTCACGAACCCCAGTAGCTCATCCCCCGACTTCCGCGCCAACTCCACGTAGTGCCGGTTGACGGGATCCATGTCGGAGAGATCGAGGACCTGGAGCATTCCCAGCACTCCGTTGAGGGGCGGAGAGCCGAGAGCACCAGGATGACGGACAGGGCCGCCGTGACCGCCAGGGGTAGGACGTGCCCGATGAAAGCCAGGTTCACTGTGCACGATTCGGCAGAGGATGCATCATGGGCTCCACGTTGACAGGCCCGCGACCCACGCGCCAGGCTCCAGGACCATGACGCCTCCAATTCTCCTCCACGGCTTCTCCGCGTCCTCCCGAGCGTGGGGTCGGACCGTTCTGGACGGCCTGACCTCGGTCGCGGGACGCCCTGTCCTGTTCGACGTGCCGGGCCATGGATCCCGGGCGACCGAACTCGACCCGGCTGCGTACACGCTCGGCGCCGTCCACGACGCGATCGATCGTCTGATCGGCCGGGAGCCGGCTAGGCTGATCGGCTATTCGATGGGAGGTCGTCTTGCGCTGTCGTACGCGGCCGAACGGCCTGAGCGGATCGCTCGCCTGGTGCTGGAGTCCGCGTCGCCGGGGTTGCCTACCGAAAAGGAGCGAGCGGCCCGCCGCACCGCCGATGAGGCCCTGGCCGTCGCCATCGAGACTCGAGGCGTGGAGTGGTTCGCCGAGTACTGGGACAGCCTCCCGCTCTTCGAATCGCGCGCTGAACTGCCGGGTGCCTTTCGGGAGGAGCTCCGCGCCATCCGGCTCGCGAACCGCAGTCCGGGGCTGGCGATGGCACTCCGGGGCCTTGGAACGGGAGCGTTGCCCAGCTATTGGAGAGCACTTCCCGAGATAACGACGCCGACGCTCCTGATTGCCGGTGAGCTGGATCGGAAGTTCGTCGGAATTGCCAGGGAGATGGCGGGTCGTATGCCCCAGTCGCGACTGCACATGGAGCGCGGTGCGGGGCATACCGTGCATCTGGAACGCCCGGCCGCGTGGGTCGAGACGGTGGCGGCGTTTCTGGCGGAGTGAGGGCAGCTACGCTTCGCTCACGTGCTCCCGCCAGAGGTGATCGAGGGCCGCGGCCGGATCGGCCGACAAGCCGCGCCGGACCGCCGACGCCTGAAGGACGTCCGAGCGGGGGCAGGTCAGCCAGTGGAAGCGCTCGGAGGGCGGATAGAGCGCCATGGGTCCCGCCCGCTCGTCGCCGGCGGCGATGGCAGACAAGTTGAGCAGGTATCGTGACAGCACGTCGACGTCCACGCCGGGGGCGATCTGTCGCAGGTGCTCGGGGTCGGAGACCACTCGGGCGGCGAGGTACTCCGTCGTGCGGGCGTGGACGACCACACCGACCGGGATCCACCGCTCGAGGTGTGGGTGCGGCACGACTCGTAGGATCGCGAAGTCATAGGCGATCCGGACCGTCTCCGTCATCGCCGGGCCTTCAGCGGAAGGGGCGGGGCGTCGGCACGACGGCGTCGCGCCGCGTCCGCCTCCGTTGCCCAGGCCCGTTGACCCTCCAGGCGGCGGACGAGATAGTCGACGTACCGAGCCCGCAGCTCCGCCGCGCCGGCGGCCCCATCGGAACCCACGAGGGGGTCGGGTCGCGTCGGGTCGAACAGGAGCTCGTCGGGCACCCTCGCGACCGCGCCGCTCAGAACGTCCTCGGTGAGGGTGGGCACGACCTCCGCGTCGACGTCCGTGATGCCGCCGGCGTGACCGAGCAGAAAATGCTGCTCGACCATGGGGAACGCACGCCCCGTGCGCTCGGGCGTGACCCGGGACCAGTCGTGATGGTCGAAGAGCGCCGCCCCGTGATCGATCAGCCACGGCCGCTCCGACCAGAACATCATATTCGGGTTTCGCGCGGAGCGGTCAGGGTTCATGACAAATGCGTCGAGCCAGACGAGACGCGCGGCGAAGTCCGCGGTGATGGCCTCAGGAACCGCGACCGGGTCCAGGTTGAACGCCCCGTCCATATATGCCATTCCCACGTTGACGCCGTGGCTCCCGCGCAGGATGTCGAGGATCTCCGGATCGCGATCACCTTGGCCAAACGTCTCATCCAACGAGACCAGCGCGAGTGTCGGCACGGGAAGGCCGAGGTGCTCCGCCAGGCCGGCGACGATGATTTCCGCAACGAGCGCCTTCGGCCCCTGGCCCGCACCCCGGAACTTCACGACCCAGAGGTCGCCGTCCGTGTCCTCGACCACGGCCGGGAGCGATCCCCCCTCGCGCAGAGGGGTGAGGTAGATCGCGGCATCGCGACGGGTGAGCGGCTGGAGGGTCATGCCTCCAATGTACGGGCGACCGCGTCGTCTGCCTCCATCCAGGCAACCATCGCCTCGTCGAGAGCCATCCGCGCTTCCGCCAACTTCTTCTTCAGGTCCACCGCCTCGTCGACCCGGGACGCGTCTTCGTAAAGCGATGGTTCGGCCAGGTCGGCGGTGAGCGACTCGATCTTGGACTCCAGGTGGTGCGCACGCGACTCGGCTGCGGCCGCCGCCTCCCTCAGAGCGCGAAGGCGGGCCCGGTCGGTCTTGTCATCCGTCCGTCCGGCGCGGCTGGCACGCCGCGCGTGCGCCCGCTCCTCCTCCTGTGTTTCGGCTGCTCGTGCCGTTGCTGTTCTCCGCCCCTCGGCCTGTGCCCCTTCCCATTCCACGAACGATCCGGGGAAGTCGACGACCGTGCCGTCCTGCACGGACCACACCCGTGTGACGAGGTTGCGGAGAAGCGCTCGATCATGGCTTACCAGCAGCACGCTGCCGCCGAAGCCGTCGAGGGCGTCCTCCAAAGCCTCCACGCTCTCGACATCGAGGTGGTTCGTCGGCTCGTCGAGCAAGATGAAGTTGGCGCGCGACAGCATGAGCATGGCCAGCGCCATGCGGGCGCGCTCGCCTCCGGACAGGGTGTCGGCCTTTCGGAGCGCGCTGTCACCGGAGAAGCCGAAGCGCCCGAGGTGGCCCTGCACCTGGCCGCGGTCCCAGGTCGGACGGAGATCGTTGATGACGTCGAAGAGGGTCTTGCCGAGCGGGACCTGGGCCATGTCCTGCCGGTAGTAGGCGACGTCGATCGACTGGCCGACGCGAAGCGTGCCGTCGTCGACGGGTCGGGCGCCCATGACGGCATCCATCAGCGTCGACTTGCCCGCGCCGTTGGCGCCGACGAGTCCCACTACGTCGCCCCGACGGAGGACGGACGAAAAGCCGTCGA
Organism: Gemmatimonadota bacterium; assembly: GCA_029262115.1. Taxonomy (GTDB): domain Bacteria; phylum Gemmatimonadota; class Gemmatimonadetes; order Longimicrobiales; family Gaopeijiaceae; genus JAJCZZ01. The sequence continues at coordinate 21,585 of JAJCZZ010000073.1, read as the reverse complement.
TCAGTACGCGTTCGCCCACGGCCAGGCGGACTCCCTCGGCCACGAGTACCTGGTTCCCGCCCCGCCGGTACGGCTCCAGCCGGACCGACATGACTCCCTCCGCTCCCGGGGGAGGCGTCAGGCGGGGGAGGCGGGCCAACTGCTTTCGCCGTCCCTTGGCCTGGGCCGTCTTCTGCCCGGCGATGTTGCGACGGATGAAGTCCTCTTCCTTGGCGATCTTCTTCTTCTGTTGGTTGAAGGCCCGCTCGTGCTGCAGAAGTCGCTCCGCGCGTTGTTCGACGAAGTCCGTGTAGCCTCCTTCGTACGCGAAGGCCGTGTCCGACTCGAAGTGCAGAACGTGATCGCACATGTCGTCGAGGAACACCCGGTCGTGGCTGATGACCAACACTGTCGCGTCGAGCCCGGACAGGTAGTCCTCGAGCCAGGCCGTGGTCTCCAGGTCGAGATGGTTGGTCGGCTCATCGAGCAGGAGCACGTCGGCGGGCGCGACCAACTGGCGGGCGAGACCGACCCGTCCGGTTTCGCCTCCGCTGAGTTGGTGCACCGGCTGCGACCTCGCGGCCTTCGGGTCGAAGCCGAGCCCTTCCAGGACGGCGTCCACCCGTGCCTCCATCTCGTACCCGCCCTCCCGCTGGAACCGCTCGAGGTCGTGCCCGTACCGCTCGAGGTCCGCCTCTGAGGTCGTGTCGTCGGACATCGCCGCAGCCTGCTTGCCGAGCGATAATTCGAGGTCGAGCAGATGCGCGAAGGGTGAGGCCGCGGCCGTCCACACGGTCGTGCCCTTCTTGAACTCCCGATGTTGGTCCAGAAGGGTGAGCCGGAGCCCACTGGCCCGCGTCAGCGTGCCGGAGGAGGGCTCGTGCCGCCCCGCGATCAGGTTGAACAGCGTGGTCTTACCGGTACCGTTCCGTCCGACGATACCCCACCGATCTCCCTTGCTGACCGTGAAGCCGACGTCTTCGAAGATCCTGGTCGCGCCGAATTCGACGGACACGCCAGAGGCGGCGATGAGGCTCAAAGGGCGGGGTCGGGCAGGGGGGATCGTGGCGCGGACCCGGGAAACTACCCAAGGGATGGAGCTCCATCCACCCGACGGGCGAGGGCTCCCTCTCGTGCCCACAGGAACAGCGGGAAGGCACACGACAGGCCGACGCCGAGGGTCAGGAGTGGATAGATCCACCAGCGCGTCATCGCGTTGCGATGGGACTCGACCGCGGACCACGCCCAGAATGTGGTCGAACTGACCAGAAGATCGGTCGTGAAGCCGGAGGCCGGAGCGGTCGCGAACAGTTGCTGGACGAACGCCGTCATGGAGTTGTCTCCAGAACTCAGGAAGCCGGCGAAGAAGATCCAGGGAAGGACCGTGCCGGCGGCGGCGAGCGTGAGATAGAGGGTGCGCATGGTGCCTTGGGTGAAAGGATGGAGATCGGGGTTCAATGCTCCGCTGGGCGTGGAGGGGAATCAATTACCTCCGAGGTCATCGACTGGGTGGCCGAATCCGCGTAGCGTTGCACCATGACGAGCGATCAGGGCACCGAGGTGGGTACCGTTCTTCGCCATTGGCGGAGCGTGCGCGGCTTCAGCCAGATGCGGTTGGCGCACACGATCGGCATCTCCCCGCGACATATGAGTTTCGTCGAAACCGGACGGTCACGTCCGTCGCGGGAGGTCGCGCAGCGCCTGGCCGGCGCGCTCCGCCTTCCGTTGCGGGAGGAGAACGCTCTCCTCGAAGCGGCGGGGCACGCCCGCCGGTACACGGAGCGACACTTCGACGCTCCCGAGATGGCGCATGTGCGTGCCGTTCTCCGGTTCCTCATCGACCGGCATATGCCGAACAGTGCCGTCGTGATCGACCGGGCCGGGGACGTCCATATGTACAACGAGGCGCACGTAGTGACCCTGGCGGCCGTGCTCCGGGGTCGTACAGCACCTCCACATGTGGCGGAAAACATCTATCGGCTGGCGTTTCACCCGGACGGGCTGCGGCCGGTCATCATGAACTGGTCGGTCGTGGCACCCACGCTCATGAACCGGCTCGAGGCCGAGTTGGCTGAGACACCGTCGGCCGCACGTCTCCGGGACGTCGTCGCCGAACTCCGGTCGTACGGTCCAGTGCCGGCCTCACGGCCGGCGTCGGAGGAGGTCCCCCCGGAGCTGATGCTCCCCATCGAGTTGGACACGCCGGCCGGCCCGGCGCGCCTGGTGTCTCTGTTCACCACGCTGGGCACCCCGATCGACGTAACGCTGCAGGAACTCAGGATCGAGTCGTTCTTCCCGGCGGACGCGGAAAGTGCGGAGATTCTCGCGGAATTGGCCGATCCGGCTTCACGGAGTTGACGGCGGCGCCCGACTACTCCGCCCGGAGTGCCGCCGTCGGGCTGAGCCGGCTGGCCCGGAGTGCCGGCACCCATGTGGCCGCCGCGGCCACCGACGCCACCACCCCGACGACCCCGAACCACGCGACCGGGTCGGTCGGAGAGATCCCGTAGATCATCCCTCGGAGCCCCCCGATCGCGGCGGCCGACAGACCGACTCCGATGGCCAGTCCCGCGGCGCCGAGGCGCGCACCGGACGCCGCCACATCTCGAACCACCTGCACCCGGTCCGCGCCGACCGCCATTCGAACGCCGATCTCCGCTGTTCGGCGTCGAACCTCGAAGGCCAGCACGCCGTACATGCCGATGGCGGCGCACAGGACCGCCAGGCCGGCGAACATCGAGAGGAGCCGGAGCGCGAATCGCCTCGGCGCGACCGCTCCGTCGACGTACGCTTCGAGCGTCCGCATGTCGTGGACCGGAATGGAAGGGTCGAGACCGGCGACAACGGCACGGATCCCGTCCGCCTGGGCGTTCGGGTCGCGGGACGTACGGACCACGATGGCCACGTCGCGGGACGCCTCCTGCCGGTAGGGCACGTAGATGGTCTCACGCCCGTCCGCGTCGAGACGGCTCTGGCGGACGTGCTCGACGACGCCTACCACACGCGCTCGGATCGGGGCACCGTCCACCGGCACGCCGATCGTAGCCCCCACTGCAGACCCCTCCGGAGCGATCCGGCGCGCAAGCTTTTCGTCGACTACGACGACCCGTTCCCCTTCGGCCAGATCCTCCTCTCGGCGAAAGCTACGCCCCGCCAGGACTCGGATGCCCATCGCCTCGAAATAGCCGGCCGTGACGACCCGGAAGTCGGCCCTGTTGGCGTGCCACTCGTCGGGCGCCTGGCCCGCGAGGCCGTAGGGCTGCGTCCAGCGGGTGCCGGACAGCGGTAGAGCTCCGACCAGACCGACGGCCCGCACGTCGGGCAGGGCTGCAATGCCGTTTTCGACGTCCCGAATGAGGCGAGCCCGTTGGCCGGGGGAGCGGTAGCGGTCCGGAACCCGCAAAGACAGTCGAAAGGACAAGGCGTTCTCGACATCGAAGCCCGGCCGGACCCGGTCCAGGGCCTGAACGGTCCGGAACATGAGGGCCGCTCCCGCCAGAAGCAGGACCGACAGCGCGACCTCCGTCACCACCAGGCCTTGCCGGCCGCGTCCGCGGGCCGGACCTCCACGAAGCGCAGCGGCGCCCGGGCTTCGCCCGCCCACCCGGTCCTCAGGCCAGGGAGTGAATGGAAGGAAGCCGAGGCCGACGGTCGCGACCGCGGATACGGCGGCGATGACGAGGAGGGCTCGACCGCTGGTATCGACTCCGCCCGGTGGGAGGAGCGTGTCGGGGACGAGGGCCGAGAGCAGCGGTAAGGCGGCGGAGGTGAGCAGTACGGCCCCGGCCAATCCCAGGCCGACCAGTACAGCGCCTTCGACCGCGAGCTGACGCATGATCCGACCCCGCCCGGCCCCCAGTGACGAGCGGACGGCGAACTCCCTCCTGCGGCCGAGGCCACGTGCGATGAGGAGCGTACCGATGTTCAGGCAAGTGACGAGAAGTACGACTGCGACCCCACCCAGAAGTCCGAGGAAAAGTGGGCGAGCGTGGGCCGTTGCGTCGACCTGAAGGGCCCGGGCCTCCAACCCGAAACCGGCCTCGGCGTAGGTCGGGTATTCCCTGCGAAGGCGGCCGGTCACCCGGTCGAGGTCGCGCTGGACGTCGGTGAGTTCCGCTCCCGGCACCAACCGGGCGATCACCGCTCCGGAGTTGTCCGAGTCCTGGTCCAGAAGCCGCGCGTCGGTTCGATGGAAGTCGGTGAGCGCGACGCTGAGCGGGAGCCACACGTCGATATCGGCGGCGATGCCCGCGTCCGGCGGGAGCATCAGGACGAAGTCCTCCGGCATCACACCGATGATCTGGGCCGGTCGGTCGTTGATCTGAACGGTCGCGCCCACGACGTCCGGGTCGGACGCGAAGGCCCCCGCCCAGACGTGGTGGGCGAGCACCACGACCGTACTGGTCCGATCGGCGCCCTGGACCTCGCCGGAGGCGTCACTTCCGGTGAACGCCCGGCCGAGCCGGGCCTCCGCGCCCAGCACATCGAAGAAGTCGGGGGTGACCGCGGCGAGTCGCACATGTCGAGTCGGCCCGCCGCGCCGGCTGGCCATCCCTCCGTCGACGCCCCGGATGGTGAAGGCGACACCCGATAGGCTCGGGACTTGTTCTTCGATAGCGGCGGCGTCCGGGCCGGCTACTGGCACGCGCTCGTCACTCCCGGGCACCCGGTTCCAGATCAGAGCCAGACGGTCGGGTTCCTCGTAGGGGGGCGGGCGAAGCAGCACCGCGTCCGCCAGGGAGAACACCGCGGTGTTGGCCCCGATGCCCACCGCGAGCGTGACCACCGCGACCGATGAGAACCCGGGGCTCCGAGCGACCATCCGTCCGGCGAACCGCACGTCGGCCAAGAGCCCCGCGGATCCACCGCTCCACGCGTCGGCGAGCGCCTGCCTCCGCCGCGCCAATCCCCCGGTAACAACGCCCCCGATCTCACCGAGAAGCACGCGCCACCGAGGCAAGCCAGGCCGGGTTTCGCGGACGAGACGCAGCGCGGTGTCCACGATGGAGGGTCCGAACACGCGACGGCCGTCGAGCGGCCAACTTCTCAGGGCCAGGGTCAGCAAGACTCTCGCGAACCGGACGCTGATCCGGGACTCATCCATGCCCAGGATCACCCAGGAGGTCCTTCCGCTGCGCGAGGGTCAGGACCGTGGAGAGTCGTGCCGCCTCCTCCCGTGCCGCGACCCGCCCCGACTCCGTGGTTCGGTAGTACCGGCGGCGTCCGTCGGTCGTGTCGGGTGGGGCCGCCACCTCCTCGACCCATCCGTCCCCCTGGAGACGAGCGAGGGCGGCGTAGACGGTGCCGGTGCGGAGTGTCGCGCGACCGTCGAGGGCCTGCAGTCGCTTCACCAGCCCGTATCCGTGAAGCTCTTCGCCGGTGAGCGCGACGAGGACGTTGAATGCGAGGTCGGTGAGTGGAGCCTCTGGCATGCCGGGTTCCTTCTGCGAAAACCGCGAAAATGAACTTTCAATAAGTATACCTTTTAAAGGTACATTTTGCAAGTGGACTTGCGTGGACTTCGTCCGGCAGCGTATGTGCAGTACGATTCTTCACCGGGAGCGCACGGCATGCAGAACGATCGGGTCGAGACTATCGGGAAGCCGTGGCCGCACGGCCTACGTCCCGCTCGCCAACTCCTCCCGGCGATCCTGTTCGCCTCCGCCACGTTTGGCGGATGGCCGCTCCCGGCCGCCGCCCAGGGGGTCCGCTACACCCAGTCGGTTCGCATGGAGGGTTCGGGGCCTATGGCCGCCGCCTCCGCGATGCCGGCCCGGGAGAGCACGATCACCGTGGTCGACGGGCGCATGCGGCTCGACAGCGACCGCGTGTCGACCATCACCGATTTGAACACTGGCGAGGTCATCATGATTCGCCACGACACGCGGACCTACACGAGGCAGGACGGCGACCGATCGTCTCTTCCCGTAGGAGTCGGGGCTCCGGGGGGGATGCCCGGCTTCCCAGACTTCTCGCGGATGGACATGGAGTCCGCAAAGCCGATCATGATCCGGGGGACCGAAACGGCGTCGATGCTCGGGCTCCCCGTGCGAAGAACTCTGATGGTCACGGAGATGCCGGGTACGCTGATGCGTCAGGTGGTCGGTGGGGACGCAGGCGCATCGCTGCGCACGGTCCTCATCAACGAATACTGGGCCACGAGCCGGGTCCCGGAGGGTCGTGCGATGGCCGAGTATGGTTGGAGGCAGGCGGAGCGGATGGCCCGCGCCCGAGGTGTGGAGCCGCCAGAGGCTTCGTGGGGTGAGGCGGCGGACGATCAGGAGTCCTTCCCACTGCGGACGGTGATGGTCATGGCCCTCGTCCCCGAGGGCGTCGCGCTGGACGATCTGGACACCGGATCCCTTCTGAGAGGCAGCCTTTCCGAGTCGCCCCTGGGCATCATGATCGTGATGCGGTCGACGACCGAGGTCACATCGATCGACACGACGCCGGTGGACCCCGCCGCCGTGTCCGTGCCGGCCGACTACACGGAGGTCGAGGCGGGTCGGTAGGCGGCTGCGTTCGGCAGCCCGCGACAACTGCGTTCGGCCGCCGCGGTGGAGCGACCTCGACTACGACGCCACCTGCTTCCGAGCGAGCTCCTCCTCGAACGCAACCACTTCGTAGTCGTCCTCGTAGCCGATCGAGCTCGTGTCCGGAACGTATCCGGCGAGTTGTCGGTCGAAGGCCGCCAACTCACGGCGCCCGGCGTCGGCGTCCGTGTCGTCCGTTGCGAACACGACGTCGCCGGGACTCCGGGACTCCAGACGGAGCGACCGTCGCACCTGCTCGCTCCCGGTGAAGGCGGACTCAACCTCCGGGAACACGTACTGAAGCGTGCCCGCCTCATCCGGTGCCACGTCCGCGTCGAACTCCGCTGCGACTGCCTCGAAGATCTCGACGGGATCGACCGCGCGGAGCGTGTCGGCATCCAACCGCTCACGCACGTGGGCGACGGCCTCTTCCGCCGACACCGCCCGACCTGCCAGTGCTCGCTCGTAGACGAGACCCAGGACGACCCGCCGAACATTGCGCCGCGCGCGGCGCCGGTTCTCGCGCTTCACGCTCCACGTGCGCAGGGCCGGGACAGCGAAAAAGCTGAGGCTGTAGATCACTGGGATTGCCACGAGAAAGAGCCACGCCATCGGTCCACCGATGCCCAGGCGGGGGAAGATGAACACCGGCGCGGTCGCTGCGGCAATCAGGTTGAAGCCGTTGATGCCGGCCACGAGGGCGTTGGCTCCGGCCGTGTTCCCTGTGACTTCCAGAGGATATTCGAGGCGATGCCACGCAGGGTTCGGCTCCCGCGGGAGCCGTGCCCGCTGCGCGCTCATCATGAGCTCCGGGAACGCGTAGGCGACCTCACCCGTGGGTGACACGACAGCTTCCGCATCGTATGCGCCCATCAGGCGACCCATCTCACTCTCCGCCTCGGGCAGCGGCTTCCCTGTGTGCTCCACGAGCTCCGTCGCGGTCAAAACACCTCGGCGAGCTTTGATCAGGCGGAGGACGCTGCGGTCCAACTGCTGCTGCGTCGGCTCGGGCCGGTCGGGTCCGAAGACGAAGGCGAACACCTTCTTGTAGAAGGGCACCTTGTCGTCACCGGGGAGCGTGGATTCCCACCGTCGGCCGTAGTACGGTCGGCCGAAGCGCCAGCGTGGGCCCCAGATCCAGTACCAGAACCAGAGGTTGGGCATGTGCGAATGCCCGCCCCCGCGTCCCCCCCGGCGTCCGCCCAATCCCCCGCGGCTGTCGCCGTCCCGGTTCCCGGCGAACATGGCGGCGAGAACCAGGAGCACGAACACGACGAAGTAGACGACGAGCATGATCACGATCCACGCCTTGAAGGCCTTCTTGAAGACGCTCCACGCGGATCGCTTGAACCGGGACAGGAGCGGCTCACTCCCCCGGCGGATCATGCCCGGCTCGAATCGATAGAGAAGCTCGCCCGACTCGGTCACCGAAAGATGACCGCGGCGGTCTTCCAGAAGCGCCTTCAGACCGCGCTGTACCTCGGCGTTTGGAAGCCCGGTGGCCGCGACGACGTCCCCCGCGGTTGCGGTGCCGTCCAGCTTGCGTAGGGCGGAGATGATATCGTGCTGCTCTTCTGCGAGCGCCAACTGGCTCACGGGCGTCCTTTCGTCATGCGGAGTGGGCAGGGCAGCGGAGTGTGCAGGGCACTGGTACTACGCGGACGCGCCGTAGGTCCTTCTCCGGCCCGACTCCTGTGTCGGGCTAGCCGGAGCTAGCCGCGTTCCGCGCCCACCCCACCCATCTCGGACAGGACTTCCCGCCCGATGGACTCGAGCGCGTCGACCAGAATGTCGAGGTCCTCCATGCGCGTCCGGTGATTGATGATACACGCGCGCAGCGTGAACCTGTCGTGCACGATCGTATGGGACGGGATGGCGATGCCGCGCTCCTGGATGCGCATGAGCAGTTCCCGGTTGAATTCGTCCGCATCCGCGTCCGACAACCCAGATACTCGATGCCGAAACGCCACCACGTTCAGCGCCACGGGGGCGACACGTTCGAGCGTGTCGGACGCGTCGATCATCTCGGCGAGTCGGCGAGCCTGCTGGACGTTCTGCCAGACGATCCGGCCGTGTCGGTCGAATCCGTGGTCCTTCAGCGCGAGCCAGACCTTGAGGGCCTTGAAGCCCTTGGAGAGCTGGGGCCCCCGGAGGTTGCCCGGATCCGGCTGAGCGGCAGTTCCCCGGGGCAGCGGAGCCAGATACGACGCCGAAGTCGTGAACGGCCGTGTATGATCTTCGTGCCGGCGAATCAAAACGCATCCCGCCTCGTAGTTCACGAACATCCATTTGTGGAAGTCGAAAGCGAGCGAGTCCGCCTCACTCATCCCCGCCACCAGGTGCGCCGTGTGGGGTGAGAGCGCTGCGATGGCACCGAAGGCTCCGTCCACGTGGAACCAGAGCCCCGCGTCTCGGGCGACCTCCCCGGCGACCTCCAGGTCGTCCACCGAGCCGGTGTTGATGGTGCCTACGGTTGCGACGACAGCGAACGGGTGGAGGCCGCGGGCTCGGTCCTGCTCAATCATCGGGGCCAACAGGTCGACCCGCATGCGGAATGCGTCGTTGACGGGGACCGTACGAACCGCGTCGAGGCCGAGCCCCAGCATTTTGGCCGCCTTGTGCATCGACGAGTGGGTCTCCGACGAGGCGTAGAACACCATCGGAGGGCCGCCCGACAGTCCGCGGCGTCCTGAGTCTTCGGGCGCGTGCGCGTCCCGCGCGGCCGCCAGCGCGATCAGGTTGGCCACCGATCCACCGCTCGTGATGAAGCCGGACGCCGCTTCCGGGAAGCCCATGGCCTCCTTCATCCACTGGGTCACCTGCGCCTCGACGCGGGAGGCGGCGTCATCGAAGTTGCCCGCCGCGGAGTTCATGGCGGCGGCCATCATGTCGGCCACCATTCCCGTCGGTGAACCCTGGCCTCCCGCCCATCCCCAGAACCTGGAATGAAGAGTGCCGGTCGGGTGAGGAAGCACCAGTTCGCGGAGATCCGCGAACGCCGCTTGTGTGCCGATGCCGTCGAGAGGGCGCCCCTCCCGGAAGCGCGCGCCGGTCGATTCGGGAATCGGTCGCCACGCCGGGGCGTCTCGGATGTCGTGCTGCATGTCGAGCGCCTCGTCCAGCATCTCATGGGCGAGTTGCCGAAATTCGTCCCAATCCGCCGGGTCGAGGGTTTCCAGGTCATCGTTTCGGATCATTGCGGGCCACCCGATTGTGCCGTGACAATAGCGAGACAATGCGTCTTGAGGTGGGCGTACAATCGACGCTACGGTAGGTGGGTCAGGGTCTCAAGCGGAGCGTGGCGATACAATGTGGGAGCCGGAGATCGGGAATGGCGGCGGGCCTCGGTATCAGGCGATTGCCGATGCGATTGCCCGGGACGTGAATCAGGGGCGCCTGGCCGCCGGACAGAAGTTGCCGACCCATCGCGAGCTGGCGGCTCTCCTCGGCGTGACGGTCGGCACGGTCACGCGAGGGTACGCCGAGGCGGAGCGGCGGGGCCTGACGCAGGGCGAGGTGGGACGTGGCACGTTCGTGCGGGGGCCCCGTCACCTGGACGCCTTCGAGCGGCCGGCCTCCGGTGGTGCGGGCGTCCCTCTGGTTGCCGACATGAGCCTGGCGCTCCCGTGGTGCCCGCCCGATGGGTCGGATGGTCGCGCGCTGGCGAGCACCCTGCGCGCGCTGGCCGACCAGGATCTGGAGGACATGCTCGCCTACCAACCCGACACGGCACCGCGGGCTCAACTCGAGACGTTCGCCTCTTTCATGCGCTCCGTCGGCGTGCCCGCATTCCCCGACCGCCTCCTTCTCACAGCCGGCTCCCAGCACGGTCTGCTCGTGACCCTGTCGGCCCTCCTCGCGCCGGGCGACCACCTGCTTACCGGGGAGCTCACCTACCCGGGCATGAAGTCGCTGGCGCGCACGCTCGGCCTCCGTCTCAGGGGCGTGCCGTTGGACTCCCAGGGGCTCATTCCCGACGCCCTGGATCGCATGTTCCGCGAGACGGGTGCCTCGGCGGTCTACTGCATTCCGATGAACCAGAACCCTACCTGTGTCACGATGGGGGAGGAGCGTCGGCTGGAGGTAGCCGAGGTGGCGTGGTCGCACGACGCGCTCATCATCGAGGACGATCCCTACCGCCTCACGGCGACGACGTCGACGCCCACGCTCTTTCAGTTGGCGCCGGAGCGGACGATTCACGTATCGACCGTTGCCAAGGCGATGACGTTCGGGCTCCGCGTGGGCTTTCTGGCCGTGCCCGCCGCCTACGTGGATCGCCTCAAGGCGGCCGTGCGCGCCTCCATGTGGATGGCCCCACCGCTCATGGGGCAGATCACGGCGCAGTGGATCCGCGACGGAACCGCAGCCGACATGATGGCTCGGAAGAGTGAGGAGTTGGCGGCCCGTCATCGGCTTCTGGAGGATCGGCTCGGCGGCTTCGCGCTGACGAGCCATCCCTCGTCCATTCATGCGTGGCTTCGACTCCCCGAGCCATGGCGGAGTCCGGACTTCGTCACGGCCGCGCGGGACGAAGGGGTCCAGATTACGGGCGCGGAGGCTTTTGCGGTGGGGCGACAACAGGTGACGCACGCGGTCCGCCTGAGCCTCGGGCAGGCTCCCCATCGGGAGCGTCTGGCCGAAGCACTCGATCGGCTCGGTTCTCTCCTCGAGCGGGGGGGCGCCGCGTGCGCCGGCGTGTTCTGAGTCGTGGGCCCGCAGCCACTCCTCTACCACATGGTCAATGTGGCCGCGCACGCGGTGTGAACCGAAGCGCTGGTGGCCCGGGCGAAACCGCCGACCGCCCAGTTCCGTCGTAAGGGGCACCGCCCTGCACCCCACTTCGACGGATCGACTGTGGACGCTCTGTTTCGCGACTTCCGACATAGCCTGAAGCGGCTCCGCCGCGACCGCACATTCACGCTGACCGTACTCTTGACCCTCGCGCTGTGCGTGGGCGCCAACGTCGTCATCTTCACCGTCGTGCATTCGGTTCTGCTGAAGCCGCTTCCGTTCGAGGATCCGGACCGGGTCGTCACCCTTTACAACAGCTACCCCGGCGCGGGCTCGGCGCGGGGGTCCAACGGTACGGTCGACTTCTTTGAGAGGCGAGCGGGCGTCCCGGCCTTCGAGGAAGTCGCCCTGTACCAGCTATCGGGCAACACGGTCGGAGAGGCGGGAAGCACGGAAAGGGTCCGCAGCCTTCGGGTGACCCCCTCGCTCTTCGGACTCCTCCGTGTCGAAGCCCGTCTCGGGCGCACGTTCACGGAAGACGAAATGGAAGTCGGAAACCACCGGAAGGTGATTCTGACCGACAGCTACTGGAACGAGCACTTCGGCGGCGCCCCGGACGTGGCCGGTCGGACTCTGCGGGTCGACGGCGTCGCGTACGAGATCGTCGGCGTACTGCCTGCGTCGTTTCAGCTTCCCGGACAGCAGGACATCCGTCTCGTCGTACCCATCGCCTTCGATGCCCGGGCCCGGAACATCGACAACTGGCACAGCAACAACTTCAGCATGTACGCGCGCCTCGCGCCGGGTGCCTCGATCGAGCAGGCACGCGCCCAGAGCGACGCCCTGAATTCGAGTCTGACCGACCGGTGGACCGCGGTGCCGAATGCGCGCCAGTTGCTCGAAGATGTCGGCTTCCAGACCGTGATCGTGCCAGCGCACGAGGACCTCGTGCGTGATATCGCACCGACTCTGTACATGCTGTGGGCGGGCGTCGGATTCGTGCTGCTGATCGGGTGTGTGAACATCGCGAACTTGATGTTGGCGCGGGCCCACGGGAGGGCGGGGGAAGTGGCAACCCAATTGGCGCTGGGTGCCGCCCGCGCCAGGATCGGACGGCAGGCGTTGACCGAGGCGTTCGTCCTTGCGGTGGTCGGAAGTGCCTTCGGGATCCTCTTGGGGACGCTTGGACTCCGGGCCATTCGCTCTGCCGCCGTGGGCGCGCTTCCCGGGGGAGCGGAGCTCACACTGAGTCCGACCGTGCTCCTGTTCACGATGGCTCTGGCGGTCGGGGCGGCCCTCTTATTCGGACTCGGTCCGGCCATCCAGCTCGTGCGCGGCGACCTCTCACCGGTGTTTCGGAGCGACAACCGATCCGGCACGGCGTCGCGCGGGGCGGTCCTCCTGCGGAATGCCCTCGTAACCGGGCAGGTGGGTCTGGCGTTCGTGCTCCTGATCGGAGCGGGCTTGATGCTCGCGAGTTTTCGGCAAGCGTTGCACGTCGATCCCGGATTCGACCCCGAAGGCGTATTCACCGCCTTCGTACCGCTGCCCGAGGCCCGCTACCCGGGCGCGACGGAGCGCCGCCTCTTTCAGGAGGAGCTCCGACGGCAGGTGAGTGCCCTTCCCGCTGTTTCCGGCGCGGCCCTCACGTCCCAACTGCCATTTTCAGGGAACAACTCCAACTCGGTCATCGCTCCCGAGGGGTACGTCGCGCCACCGGGGGAATCGCTGTTGTCCCCCTTCCAGACCAATGCCAGCCCCGGGTACTTCGAGGCGATGGGCATTGAGGTTCTCGAGGGTCGTACCTTCCGCGACTCGGATGGGCCGGACGCCGTCAACGTGATCGTCCTCGACGAGTGGTTGGCCCGACGCTACTTTCCCGACCGGAGCGCGCTGGGCCAGAGGATGGTCTACGGCGCGCCTCCGGGTCTGGATTCCGTGCCCGAGAGCAACCTCTTCACTGTCGTCGGGGTGGTCGCTTCGATAAAGCAGTACGACCTGACGGCTCCGGAGTCCGAGTTCGTGGGCGCGTACTACTTTCCGACCGGTCAGAGACCGGGGGCGTTCATGACCGTGGTCGCCCGGGCCAGGACGGGAGACGCCGAAGCCCTGACGGCACCCATCCGGGCTGTGGTGAGGAGGCTCGATGCGGAACTGCCTCTGTTCGGCATCCGCTCCATGGAGGACCGGATCAGCGAATCGCTGGCACGGCGGCGGGTGCCTCTGGTCCTGCTTGGTGTATTCGCGGTGGTGGCCCTCTTCCTGGCCGTCGTCGGGATCTACGGCTCGCTGGCGTACTCGGTGAGCCAACGCACCAGGGAGATCGGCCTGCGCATGGCGCTGGGGTCGGCGCCGGACGCGGTGTTCCGCACGGTCGTGGGTCAGGGACTCCGGATGATCGGTGGGGGTCTGGTTCTCGGGGCGATGGCGTCGTGGTTCCTCTCTCGTCTGATTCAAGCGCTGCTCTTCGGGGTGGCGCCGACCGACCCCGCCGTCATGCTGGTGGTCGCGCTCGTTCTGGCCGGCGCCGGCACCCTGGCGTGCGTCCTGCCAGCGCGCCGAGCCACGCGCGTTGACCCGATGGTGGCGCTCGGGGGATAGCCCGCCGTGGCGGAGCGCATCCTCACCGCGAGGGACGGACGGGGTTGAGCGCCGCGATGTCCGCCCATTCGGTCACCGGAATGTGTTGGGCACCCACCTGGAGCGGTTGGATGCCGCGCCGTGCGGCGGCGCCCGTGACCTCTCCCGCATACTGCGACGGCCGATCGGTGAACTGGATCCAGTCGCCGGCCCAAAGGAATCGGGTCGTCCGGTCGTAGACCATGAGCGCGCCTTCGGTGCTCAGGCCGCCCATATGCGTGATCTGGAGCCTGCCTCCGGCGGCGTCTCGGGTATCCGCCACCCCGACGAACCTGAACGGAGTTCGTGTTCCCGCACGGCGGCGTTCCTCGAGATCGTCCGGTTCGAGCGTCCAGCGCCGCTCCACGATCTGGCGGAGGAACGTCGCGGCCGAGGGGTGCGCGAACACGGTCGCGCCCCGGGCAACCCACCAGCGCACGCCCCCGATGTGCGGCCAGGCCAGGTCGGTAACCACCACCGCAACCGGGCGGTCTGACCCGAACAGGCGGTCGATCCATGCCGCGTCCTGCTGCGAACGTGCCTGGTTGAGCGTGGCGTCGAGCACCCACACGGTGTCCGCGGACGGTACGATCACGTTGTTGTAGAACGGGTGCGCGAGCAGGTACGCGCCGCTGCCCAGGCCGACGGTGTCGGCGAGCATCTGGTCGGCATCGCCGAGGATGTTCTCGGGCGGTGGACCTTCCGCCTTCGCCGGCAGGGTGGCAACGGGCGACTCCGTGGAGTCCTCCAGCGTGACTTCGCCGACCGTCCGCTCTCGAACCACCCGTCCGTCGTGCAGGACGAACGATGCGGATGGAACAATGGCGGTCGGCCCGGCTTCGATCCAGGTGGACCAGAGGACTTCCTCGTGCTGTTGGCCCCAGGTATCGGTGAGTACGGTCCGCTCGAGCTTGACCGGGACGTGGCTGTCCGCGTCGAGGAATAGCCGCTCCGGGCGGCCCTCCGCGGTGCGCTCGAGAACCGTTCGGTCATGGTCCCGGTACATGCACGTTCCGATGATCCGGACGGATGGGTCCGCCGCCCAGTCGGCCGTCACCGCCCATGGGTTCATGTCCCGGTAGGGCCGGAAGAAGCGGTGGGCCGCACCGACTTCGGTGAGCGTGTCGTCGCGGGAGAACCAGGTGGATCGCTGGTCGAGAACGAGTGTGCGCGGCCGGTTGCCACCTCGGGGAAACAGCACGTCCTCCACCACCTGTTCGGCGCCCGTGGCTACATCGTACAGATGCTCCGCCACGACCATGGCGGAGAAGAACGGCGGGTAGGTCCGATCGGACTGGTAGTCCTGGAGTCCTCGTCCGCGAGTATCCATTCGCAGCGTTCCGGAATCGGGAACGCCCATGGCGTTCAGTGCGGAACGGAGAAGCGCGGGAGCGGCGCTGCCGGCCGCCGCCGCGCTACCGACCGACGAAGCGTCACAGGAATTCGACACCTCCTGACCGGCGGAGATCGTGGGCGTCGCCGCGGAGGCGAGGAGGAACGGGAGAACCCGAATGGCACGCGCGGTCCTCCGGCGGTCGGCCGCACACCGGAGTCCCACCGACACCCTGTCCCATACGTCACGTTGCCACCGCCCCACACCCACCTCCCGTTTCGAGCCGATTCCATAGAGTCCGGCGGAAGGTGAGGGAGGCGCCTACAGCCCTCCATCGTCCGAAAGGATGAGGCAAACAGTTGCCGGCTCCGTCGACTTCGCTGACTACGCCGAGCACGGCTTGGCATTCGCTCAGCCGTGCCCAACTGAGCACGGTAGCGGTTCGTCTCGGCGGCCCGGACCGCCAGTGCGGCCACCGGTCGCCGAGTCCGTCTACCAGTATCATCGCGTTCTTGGCGGGACGGTGACCGCGCGCACGTAGCGGACTACCCGCAATCCTTGCGCCGACGGCATTCGAGGCCTTATAGTCGATTGCGGCTAGGCCACCCCGGGTCCGAATACGCTAGAGGAACTTCCTTCCAACAGCGAGAGTCCCATGCAGAGAATTACCGCGGCGTTCACGGCCGCTCTGGTGGTCGGAGGTTGCTCCGAAGGGGGCCCCGTAACACCCGCTACACCGTCCGATTCCGCCGGTGGAACTCTCCCGCTCTTGTGGGCCTTGGCGCAGGCCGGAGTGACCCTGCAGGATGGAGAGGGCTTCGAAGTGACCTTGTCGTCACGGGAGTGCGCCGCCCAAGGCAACACGTTCCGCGTGACCTCCCCGACGTCGTCCACCCTGACCACGGACGGATGTCGGGAGGCTATCGGCACGTCGTGGTCGTTCCCTGGCCCCTACACGGCCGGAACGACCGTCGACTTCTCGCTCTTCTCGGGATTTACGAACAGCCCTGGAATGGTTCGTGTGTCCGGGTCACACCCCACCTGGACCGTCGCCTGTGAAGACGGCGGAGATGGAGACTTCAACGACCTCATCTTCACGGTCCGCGCTACCCCGAACTGCAATACCGGCGATCCGATCCTCGACGATCCTGCGGTGCGCCAGCAGTTGAAGAACTTCCTGCAGCAATCCGGCGCGTCGAACAACAATCCGGCCGCCCGTCGAGAGTTCGGTGGGTACATGTACGAGGACACCAACGGAAAGGTGGACCTCCGGACCCGGTCGGATCCGCAAGCGACGCCATGCTCCATGTCGCCGGGCGGGCCGACCCCTCAGCCCGGGGAGAAAGTGGTGGGTGTCTTCCATACACACCCCTTCTCTCACCGCGATCCCCTCCCGGCGAACTGCAACCGACCGCCCGGCGCCCAGTACGACAATCAGGCCAGGGGCGGCGGGAGCTTGGCGGACTGGAACTTCATCCAGACCCCATATCAGGGCGCCAACTTGCCAATGTACATCATCGACAATGATGAGGTCTTCCGACTCGACGCCAGCACCCCGCCTGCCACCCGTGGCAGCAACCCCAACCGGTTCCAATGGAACCGTCCCGATTGCGCCTGGTAAGGAGACATGAACATGACTACCTTCCGAATCCTGGTCCCCGCACTGCTCGTTGCGGCGCTCGGGTGCGCCCATCCAGCCGCCGCGCAGGCGGGTCCGGCCAACTTCTGCCGTCCTGCCGACGATGACGCGGAGGCGATCCGCCTCTACGCGTCCAGGCTGGTGAGGGCCGAAGACGGCGTGCTTCGCGAGACGGCCGACGACTACGGCATCCCCCTCCTTCCTTCAGCGGACGTCACCTTCGTCTTGGAGGGCAGCGTGTGCCGGCGGGCCGCCCGGAGATACTCCCAGGAGTTGGGAGAGAAGGGACAACTCGAGCGGACTGTTCACCTGATCCGATTGGGAACGGCGCGTCAGGACGTCCGCTACATCGCGTGGGATCCCGACTTCGCCGCCGGGGAGTACCAAATCGCCATGGTGCTGGACCACAACCTTCAGCCCCTTGCGAGCTTCACGCACTAGTTCATTCCCGCATCCGGCGAGATCGTCGCGGCCCCCCGGGGCTCCTTCACGTACGTATCGAACCAGTCGATGAAGCGGGCCCACATGTCCATCTTGTTCTCGATGGCACGCGGTGTGTGCGATTCGTACGGGTACTCGTACAGCACGGCCTCCTTCCCGAGAATAGTCAGTGCGGAAATCATCCGTCGCGATTGGATTGGGAAGGTGCCCGAGTTGTTGTCGTCGCCGCCGTGGTACATCAGCAGAGGCGTATCGATCTGGTCGGCCTTGAAGAACGGCGACATCTCGATGTACGTGCTCGGTGCCTCCCAGATGCTGCGCCGCTCGGCCTGGAAGCCGTCCGGCGTGAGGGAGCGGTTGTAGGCTCCGTCCCCTGCGATGCCGGCTTTGAAGAAGGGCGCGTTGGCCAGGATGTTCGCCGTGGCGAAGGCGCCGTAGCTGTGACCGCCGTGCCCGATCCGGTCCACGTCCACCACACCGAGGCCGTCCACGGCACGGATCGCACCGTACATGGCATCGACGAGGGCGCCGATGTACGTGTCGTTGTAGTTCTCTCCGATGATGGGGATGTCGGGATAGACGAGCGCGTAGCCCTGCGTCAGCCAGATGTCCGACCAGCGCAGCCAGCTCATGTGCGTGAACGCGTTGCGGTTGCGGGCCCGGATCGCGGCGTTCTCGTACTCGTCCGACTCCTCGTACTCGCGCGGGTACGTCCAGAAGATTGCCGGAACAGGCGGATCTCCTTCGCGCCAACCCACGGGCATGCTCACTCGTCCCTGAACCTCCACACCGTCACGCCGCTCGAACGAGAAGTCCATTCTCCTGGCGGCCGTCACGGCAGGGAAGGGATCCACGTTTTCGGTGAGGTTGTCGCCCCAACGCCCGTCCTCCCACAGAAAGCTGTCCGGGAAGTCCTGGACATCCTCGCGGCTGGCGATCATCCGCGTCATATCCGCGTTCAGAGGCACGAGGGGCTGGTCGAACGTGTCACGGCTGCCTTCGAACACACGAGTGGTCGCGCCGTCCGACAGCGATACCCGGTCCACGAACGGCTGCGGGCGGAAGTCGTCCCCATAGCCATCGCCTTGGATGAAGGTGGCACGGCCATTCGATGACAGGGCTGCGTATTCGAGTCCGTTGTGGCTCCGCAGCGTCATCAACTCTCCGGGCAGATCGGTGGGATCGTCCGTATCGTGGAAGTCGATCAGGATGTGACGTTCCGCGTTCCGCCGTCCCTGGGCCCAGTGAACCAACGCCTGCTTTCCGTCCCGACCGACCTGCCCGAGGATGTGACGGCCGTCCAGAGTCCACGCCGCCTCGTCGATCGGGTCGTCACTCCTGGCCACTACCCGACCCTGATCCAACGAGAAGGGGGCCGTGGCCGTAAAGACACGGTCGGGGCGAGGGGCGTTCGCGTCCGCGTCCGGTTCGCGCGGAGCACGCTGGAGCCATGTGAGGCCGCCCCCGTCCGGGCGCCACGCGAAGTCGCGCGGTTCCGAATTCCCGTCGGACCCGCCGCCACCTTCCCGCAAGGCGGTGTGCTCCAACTCCGACACCACCGCGCCGTTGCGATCCAACACCGCCGTGGTGTTCGGGAAACCGCGATAGCTCGTGATGTACGAAAAGGGGCGCTCGAGCCAACTCGTGAGTACGTGCGTCCCGTCCGGACTGGCGCTGATGGACTGATACATCCGGGGCGGGCCGATCGCGCGCACGCCGTCCGGACCGATCTCGACCAACTGGGACGTCGTGTAGAACTCGAACAGATCTTCGTCGTGGGCGTCCTCGAGCAGGTTCGGATAGGTGCGCGTCCGTGTCGCCTCGTCCCGTGTCCTGCGAACCACCGGGCCGGAGGGCACAGGATTCCTCACGGGCTCGGCGCCCCGACCGGCTGGGACCAGGAGCGTGAGGATCGTCCCGCCCGGCGTCCACTGCAGCATCTGAGACGGCCGTGACCCCTGTCCGCCGGCGGAGGTCGCAAGCGTCGCGAGGACTCTGCGGTCGCTGAGGCTGCGGGTGCGCCCGGTCGACGACTCCGCCACCCACACTTCCGTATGCGTGGGAAGGTGCGCGAGAAAGGCGATCTGTCTCCCGTCGGCCGACCAGGTGAAGTCGCTGGCGAACGCGCCCTCCGGGAGGTCGATATTCACGAAGCGTCGGTCACTCAGCGAGTAGATACGGGCGCCGTCGATCCCATACGTGTCGAGGTGCCAGAGACGGTCCGTGCCCGGTCGAAGCTCCAGTTCGGCCAGCCGGTACGTCTCACGGGACATCAGCTCGAGCGTCGAGAGCTCGTTCACGTGAGGAACCAGGAAGTAGTTCTCGCCCGGACCGGCGTAGTTCAACTCGGCGTAGTTCTTGTCGGTCGTGAGCACCTCCTGCACCGCTGGCGGCGGGAGGATGTATCCCTCCGCGTCGGGGTTGGCCGTCGGGCCGGGCCGCTCCTGCGCGATGAGGGGTGCCGCCCACAGAAGGGCCAACACGAGGAGGCGGACGATGGATGATCGCATTCGGAGTCCGTGCTGAAACGGAGGAGTGTCGTGATCCGGAGACACGATGCGCTGGAGGAGTGCTGACCGCTAGGCGCTGTCCTCGACCGTCGAGCCGCCACACCTACCCGATATTGCGCCAAAGGCCGGAGAGATCGACCGTGAGGCCCGTTCGCCCCGTTGCCACGTGCCGCCTCAGGAGTACCTACATGCAACACGGTCGCCGCCGCCTCTCGCCTCACCTGGTCGCCTTGGGGGTCGCCGTGGGCCAGGTGGTCATCGTCGTCCCTGGCGTCGCTTCCGCGCAGGAGTCCACACCGGTGCCGTCGGACACGGCCACTGCGTTGACCATCGAGCCGGCGCGTACGCTCCGCTTTTCGACGGACGAGGGGACCTGGATCTCGGTTGACGTGTCGCCTGACGGGAGGCGCATCGTCTTCGACCTCCTCGGCGACCTGTACACGCTTCCCATCGAAGGCGGACAGGCGGTTCGGCTCACACGCGGCATGGCGATCGACGGAATGCCGAGGTGGTCTCCCGACGGGAGTGTGATCGCCTTCGTCTCCGACCGGAACGGAACAGACAATCTGTGGGTCGTCTCGCCCGACGGCACGGGCCTGCGCAGAGTCACCAATGAGGTGGAGAACACCCTGTCGTCGCCGGAGTGGACGCCGGATGGGGCGTATCTGGTCGTCCGGCGCTTCGGGCCATACCCTACCGCGGAAAACTACCTCACCAATGTCCCCATATGGATGTACCATGTGAACGGTGGATCGGGGGTGCGCCTGTATCCCGCCGCTCCGGACGCCAAGTCCACCAACACCGGGGTCGCATTCTCTCCCGACGGACGTACGATGTACGTGGCGTCGCACGGTGGAGGATACTCCGGCGAGAATCTCGGCGCTTACCAGATCCGTGCCTTCGATCGACGCACCGGGGACGAGACCGTGCTGACCGCCGGGGCGGGGGGTGGCCTCCGGCCCATCGCCTCTCCCGATGGACGTTGGCTGGTCTACGCCACCCGCGCCGGAAATGGGACCGCCCTGCGCATCCGGGACCTGACCACACAGGAGGACGAGTGGCTGGTTGCCGAGACCCAGCGTGACGACCAGGAGGGATACGCGCCCAACGACGTCTTTCCTGGATACGCGTTCACGCCGGATTCCCGTTCGGTCGTCTTCCACGGCGGTGGCAAGATCAAACGGGTGGACGTGGCCACGAAGAACGTGTCGGTCATCCCCTTCAACACGGATGTCGAGTTGGGGATGGGCGAGCGGCTGTTCCTACCCATCGAGGTGAGCGACGGCCCCCTCGAGGTGACTCAGCTCATCTCGACCACCGAAGCGCCCGACGGATCCGGCCTGGCGTTCGCCGCCGTAGGGTCGCTGTGGACGGCCTCCCGTTCGGCATCCGGGATCGGCTCACCACGCCGGCTCACCCGGGACGACGTCCGGCAGCACTATCCCGCGTACTCCCCCGATGGTCGCTGGATCGCGTACGTGACGTGGACCGACGTCGGGGGCGGGTACCTGTGGAAGGTCCGCTCCGACGGCTCGGGCGAACCCGTGCGGCTGACGCAGGAAGCCGGGTACCTGCGCTGGCCTACATGGAGTCCCGACGGCACGCGCATCGTCTACGGGTGGGCGTCGCGGCGATCGGGTCTGGGAGGCGGTCCCGTCGCTCCCATGGGCGAACTCAGATGGATTTCGTCCAACGGCGGCGGGGCGGGCACCCTAGGGGGCGCCGCCGCGCCCCCCGCGCGGGGGACAAGGGGGGGGGCTGGGTAGGGCCCCGGCGACGAAAACGAGGCCGGGGCCCGCC
>JAJCZZ010000072.1 GCA_029262115.1 Gemmatimonadota bacterium | reverse complement strand
TCTAGCCGCGGAAGCAAGCGGGGTCGAGGATCCAGAGAGTGTGGAAACGATCAGTTGAACTGAGCCGCTACGCGGTGGGTGGGGCTATGGAGGTTGGAGCGCGGCGGAGTGAGAGCAGGAGGCTCCGGCCGAGGTCGCTCGATGGCGATGCTGATCGATCCCCCGGTGAGCCGAAAAATGGTAAGGCGTGAGCCAGATCCGCCCTTCTCGATCCACCGAACATTCTGGAAAAGTGGGGGACGGGTCCGCCAAAATCTTTGCGCTGGGCCTGGAGGCGTCGTTCCACTTCTTCGGGCGCCATGCTCTCCGGCATCCTGGCACGGTATGCCGCTTCATGCGCGGCCCACTCTCGATCCCCGGCCGACGACTCGCTTTCCGACCAGCGAGCCACTTGTCGCACGTTCCCAGTCCCGTCCAGCCACTTGAGTTCGGGACGGTCAGCGGACCCATAAACAAGCTCTCCGCCTGCGACGACGACGGAGCCGCTCATCCGGATGGGGTTGGCATTCCCCGGCGGGCGATGAAAGTGCATCGGCACCAGCGCCAACGTGTCGAGGACCCCCGAGGCGAAGTCGAATCGAAGGGCCGGATAAGAATGCCAGCCAGGCTCGGCACTGTGTCCGTAAAAAGCCTCGAGAGCCAGAGCGTACCCGCCGGGCATCGCCCCTCGGAGCCCATACGCGGCGCCGTCGATCCACGGCACAAAATGCACGCTCCGAACGAGCTCTGTCCCCGAGTAAAGAGAGAGCCTCCCGCAGCCGCCATCCGCAACGAGGATCGTGTCCCCTTGGGTGCGAACAGCCCCGTTCATCTGCAAGAACTCTCCCGGACCCTCTCCTTCACCGCCGAAGGCAGTCAAGGGGTGCCCGGACGGACTGAGGATGTGGACAATCTTTCCACCGCCATCCGCGACCAAGAGCCGACCGTCATCGAGGATAGCCCCTGATACAACGTCCTCGAACAGAACCCCTTCCTCGTTCCATCCGACGCGGAGCAGGGGCTCCTCTTCAATCGCCAGAGGAGGGACGGCGTTCGGATCGATTGCCGTCTCGACGATCCGGATGCCTGCGCTGTCGCGCTCAACGTAATTCGACGTCGGAGAGGTCGGGTCGCAGCCGGCCAAGATCATCAAAGACATGACGGGCGCAGCACATTTCGCGCCGAAGCCGCCAGTGTGCCGGCGCGCGAGTCGGCTTCCAGAGAAAATCAGTCGATTCGGCAACTCGTGCTACCTCTCGAGGTGGGCGACGCTAGCCTTCACGCAGTAGCTAGTCGGCGTCTGTGTCTCGCACAGCCTAGGACCCTCCCTGCCTCGGGTCCGGGCTCTTTCCGGACAGCAGGTCGTCGCAGTCGCGCAGCCCCGCCTCGCCGCCCGACACATCCGCCAGGGCCCACGCCAACGCCCCGGGCAGGGTGCTGCGCCAGCCCTCGTACATGTGCCCGGCGGGAAAGGTGCGGTAGGCCACGTCGTCACCCCGGGCGCAGAGCAGGTCCCGGATCTGCTGTGTGACCCGCAGCATGCTGGCCCCTCCCCGGACCGGCTGGGTCTCCAGGGTGCCGGCGTCCAGGTAGACCCGGAGTGCCGGGTCCTCCCGAGACGCCAGGAGCCGGGATAGCCAGGGACCGTCCTGGTCCCCCGGTGGCGACCACCAATACGCCCCGGACTGGCCCACGACCGATCCGAAGCGTTGGGGCAGCCGGACGCCGAGGTAGAGGGCCGCGAGACCGCCGAGGCTGGAGCCCACCACCACACTCCGGGAGGGGTCCGCCGCCACCTCGTAGCGCGCCTCCAGGGCCGGGAAGAGGGTGTCGGCGACGAAGCGGACGAAGGGCTCGTTGGGAGGGAGCTCGACGTTGCGGTCGCGATGTAATACGAGGACGAGCACCGCGGGAGGGATGGTCCTCTCCTCCATGAGGCGCTCCGCCGTGGCGGGGGTGGAGACCAGGGCGTCGTACGCCCCGCCGTCCAGGGCGACGATCACTCCCACGTCGCCGCGCTCGACCCCCGACGGCTCGTACAGCACCACCCGGTGGTCCCCGAGGACCAGCGTGTCCCTGGAGCCGCCCCGTGGCTGCCGGGGCGGCGTCCACTGGTCGGGTCGGAAGGCGGGGCCCTCGAACCAGGACCCAGGCTGGCCGGGCGCGAGAAGGACGGTGTCCGGATTGAGGGGATCGGAGCGGAACGCCTGCAACCGCTCGCGGAAGTCCGGGTCCTCCCAGTAGATCCGACGGGAGTCGTTTTCGGCGATCCGGTAGCGGAAGCGCACGTCGGGCCGCGACGCCACCGAAAGATACCAGACGTCCGTGGCCGGGAGGCGCGCCGTCTCGTTCGCGGGGGGTAGCCATCCCGTGAGGTCGCCGAAGATCAGCGCGTTCCGCGTCCCGGGGTCCCCCCGCCAGAGGAAGGTGACCAGGACCGAATCGGTGCCGGGGAGGGCCTCCACCAGGGGCGTGGCCCGGGCGGCCACCACCCGCCAGAATGGATCGGTGTCCAGGGAGTCCGTCGGGGCGGCCTCCGTCCGGGCCTTGAGCGCGGCCATGGTGGGGCTGCGCGGCTCCCGGACCTCCTGTGCCCGACCCTCCGGCGCCACCGCCAGGGAGGTCCCCAGGGTGGCCGCGAAGACAAGCAGGGTGACCAGCGCCTGATTGCGTACTACACCGCTGGCTCGGTGGAAGCGGTGAGCCCGGACGAGTTGCGCGCACATCCCAATTCCTTTCATCTGACCCTCTGAAATCCCCCGCTCGCTCCTTCAAGCCCGGTCTCGCCAATATCCAGGGCGCTGCTTCTGGTGGGCAAGGGCCACTACGAGGATCTCATCGTCCAGGGCCTTGTACACCATCGCGTACGCGAATCGCTGCAGAAGACCTCTGCGGCCCAGGTCGACTCGATTTCAGGGTCGGTATCCAAGCTGGCAAGGAGCCGTTCGGCCAAGCGCATCGTCTCCAGCGCTTCGGGCGGCCGCTGGCTGTGGAGCTCCTGTTCGCCTCTGTGCTCTCCAAGGGCCCGTGGGGTTGACCCGTGCCCAGGCGTCAACGTCAGATGGTCGAGAAACGGCAAGTCAAGGGATTGCACGGCGACCGGCCGTCGCCGGAAAAGAGGTAAGTGCTCATCGAATAGGGGTAATATGGGCCGGTTGGTTGCCCCTCTACAACGCAGGGTCCCCCGAGCGTCGCTTCACCGCACGGGTAGACCGAGCCGATTCTAGATCCGCTCACGGTTCAGCTTCGCTGAAGCCGTGCCCCATCCGGAGGAACTCAATTCGATTCCCGAACGGGTCCTCAGTGTAGAATCGGTCCGTACCGGGGACTTCGGACGACCACTTCACAGGATATCCCGCCCCACCGAGCCGCTCAGCCAGAGCCTCGAGCTCATCACTGAGAAACGCGGGGTGAGCCTTCCGAGCCGGCCGGAACTCGGGGTCGATACCCAGGTGAACGTGACATGAGTCGCGGACGAACCAACATCCACCGCGGGACCGAAGGGGTTCGGGCTTCTCGACCTCAGTCATCCCAACTACATCACGATAGAACGACCGCGCCTCTCCCTCTCCGCCATCCGGCATCGCAACCTGCACGTGATCGATCCGCATACACTCTCCGTGTCGTCACCACAGATACTACTTTCGTTACACCGAGCCCGCCCCTCGGGCGATGTCAGCTATCGCCGCACCGGCGACGCCCGCATTCGCCAACCGCGCGACCCCACCCACCACTCCGCTCATCCCCCCAGACAATCCGCAACGAACGCCGCGTCAGCCGGAGCCAGCGGCATTCCACCCAACTCTTCCGGCGTGAACCAGCCGATTCGCTCGTGCTCCAGCGCCACGGGATCACCGGTGATACGCGCCTTCGCGAACTCGATCACGTAGACCGATCCGGGATCGCGCGAGGTCCACACGACGGTGCTGATCCCCTCGCACCGAACGGCGAGCTCCTCCTCCAACTCCCGCGCGGCGGCGTCCAGGAGCGTCTCTCCAGGGTCCAACTTTCCCCCCGGGAACTCCCACAGCCCACCGTGTCGCTTGTCGGCGCGGCGTAGGCCGACGAGATACCGGCCGTCGCGCTGGATGACCGCAGCAACCACGCGGACTTCGCTTGGTGGGGATGTCATCGCGGGGCGTCCCTGGTGCCGTGGATCGGGGGCCTACAGAGCCGCCGCAACGCCTGCCGTCCTTCGGACGCCGTCACGCGGCGCTCCGTCTCACCCGCACGCCTGACACGTCGGCGTCTCCGGGAAGATGAGGAGCCGTTCGAACGGGACCGGGGCAGAACAGCCGGAACAGAGCCCGAACGTGCCCGCCTCCAGACGCTCGAGGGCCTCCCGGATCAGGGCGAAACGCACCTGCTCCCGCTCGGCCAGATTCTGCGCCATACTCTGACTCTGCATCGAGTCCATCCGGGACAGGCGGCCCACGGCCGTCTGATCGAGCTCGACCGGGCGCGCGGCCTCTTCCGAGACCTTCATGCTCCGCTCGAGTTTCCCGAGTTCCTGCGTCAGGACAGCTTCGATCGCCGACCGCTGCGCTTCCGTGAGATGGCTCATGCGGACAATGTACACGGGCGGCGCCCGCCCGGCCCTGCTCTACGGCTACTCCGAGCGAAGCGCCACCAACGGATCGACCCGAGCCGCCCGCCTCGCGGGTAGCCAAGTCGCCAGCCCGGCGACCAGCAGAAGCACCGCGGGCGCCAGACCGAACGCGAGCGGATCCTTGGTCGAGACGCCGTACAGGAGCGACGCCATGACCCGGCTGAGCGCCACCGCACCGGCCATCCCAAGGAGTACACCGCCGAGCGCTACCTTCCCGCCCTGGCGCAGCACCATCCCCTGGATCTCGGAGGACTCGGCTCCGAGCGCGACCCGGACGCCGATCTCGCGAGTACGCTGCCCGACCACGTACGACACCACGCCGAACAGTCCGACGGCGCCGAGGAAAAGCGCGATTCCCGAGGCGATACCGAGAAGCAGCATCGTGAACGAAGTCGCAGCCATCCCGCCCGCCATGACTTCGTCCATGGTACGGACGGACGTGACCGGTACGTCCGGATTCAGCCGACGAACGATCTCGCGAATGGCCGGCACCGGCACCGTGCGGTCGCCGTCCGCGCGAGCGAAGAGGTACATCCCCTCCAGGTTGGGATACGACCAGTCACCCACGACCATGGGCAAATATGCTACCGGACCGGCTTCTTCCTGGAGGCCGAACTCCCGGACGTTCCCGACGACGCCGACGATTTCTGCGAACTGCACGGATTCGTCCCACTTGATGCGCTCGCCGATGGCGTTGCCGTCGAAGTGCTGGCGCGAGAACGTTTCGTTGACGAGGAGTACGGGTGTGCCGGTTTCCCAGTCCGAGCGCCTCAAGGCCCGCCCGGCACGAAGTGGTTGACGGAGCGCGTCGAGGTAGTCGGCCCCGATGGGCTTGTACATGGCGACCGGGGGCAAGTCGCCCTCGTCTCGCGGTCGCGATTCGATGTAGAACGAGCCGCCGTTGTTGTTGCCGCCACCGATGGGCACATGCCCGGATAGTCCGACGGAGGCGATGCCCGGCAGGGTGGCTACCTCCTCGGCGACCTGCTGGAAGAAGCGCGCGGCTTCGTCGCTCGGTGTGTCGCTGACTCTCAAGCCGACGACGGTCACGCCCGTTCCGTCGATTCCGGCGTCCACGCCGCGCAGCGCGGCGAAGGAGCGGAGCATGAGGCCGGACCCGACGAGGAGAACGAGGGCCAGCGCCAACTGCCCAGCCACCAGCGTGTTCCGTCCGCGCTGCCGGCTTCGCCCGACCGTCGAACCCCGCTCGCCGTCGCGGAGGATCCCCGCTGGCGTGCTCCTCCGGCTGGCCAGGGCCGGTACGGATCCAAGGACCACGGCCACGCCCATCGCCAAAGCACCGGCAAGGATCAGAGCCGACGCCCCGAAACGAACTTCATGAAGACGCGGCAACTCCTCCGGCCCGTGCGCCGCGAGCAGCGAAATGCCGAAGGCGGCCAGCGCCACCCCCAGGATTCCGCCCGCCACGCCCAAAACCACGGATTCGGCCAGGAAGGACCGCGCGATGTGGCCGGGCCGCG
Organism: Gemmatimonadota bacterium; assembly: GCA_029262115.1. Lineage (GTDB taxonomy): Bacteria > Gemmatimonadota > Gemmatimonadetes > Longimicrobiales > Gaopeijiaceae > JAJCZZ01. The sequence goes on along the minus strand of JAJCZZ010000072.1, from coordinate 95,948 downwards.
CTCCCATGGCCCGCCGCACCGCAATCTCCTTCTGGCGTCCGTCGGACCGAACCAGGAACAGGTTGGCGACGTTGGCGCAGGCGATGAGCAGGACGACCCCGACCGTCCCCAGCAGAAGCCAGAGCGTAGACGCCACGTCGGGTCCCACGATGAAGTCCTTGTACGGGACCACCGTTGCGGACCAGCCCGCCTGATCCAGGAGGCTCTCGATGCCCTCGAAGAAGTCGGGGAAGCGAGCGTTCAAGTCGTCCGTGCGAGCCTGCGCAGCTTCAACCGAGATGGTGGGCGCGAGCCGCGCCACCATCTGCGTACCGAAGGCTCCGAAATCGCCGAGCGGGTCCACCCACATGGGCACGTAGAGGTCGACGTCCGGGTTGGGGAAGGCGAAGCCGGCCGGGGCGACTCCGACGACCTCGACCGGGCTCCCGTCGAGCGTCACGGAGCGACCGATGACGGACGGGTCTCCTCCGAAGTTCGAGGTCCAGAACCGATGGGAGAGGATCGTGGCCAAGGCGGGACCCTCGGTCGCGTCCGCGTCATTGAACGGACGGCCCAGCGACGGCGCGACCCCGAGAACGGAGAACAGGGACGGGGCCGCCGAAACGGCCCGAACGCGCTCCGGCGCCGCCCCGCCGGTGAGGTTCATCGACGCACGGCCGTAGGGGGCCATAGCCTGGAGGAAGTCCGCCTCCTCCCGGTAGACGCGGATCGTCCCGGGTGAGTTCGAGAGGTCCGGCAGGTCGAGGCCCGGCGCGTGGTGACGGATCGTGACCAGGCGGTTCGCATCCGCGTAGGGGAGCGGTTGCAGCACGACCGCGTTCACGATCGTGAAGATGGCCACCGTAGAGCCCATCCCGAGCGCGAGGGTGATCACCGCAGCCGCGGCGTAGCCCGGCCGCTTCGCCAGCGCCCGCGCCGCAACTTTCAGTTCGTTCAGTCGGTCCGCCATCCCCCCACCTCCCGTCGAGTTCGTATTCCTCATCGATTGCGCCCGCCACTCCCGCGGCGCGGCGGCGAGTACGTCGGCCAGCGCCGCCCCGCCCTGCCTCAGCACCGCCTCCGGCCCCCGCTCCTTGTGCGCTTCGCGCAGAAGCTGGAGGAGATCCCGCCCGCCCTCCGCGAGCAGCGACGACCGGAAGTCCGGCGGAAGCAGGAGCGTCGCCCACCGGTACAGGCGGCACATCAGCCGGATTGAGCGGGGCTCGACGCCGGGCCTCATGCTCGCCCTACGTCCCGGGGCCTCACGTGTTCACGCCTTCACGCCTCGCGACGGGCGCCGAACGTTGGTGCGCCTCACGCCAACGCCTCGCTCGACCGGGCCACGTCGACCAGCCCCTGGAGCCGCTCGACCTCGGCGGACAGGACGGCACGTCCGGCATCCGTCAGCCGGTAGTAGCGCCTCCGTTGGTCGTCGTCGGGGTCCTCCTCGCCCTCCAGCGCCTCGATCACCCCGTGCTCGGACAGCTCGCGGATCGACCCGTACAGCGTCGCGGGCCAGAGCCGGACGGCCCCGTCCGTGCGGTCCTCGACCGCCTGACGGATCGCGTACCCGTGCTGCGCGCCGTTCGCCAACGCCAAAAGGATGTGAAACCAAGCGGGCTTGAGGTGGGTGAGTCGGGACATGGGGTGTCTGGGCAGTGGGTTGAGGTGCCGAGGAGGCTTCCGCGATCGAAGTGACCTCCGCTCCGACCGCGCGCAGTTCAGTATAAAACAGTATCGATATGAATCAATACTGTTTGTGCTCGGGAGATCGGCGGCGGGGCTCCGTCTGGGGGGGCTCTCAGCGATTATTGTTACTACATCTTAATGTAGTGTATCTTACTGGAGTGAGTGGCTGGGCGATCCTCGTACGGCTTGCTCCAAGAAACTGTACTGTATCTTGATGGAGTTACGGATGGCGATCGAGCCCTCACATGACCTGATTGGGAGAGACTCGGAGTGGGGGCGACTCACGGAGTTCGCGAAAAGCGGCGAGCCCTACTCCAGCCTCGGCATCGTCTGGGGGCGCCGCCGGATCGGGAAGTCGTTCATGCTCCAGGATCTGTCCGAGCAGGTAGGCGGCTTCTACTACCACGCTCTTCGTGGCTCCAGTGCCGAAGCACTTCGGGACATGGGCGAGCACCTGGGAAAACACATCGGTGCCGGAGCCCCCCTCGCGCTCGATACCTGGGATGAGGCGGTTGACGCCCTTGTCGCGCTCGGCCGGGACCGTGAGATGCTGGTCGTGCTTGATGAATTCCCGTACCTCCTGGAGCATACTCCCGCACTCGACTCCATTATCCAGCGCGCCTACGCTCCCCGGGGAAAGACTCGACGGGGCTCCAGGACTCGACTCGTCCTTTGCGGCTCGGCCATGAGCGTGATGGGCATGCTCCTGACCGGTACCGCCCCGCTCCGGGGACGAGCAGGGCTGGACCTGAGGATGCAACCGTTCGACTTCCGCACAGCACGGCACCTGCATGGCATCGACGACCACATGACGGCAGTAGAGACCTATGCAGTGCTCGGTGGAGTAGCCGCATACGCGCGGGAGATGGTCGAGAACGATCTACCCGCATCTTCCGAAGACTTTGGTCGGTGGGTCTGCCGCCGCGTGCTTTCGCCTGCCGCCCCACTCTTCGGCGAAGTGGAGCTTCTCCTCGGCGAGGATCCGGCCCTATCGAAGGTGCGAAAGCCGAACCTGTACCATTCGACGCTCGCCGGCGTCGCTCTCGGCAACCACGCGTGGAGTTCGCTGACGAAGTACGTGAATATCTCGGGTAGTTCACTGCATAGCATAGTGAGCGCACTCGCGTCTGCCTCCTTCATAGAAGAGGTGCAGGATCCGGTTCGAGACAATCGGCCGACATACCAGCCGTCGGACCCCCTCATTCGTTTCCACTATGCTGTAATCCGCCGTAACGAAGCGCGCCTTGGACGACATGGCGTCAACACCGAAGCGCTTTGGGGTGACCTCATTCCCACGTTCAGGTCACAGGTGCTTGGCCCGTGCTTTGAGGCGATGGCGCGATCATGGACTACGCACTTCGCCAGCCAGGACACTCTTGGCGGTCTACCAAACCATGTCGGTCCGACAGCCTTGACCGTTACGAACACCGAAACCGGAGCCACCGAGCCGAGGGAAATCGATGTTGTGGTTGCAGCGGATGATGCCGTCGCCCCAGGAGGGCGCACTGTGCACGCCATTGGTGAGGCAAAGGTTGGTGCGCAGTTCACGATGCGGCACGTGCGGCGCCTCGAGGAGGCACGCATCGCACTCGGTGATCGAGCGAGGAGCGCAAAACTACTCCTATTCGGCTCATCGTTTGATGATGACGTACGGGTTTCTTCGGGCGAACGCGCCGATCTGGAAGTTGTGGACCTCGAGCGGATGTACGAGGGTGATTGAGCGAAGGGATCGCACCGAGCGGCGGAGGTAGATGTGGTCGACTGGGTTTCCGTACCCAGGCTCTATCCGGAGATTCCGACTCTGATCCGCCAATGGAGTCCGACCTTCGTTCGTTCGCCCGAAGCCAATGCCTTGTCTGCCATGGAGTGGAGGCTACCAGGGGCGCTGGTGGGCACGTGGGGAAGATACTTGGACCGCTTGTTTTCGGACTGCCTTCCAGAATCCCGAGCTGCTGATCCAGGGTGAGGTCGCGGAGGCTAGGGCGGTGAACCGTTGGCACCGCGTGGCGAAGCTTCTCATGGGATCTGGCATCGTTCTGTTCTTGGTCGCCACCTGGAGGGCGGCCCCCATGGGCTGGGCGATTGCGGGGTGGTTGGTCGCCGTCGTGGGTGTTGTGATCCACCTGAGCGGATATTGGCGAAAGCGGTCTGAGCTACGGGAATATTGGAACGACCTTGGCCGATAACGTCGGGAGATGATCGCGGGTCCCTCGGACAGGGGGGGCGCATTGCACGGAACAGGACCAGTAATCACCTTCGGCCGATGTCCACAGTTCGCCCGATGCCCCTCCCCACCCTCCCCACCGAGCGGCTGGTTCTCCGCCCATTGACGTTGGACGACGCGAACAGCGTCCGGGCGCTCGCCGGGGCCCACGAAGTGGCTGCGGGCACGATCCAGGTCCCGCACCCGTACGAGGACGGGGTCGCGGAGGCCTGGATCGAGAGCCAAGCGGCCGCGTGGGAAGACGGTGCGCAACTCGAGTTGGCGGTGACGTCCGAGGACGGGTTGGTCGGTGCCATCGCCCTCATCTTCAAGCCACTGCACGACCGCGCGGAGCTCGCCTACTGGATGGGGGGCCCGTTCTGGAGTCGCGGGTACGCCACCGAGGCAGGGCGTGCCCTGATCTCCTACGGCTTCAGCGAACTCGATCTCCATCGGATCACCGCATTCCACTTCTCGTGGAACGGAGCATCGGGCCGGGTTCTCCAGAAGTTGGGGATGCGGCACGAGGGTAGGCTGCGGGAGCATCTCCTGAAGTGGGGGACGTTCGAGGACGTCGAGGTGTACGGGATCCTCAAGGAGGAATGGGCGCGGGGCGGCTGAGGCGGGCGGGATGGCACGGCTGGCGTTGCCCGGTTCCTCGTGGTCACACTCGGGTGCCTGTCCCCGTCGCCCCGCCGAGCACCATCACCGCGCTCGCGACCACGGCCGTGCCCGCTCCGAACCAGAACGGGGCGGCGGCTCCCAGGCCGCCCCACGACCCCACCCCCTGCCACAGGACGCCGGCCAGGACCGACGCGGGCAGCGCCAGAAGCCCCACCACCGCGTGGTAGGCTCCGTAGCCCAACCCGCGCTGGGCGGGCGGAACCAAGTCCGCGACGAGCGCCTTGGCCGCCCCGGCCACGAGCCCGTGATAGGCCCCGTACACGATGAACAGCGCGACCACAGCGCGGGCCGAGTCAGCCGTCGCGAATCCCAGGTAGACGAGGCCGTAGACGATCCACCCGCCCACGACGACCCGGGCCCGCGGGATGCGGTCCGCGAGCGCTCCGGCGGGCGCTGACACGGCCGTGTAGACGATGTTGAACGCCAGCAGCGTCCACAGCACGCCGACCACCCCCAGCCCCCGCTCCTGTGCCCGCAGGATCAGGAAGGCGTCGGCCGAGTTGCCGATCGCGAAGATGGCCGAGGCGGTCAAGAAGACCAGAAACGGTCGGCCGAATCCGCGGATGGCGTGGGTCATCCGAGGCGCTGGGTGCACGGCCGCACGGGCACCGTCACCCTCCGCCCGCGCTCCCGCCACCTCCCGCGCTCCCGCCACCTCCCGCGCCCCCGCCACCTCCCGCGCCCCCACCGCCAGAACGCCGACCGCCAGGAACGCGGGCACGAGACTCCAGCGCACGAGCGTGCGGAAGGTCTCCGCTTCCAGGAGGGCGGCGTTCCCCTGAACCGCATTGACCACCCACAGCGTGACGGCCAGGCCGACCACGGCGCCGCCGGTATCCGCCGCCCGGTGGATGCCAAAGGCGAGGCCCCGCCGGGCGGGCTCGACCGAATCCGCGAGCAGGGCGTCGCGGGGGGCGGAGCGGATCCCTTTTCCGACCCGGTCGGCCCACCGGACCCCCGCCACGGCGGTCCACGACGCGACGATCAGGTAGAAGGGCTTGGCGGACGCCGACACGGCGTACCCGGCAACGGCCGGCCACTTCCGGGAGGCGAGCCGGTCGGATATCCATCCCGAGTAGAGCTTGACCACGGCGGCGGTGGTGTCGGCCAGGCCTTCGACGGCGCCCACCGCCCAGACGCGCACACCCAGGACGTTGGCCAGAAACAGCGGAAGGACATTCTGCAGCATCTCGCTGGACACATCCGTGAGGAAGCTGGTGGCCGACGTCACCCAGACGTTTCTGTGGAGGGGGCGGCTCACGGTCGACGGCTCATCGTCGGCGTCCGGGATCGTGCAGGACGCGGCAAGGGCACCGCGCAGGGTGTGCCGTTTCGGCGGCGACCCCCACGGATCGGCGTCTCGACGCCACCGGTGCACTACTCGGCCGGCGACCCACCCTACAGTCCGATGGCCAGACCCACCGCGATGCTCACGAGCCCCAGCGCGACCATCCCCAGGTACAGCGGGCCGCAGAACCTGAGCCAGTCGTCGTAGCGCACGCCGGCGGTCGCGAGAATGGCCATGAGGGCCCCGTTCGTGGGTGTGACCAGGTCGCAGAGCCCGCCGCCGTACTGATACGCGAGAATGGTGACCTGGCGGCTCATCCCCAGAAGATCCGAAAGGGGCACGAGCACCGGCATGGTCAGCACGGCCTGTCCGCTCACGGAGGGAACCGGGACGTGAATCAACGCCTGGGCGGCGACCATGCCGAACGCGGATGCGAGCACGGGTAGACCTTCGAGCGGTGTGAAGAGGGCGTGTACCAGCGTGTCGACGATGCGCCCGTCCTGCAGCACCACGAAGATGGCCCGCGCGAAGCCGACGAGAAGTGCCGCGTACGCCATCTCCCTGAACCCCTTCACGTACGCTTCCGCCGTACCGGTCACGCCGAGTCCCGCCAGCAGGCCGACGATGGAGCCCATGACGAAGAAGAGGGCGGACATCTCGTCGAAGCCCCATCCGAGCCGGAGCAGGCCCCAGACCAGCGTCGCGAAGGTGCCCGCGATCAGCCCGAGGACCGCCCAGTCGCCTACGCGCATGTCGGCTTCGGCGACCACGTCTTCGACCCGCACGTCGACCCGCGTTCGCTGCGCGTGACGCATGGTTGCGCCCACCCACACGGCCACCGCGATCAGGAGAAAGCTCGTTCGGAACGCCCAACCCGAAAGGAGGGGCACCTCGGCCAACTGCTGCGCGATGCCGACCTGGAACGGGTTCATGGGGCTGAAGGCGGACGCGACGAACGCCGAGCCCGCGCTCATCGAGACGGCGACCATCGGGGTGAAGCCCATCCGCCTCGTCAGGATGAGCAGCACGGGCACCAGCGCGATGATCTCCTCCTGCAGATTCTGAAGCGCTCCGCCGGTCGCGAAGAGGGCCGAGACGACGGGAATGACCAGCAGGTCACGCCCGTGCAGCCCGCGGATCAACCACGACACGGCACGCCGCAGCGTTCCGGTCTCGTCGACCACGGTGAACGCGCCGCCGATCAGGAAGATCAGGAAGATGACGTCGGCCGAGTCGGCCATCCCGCGGGGGAGGGCCACGAGCGCGTCGAACGCGCCTACAGGAGCCGGTTCCACCTCGTGGTAGGTTCCCGCCACGACTACGATACGGCCCGTTACGGCGTCTTCGGTGCGCTCGAACTCCCCGGCCGGCACGATCCAACTGGCTGCGGCCGCGAGTAGAACGCACCCGAGGAGGAGCACGAGCGGGTGCGGAATGCGAAGTCGTGGACCGGCCTCGGTCATCGGGCGTCTCGGCGAGGAGGTGCTCTGTTGCTCGGGGCGGCCCCCTTGTCCTCCCTCACCGCTCGACCGAGTCCAGTTCCGCGTCGAGCAGATGGAGCGCGAGCACGACCGTCCGGACGGCGTTCAGATAGTCGGACGGCTCGATGCGTTCGAAGTCGTCGGTAGGGGCATGCACGTCCGGGTGATCCTCCACTCCGAAGTACACCCAGGGGATACCGGCGTCGTGAAACGGACCGTGATCGGACGACTGGGTCCAGTCCATCTCGCCCGGAACGCCGGGCCGGTCGTGTCCCTGACGGAGCGTCAGGGGCGCCTCGGTCGCCACCCGATCCAGGAGGGGCCGGAGGGACGGGGTGGCGTGCGCCCCGGCCGCCCAGAGCGTGCCGTTGCCCCGGGAGAGCATGTCCATGTTGACGTTCAGCGCGATCTGCTCTGCCGGAACCGGCGGATCGGTCACGAACGCGCGGGCGCCCCTGAGCCCGCTCTCCTCCGTGTCCACGGCGGCCAGGACGACCGGGTGGCGAAGCGGGTGCTCCGCGAGGTGACGGGCCAGGAACAAGAGGGCGGCGGTGCCGGACGCGTTGTCGTCGGCCCCGTTGAACACGACGCCGTCGCGCACGCCCATATGGTCGAAGTGGGCGGTCAGCACGATGTAGCGGTCTTCGTCGTCCGAGCCCGGGAGCCAGCCCACGACGTTGACGCCGATCGTGTCGGTGGTGCCGGGCGCCGTGAAGGGGCGCTGGAAACGGTCGTCGAACGGGCGGAGTCCGGCTTCCTTGAACGTGGCCTCGACGCGCGCCCTGGCCTCCACACTCCCTGCCTCGAGCGGACGCCTTCCCCCACGCTCGTCCGCTGAGAGGTACGCGAGGTCGGCCAGGATGGCGACGCTGTCGGCATGGACCTCCGAGACACGCGCGGCCGCCGTGGTGATGTGGGCCGGTGGGTCCGAGCTGCCCTCCGGCGCATCCCCCGGGGAGGGCTGCCCACAGCCGAGTACGAGGCTTGCGGAGGCGGTGACCATGATACGGTTGAGGTGCATCCGCCAAGGTAGCGAGCCACCAGGAGTTTGACACTTGGATCGCTGGGCGTCGAACTTGGCTCCCCCCCTTCCCGCTGACCAATGACGGACATCGCAGGACCCCACCACAGCCCCGACAAGCGCCTCGGCGTGTTCGGCGTCGCGTTCGGTCTGCTGTTTCCGATCACCGCCACGTTGATCGAGATGCAACTCCGCGGGCTTGGATTGACCCCCGGCGGGATGCTCGCGGCCCAGGCGGGCCAACCCCTCCTGTGGATCATCGACACGGCGCCTTTCTTGCTCGGCGCTGCCGGATACGCCATCGACCTGACCCAGGGGAAGGTGAAGGCGCTGCAGGAGCGCGCGCTACGGGCGAGCGAGGATGAACGCGCGACCATTCTGGACTCGGTCCGGAACGGCGTCATCTCCGTCGATCCGGCGGGGCGCATCGACAGGGCGAATCCAGCCGCTCATCGTATTCTGGGATATGGTCCGGGTGCGCTGCATGGCGAGTCGATCTCTCTGATCTCGGACGGTCTTACCGTGGCAGCGCTCGAGCGAGAGTACGTCGGGTCCAGCCGTGAGTTGATGGCCCGACGGGCCGACGGAACGGCTGTGCCGGTGGAGTTGGCGATCAGCCGGATGGTCCTTCCGGACGGACAGGTTCGATTCGTCGGAGTGCTGGATGACCTTTCCGAAGCAAAACGGCTGGCCCTGGAGGCCGGCCGTTTCTTCGAACTGTCGCTCGATCCGCTCGTGATCACCGACCTGGACGGACGCTTCATCCGGGTCAACCAAGCGTTTACCGATTTCATGGGCTACACGCTTCCGGATCTCGACGACGTGAGCTTCATGTGCATGGTCCTTCACGACGACCGCGCTCACCTCCGGCGGCACATGGAACGCCTCAGGTCGGGTCAGGCGGTCAACTACTTCGAGGCCCGAATGGCCCGCGGCGATGGCGGTGAGCGCTGGATGGCCTGGAGCGCGCTGTCGATCGTGGCGGAGGGGCTGGTCTATGCCGTCGGGCGAGACATCAGCGAGATCAAGGAGACGGCGGCCGCGCTCACCCGGGCCAAGGATGAGGCCGAAGCGTCGAACCGCGCCAAAAGCGAGTTCGTGGCCAACATGAGCCACGAAATCCGAACGCCCATGAATGGGATCATGGGAATGACGAGCTTGGCGCTCGATTCGGAGCTGTCCCAGGAGCAGCGAGAGTATCTGGAGATGGTCGAGAAGTCCTCCCAAGCTCTCCTGGCGATCATCGACGAGATTCTCGACTTCTCCAAAATCGAGTCTGGAAAGCTCGAGTTGGATCCTGTCCCGTTTCTGCTTCGGGACACACTGGCCGACACGTTCAAACCCTTGGCCATACGCGCCGCCGAGAAGGGAATCGAACTCCTCTACGAGGAGGACGACGACGTGCCGCACGCCTTGGTCGGGGATTCGGGTCGGGTGCGCCAGGTCCTGATCAACCTACTTGGGAACGCGATCAAGTTCACGGACGAAGGTGAGATCACGGTGTGGACGTCGGTGGTGGAACGTGACGACCGCGGCGTCACGCTCGCGTTCGCGGTGCGCGACACCGGGATCGGGATCCCGATGGACGCCCGTGAGAGGATCTTCGACGCCTTTTCGCAGGCAGACGGGTCGACGACGCGGCGTTTTGGAGGCACGGGACTCGGGTTGACCATCGCCGGGGAAATCGCTCGAATGATGGACGGGGCCGTCACGGTGTCATCGGTCGAAGGGGAGGGGAGTGTGTTCACACTCACAGCCAGCTTCGGCCTGGCGGACGCGGGTGATCTGCCCGCCGCACGGCTGGCGACGCCCGATGCGTTACGGGGCAAACACGTGCTGATCGTGGACGACAACGCGACGAACCGGAGGATCCTCAGGGAGTGCGTACAGCGCTGGGAGATGATCCCGTTTCTCGCGGACGGCGTCCTCCGCGGCATGGAGCTCGTAGCCGAGAGCGCGCGATCTGGTCGCCCGATCGACCTCGTGCTGACCGACATGCACATGCCGGATCACGACGGGTACGAGTTGGTCCGTCGGCTCAAGTCGGAACCGACGTCTTCCGATGTGCCGATCGTGGTGCTCACGTCTGGTCGGCGAGGCGTCGCCGCCCGCCGCCGCGCAATGGGAATCAACGGCTTCATGCTCAAGCCGATCCTCCCTGCGGAGCTCCTGGAGATGATCCGTGGTGTGTTGGCCGACACGGTTGATGAGGACGCTGCTCCGGAGCCGACCCAATCGGCGCCCCCGACCGTCAAAGCCCTACGTGTCCTCCTCGCGGAGGACAACCGCGTCAATCAGACGGTCGCGACCGCGATCCTGTCGAAAGCGGGCCATGAAGTGACGGTGGCGCGCAATGGTGTGGAGGCGGTCGAAGCGGTCTCCGCAGGAGGATTCGACGTGGTTCTCATGGACATCCAGATGCCCGAGATGGATGGGTTCGAGGCGACGCTCAGGATCCGTGAGCGAGAGTCTGCGGACGGGGAGCGGATTCCTATCATCGCGATGACGGCCCACGCGATGAAGGGCGATCGCGAACGGTGTATCGAGGCGGGGATGGATGACTACGTCTCCAAGCCGGTCGACTTCCGGCAGCTCCACGACGCCCTCGCCCGGGCGAGCGGCCAGCAGCCGGCGCCGAAGGCGCATCAGGTCCCCCCGTACAACCCCAAGATCGCGCTCAACCACGTCGGTGATGATGTTGAGATCCTGGACGTTCTCCTGGGCAAGTTCCTCGAGTTGGGACCCCAGCGGGTCGAGAGCCTCACGACGGCCGCTCAGGCCTTGGACACGGCGGGTATTACCGCCGCGGCCCACTCGCTGAAGGGCACGGCTGAGACCCTCGGAATGGAGCCTTTGCGGATACACTGCTTCAAACTGGAGAAGCTCGGAGAGGCCGGCGACATCGAGGAGATCCGGGCGGCGCTGCCCGAGTTCAGGGACGTATTCGCTGCCGTGATGGAGGACGTCCGGGCGCGGCGGGGTTAGGGCCGGGGGCTGACATCACTCGCGGAAGACGGCGCGGGCACGCTCACCTGCGCCGTGTACACGTAGTCGCTGAACGGCGAGTCGTCGCCGTTGGCCGAATTGGCCGCGACTGCCAGGGTCACCGGGCCGTGCGCGCCCCGCACCGGTGTCCAGGTGACCTGCCAGCGGGCGATGTCCGGGTTCTCGACGCGGGACCCGGCCCGTGTGTGCTGCGCGTACGCCAGCCCCGCGGAGTCGCGCACCGCTACCCGGCTCGACGTAGGTCGCAACTCGCCTCCCATGGCGCCGTCGGCCGACCGCACGCTGAGCTGGAAGCCCGCGGCCCCCATCTGCTCGCTCTCGAGCACGACCGTCAGCACGTAGGTCCGCTCGGCATCGTACTTCTCCGGCGCGCCTTCGATGCGCACGCGCCCGCCTGGCGGATTCACCTCCATGCCGAAGTGGCACGCTACACACGACGGTTCGCCGAACGCGCCGGTGTGCCCGAGCGGAGGGCCGTCCGCGTGGAGCGGTGGCTGGTCGGCGAGCGGGAGTGCTTCGGACCTGAGGGGCTGGGGCCTGTCCGCCGGGAGCGGCGCCCCGACCGCGAGCAGCGGAGGTGCGGCCGAGTCGGAGCCAGGCCGCGTGGCCGGCGAAAAGGCCGCACCCGAGGCGACGAGGGCCCCACCAAGCAACAGGAGCAGGGCGGGGCCCGGAGCGGCGGTCACGGGCAGGCGGTTCGTGCCGGGGCGGGGGGCGCCGTTCTCAGCTCACTCGCTTCCTGCGGGGCGGGAGCACCGCGCGGCCGACGGTATTGCTGTCGGCGCCGAACCAGATGGTGTTCGTTTCGGCGTCGAAGTACATGTGCCGGATCGTGCCGCCGCCGCTCTCCACGTCGGAGATGCTGAAGAAGTCCTCGTTCGCCGGATCGAAGCCGATGAAGCGGTTCGGTTGCAGTCCGGTTTCCACGAACCAGACGCGGTCGTCGTCGTCGATGGCCATCCCGTAGGGGCGGCTCCCCTCGCCGCCCGGCATGGCGAACTCGCGAACATCCCCCGACTCCGGATCGAGGCGCCCCAGGAAGCCGCGCGCGTAGTCGACGTACCAAACGGTGTCATCCGAGGTGATGCCCAGTCGGCGCGGTCGAGCACCCTCGGGTAGCTCGAACGTCCTGAGCGCGAACGACTCGGGATCCACCGTGCCGATCAGGTTGGTCCCGAACAGCGCGATCCACGGCCGATTCTGCGAGTCGACTTCGATGCCGTAGGGGCGGACGCTGCCCATGCGTCCGCCGCGGCCCGGAGCCGTGGGTGCCTCGACCAAGCGGACGTCTCCCGTCTCCTTCCAGAACTTCCCGATGTAGTTGCCGCCCTGGACGGTGAACCACATGTCGCCGTCGTGGTCGAACACCAGAGTGTGTGGATCGCGCGCCCGATCGTCGGGCATCGGGTAGGTGACGATCTCGCCGTTCGAAGGGTCGAGACGACCGATGTTGCCAACGAGGTTGCCGGTGTACCAGACGATCCCGTCGTCGTCGACCACCAGGTTATGCGGGCCGGCTCCGTCCGGCAGCTCGTACCGGCGCATGTCGCCCGTCTCCGGATCGAGCACCGCCGCGTAGTGGCTGCGTTGGCCGACGAACCACACCCTCCCGTCGGGCGCGACGTACGGGTCGCGGGGGCGGGACTCCTCCCACGGGACGTTCCACTCGGCGAGCGCGGGATCCGTGCTCGTCTGTGCCTGGGCGGGGGCCGCGATCCAGGCAGTGGAGAGAAGGAGTGCACTGACGAGAGTCCTACGCATGACAACCTCCGGCGTTGACGCGTACGCAGTCGTGGGCTCGGATCGTGGATCGGGAGCGGGGCGCGCCCGACGAGCCATCACTGGACGGGGCGGGCCCGACTGAGCCCCTCCGTACTGGACAGTGGCACGGTCCCAACTGTTGAGCCAGGGCCGGATCTCCTGGACGGCCGGGCCGGGTGTTCGCATCCCCTCGACGAACGGGCTGGGGCCACGATCCGCTCGGCGGCCGGCTGAGGGTTCGCACCCGCACGGCCACCAAGGTGGGGTCGCGGTTCTCGCGGCGGACGGAAGTGGGTTCGCATACGGTCAGCAGCCGACCGGCAGTCCCATCCCCCTTGAAATCTTAGGGGAAGCTACGCATCTTCCCATAGAATTCTTAGGGGAGATCGCCACATGTCGGAGCTCGACCTGGTTCGAGGGACGCTGGACGTCCTGATTCTGAAGTCGCTCTCGGGGGGTTCGCTGCACGGGTACGGGGTCGCGCGGTGGATCAAGGACGCTTCGGGAGATGCGCTCCTGGTGGAAGAGGGCGCCCTCTATCCCGCCCTCCACCGCCTGGCGGCGAGGGGATGGGTTGAGGCGGATTGGGGGCTCTCCGAGAACAATCGGCGCGCCAAGTTCTACTCCTTGACGCCGCTGGGCCGAACCCAACTGGCCAGTGAGGCATCGTCCTGGGACAGCTACGTGGCCGCGGTGGGTCGGGTGCTGCGTACGGATCCGGCTTCGTGACGAACGGAGACGGGCTGGACGAGGAGCTGGACTTCCACATCGCTCGGCTCGTGGATGATCTGCGGGCCGAGGGAATGGAGGAGGAAGAGGCGCACCTCGAGGCCGCTCGGCGCTTCGGTGACATAGCCGCAGTCCGGCGGGCGTGCCGGCGCGCGGAATCCACGGGACAGGGGAGGGGAGGTATGGGGATGTTGGTGGACTGGATCACACGGGATGCGAGGTTCGCTCTTCGTCAGGTGGCGCGACGCCCGCTCACGGCCGGGCTCGCCGTCGTGACGCTCGCGGTCGGGGTCGCGGCCACCACGGTGGTCCACACGGTCGTCGACGCGGTCGTGCTGCACCCGGTTCCTTTCGATGATCCCGAGGGGCTGACCGCGGTCGTCCAGGTGACCCCGCAGGGTCGTGCGTTCTCGGTATCCGCGCCTAACTTCGTCGATTTCGCGGAGCGCCAACGCTCTTTCTCCGGGATGGCCGCGCGGAGGTGGGCGAACCACACGCTCACGGGCTCGGGAAGCGCCGAGACCGTGCAGGGAATGCGGGCGAGCCACGCCCTGTTCGCCGTGGCAGGTGTCGACGTCGTGCTCGGGCGGACGTTCCGGCCCGAGGAGGATACGCCGGGAGGCTCGACCGACGTCCTCGTCCTCTCCGATGGCGCGTGGGAGCGACGGTACGGTCGGGATCCAGGCGTGCTCGGGGCCACGGTGGTCCTGGACGGGCGGGTTCGCACCGTGATCGGTGTCGTTGCCTCGGACCATGCGTGGCCGGCGGCCGAGCTGTTCACGCCGCTGGTGGCGGACCGCGACGGCGAGCGAGACAACCAGCTGTTCGAGGTGATGGCGCGGCTCGGAGACGGCGTCACGGTGGAGGAAGCCCGGTCGGACATCGTGGCCATCGCGGCGGATCTGGCGGCCATGTATCCCGACAGCAACGACGGGTGGGGCGCCGAGGTCATGCGCCTCGAAGAGCGGATGGTGGGGCCGGGCACGGAGCGGCTGGGCCGCTTCCTCCTCGCGGCCGTCGGCCTCCTTCTGCTGATGGCGTGCGTGAGCGTTTCCAACCTCCAGGTGGTGCGGCTCACCGGCCGGCTCCGGGAGATCACGCTGCGGGCAGCCCTCGGGGCGGGCCGCATCCGCCTGGCCGTTCAACTGGTCGTCGAATCGCTGATGATCGCGGTGGTGGGTGGGGCCGCGGGCGTTGCCGCAGCATACCTCACGCTCCCGTTGGTTCAACGCGTCGGTCCGGCCGATCTGGAGCGACTGTCGCAGGCGTCCGTGAACGGCACGGTGCTGGCCGTGGCGGTCGCGGCCGCCGTGTTCGCGGCGCTCGTCTCGGGGGTGGCTCCCGCCTGGTTCCTGCTCCGACGCGAGGAGATCCAGAGGCCCGGGCGGTCGGCGCGTGGCGTGTCCGATGAGGGCAGGGCCGTCCGCGGCGCGCTGGTGGCGGCCCAGTTCGCGCTGGCGCTGCTGGTGGTGGCGGCGGCGGGCCTGGTATCGCGCAGCTTGATCGAACTCCAGCGTGTGGATCTCGGCTTCGAGCCCGACGGCGTCCTCGCCTTTTCGGTGCGCCTGCCCGACGGCGCCTTCGGCCGCGAGGAGCGTACCGACTTCATTCGGCGCCTGCTTGCCGAGTTGGAGGGCCAGGCCGACGTTCTGGACGCCGGGGCATCCCAGGCGGTTCCGTTCGCGTCGTTCCGACCGTCGAACTTTCTGGCGGCGTCGGCGCGTGAACCAGAGCGGCAGCAGGACTTCCTGCCCGTCAGTTGGCGCGCGATCGAGGGCGACTACTTCGCGGCGGCGGGCATCCGGGTGCTATCGGGCCGTCCGCTCCGCCCCTCCGACTACGACCCGGGGGGACCTCCCTTCGGCGTCGTTCTGGACCGGACCGCGGCAAGCATGCTCTTTCCCGACGGTTCGGACCCGATCGGCCAATCCGTCACATGGTTCATGCCGGGAGGAATGAAGCTCCCGGTCGTCGGCGTGGTGGAAGCGGCCCGCGACGAGTTCGTGGACGGGCTCCCGCGTCCACGGGTCTACGTGCCGTTCGCGTTCGCCCCGTGGGAGGAGCCGGGCATCCTCGTGCGGACGCGCGGGAACGCGGCGGCCCTCACCCCCGTGGTGCGCTCGGTCGTAGCGGGGCTCGACGAGGACGTGCCGGTCATCGACCCGGCGCCCCTCGAGCGCAACTTCTCCCGGACGGTCGCGTGGCCCCGCTTCACGGCGCTCGCCCTGCTCTCGTTCGGCGTCCTGTGCCTGCTCTTGGCCGCGCTCGGCATCTACGGAGTGGCGGCGTTCGGCGTGGAGCGTCGACGCGGGGAGATCGGCGTCCGGATGGCGCTGGGCGCCCAGCCTGGAGAGGTCGTGAGGCTGGTGCTGCGCGAGTCGCTCCGTCTGGCATTGGTGGGCGTCGGCGTCGGACTGGCCCTGGCCCTTCCGCTGGGGCGGATGCTCGAAGGTCTGCTCTATTCCGTTTCGCCGAGCGATCCCGTGGTGCTGCTCGGTGGGGCCCTGCTGCTTCTCGGGGTCGCGTTGGTGTCCGTGTGGATCCCCGCGGTCCGGGCCGTGCGGACCGACCCGACGGAGACGTTGTCGGCCTGAGTGGGGTGGGCGTGGACACACCGCACGCTGTCCGCCGATCATGCGTGTCCGCGCGCCTTGGCCAGCGTGGCCAGGAAGGCCAAAACCGGGTCCTTGATCTGGGTGTGCCGGAGGACCGGCCAATGCCTCTCCATCCACTCCTCCAGGAAGCGAACGACATGATCCAAGGGGACTTGCAGGTAGGGAGCGCCACCCGTGCCCGGCCCCACCACGGATCCGAAGGCCACCATCCGAATCGTGTGTCCCTGGGGCGTAGCGGCGCGGCCTGATCGCAGGAGGTCCTGGACCATGCCGGGCGCGCTTTCGGCCGGGCAGCACCCGAAGCGTGCCAGCGCTGCTGCCAGTACCTCCGGGCGTCGGCTGCTGCGATTGAACTCCGCCGCGCCCTCCTTCACTTCGCCCACCAGCATGTCGGAGTTATTGGTGGGGATGCCAAGGAGTGGGTCGGTTCGGAAGGGTGGGTGGCGCCGGGGTAGCTGGTCCTCTTCACCGGGTATCATCCGCCCCGCTTCCGGAAACCGGAACGCGAGTATGTCGAGGTCGGTCGCCGTCCGGAAGCCCTCCTGGAGCTCGACGACCGGGTACTCGACGACGGTGAAGTAGCCGTTCACTCGGAGGTAGGTCTGCACCAGCCCGACGGCGCTATCCATGATCGTTTCCTCGCTCTGTCCGTCTCAAAGGGCCCTCCCCTCTTCCAACTCCTCGGGGATGTATCTCCGATCGACTGAAGGTGAAGAGCCACAGTCGCATCCTCCGCACGGGGCGGCGACGCGGGCTCCGGACTGGACCCTCAGGTCCTCCGCCCGGGCGGCGCGGCGTGCCCGCCACCAACGGCTCATGAGGCTCAGGGGCGACGTGTCGTGCTCGTTGACGGCATCGGCTATCGTGGCCACCAGTGCGTGTGCCGCGGATGAGTGCCGAGCGGCCTCGAGGACGCGCGACGTGCTCTCACCTTCGAAGACGAGGCGTCGGAGAACCCGGCTCACCCGGAACTCGCGCTCGAAGGCCCGCCGTGCGAGGCCGGGGTATGCCGCGAATGTCCCGTCGCCGAGCCAAGCCGTGGTCAGGAGCTCGGCCGAGCGCATGGCGTTGCGGATGCCCTCGCCGGTGGTGGGGTCGGCGAAGCCGGCCGCGTCACCCAGGAGGGCGAAGTCCTCGCCCGCGATCCTCGCGAAGTCTCCGTGACCGAGTTGCGCGGTACCGATGACGGCGCCGGCGCGCTCCACCTTGTCGTCGTCGCAGCGGCACGCCTCCGTAGAAAGGCGGAACTCGTCCACCGCGTCGTCCATCCGCGGGCGGCGCCAGCCACCCTCCTGGAGCCCCACCCCCACCGAGCGGTGGTCCGGTCGGGGGAAGTCCCACACGTATCCGGCCACGCGGGGGAAGAAGCGTAGAAGCATCGTTTCGGGGGTCGGGCCGCCACCGGGCACGAAGGCGACGCGGGTGGGCGCCAGCTCCACTTCGAACTTCGGCGCCACGGCCCTGCGGACCAGGCTCGCCGCGCCGTCGGCGCCCACCAAGCGGTCGGCCAGGACGATCCCCTCGTCCGTTTCGATGCGCCAGCGGCCGCTCAGCCGCCGGATGCTCCGGGCTCGCCGGGGAAGGTGCTCGGCCCCTGCAGCCAGGGCACGCTCCAGTTGCCACTGGGCCAGCGTGAGGCGGGAGACCACGCGGATGGGCGTAGAGAGGGGGACCTGGAAGCCGTGCTCGGCGTCGGTCTCGATACGCACGTCCCGGATGAAACGCATGCGTGGTTCCAACTCATGGAGTTCCGGGATGTCCTGAAATGCCGAGTCGGTGAGTCCCCCACCACACGGCTTCTCCCACGGCGCCTTGGGATCGAGAAGGAGGACCTCGGCCCCCGCTAGGGAGAGGAGTTCGGCCGCGCGGGCGCCGGCCGGACCGGCGCCGACGACGGCAATCTGGGTGTCGATGGTATCGAGGGGCATGGCGCTTCTCCAGAGGCGGAGTATCGGTGCGTACTCCAACTTGGCCGCTGGCGAATGAAGCCGTCGTGAAGGTGCGGTGAAGGGTTCCTAATCGAACACAGGGGTTGGAAGTGAACGAGCCGCCCGGACGGTAAACGAACCTTCACGTACGCTTCACCGGGCCTTCATGGGCGGCGGTGCACCTTTTGTCATGACGGGCGGGCAGGCGGTGTGGGCACACGGACCCATGACGGGCGAGGTGGTACGATGGACTGGTTCCTGGAAAACTTCTTCTGGCTGGTCGTCGGGGCGGTCTTCATCTGGATGCACGTGAAGATGCACGGCGGGCACGGGCACGGACACGGCGGGCACGAGCACGGCGGGCACGAGGGTTCGCATCGGGCGCCCCAAGGAGACGAGGCGACGAGAAACGAAGGTGAGGCCCCCGGGCCGAGGGTGGACGAACATGCTGAACACTAAGGTCGTCACCTGGTCGCTGGCCCTCTTCAGCGCGGTGACTTTTCTGGTCTGCATCGCCTTCGGGCTCATCGTCCCCGAGTCGCTGCACATGACCGCGTTTCTGGAGCAGATGTTGCCGGGTTTTCGGTGGCTCACGCCTGCGGGATTCGCCATCGGGTTGGTGGAAGCGTTTCTCTACGGGGCCTACGCCGGCCTCGTGTTCACGCCGATCCACAACGCGTTGTGGAGGCGCTGGGGAGGCGCGATCCACGGGTCTTGAGTACGGGCAGGGGTCTCATCCAGGACGCCGGAGGACCGTGCCGCCAGTGTCGCACAATGGGCTCGCGGGGGGGGGCGCGCTATGCTGATATAGCCCCCCTCACGGTGCTCATGGCCCCGTGGCGCTCGTGACGCCCTTGATCTTCAATCACCAATATTGTGGTCCATTCACCATACGGAGAGCAACAGCCAGATTATGACCCGCTTGACGTCTACTGCGAACACCCTTGGATGGAGTGGTTCGGGATACGGACTCGTGGATGCCTTTGATGCTGCATATTGAGAGGGAGGTCATTCTGAAGGCTCTCATCGCGCGCGTTGGAGGCCTGGTTCTGATCGGCTCCGCTGCATGCATGAGTCCTTTCGAGCCGGTAGTTGCCTTCCAACGTATTGACGAGCTCTCGACGGCGCAGACTCAGTTCCGCTCGCCGATGTTTGACGTCGTGCGCAGCGACGCGGACTGGACGAGCACTTGGCAGGACGCGGGACTGTCGCCACCGGCTCGAAGGGCCGACTTCACTAGATCCATCATCGTGGTGGCAGCGGTCGGACCGAGGCCTTCGGGTGGCTATACTGTGGAGATCACGGAGGTGCGGGCGTCAGATGACGGACTTCAGGTCGTGGTTCGCGTGACCTCCCCTGGGCCGGAGTGTCGGACGCCGGATGAACCCACGAGCCCAGCTGATGCGGTAATAGTCGACAGGCTGGATAGCGACGTAGAGTTCTCCATCAGTGAGGTCGTCCACAGGTGCAACTAGTGGTACGTCCCTAAGTTCTGGTACGTCGCTTGAACGCCTGGTAACGCTCGGCGCTCACATCCAGATCGACTTTCCCGAGCTTGGTCCCCGTACTCATCGGAGCGCCTTGACGAGCTGGACATAGGCGTCCAGCGCCCGTGCGATCCCGGAGGGGGTAGGCGGGTGGTCATGATCCGTCAGCGAGGTGTCGGCGGAGCGGCTGCATGCCCGGATCCTGCGCTATAACTGCTACGATCCACGGCCCATCGTATAGACGCTCCACAAAAGGTGCACGCTCGATGAGCCAACCCTACGAGAAGGGCAGCCTCTCTCTGTTCGGCGCTGTGTCCATGGGCACGGGCGTCATGATCGGCGCCGCAGTCTTTGCGTTGACCGGGCAGGTGGCGGAGTTTTCCGGCGCGCTGCTCCCGCTGGCGTTCCTGGTTGCCGCGGTGGTCAGCGGCTTCAGCGCGTATGCGTACGTGAAGATGTCGAACGCGTATCCGTCGGCCGGGGGGATCGCTGTCTACCTCCGGAAGGCCTACGGGGCGGGCACGGTCACGGGGGCTTCGGCTCTCCTCATGGCGCTCTCCATGGTCATCAGCGAGAGTCTGGTCGCTCGAACCTTCGGGACCTACACGCTCCGGCTTTTCGACATGGAAGATCGGGGAGGGCTCGTCGCCCTGCTGGCCGTGGGTCTCATCGTCTTTGCGTTCCTCGTCAACGTGGCCGGCAACGCGGTGGTCGGGCGGCTGCAACAGGTCGCCGCGCTCCTGAAGATCGGTGGCCTCATCGCTTTCGCCGTCGCGGCGCTCTGGGCTTCGGGACTCTCCTTCGAAGCGGCCGCGGACGGGGTCGCGAATACGACATCCCCCGGCGGTTTCCTCGCTGGCGTGGCCCTCGCCATCCTGGCGTTCAAAGGCTTCACGACCATCGCCAACAGTGGTGCGGAACTCGTGGATCCGCACCGTAACGTCGGGCGCGCCATTGTGATCTCGCTCACGATCTGCCTGGTCGTCTACTTGCTGGTGGCGTTGGCGGTGGGTGCGAACCTCTCGGTACCGGAGATCATCGAGGCCCGGGACTATTCGCTGGCAGAGGCTGCCCGTCCCGCCCTTGGCCCGTACGGGCTCTGGTTCACGATCGCCATCGCCATCATCGCCACCACCTCCGGCCTGATCGCCAGTGTTTTCGCGGTCTCCCGGATGATCGCGATGCTCACCGACATGGACATCATCCCCCACCGGCACTTCGGGATGTCCGGGACCGTCCAGAGGCACGCGCTGGTGTATACCGTCGTGGCCGCGGGGTTGCTCGCCGTCCTATTCGATCTGAGCCGTATCGCTTCGCTGGGAGCCATCTTCTATCTGGTGATGGACATCGTCGTGCAGTGGGGCGTGTTCCGCCGGCTCCGGGACGAAGTCGGGGCGAACGGCACCATCGTCCTGCGGAGTCCTGAGAGGGCGAGGAAGCTGGCGGTTATGGAGGCGAGGGGGGAGCCGCGCGTCAGGCCGCAGCCCCTGTGCACCGTGTGATACACGTCACGGCGAATCCGTGGTCGCTGAACGGCGTCAGCGCTCGTAAGTGAGCCGGACGTGCAATCGGCGGTTGCGAGCGTAGGTGCCCAACAGTGAATGTTCGGCGCCACCGAGGAGGTCCGCCCTCGCTTCCAGGCGCAGCCCTCGGGCCGGGTGCCACGACCGGGCGAAGCGCATGAGCCATCCGCCCTCCGCGAGATCCCACGCGCTTTCCATCTCCCAGCCTCCGAACCCAACGCGAGCCAGCTCCGCGCGAGCCAGGAGCGCGTTGCGGAAGACGTACGCCAGGTCCAGGGGCTCCGGCTCGTACTCGTCGAAGGGCCAGGCCATGCGCGACCACTCCAGGAGCACGAAGAGGTCCCGCTCCCCCACGGCGCCGGACAGACCATAGTCTGCGCCCAGGACCCAGTGGACCCAGTCCAGCCGTTCCCCGGCCGGGATCCGAGGGTCGTCCGCCGGACGGTACCATGCACCTTCGCCGTGCACGCCGACCCCGCTCATCACCGTCGCGAAGTCCGCGCCCAGCGACCGCAGGCGGTAGTAGGGACGGTCCAGGCGTGCCGAGACCCGCCCCGTCGCCGGATCGAACTCGGTCTCCACGGCGTAAGCCGGCAGGTCCGAGGGACCTTCGTACGCGGC
Organism: Gemmatimonadota bacterium; assembly: GCA_029262115.1. Classification (GTDB taxonomy): domain Bacteria; phylum Gemmatimonadota; class Gemmatimonadetes; order Longimicrobiales; family Gaopeijiaceae; genus JAJCZZ01. Next base: position 73,933 of record JAJCZZ010000072.1, on the reverse strand, counting down.
GACGGACAGGTCCCACCCGCGCACGGCTCCCGAGATCCTCACCCCGTACGCGAGACGTCCCGCCCCGCCCGGCCAGGACACGGGGCCGTACGCGAACTCAGCCGGAACGAGGACATCCGGGGAGGTGCCGGTCCCGGGGACCCTTACGCTGTCGGGGAAATCGGGCCACCACCGGGTCCCGGCAGCCGGGAGGAGGCTCGCCCGGAAGCGGGGGGCGACCACCACCTCCACGGACCCCGCGCCGCGATACCAGCGGAGTTGGAGGGCCGTCTGGCCCAGGGGCTCCTCCGGGGCGTCCAAGAGATCGGTGTAGTCCCATGCCCCGAAGTAGTCCGTGGGATTCACCTGGTCGGCACGCCCCCAGGGGTGGACGGCGCGCCCCACCCGCACGTCGAGGGGGCCCAGGAACAGATCCGCGTAGGCTTCCCGCACGTACAGGCGGTTCCGATCCGTCACAGCGTGGTCGGCCCGGGCCTCGATCTCGGCGAAGGCGCGGCCCCACCGGCCGATCCGCAGCTCGGCGTCGGACCGGAACATGGCCTGGTTGCGTCCCAGCGCCTCCAGCCCGTCCGGTGACGAGAGGTAGCCCACGAGCTGGTAGTCGGCGAGGATGCCCCACTCCAGTTGTTGGGCTGCCAGCGCGGGCGCCCCCGCCCAGGCTCCGAGCCCGACGAAAAAGACAAGAAAGGCCGGGCCCTGCCTCACCCTCACCCTCCTCGTCGCAAGTAGCGCTCGGTGAAGAGATCGTCACCGAGGCCCTGGTCCAGCCGGTACTGTCGCATCAAGAGCTCGGTGCGCCGACCGGCCGTGAGATCTTCCATGACCAGGCGGTGGGGGCGCCACCGATCGCTTCCCTCGACGCGCCGGATGTCGTCCGCGCTGAGGCGTTTCCGCAGCGCACCGTCCCGGTCGAAGAGGTCGGCCCGGAGCAGGGTGTGGCGCTCCTGATCGATCCAGAGGAGCCTGCGCGCGTATCCGCTCTCCTGCGTGGCCTGGGGGCTCGCGGGCAGCGCTTCGACGACCCATGCGGGGCGACCGCCGTGGTCCTCGGTGCGCACCCGCGTGTACCGGTGCGCGTCCAGGTCTTCGGGGTCCAGATCCTCGTAGGAGAAGTCGGTCCCCACGAACGCGTCCCGCCGGTCGGACCCGGCGATCCGGCGGGCCCGTCGCAGCGCCGGGAGGTAGAGCCAGGCGTCGTCGTCCCGGTCGACGTTCTCGACGTGGAGAAAGCCCGTCCCTTCGAGGTCTGGCGGCTGCAGGAAGCGGATCAGAACGCGGCGCGTCCCGTCGGTCCCGGTCCGCGTCCACAGCGTCACCACGCGCTCGCGGACCTCGCCCCGGGGGCTCACCACGCGCATGTCGATGGTGACCTCCGAGTCCTTGGTACGCTGCTGGGCGTCGTACCGCTCCATCACCTGACGACCGGTGAAGGTCCCGGACTGGGCGGCGGCACCGGGGGGATTGGCTCCGACAGCGGCCAGCGCCGACGCCGCGAGGATGGAGGTCGCGAGCCTGGGGAAACAAGATGGAATCGGCATGGGTCTCACCGGATAGGGGAGCGCCCCTCCGCGAATGGACGGAGGAGGGTGGCGGGGAGCAGAGTCAGCGTCAGGGCAGCCGCTACGACCATGGTGACAGCGACGATCCAGCCGATGTGCACTACCGGCCAGAAGCTGGAGAGGGCGACGACGAGGAAGCCGGACGCCACCGCCACCGAGTTGAGGATGATGGCCGGGCCCGTCTCCGTAATCGCGCCCCGGACGGCGGCCGGGGAGGGGGAGCCGCCTCGAAGTAGAGATCGATACCGCGCCACGAAGTGCACGCTATAGTCGATGCCCACCCCCAGGACGATGCTGGCGATGAGCGCGGTGACGGCGTCCAGCGATACCTGGAAGATAGCCAGGAGGGCAAAGACGCCGAGCACTGTGAGGAGGAGCGGGAAGAGACCGAGGAGGCCGAGGCGCGCCGAGCGGAAGACCAGCACGAGGAGCCCGAAGACCAGGACCACGGCGAGCCCCAGGCTCCGGAGTTGGCTCGGGATGATCAGGTCGTCGGCGACGATGCAGAGGTTGGAGCAGCCGGCGAAGGTCACCTCGGCCTCTCCGCCGAATTCACGGTCGGCAAACGTCTCCGCCACGTTCCGAATCTCCCGGAGGAGTGGCGTGCGGTCCGTACGGATCTGCGCCACGATGTTGGCCGTGCGGTACTCGAAGTCCGTGAGCGAAGACAGGTCGTCTCCGCCGGCGCTCTCGTAGAGCAGGAGGTACTGCGCGATGAGCGCGCGGGCGGAGATGGCGGTGTCCGGCCCGTCGCTCCCGGGGATGCGGGCGAAGGCCGGGTCGCCGCCGTTCATGACCCGGTGGATCCGCTTCACGTAGTCCGCGATGGAGGTTGTGTACCCCACAAGCTCCCGGGCCTCCAGCGTGTCCTGGAGGGCGGCGATCTTCGTCAGCGTCGATGGGTTCTGGAGCCCGCCGGGGCTGCGCGTGTCCACCACGATGTTGAGGATCTCCGTACCGCCGAAGCGGGCGTTGATCATCTCGCTGGAGCGGTAGATCTCGCTGTCCTCGCGGAAGTACCCCAGCATGGTTCCCCCCACGGGAATCAGCGGAAGGGAGAGGAGGGTGAGCACGCCCATCGCCGCTGCCCCCACAACCACAGCGCGCCGGTGTCGCTCCACCAGCTCCGCGAGCCGTTCGAGCCACCGATGGGCCTGGTGGAAGCCCGATTCCCGGGTGGGGAGCCCGGGCGGGGGCAGCACGGCAAGCGCCGCAGGGACGAAGGTGAGGGAGAAGATGAGCGCGACCAGTGCCCCGAACGAGGTGAAGAGTCCGAAGTCCCGGATGGACGCGAGGTCGGACAAGGCGAGTGAGCCGAATCCGGCCACGTCGGTCAACGAGGTGAAGACGATGGGCGCGGCCATCTCGCGCATCGTGCCCAGGATGGCTCCGTGGCCTGGCTCACCGGAGCGGAGGTGGTTCCGGTAGTGGCTCACGAGGTGGACGCCGTCGGCTACCCCGATGGCGATCAGGATGACGGGCATGGCCGACACCACCAGGGTCACCGGCCGCCCCGTGAGCTCCATGAGCCCCAACGTCCACGTGATTGCTACCGCGACCACGGCCAATGGGACGGCGGCGCCCGGCCACCATCGAAAGGCCGCGTACAGGACGCCCAGAAGCACCAGGAGCGCCAGGGGCATGAGGCGCACCAGGTCCCCGTTCATGTAGTCGGAGGTGTAGACGTTCACCATGGGTACGCCGGCGAGACGGATCTCGTCCGGCCCCTCGAATTCCGCGGCCAGCTCCTCCAAGGCGTCGAAGAGATCGTGCGCCAGGGAGAGGTGGTCGTCGTAGTGGAAGGAGGGCTCCACTATCACGAGGGTGCCCGAGGAGTCGGCCGCCACCAGGCCTCCGACGAACATCTCGTTGTCGAAGACCCGGGCGGCCAGCGCTCCGAGCGCCACCGGGGTTTCGGGCACCCGAGCCATGGGCGCGTCGACTCGGAGCCCGAATTCCGAGGAGCGGATGTCCTCCACCTCACTCAGGCTGAGGACGTCGCTCACGGGGGCGAGCTCGAGGATGAGTTCGTCGAGGAGATCGGCCAGACCCTCCGGCCCTGCCTCTTCAAGGACTGCCCGGCGGAGGTTCATCACGGCGCCGCGGTCCTCCACGCCCAACCCGCCCTCGAGAATGGCGTCGATCGCGTCTTCCGGCCCAGGGCCCGCCCGGGAACGCCACCGCTCCAGGCGGCGCTCGTCCTCCGCGTCGGTGAGTTCCAGCGTCCACACAGCCCGGCTCAGCTCCTCTACCGCCGAGAGGGTGCGGGGGTTGAAGACGCCCGCGTCGTTCAGAACGGCAATGAGGACCGGCTCCCGGCTACCGAACAGCTCCTTGACCTGTTGGTCGCGAATCACGGCCGGGTGGCCGGCGGGAAGGAGCGCCTCGATGGAGTTGTCGAAGCGGACGCCGGCAGCTCGCCAGCCGAAAAAGAGGGTGGCGAGCGCCACCCCCGCCATCACCCACCACGGATGGCGAACGATCCAGCGGAAGTAGAGCTCGCTCATCGTGCCCTCCTGTGGTGCCCCGGCGCCGCAGAAGGGCGCCGGGGCCGCCGTTCAAGCCCCGCTCGACTTCAGCGGTGGTCCATCATGCCATCGGACCCCATCATGCCGCCGCCCATCATACCGCCCTGCATGTGGCGCATCATGGACTTGGCGCTCTGGAGCTTCTCTCGCTGCTCGGGCGTGAGGACACGCTTCGCCTCGACGGCGGCGCGGGTCATGGCCACATGGGCCCGCACCATGTGGTCCGCCGCGTCGCTGAGGTCTGCGGCGTACGCGTCGAGATCGGGTGAGTCTCCTTCCAGGGCGCTGGCCGCCTCCTTGTGTGCAGCCATCGCCGCCTTCATGTGGCTCATGTGATCCGCGGAGACTCCTTCGTTCAGGGTCGTGAGCCGCCGCGTCTGCTCCGCCGTCAGGCCGAGCTGGTCGGATGCGGCGAGAAGCATGCGGGGCTGGGGATGCATGGTCTGCATCATGCCCATCATGTCGCCCCGCATCATCTGCATCATCTGGCCCTGCTGCGGCGTGTCACCCTGCTGCTGTCCGTGCTCGTGCTGCTGGCCGAGGGCCGGGGCGGCCGCAAGGGCCATCAGTGCCGCCGCGGTAACGATAGGTCGTCTGTTCATTTTGTCGTTTGCTCCTGTATCGGGGGTCGCTCTCAGGTCACGTTGGTGCACTCTGAATATGCCCCGATGGGCATGAACTCCCGGTGAATATCAGATGATGGGTTCTTCACGCGCGGCCCGGAACCAGCCGTCCCGTAATCCCCAGGGCATCGTTGGTCCTGCGGATGGATGTCGTCCCATCCGCCTCCAACTCCGTCAGAGCCCGAATCGCATCGATGGTCTCGGGAATCACGATGGCTTGGTTGTCGACCATGTACGCGTAGAACGCTTCGTCGCCCTGGACCGTGAGCATGTCCTCCCAGAGCGCTACCTCGTACAGGTTGTCGTGCGGCCGGCCGAGGTCAGCCATGAGTTCCTTGACGGTGTTGAGAGCCGTCAGGCCGTCGGCCGTCCGGATGAAGGCGATGCGCGTGGACGTGCGAAAAGCGGCGAGTACCTCGTCCTTCGAGGCCGGGCGTGCGAGTTGGACCGCCCAGTAGTGGAGGTGGGCAAGCGTCTGGGGCACCTTGACCGCCATCGTGACCACGTCGAGGTCGGGATCGACGGTCTGCGCGTCAGGGCCCTGATGACTGGGGATCTCGGGCTCGGGCACGAGCGTGTTCATGATGCCGCCGAGGTGGCTCTCCCAGGGGTCGGTGGCGCGGCGCAGGAGCGTCCCTCTCGCCCGCTTCAGGAGCCCCGCTCGCTTGAGGGCGGACAGCGTTCGGACCGTCGATGTCGTGTTGCAGGATACGACCCGGGTGGCGTCGCGACCGAGGGCGGTGGCGTAGTTGTTTTCGGCGGTGAAGGAGTGCCCGGTCACGGAGTGCTTCTCGCCGCCCTGCACGATGAACTTGATGCCGCGTTCCCGGTAACGACCGACGTTCTGCGCGGCCACGTGCTTGGGCGTGCAGTCCACCACGATGTCGGCGGCGTCGAGGAGGACGTCCAGCGTGCCGACCGGGTCGAGGCCGGCTTCGTCCATGGCGCGGACGTGCTCAGTGCCCGCACCGTAGAGCGGGTAACCTTTTGGTCGAGCCGCGGCCACCCGCCAGTCCGTTGCCACATCGGCCACGCCAGCGAGGCTCATGTCGTCCTGCGCTACTACGGCGTCGGCCACGCGCTTGCCGATGACGCCGTATCCTGCGACTGCGACGCGTATGCTCACGTCTCCTCCTGTGCGATAGGAACTGAGATAGGAACTGAGTTGGGCAGCGCGTGGCCACCGCCGTGAGTGCGGCCTCCGAGCTTGACGTTCATGAGATGGTCTCGGAGGAGGCGAGCCCTGACGCGGGCGAGATCGGTGAAGCCAGGAGGTCGGCCAGCGCTGCCCGCCGCCGCCGGACGGCCCGCGCCCCTGCCGCGACACACTCGCGGCGAGCCCCGAAGTCGAGGGTGTCGATCGAGCGGCGGAAGTCGGGTCGGAGCACGAAGTCCGCCGCGGCGAAGCGCTGGTCGGCGTGGCGGAGGTGGCAGATCTCCGTCGCCCGCAGTATGGCTTGGTAGCCGGTGCGGACGTCGGCGGTGACCAGATCCTGACCGGCGTCGACCGCGATGACGATCGGGAACTCCAGCGCTCGTGCCACGTCGATCGGCGCGATGTCGGCGTAGACTCCGTCCGCGAGGAGGCGGCCGTCCTGGGCGACGGGCGGAACGACGCCGGCCAAGGCTGCGCTCGCATACGCGGCTTCGGCCGCGTCGCCGGCGCGCAGCACGTGTCGCTCCCCGGACAGGAGGTCGGTGGTGGAGACGAGGACCGGGATCCGGGTCTCCTCGAGCGTGTGACCACGCATCAACGTGCGCAGGGCGGTTTTGCCGGCGCCGAGGGCCGGTACGCCGATCCCCCACCCGAACACCACATGGTGGAGTGCGCCGGCGTACGCGGCCATCCCGCGCAGCCGTTCACTCAACGTGACCTTCTCGCCCGCCGGACGGCGAACGGGGCCCGGGAACTCCCGGATGTCCACCTCCAGGAGCGCCTGGTACCAGTCCTGACGTAACCCGTAGGTCACGGCAGTGATGGCCCCCATGGAGACGCCGACGATCGCGCCGGGATACAAACCCTGAGCTTCGAGGGCTCGGAGCACGCCGACATGGGCGAAGCCACGCGCGCCGCCCCCCGCGAGCACGAGGGCGAAGGGGCGGTGAGGCTCCCCTGAACGTTCGGACGCCACGGGCTGAGTCGACATCAATCTGGTACCCGCGCAGGGCGCAAACCCCACGCACCGATGATCAGCAACGCCACCCCGAGGCCGATCCTTCGTGCGTCTCCGGTGGCCAACAGGATCGACGCGGCGATCACCAGCGCACCCCCCGCGACGGTGCGTCGGAGCTGGCCCCACCGTGCGGCTTGATCGGCCCGGGCCGCAGGACCCGACTCGACCACGACCCGCCCCAACTCTCCATCGGCTACGGCGCCCATGATCCGTCGAAGGTCCGTAGGAGCTTCACGAAGAAGGTGGTCGAGACCCTGAGCCGCCGTGACGGCGTCCCGCCCGAGCCGGTCGGGAGAGAACCGACGTTCCGCTGTCTGCCGAAACGCCCCGCCGAACACCTCGATGAAGGCCAGCTCGGGATCCAGCTTCGCCATCGAACCTTCGAGTGTCACGAACGCCCTCGAGAGGAGCAGGAAGGTGCCGGCCTGGCGAATGCGGTGCCCCCCGCCGATCCGAATCAGCGCTTCCAAGGCCTTTCCGATCGAAACTTCCTGCAGAGGACCCGAGCGTATGTCCCGGATGAGTTCGCCTACATCCGCCTCCACGCTCCGTCGATCCACCTCCGCCGGCAGAAGTCCCATGTCCAGGTAAGCCCTCGTAGCGGATCGGGCATCGCCCTCCACAGTGCTCTTGACGAGCTCCACCAGCGCTTCACGGAGACGGTCGTCGAGTTCGCCCACCATCCCAAAGTCGTGCAGGCAGAGACGCCGGTCGTCCAGAATGAAGAAGTTCCCGGGGTGGGGGTCGGCGTGGAACAGGCCGTCGCCAAACACCTGCCGAACGAAGAGGTCACCCAGCCGGCGAGCGAGGGCGCCGGCCGCCTCCGGGTGCTCCGCCACGTAGTCTTCCACGCGGAGCCCGGCTGAGCGCTCCATCGTCAGTACGCAACGCCCGCTGAGATCGTCGAGGACGCCGGGAATCCAAACGGTCGGATCGGAGGCCAGCGACGCCTGAAAGCGACGCATGTTCGCTGCTTCCCGCCGAAAGTCGGCCTCGTCGTGGAGGGTTCGCCCGAAGTCCGCGACCAGGGCGGGCAGGTCGAACGGACGCAGGCGGCGGACGGTCAGGTCGAGGGCGGCCGCGACCTGACCCATCACCCTCAGATCCTCGTCGATGCGCGCCGGGAGGTCCGGGCGCTGGATCTTCACGACGACGGGGCGGCCGTCCCGGGTCTCCGCGGCGTGCACCTGCGCCATGCTCGCCGCCGCTATGGGTGTGGGGTTGAAACGCAGGAAAGCTTCTTCCGGTTGTATGCCGCGATCCGCCTCGAAGACCGCCCGCACGTCCGTCAGCGGGACCTGGGCGACACGGTCTTGGAGGCCCGCGAGGGTGTCGATGTAGCGCGGGGGAAGGAGATCTCCGCGGGTCGAGAGAACCTGACCGAACTTGACGAACACCGAACCCAACTCCTCCAAGGCCGCCCGCACCTCTTCTGGCGGTGGCCAGGCGTGCGTGCCCTTCAGGAGCGGAGCGAAGCCGTGGCGACGGAGCACGCCCACGATGACCGAAGCCCGGGGCGTCGCCGCCAGGACGGCGGCCGGCGTCAGGGGCTCTCGAGACACGTCCGTCATGGACCGACGGACCCACGGACATCGGGGCAGCCCCCCGTAATGTCCAGGCCGGTCACACGCTCAGATTCGTTTGTTGGAGGACCGTCAGGCGCTCCGCGAATTCGTCCTCGCCGATCTCGCCGCGCGCGAACATGGCGCGTAGCTCCCCCTCGGCCGCTTCCTTCCGTTGGGTCTGTCGACGTGTTTCGGAACGGTCGACGGCCATCCGCCAGAAGGCCCACACGAGGATGAAGAGGGTCAGGACCCAAACGGACCACCAGCCCCAGTGCATCCCCATGAACATCCCGCCCTCGTGCCACGACCCGCGCATCTGGATGACGGTGGTGACTGGGGTGAATCGTGTAATCAGCATGGCGTTTTCACCTCCTCAGAGTAGGGCGAGCCGGTCGCGGTCGCCGGTTCGAACGTTGACGACGCCGGAGACGTCGGTCAGCACCACGACGCCGTCGCCCCGGTGGCCGGTGCCGCCGTATTCGCGGATCACTTCGAGTAGTGCGTCCACCTCATCCGCCGGAGCCACGAACTCGACTTTGGCCTTCTCGGTGTAAGTGCCGCCCTCGTCGAACGAGAGTCGGTAATCCTCCGGGTCCACCCCTGCGCCGATGGAGTGGACGTGGCTTACCCAGAGGCGGGTGATGCCCGCTGTCTTCAAGGCCGCCACGAGCCGGGCCACCGAATCGGTCCGGGTGATCGTCTTCAGTTCCTTCATGGCCTTCGTCGCCTTTGTCGGACTCATGAGTCGTACCTCCCTAAATCGCGCGCCTCATCTCAGGTCGCGCCGATGGGCTCGGGTGAGGATGCGGGGGCCTCCGCGCGGGCGGCTCGCCGGAGCAGGAATTCCTGCCACAGCGAGTAGATCGCGGGAATAACCAGGAGCGTCAGAACGGTGGCCGAGACCATGCCCCCGACCATGGGGGCCGCGATGCGCCGCATCACGGTGGCGCCCGCGCCGTGGCCCCAGAAGATGGGCAGCAGGCCGCCGATGATGGCGGTCACCGTCATCATGATCGGTCGCACCCGGAGCGCGGCGCCGTGGATCACGGCATCGTGGAGGCCCGCCAGGGTCTCCTGGCCCCGCCTGCGGCGGTCGTCCCAGGCGTTGCCGAGGTACAGGAGCATGATGACGCCGATTTCCGTGGCCACTCCGGCCAACGCAATGAAGCCGACGCCCGTCGCCACCGACCAGTTGAAGCCGAGAACGGCCATGATGAGGACGCCCCCCACCAGGCTGAACGGGAGCGACAGCATGACGATGAGCGTCTCGCCGATGCGGCCGAAGTTCAGGTAGAGCAGCAGGAAGATGATCATGAGCGTGGCGGGCACAACCAGCGCCAGACGCTCCTTGGCCCGCTGCATGTACTCGTACTGGCCGGACCACGTGAGCGTGTACCCGTCGGGCAGGTCCACCATGTCGTCGACCGCCTGTTTCGCCTCCGCCACGTACGAACCCAGGTCGCTGCCGATCACGTCGACGAAGACCCACGCGGTGGGGAAGGCCTGCTCCGTCTTCACTGCCATCGGACCGCTCACCGTGCGGATTGTCGCGACCTGCCCCAGCGGGATCTGAGCGCCCCCCCCGCCGCCCATCGCCGAGCCACCGCCCATGTCCATCCCGCCCGACGCGGAGACCGAGGCTCCAGCCGAGCTGCCCTCCATCCCTGCCATGGTCGACGGCGAGGCCATCGCCTCCATCCCGTATCCAGCTCGGCGGGAGCCCACCGGGATCAGGATCTCAGCGAGCTTCTCCGGTTGATCACGGAGCTCCTGCGGGTAGCGGACCCGCACCCCGTACCGCTCCCGCCCCTCGACCGTGCGGGTCACGCTCATGCCGCCGATAGCGGACTGGATCACCATCTGGACCTGTCGGATGTTGAGCCCGTAGCGGGCGGCGGCGTCTCGATCGATGTCGATGTCCAGGTAGGAGCCTCCCATCACGCGCTCCCCGAAGGCCGAGCGCGTGCCCGGGACCATCTGCACCGCAGCCTCGACCTCCTCGGCCAGCCGCTCCAACTCGTTCAGGTCGGGCCCGAAGATCTTGACGCCCACCGGCGTGCGAATCCCGGTCGCCAGCATGTCGATACGGCCCTTGATCGGCATGGTCCAGGAGTTGGTGACCCCGGCCATCCGGAGTTCGTCGTCCATCTCCGCGACGAGCGCCTCGTACGTCATGCCCTCCCGCCACTCGTCTTCGTCCTTCAGGGCGATGGTCGTCTCGAACATCGCCAGCGGAGCGGGGTCGGTGGCGGTCGTCGCCCGGCCGGCCTTGCCGAAGACGCTCGCCACCTCCGGGAACGACTTGATGATGGAGTCCTGTACGCGCAGGGTTTCGGCCGCTTTGGCGATGCTGATGCCCGGGAGCGTGGTCGGCATGTACAGGATCGTGCCCTCGTTCAGCGGTGGCATGAACTCCGAACCGATCCGCTTGAGGGGGATCACGGTCAGGATCAGCAGCGCGAGGGCGAACGCCACGGCGGGTCCACGGAAACGAAGCACGAGTTCCAGCACCGGCCGGTAGACCCCGACCAGGAAGCGGTTCACCGGATTGCTGTGCTCCCGGTGGATCCGGCCACGGATGAGGAGCCCCATCGCCACCGGCACGAGCGTAACCGAGAGCAGGCTCGCCGCGGCCATCGAGAGGGTCTTCGTCCAGGCCAGTGGCTTGAACAGCCTCCCTTCCTGGGCCTCCAGCGCGAAGACCGGAAGGAACGAGACGGTGATGATGAGCAGGCTGAAGAAGAGCGCGGGACCCACCTCCTTTGACGAGGTCACCACGACGTCCCAGCGCTCGCGCGTGGTGAGCAGCTTCGTGTGCAGGTAGTCGCCGCCGTCGTCGCCGGGAATCGGCACGCCCATGGCCTGGGCGCGCTCGCGCTTCTCGTCGATGGCCCGTTCCAGGTGCTTGTGCATATTTTCGACCATGACGATGGCCGCGTCGATCATGGCGCCGATGGCAATGGCGATGCCACCCAGGCTCATGATGTCGGCGCCGAGGCCGAGGGCGCGCATGGCGATGAAGGCCATGAGGATGCCGAGTGGCAGCGTGAGGATCGCGACCAGGGCGCTCCGTACGTGGAAGAGGAACAGCACGGTCACGAGTGCCACCACGAGCGACTCTTCGAGGAGCTTCTCCTTCAGGGTGTCGATGGCCCGGTGGATCAGGTCGGAGCGGTCGTAGACCGGCCGCACGACCAGGCCCGCGGGCATACCGCTCTCGAGTTGGGCGAGCCTCTCCTTGACCCGCTCGATGGTGGCGAGCGCGTTCTCTCCGAAGCGCATGACGACGATGCCGCCCACGACGTCGCCCCGCCCGTTCAGATCGGCGACGCCGCGCCGGACGTCAGGTGCGAGGCGCACTTCCGCGATGTCAGCCACCCGGATCGGCGTTCCGTGGCCGGTCGAGGCCACGACCACGCTCTCGATGTCCTCCATGCCTTCGAGGTAGCCTAGCCCGCGGATCATGTACTCCCGCTCCGCCATCTCCAGAACCATGGCACCCACGTCCTCGTTCGACGACCGGATGGCCTCCATGACGGTGGTTACGGGGATCCCGAAGCCCCGGAGCTTCACCGGATCCACGGTCACTTCGTACACGCGCTCGTAGCCGCCCACGGTGGCCACCTCACTCACGCCCGGAACCGAGGTGAGCTGGTAGCGGAGGTACCAGTCCTGGTACGAGCGGATGTCGGCGAGCGACATCGTCCCGGTGGTGTCTTCCAGAGCGTACTGGTAGACCCAGCCCAGGCCCGTGGCGTCGGGGCCGAGGGAGGGCTCGGCGCGGTCGGGCAGCTTACCCCGGATGGCCGACAAGTACTCGAGCACGCGGCTGCGGGCCCAGTACAGATCCGTGCCATCTGCGAAGATGATGTACACGAACGAGGTACCGAAGAACGAGTAGCCCCGCACCGTCTCGGCACCCGGAACCTTGAGCATCTCCGACGCCACCGGATAGGTGACCTGGTCCTCGACGATCATGGGCGCCTGGCCCGCGTAGTCGGTCCGGACGATCACCTGGACGTCAGAGAGGTCCGGGAGCGCCTCCAGAGGCATACTCCGCATGGCCAGGATGCCGCCCACGGCGAGGAACGCCGAAGCCAGGAGGACCAGGAACTTGTTCCGGATCGAGCTCTCGATGATCCGTTTCAGCATGGCGGTGTCGTCCTTCGGTCGCGGCTGGAGGTTCTAGGAAGTCGGGGAGGCGTGGCCGTCGTGGCCGGACGCCTCCGGGACGGTGTCCGGCATGACGTGGCCTTCGTGGCCCGTCGGCGCCGGGACGGTGTCGGCCATGGCGGGGTCCATGGGAGCCATGGGCACCGGAACCGTGTCGGCCATGTCGCTCATGTCGTGGGCGCTGTGGTCCTCCGCCTCGGGGGCTGCCCCGGCCGCTTCGCCCATGCCCGCCGTCAGCGCTCCGAGGTTGGACTCGGCGTCGACGAGGAAGGCCGCGGATGAGACCACGCGCTCACCGACCGACAGCCCCTCGAGCACCTCCACGTCGCGCCCGAACGTCCGGCCCGGTTCCACCTCCCGGGGCACGAGGGAGCCGTCGGCCGCCTGCACGAACACCAGCGACCGAGGGCCCGTGGACAGCACCGCACTGCGCGGCACCACGAGGGTCGGATCGGCTGCCGGCGTCTGGAGCGTGATTTGAGCGTACATCCCGGGCTTGAGGCGCAGGCCCGGGTTGGGGAGTTCCAGCCGGATGCGACCGGTGCGCGACTCCATGGAAACCGTCGGGTAGACATAGGTGATCCGGGCGCCGAAGCGCTCTCCCGGGTAGGTCTCGAAGCTCACGCCGGCGGTCTGACCCACGCGCACCAGACCCAGGTCCTTCTCGAAGACGTCGGCCTCGACCCAGACCCGGGAGAGATCCGCGATGCGGTAGACGTTCATGCCCGGCATGATCCGGTCGCCCTCGACCACGTTCTTCTCCACCACCAGGCCGGACGCCGGGGAGCGTAGCGTGAGGGTCTTGGTCACCTCGCCGGTTTCCTCGATCCGGCGGATCTCGTCGGCCGGAACGTCCCAATAGGCCAGGCGCCGGCGCGCCGACTCCACCAGCCCACGGGCGTTGTCGGCCGCGCGTCCCTCCCTCGCGTCCTGCAGCAGTCGAGCCGCCAGCACGAGTTCCTCCTGCGCCGACACCAGCTTGGGGCTGTAAACGGACATGAGCGGCTGGCCGGCTCGCACCGGCGCCCCGGTGAAGTCGACATAGAGGTCCTCGACCCACCCCTCGATCTTGGGGTTGACGGTCGTGAGCCGCGTCTCGTCGTACGCCACTGTGCCAAGGGCCTCGACCGTGCGATCCAGCACCCGGTACTCGACATTCGCGAACGTGACGCCGATGCGGCGGGCGTCCTCGGGCCGGAGCGTCACGGGGTTCTGTTCGCCGCTAGCGCCCATGGCCGCGTGGTCGTGTCCTCCGGCTTCCGGGTCGACCTGTGCGGCCTCACCGTCCCGTAGCTGGAGGGACACGACGACTACGGCGGCCGTCACGACCCCGGTAGACAGGGCGATTTGTTTCCAGTTCTTCATCGTTCCTCCGGCGCTTCAGCCAGGATTGGGTCGGTGCGGGGCAGGGTGCGCCCCGCTGTGGACTCCAGTCCGGCCACGGCCTTGCCGTAGTCCGCCAGGAGTACGTAGAGCTCTGCTTCGTAGCGATTCACTGTCATCTGCGCGTCGACGAGCGTCATGAAGTCCACGGCGCCCACCCGGTAGGAGGAGAGCGCCGACTGTACCGTCGCCCTCGCCTCCGGCAGCACCTCGTCCCGGTACAGGTCGATCAGGGAGCGGGCCCGCCCCAGCTCCGCCAGGAGCTCGCCGATGCGTGCATCTACCTCGGCCCTCAGCCCACCCAGTTCGGCCTCCGCCATGCGCTTGACGGCGCCCGCTTCCTCCCGGGCGGCGAACTGGCGTCTACCGGCGTGGATCGGAAGGCTGAAGCCGACCACCGCGCTTCCCATGCGCTCCGTCCCGGCGCCGCGGTCGCGCTGGCCGTACGTCACTCCGAACGTGAGGTTCGGCCAGAGCTCCTTGTGGGCCAGTTCGACCCCTGAGTCGGCTCGGCCGACGCCGAGCCGGGCTCGGAGCAGCAGGGGCCGGCTCTCGTCCGCCCACATGCTCAGGGTGTCCTGCGGCGGGACGATGGAGGGGAGGGCACCCAGAACAGGGGACGCCAAATCTGCTTCGGCGGGGCGGTCGAGCAGGCCGTTCAGGCGCGCGGACATCGCGGTGCGCATCGCCGCCATCTTCCGGATCTCACCGTCCATGCGGGCAACTTCGACGTCGGCGCGGAGCACGTCCGCCTGCCGCCCGGTCCCGGCCGAGTAGAGCGCCCGGGCGATGGTGCGGAAGTCGCTGAGGATGGCCAGCGTCTCGGACATAACCTCGATGCGCCGATCGAGCGAGTAGAGCTCGTAGAAGAGGTTGGCGGCTCGGCCGCGCACGTCCCACCATGCTTCGTCCGCGCCGGCTTCGGCCATACCCCGGGCCGCATCGGCGATGTCTCCTCGCAGGCCCAGCTTGCCCGGGAACGGCACCATCTGCATGAGCTGGACGGACGGCGCCATGGATGTGGGCATGTCGGCGTTGAAATTCGGAAGGCCGAAGTTCATGACGCCCAGTTGGACCACCGGGTCCGGGAGCGTCGAGGCCTCCTCGACCCGACTGGCCGCGGCTGCGGCGGCCGCCTCCGTGGCCCGCAGCCGTGGGTTACGGGCTGCCACGATCATGAGGACATCGGGCAGGGTCAGGGGTGCCTCCGCCAGCGCGGCCTCCGCGGCCGGATCGAGGGGCCATCGCGGCTCCTGGCCGTGGGCGGCCTCAGGAGCGCTGGCCGCGGCCAGCGCGGTTGCCGTAACGAGGAGGAGTCTTCGTGTCATCGTGCGTCCCGTGAGCGTGGGATGGATCGGACGCACGGAAGCTACGGCGGGGCTCATGAAGGCCCGGTGAGCCGCGGATTAAGATCGCTTCAACCGTTGTGGGGAGATCCCCCACAGGGCGGGGAGCGATGCCCTACACGGTGGAACGGGCGTCAGCCATCAACGATGGCGAGGCAGGGAGGTAAGGCCGGCGCGCAGCAAGCGCGGACCTCACCATGAAGAGACCTTAAGACGGGTTTCATCCTCCGTTCACGGCGTGGTAGCCACTTTCCATGTCGGGTCCGTCCCGTCAGGATGCGGGAACCCATCATGTCGATGCCGGCTCATCCCGCACCGCTCAACGGAGACTTCATGAAGCGCCTCGTCCTTACCGCCATGCTCGCCCTCGCGGCCACTGCCGCCATCCCTGCGCCCCCCGCTTCACTGGCCCTCGAGCACTTCGATCTCAAGCAGTCGGCGCCGGAGAAGGACGCGCACGTCATGGGCTCCCCGTCGGAGGTCCGTCTGTGGTTCACGCAGGAGCCGCAGGAAGGATCCACGTCCATCCGGTTGGTCACCAGTGACGGAACGGAAGCGTCCACGGGCGACGTCGTGCAGGACGCGGACGATGCGACGGTCTTCAGCGTTCCCGTGCAGGGCAAGCTGGCGGACGGCACCTACACGGTCGCGTGGCGGGCGCTGGGCCAGGACGGCCACGTGGTTCGAGACTCGTTCAGCTTCATGGTCATGAACCACTGATCGGGCATCCTCTGAAAGGGGTTCAGCCGTGACGATCGACGCCCTCGCGGCCGCCACCGGCTGGCTCCTCTTCATGGCCGTGGTGCTGATCTGCGGGAGCGTGGCCGCCCGCGCGGCGGTCGCGCCCGGCAGCCATGGGTTGGTCGAGGATGTGTGGCTGGAACGGCAGACTGCCGCGCCGGGTCTGGCAGGAGCGGTGCTCATGCCGCTGGCGTTGGCGGCGGTTTTCTTTCGCCAACTTCGGGAGTTCCGGGACCCGTTCGCTCCTTGGAGCGAGGACGTGTCTTTGCTCCTGTCCTCGTCCTGGGGAACGGCGTTCAAGCTCGCGGTGGCCGCCGCCGCCGTGGCCCTGGCAGCCATGGTCGTGGCGCGGCGGGGTCGTGCGCTGGGCTGGTGGTTGGCCGGTGGCGCTGCGACCGTGCTTGCGGTCTTTCCGGGCCTCACCGGCCACGCGTCCGGGGGCGACGTCCCCACGTGGCTTACCGTTCCCGCGGATGCCCTCCACGTGCTCGCGGCAGGCGCATGGATGGGCGGCCTGGCCACGGTGCTCTGGATCGAGTCTGCGTGGCGCTGCCGGGAACGGGACGGGTCCTCGCTCCTTCCGACGCTCGTACCCGCGTTTTCACGGCTCGCTCAACTGTCCGTGGTCATCCTGGTGCTCACGGGCACGCTGGCTACATGGTTCCATCTTCCCGCCCTCACCGACCTCTGGCGCACGGACTACGGGCGGACGCTGTCGCTCAAGCTGGTTCTGGTCGCCGTCGTGCTCGCCCTCGGGGGCATCAACTGGAAGCGATTGTCCCCCCGGTTGGCCGAAGCCGAGGGTTCCCGCGCCATGCGCCGCGCCGCGACCCTCGAGCTTGTGCTCGG
Source organism: Gemmatimonadota bacterium (assembly GCA_029262115.1). Taxonomy (GTDB): domain Bacteria; phylum Gemmatimonadota; class Gemmatimonadetes; order Longimicrobiales; family Gaopeijiaceae; genus JAJCZZ01. Next base: position 56,992 of record JAJCZZ010000072.1, on the reverse strand, counting down.
CACGTTGGTCCTGCTGGTCACGGCCATCCTCGTGCGGACATCCCCCACGGGGCACTGACAAGGACGACTCCCGAGGAATTGCCGGCTTCCCCGTCCATCCACCGCGATATCGCGCCCCTCAACCGGAGGCGGAGCCACCCCCCTCCGTTTCGTCGGCGTTCTGGAAGATGTATCCCACGCCCCGGACCGTGTGGACCAGAGGATCCAGATCGTCCGTACGAAGTTTCTGGCGCAGATGCGCAATGTGCACGTCGACCACGTTGCTCATGGGGTCGAACGTGAGGTCCCACACCTTCTCCAAAAGCTCGGTGCGACGGACGACCCGCTCCGCGTTGAGCATGAAGAACTCGAGCAGTTGGAATTCCTTGGGCGTGAGGTCCAGACGTTCTCCCCGGCGGAACGCCTGGTGCTTCAACCGGTCCAGCTGGAGATCGCCGTAGATCAGGCGGTCGGGGCGCTCGGCACCGCCCCGACGCAGGAGTGCCCGGAGTCGAGCGAGCAGCTCGTCGAAGCTGAACGGCTTCGTCAGGTAGTCGTCGGCCCCCGCGTCCAGTCCCTGGACTGCGTCTCCGGGACCATCGCGTGCGGTGAGCAACAGCACCGGCACGGTGCTCTCCTTGGCGCGAACCTCGCGTAGGATCTCGAGACCCGACTTCCCGGGCATCATGACGTCCAGGAGCAAGAGATCGTACTCGTAGACCAGCGCTTTCATAGCGCCCGCGTCGCCGTCGTGGACCACGTCCACGGAGTAGCCTTCCTCTCGGAGGCCCTTCTCGATGAAGCTGGCGACCTTCCTATCGTCTTCGGCGACGAGAATGCGCATTCTCCGTCCTCCTCCTTCCCACAGGTCAGTCGGGCGGCCTCCGCGCGCGGCCCAGGCTCCCATTACGGTATGCTGCCGGGGCCCAACCCACCATGAACTGCGCGTTAAGAAGTATTCACGTCACCGATATGGGTGTGGATGGGCGCCGCGCGGAGACATCGGCGTAACCGGATAGCGGACGTGGGGGTATGGTGGTGATGCCCTTGGTGGACCGGCCCCCGCACAGCGCGTGGCCTCCAGCTCAGACTCCAACCTCTCGGATCCGTCGCCGTGTGCCCTGCCGACCGCCCCTGGAACCGACGTGACTTCCTCCGCCATTCGTCCTCGTGTGCCCTGCACTTGGGGTTGATGGCGTCCGCTTCTCCACTCCTCGCCCGGACGCGGTGGGGCCGTCAGGAGCGCTTTCCGGTCGTGGCGCGCGAGCCGTGGGGGCGTCTGGAGCGGGTGGCCGACGGGGTGTGGGCGCTGGTTTCCACACCGCTCGAGGACAACACGACACTGTGCAACGGCGGCATCGTAGCCGGCCGCGCCGGCGTCCTCGTCGTCGAAGGATTCGGATCGGCGAAGGGAGCCGAATGGATGGCGGCGCAAGCACGCACTCTGACCGGGCGCGCCCCGACCCACGTCGTGGTCACGCACTATCACGGCGACCACACCGGCGGCTTGTCCGACGTGACCGGTCGCGGCGGTCCCGAACTCCTGGTCACGGCCCGCACGCGGGAGTTGGTCCTGGAGCGAAACCGGAACACGAGCGAAGCGATGTTCGAGGACGCGCGTTTGATCGACAGGCGCCGTCCCACGGAGGTGGACCTCGGCGGTCGTTCCGTCATTGTCGTACCGCGCCGGGGCCACACGGATTCCGACGTCTCCCTCGAGGTCACCGATCCATCCGTTGTGTTCTGCGGTGACCTGGTGTGGAACCGGATGTTTCCGAACTACGTGGATGCCGCGCCGTCGCGTCTGAGTATGGCTGTGCGTCTCATCCGTGAGCGGGGCGCGTCCACCTATGTGCCGGGTCATGGACCGCTGGCCGATTCCACCGATCTGGCCCGGTACATCGATCTGCTGGACGACGTCGAGGGAGCGGCGAAGCGGGCCTTCGACGCGGGGCTGAGCGCGGAGGAGGCCGGGAGCCGGTACCGTGTCCCGACGTCATTGGGCGAATGGACGCTGTTCAACCCGCGCTACTTCGAGCGCGCGATCGGGGCGTGGATGACCGAACTGGACCGAGGCTTGGACCGATGACCAACCGGGGCACGATTGCCATCCTGACCGGCGGCGGGGATGTCCCTGGCCTCAATCCTGCCATCCGCGCGGTCACAATTCGCGCCCGCCGGGACGGGTACCGTGTGCTCGGGATTCGCCGGGGATGGCGGGGTCTGGTCGACCTCGTACCGGAGGACGGCGCCGACAACTCCGCCAGCGTTGTCGAACTCTCGGAGGTGGCCGTCAATCGCGCGGGGCGCACCGGCGGCACGTTCCTCCACAGCAGCCGGACCCGTCCCAGCCACCTGCCCAGAGCGTTCGTGCCCGATCATCTGTCGGATCGGTACACCGACGAGGTCAACGACATCACCCCGGCCGTGCTGGAGAACCTGGAGTATCTGGGCGTCGACACGTTGATACCGATCGGAGGCGACGACACGCTGTCGTACGGTCACCGGCTGCACCGCGAGGGGGTGCGCGTCATCGCCATCCCCAAAACCATGGACAACGACGTTCCGGGCACGGACTACTGCATCGGCTTCAGCACGTGTGTTACCCGCACCATCGAACTCACGCACAGACTGCGCACGTCGGCTGGGTCTCACGAGCGGATCCTCGTCATCGAGGTCTTCGGCAGATACGCGGGGTTCACCGCTCTGCTGCCGACCTTGGCAGGGGCCGCGGACCGATGTGTCATCCCCGAGCATCCGTTCGACCCGGATCGGCTCGTGCGCCTCCTCGTGAAGGACCGGAGTGCCAATCCGAGCCGTTACTCGGTCGTTCTGGTGAGCGAGGGGGCGACCCTCGCCGGGGACGCCGAGATGAGCTTCGAGGGCGAGGAGGCGGACCAGTTCGGACACAAGAAGCTGGGCGGGATCGGTGACCGCGTGTCCGACCTCATCAAGTCGATCTCGCCGAAGTACAATCACGGGCGCCGCATCAACACGGTGAATCAGCGTCTGGGCTACCTCGTGCGCTCCGGTGAACCCGATGCGCTGGACTCCATTGCCCCGATGGCGTTCGGCAACATTGCGTTCGATCTGGTCCGAGAAGGGAAGAGCGGGCTCCTCGTCGCGGTACGCAACGGGGTCTACCGGTCAGTGCCCATCGACGAGATCCACGGAACGTCGAAGGTGGTGGATCTCGAGGAGTCATACGACGTCGACGAGCTGAGGCCGCGGTACGATTTCCACGAGAAGCCCTTGCTGGTCATGGGTTTCGGGGGATAGCGGGTCGGCGAAACGAGAATTGGCATGCTCCGTGCACTTGATGACGAACAGGCAGGTGCGTCAATCAAGTACTCGATCCAACCGGAGTAACGAATATGTCTTTACGATCTTCCCGTTTTCTCGTCCTCGGCACCATTGGTGTCGTGGGCCTGTCGGGGTGTTCGACTTTTGAGTCCCTGGGTAAGACCGAGCGGGGCGCCGCGACCGGCGCCGCGGTCGGGGGCGTCGTCGGTGGTGTGATCGGAAGCCAGACCGGCTCGACCACCAAGGGCGCGATCATCGGTGCCGTTCTGGGTGGGGCCGCCGGAGCCGCTATCGGCTACCGGATGGACGACCAGGCCGAGGAGCTCGAGAAGACCATCCCCGGAGCCACCATCGAGCGCGTCGGTGAGGGGATCCACGTCACGTTCGACTCGGGCCTCCTGTTCGACTACGACTCCGACGTGCTCCGCACGGCGGCGCGGGACAACCTGCGGAATCTGGCCGAGAGCCTGCGCGAGTACGACGACACCGAGGTGCTCGTCGTCGGTCACACCGACGCTGCCGGTTCGGACAGCTACAACCAGGCCCTCAGCGAGCGGCGGGCTGCGGCGGCCGAGCGCTACCTGATCTCCCAGGGCCTGATGGCCGCGCGTGTCTCGGCCATGGGCCGTGGAGAGATGGAGCCGATCGCGTCGAACGACACTGATATGGGCCGTCAGGAGAACCGCCGGGTCGAGGTGGCGATCTTCGCGTCCGAAGAGCTCCAGGAAGAGATGCTCAAGCGCCACGGCGGCGTAGGCAACTAGTGTGCGGTAGCGAGTAACGCTGCGGTAGCACGTACGCCTCAAGGTCGACGTGCAGCGACGCGGGCGGGGTGGGCCGATTTTGGTCCGCGCCGCCCGCGTTTTGCTGTTTGCTCGTCGGGGCGTGCGATTCCGCAAATGGTCGCGCGTCATATCTCAGGGTGGTCGCGGCAAAGAGATCGCCACGCCGATACCAACCCCCAACCTCCACTCCGGACAAACCCCGATATGAACGTCCTGACACCCACTCATGATCGCTGTACTCACGCCCTCCAGGTACGCCTGGGTGTTGAGCCCCGCCGTGAGCAGTATGATCGACCTCACCTCGATACCGTAGTGAACCGAGGTCACCGCGGGTCGAGCGAGTGCCTTCAAGTCCGTTGTTCGACGCGAGCGAACGATCCCGCCGCCTCCGACTACCGAGATCACGCCGTCGGCTATCGCTGCCAAGCGACGTTGCCACCCGACCGCCCCATTGATAAACGACACCGGCTTCGTGCGCGTCTGGCAGTCGTCGTTCTGACAGTCGGACGCAGGGTGCTGCCGCGTGCGCTGGAAAGAGCCTTCGAGATACAGGAAGCGATTGCCGCTGGCGTGCCACCCTCGGAGACCGTAGGCCAGCGACGGGTTTAGATCCTCGCCGAACCAGTGGCGGCGCACGACCGGTCCGAGGGCCCATTCCGACTCCTGGGCGTCTACCGGTCGGCTGGTCGTGAGGGTTGCCAGGAGCGCGAGAAGGGGCAGGAGCCTCATCCTCCACTTGGAAGCGGCTACCCCGCCCTCAGTTCCCACCCTCCAGCAGGTCGTCGATCCGTGCCACCACGTCCCGCAGGTGCGCCCGCGTCACCCGATGGCTCACCCGTGCGGCCGCCCGCTGGGCGTCCGCACGTAGGTCGATCAGCTGGGCCCGAACCAGCGGACGGATGTCGGACCGATCCATGACGGGTGCCTGCCCCTGGAACGGGTTGCCGGTCGGTTGCTCGGTCATGAGCGACTCCATCCGCTCCAGATACGCCCGCTGGAGCGCTCGTCGGTAGCCGTCGATCGCGGAGACGCGGGAGAGATCCCGCCACACGGCGGCCCGCGTATCGTCCAGGAACTCCACCAGTGGATACGGATCGGCGGCACTCGTTTCGAGTTCGGACAGCATGGCCAGCCGCCTCGGGTCGAGCAGACGACGGAGAATGCCCGCTTGGCGGGCGCTCAGAACGGAAAGCCCTGCTCGACCGGGGCCGATGCGCTCAAGGATCGCGGCGTCGTTGAGCCATAAGGGCGCTTCGAACACCTCCCGTGACAGCCACCCCATTGCGGCCTTTTGGCGCCCGCGCGGAAGGGCGTCGTAGACCGGACCGACCTGGTCGGACGTCTTGAGATCCACGTTGACACCGCCCACGACCGTCAGGACGTGCCCCACGTACCGGTTCCACTGCCCCAGCGCCTCGCCGTAGATCTCCGCGAGGTCACCGTAGTCCTCGCCGGGCCGTGTGGTCCATGCCACCAGATTCGGGACGATCCGCTTCAGGTTGGCCATCCCGTACTCGCTCGCGCGCACGGGATCGTCTCCCATGTCCTCGGTCTGGGCGCGCGGGTCGCTGACGCCGAGACCACCCTGCGGGAGGTATCGGTACATGGGATCCCCCGCACGTTCGACGATCCAGCGATCCAGCGTATCCAGCTCATCGTCCGGGGTGTCCGCGCCCGGAATGACCCGGTATCCCCAGTTCACCGAATAGTGATCGTACGGACCGATGTGGCGGAGAAAATCGAGCGGCTGAAGCCCGTCGCCTGGCTGGGCGATGTAGTTCTGGCGGGCGTAGTCCATGATGGTCGGGGCGACACCCATGCGCCGCGAGAAGCTGGCCGATCGGAGGGAGTCCACCGGGTACGAGGAGGAGGCGATCATGTTGTGCGGAAGCCCGATCGCATGCCCGATTTCGTGCGTGATGACCTGCTCCATGGCCTCGGCCATCAGCTCATTCGAGATCGGTAGGCTACGCGCGTCGGGGTTGGCCGCGCCCGTCTGCACCATCATCCAGGTCCGGTACGACCGCATGTGGTTGTGGTACCACACGATGTCCGATTCGATGATCTCACCGGTCCGGGGGTCGGACGTGCTCGGACCCTGCGCGTTGCGTGTCAGGCTCGCGGCCCACCGGACCACCGAATACCGCACGTCCTCAGGGTCCCACTCGGGATCCTCACTGGGAGATGGCGGGTCGAGGGCGATGATTGCGTTGCTGAAGCCGGCCGTCTCGAAGGCGGCCTGCCAGTTCTCAACGCCTCGCTTGACGGCGCCCACCCATCGAGACGGTGTGGCCGGGTCGACGTAGTAGACGATCGGCTTGACGGGGTCGACGAGTTGCCCGCGCGCGTAGGCCACGGGGTCGCTGGGCTCCAGGCGCCAGCGGCGGATGAACTCCTCGTCGGCCGCCTTCTGCTCGTCCAGCCCGAAGTTGATGCGGTTGACGGTGAAGTACCCGACCCGGTCGTCGGCGTAGCGGGGCATCATCGGATCGGACGGGAGGAGCACCATCGATTGGTGCATCTCCATCGAGATGGTGCCGGTCTGCGCGTTCGCGGGCGGGGCCCCTGCGTCGTACGTGAGCGTATGGCGCACGTTCACGTTGAGGGGAAAGCTTCGCGCGTAGTTGATGAAGCTCCGGGAGCTGTCGAGACGACGGACCTGGAAGTCCCGGCGCTGATTCGCCCGGAGCCCCGACAGGGACGGCGTGTCGCCCTCGAAGAAGTCGGTCACATCGACCACCGAGGCGTCGTCGCCTTCGGAGCGGGCTTCGATCTCGAACGAGGCCAGGATGGCCGCGAAGTTGTTGCTCCGCACCGACTGCGCGATCGGAAGCGAGTCCTCGGCGACGAACCCTTCTTCGTGGCGCCGCAGCAGGATCCGGTCACCGATCCGGTCCCACCGGACGAGTTGGCGCCCGGCGGCGACGCCCGCTGGCGCGAAGCCGCCGAGCCCCGTGGGCACGCCGGCAATGCGCGAGATCAGAAGCATGTCGCGCCCGAGCAGTGAGTCCGGGACTTCGAACAGCCAGTCGCCGTCCTTGGAGTGGACCGTAATCAGACCGTCGTCGGACGTGACCGTGCTGTCGATTACGTCGGTGTACGGCTTGGGTCCACTCGGGGCTGTGCGCGCACCGTTGCCCGTTCCGCCGCGAGCGCCGCCGTTGGGGGGCGCCGTCGACCCCGGCGCGGCCTGTGTGCTCGAGCACCCAGAGATCCCGACTACCGCCGCCACCATCCACGCCCCGTACCCACGCCTCGATCGACCCGTCATCCCGGTCCCGCTCCCTGTTTGGTGTCCCGCGCACGCGAACGGCGTACGCCGAGGTCTACTATGCCAATAGTCCTGTCCCGACTCAATTGTGACAAGGGAGGGAGGCACAGCGTTGGGGGGGAGGAACCCATCAACCTCCCGAGCGGGCTCAGCCCCGAGCGGGTTCCCGTGGCGCGGTCGGCAGGGAGTAGAGGTGCACCGTGACCGCCGTCGCCACGAGCAGGAGGAGCGCGGCCACCCAGACCCGCGACAGAAGTACGATCGTGACGGCCATGAAAAGCCAGAGCACCGAGACGGACGTGAGGCGCACGCGCGGCGAGATCACGCCCCGCTCCCGATAGTCCGAGAGGTATCGCCCGAAGAGCCGGTTCTCGTACAGCCACCGCTCCGCCCGTGGCGAACTGCGCGCGAAAGCCCAGCCTGCCAGGAGCAGGAAGCAGGTCGTCGGCCAGAGCGGCACGAAAATCCCGATGACGCCCATGACCACGCTCACGCTCCCCACTGAGAAGTAGATGCCGCGGCGCAGGGGGCCGGGCAGCCGCTCCGCCGCGACTTCGGCGGCGTGGTGATCGACAGGGCAGTGGGGCTGCTGGGTCAAGAAAGCGCCTCGGGTGAACGGCGGGGGCGTTCGACGATACGCATAGCTTCGTACACCCGAGGCCTTCGCTCAAGAGGTGGCGCCGGGCGGACGGCCCACTCGCGCGTCCGTACGTGACGTCTCGGAATCCCTCGGCGATTCCTCAGCGGTCCAGGCTCTCCCTCAGTCGCTCCAGATCGTCGGCGTCGAGTTCGATGTCGCCGCGACGACCGTTGCGACACCGGACCTCGACGGTCGTGGGGACGTAGATGCCGCCCGTCAGCCCAGCCACGAGTCCGTTCAGGAAGCTCTGGCGGACCCTCACCGTGGCGTCCCGACCCCCACAAAGGCGCTGCAGGTCGACTCGGCTGTCACCGACCAGCCCGCCGATCCAGAAGTGTTGCCACTCGTCGTAAACCACCGGTCCGTTCGGTGCGCCACCCCCTGCGTGGATCGTGTGGGAGTAACATCCGGTCATCGTGACCGCGAGCGCCGCGATGAGCGCCGTCTTCTGCAACCCTGATCCTCGTGCCCTGTCCCGCACGTCCCCTCCTCATCTGAGCGGATCCACGGAACGCGGGCCGAACGCCTGCGCGGGCCGGGACCCGGAACGATAGGAGGGCATCTGGCGTGCCCACGTGAGCCGGCTGCTCATCTCCTTTATTTCCAAGGAGATACGCGATTGAGGCGAGAGAGCGGAGTGCCGGCGTCGTTCTCGCAGGAGGCCGGTCCCGTGTCGAAACGACGCGGCTATCCGGCCGGCCCGTGTCGAAAAGGGACGCGGCTATCCAGCCGGATCCGGGTCTCGAACCACCCGGAGCACGACTGCGCGCTGCGCCCCCGAGGCGTCCGGAATCATCCCGCTCAGGTAATCCTCGTCGACCTCCCAAAGCCGGAAACGGTAGGGGAGTCGGATGGTACCTTCCGGCTCTCCGTCAGGGCCGAGGAGCATCCACTCGGTCGGGCGCGACTCGAGCCAGGGGTTGAAGCCTTCCACCCACACCCGGCCCGAGGGTCCGGCGAAGATCCGCCGATACGCCGGCAGACGACTGGCGAAGATCGTCCGCTCATGCATGGCGCGAACCTGCTGCCGTTCATTGTCGTCGCTCGCGCGGGCGAGCGCGTCATCCAGCGTGATCCGTCGGTGCTCCTGCGTGACCGCTCGGGGTGGGCGGGCCCAACGGACGATCCGGTCGAGCGAGCCATCCCGGCGGATCCGGATGAGCTCAGGCTCCATGCCGGTGCCGACCCAGACGCCATCCAGATCCGTCGCGAAGTCGGTGCGCGCCGAGAAGACGGGCACGGCAAAGGCGTTCGGCGCGATCCGGTACGTGGGCACATCGGGGAAGGGCCCAAGCGAGTCGCGGGGGGCGCCGTCCAGGCCGTAAAACCGGATGAAAGTCCTTTGCACGACCGGGGTCGCACTCGCGTCTCGTCCTCCCGGGACGGGGGCCCCGAAGACCATGGTGCCGTCGTCCAGAACCCCATGCAGGAGGCCGGACGGCGGAAGCCCTCGCATCCGGACGGACCGGTCGATGGTCCGTTCGGGACCGATGATGGACAGCCGCCAACGCGTCCGATCCGTCACCACGAGCGAGTCACCGTGGATCCTTCTCAAACGAGCGGGCTGCTCGAACTGCCCGGGGCCCGAGCCGGGGCTTCCCGCCGTCGTCTGCAGTTCGCCGTCCGGGCCGAAGAACCGAACGTTTCGGGACGTGATGTCCAGGACTGCGATGGTCCCGTCATCGTACCGGTGAACACCCTGGATCTGGCCGAACGCCTGCTCGGGGGGGGCGCCGGAGCCACCCACCACCATGACCGTGTCGACGCTCCACTCGGGAAGCCGGTCGAGCAGTCGGGCGGGAGCCTCCACGACGGTCACACCGGCCGAATCCCGGACCGTGGCCACGGTCCCGCCGCTACCGCCGTCACACGCGCCGAGGGAGACAGCCAGGATCGCGGCCAGGGCGCCGCCCACCGCGGCGGACCCGAAACGCTGGAATTCGGACGCCACCATTACACCACTCCGGAAGGGACCACGAGGCCGGCTACGGTGGGAAATCTAGTGGAGCGAGCGCAAAACGTGGCTCTCCGCTTCACCGGAAGAGCGCCGACTCCGTCCGGTGGACGAGGTTTCCGGTGACGTCGACGCGAGTGCGTGCCGACCATCCGTCGCGATCGGGAGCAGCCACCCATTCCGTCACCCGCACACCCGCCGTTCCGGAATCAATCTGCGAAACCACGACAGGGTCACCGTCCAGTACGTTGACCACCCAGAAGCGGACGGTCCCATTCGGCACGAAGTCGTCGACGAGCCGCGCGCTGCGATCGCCTTCCCGAACGACGAGCCGCCACTGGTGGCCATCGTCCCACATCATGCGCCCCGACGCGTCCCGCTCCGCCTGGACGTAGAGCTCGACCACCCTTCCAAGGTCGCCGTGCCAGGCGTCGAGCATGACGTAGTTGCCATCCAGCCGTTCGTCGGTAAAGGGTGCGAAGGCGATCTCTGCCGGATCGGGGGTCAGCGGCGTTTCAGTCGCGACCCGCTCCGGACCCGCTTCGGCGTCGTCGGAAGGGCTGCACGCGAGCGTCGAAGCGACCAACACGAAGGCGAAAGCGCCGAATGAATGGGGGCGGGCACGCATGTCGTCTCTCCATGAAGTGGCTAGCGGCGCGCCGGTGCCGGTCTCCATGAACGGGCACGGCGACGCATCGGTGTCGGCACCGTATTCGGGCGCGGCCTCGCAAGGAATATGCTGCGGGCCTACCGAGGCAGTCGGGTCTGGATCCGCTCCAGGATCAGCGCTTCCAGCCGCCCGGTCGTCGTACAGTGGAGTTCGCCGGTGGCGCTGTCGCGGCGCTGGGCCGAAGCCTCCACCTGCGTGTGGACCGCCGTTCCGCCGGACGCTTGCGTCTCCACGAACGTGGCCACGGTCGCGGTCACGTACGAGTCGTTGGCGACCGGGCCGGCGATGTCGGTGCCGCAGTCCACCCACCGGTTCGGGCGCCGGCCGTCGATCCGGGTCAGGCGGAAGCCTTCCGCCGCCACGACGCCTTCCGTGGCATCCTGCAGCGTCACGGGAATCTCCAGGTCGGAGTACACCCGCGCGACGGCTTTGTACACCGCCTCCACCGGCGCGTCGACCCGATCGGTCACGACGCCCCGTTCGTTTTCAATGAGGATGGCGCCGCGCACGCCTCCCCGACCCACCCGGTCGGCATCACCCTGTGGTACGACGGGTGCAGACGAGGAGGGCGGCGCACATGCCACCGCCCAGAGTGCAGCCGCCGAGAGAAAGAGCCGTGACACCCGTCTGTCACCCATATCGACCTCCTATCTCCGTGAACCGGCCCTCGTTTCGGGCTCGGGCATGACCCACCCCCTCCGTTCCAGGGGCCGCTGTCGGGGCCAGGTCTCGTCCAGCGTGTTCCCCTCGTATATGCGTCCGTTCTTCATGACATGCAAGATCGTGTTGGTGTTGCGGATATCCACCAGCGGGTTGGCTCGGAGGATCACGAGGTCCGCGAGCTTGCCAGGCTCGATGGAGCCGAGGTCGTTGTCCACCCCGATCGCGTCGGCCCCCATGATCGTGGCGGCTCGGAGAGCGTCGTGCTCGTCCATTCCCCCCGACTGCATGGCCCACAGTTCCCAGTGGTACCCGAGTCCCTGGAGCTGCCCGTGGCTTCCGACCCCGACCCGTCCCCCCGCCTCCACCACCTTCCGGACGCCCTCCGCGTGCTTCCGAAAGACATGCTCGTCATCGCGGAACCAACCCGGCCGCCTGCGCGCCTTCTGATCCAGCTCCGCGTGGGCGGTGAAGTAGGACAGCTTCGCGTCGTCGTGGGGATTCTCTCTCGAGTAGAACCAGTTCTCCGCCCAGGGACCACCGTAGGATACCAGCAGCGTCGGCGTGTAGACGGTGCCCGACTCCGCGAAGAGCTCGGCAACGTCTTCGTAGATGGGCGCGATCGGGAGGGAGTGCTCCTGGCCGGGGTAGCCGTCCAGCGCCATGGTCAGATCGTACATGAACTTCAGCCCGCCTTCGGTCGTGGGCATGATGCTTTGCTCACGGGCGGCCATGATGACCCATTGGCGCTGCTGGCGGTTGCCAGCCATGTACATCTTGATGGTCTTGGTGTCGTAGTACTCGCTATACCGCCGCATGATGCTGCGCGCATGCTTCAGCGAGCGGATCGCGTCCGTCACGTAGTCGCCGAAGATACCGGGGCCCGTGGCGTACACGCGCGGACCCAACGTCCGGCCCGCGTCCACCTTGTCTCCGTAGGTGACCACATCGGTGGTACTCGTCTGGGGATCCCGGGTCGTCGTCACTCCATACGCCAGGTTGGCCAGGTACATCCAGGTCTGCGTCCGATGGATGTTGAAGGCCGGCCACATGTGCGCGTGCGCGTCGACGAAGCCCGGAACGATGGTCTGCCCGCTGACGTCCATGACGTCCGCTCCGGAGGGTATGTCGACGCTCCCCCGGGCGCCCACCGCCTGAATCCGGTTGTTGCGAACGACCAGGTCGGCGTTCTCGATGACCTCGTCACCGTTCATGGTGATGACCCGTGCGCCGCGCAGGACCAGCGTGCCCTGGGGGATGTCACGGGTCGCGTCGATCCGGATGCGGTACTCGGCCGGACGGTACCCTTCGTCTTCGTCGTCCGCTCCGGTGGCGGTGGAATCTGCGGCGGCGCTGTCCGAGGCTTCCGAGCCGTTGGCCGCGTCCACGCTGTCGGCGTGGGCCTCCGCCGCGTCGAGGTCGTAGACGAAGTGGGCGGGACCCACCGACCAGTGGATGATCCGACCGGTACTCCCCCATGCCGGGAACTGACCCCCGATATCCGTCAAGCGGGCAGCCGGGAACGCCGCGTTGTCGGGATTGGACACATTGATGGTGGGGGCATCTCCACCGACTCTGGGCACGGTGACCACGTAGACGTCGTTGTGGAGTTGCACCAGGGCACGATCACCGCGCGGCGCCATCAGGATCAGGGCTGCCCGGTCGGGTTGGGTGGCGCCGGGCCTCGTGGCTCCGACCACCTTCACGTGTGCCTTCGGGTCCGTTCCGTCCCATCGGATCGAGACCAGACCGTCCTGACCGTGGTGCAGGTAGATGCGCTCGGGAGCGGACGCCACGAAGTGGGGCGCCCTCCGGCCTCCTGCCGGCGCGATGAAGGTGGCCTGCCCGCCTGCCTCCGGAATCCAGACGAGGTCAGTTTCGGCGCCCGAAAAGCCCGGTCCCGTCGCCTCCTGAAGCATGCGCGCCGGAGCGCGCAGCGCCACCAGCCGGCCGTTCGGGCCCCAGGCGATGTCCTGGTAGGTGGCGGCACGCCGCGTGAGCTGGCTGGCCTGCCCGGAGCCGTTGGCCCGCTGCTTCCAGACGTGTCCACCGTCCGGACCCCACGAGACCCACGCCAGCCACTCGCCGTCGGGTGACCAGGCGGGCTTGGCCTGGATTGGTCCGCCTTCGGCCCCAAGCCGGCGAGGTGCGCCGCCCGGGAAGTCCATCACGTACAGGTCGTCGAGGGCCGTGAACGCCAGGCGCTGCCCGTTCGGCGACGGCACGGCGTCGCGGATCTCGCGGACCTGAAAGGTGGGGCTGTCCGAGATGTCGTAGTCAAAGGAGAGCTCCGGCCCGAGCGCGACCTGCTCGCGGACGCGGAACGGGACCGCGATCGGTTCGCCGCCGTCGACGGGAATGCGCCAGATGGCGCCGTCGTAGGACGCCACCAACTCGCGCGAGTCCGGCGTGAACGACATCCCCGGGTAGGCGTCGCGGTCGCCGATGGACTCCTGCTCGTCCCGTGTGACGGGATACGCCAGCCATCGCTCGGTGCCGGTGCCGAGGTCCCGGACCCGTAGCCCCGTCTCCGCCTCGTGGCGGGTCGCATAGACCAGCCACCGCCCGTCGGGGGACAGGGTCGGCCGGAAGGCCGAGCCGTACCGCTGACTCCGGCTCGACGAGGTGCCCGTGTCGCGGTCGTAGACGGCCAACTGGTACTGAGGGAACTGGGCATTGTAGTTCCACGCTCCGTTTCGTTGCGCGTGCCAGATCCACCGACCGTCCGGGGACACCGCGGCTCCGACGGTCTTCAGCGGCTGCGGCTCGGGGCGCAGCACGCTCCCGGAGCCGCCGTCCTTGTGCCCAAGCCACAAACGATGCACGCCGAGGCGGGAGTCGCCCTTCGACGCCACCAGGTACTCTCCGTCGGGCGTCCAGTCGGGGGACATCCAGGAGTTGCCATCGCCCTTGGTCACCTGCGTCGTGTCCCCGGACGCCAGTTCCAGGAGCCACAGATTCTCGCCGCCACTACGGTCCGAGACGAACACCACCTCCGTCCCGTCCGGGCTGTACCGAGCCTGGAAGTCGAAGGCGAGCCCGTCGGTCAGACGGGTCGCGTCTCCACCACCGATCGGGACCGTGTAGAGATCGCCGAGCAGATCGAACAGGACGGTCCGACCGTCCGGACTCACGTCGAGCGACAGCCATGTGCCGCGGTCGACATCGAGCGACATCGAGCGGGCGGCCTCGAGAGGAAGGGAGACGGACTCGCGTTTCTTGCGCTCGGCGGTCGTATCGGCCGACTCCTGAGCGGCGACAGCTGAAGCAGGCGCGACGCTAAGGCCCAGGGCCAGCGCGGTCAGCGCCAAACGAATTCCCGTGGTCATACTCCGTCCTCCAAAGATGGTTTGCCTTCCGTGAGGCCCCAGCCTCCCTCCGCCTTGATGGCCACCGCGGCCATCAAACCCTGCAACCCCTTCTCTCCTCGCCTCAGCCCGTATCGGTAGGAGACCTGCAGCCCTTTGAGCGCCCCGCCGCCGGCGCCCCCTGCACTGGCCATCGCAATGCCCACTCCCACCACCGTGCCCACTCCCGTGCTGGCCAAGGCCATCGCGACCGCGGCTCCGATAGCCAGGCCGATGCCCATTCCCACCATCCCAGCCCCCGCTGCGAGTCCGCCCGACACGGCGGCATTGATCCGCCATGCCCAGGCGACCGGTGCGCCGACGGTCACCTCGGTTCGACCCTGCGAGCCCGGCACGGGTCGGAGCGAGACGATCACCGTTCGCATGTCGGCCCAACTCGCGTCCAGGGCGAAGCCGGTTACCCCGGCAGGCGTGAAGGTGGCTCCGGGGATGTCGAACTCGAGCACACCGCCGTTGAGCGGATCGCCCTGGCGGTTCTGCAGAACGAGACTGAACGGCTCTGCCGGCAGGACCGCCTCCATCGCCTTGACCACGTCGACCGGCGCGGCCCGAATGACGCGGGTTACGGTGACGGAAGCAGGCGGGTTGGCCAGCAGACGCCGCGAGATCGGTCGTCTCTCCGCAGGTGACGCGCGCGTGAGCGCGTCCTGAGTCCGGATGTCGGCCAGCGCGGCGTCGACGTATTCGGCGCCGATTCCAGCCTCGACCGCCGCGGCGCGGACGTGCTCCAGCGCGTAGCCGTCCGTCGCTGCGTTGGCGTCCGAAGTGGCGCCGTCCTCCTCCGCGGCGGAGAGTGCCTCGAACTCCTCCCGCCGGGTCGCCTCGGACTGCAGTTCGGAGGCCCGCTCCCAAAGACGGGTGGCCTCCTCCTGAGTGATGTGGCTGCGGGAGCCGGAATCTGGCATGTAGGGCGGGGCGTTCGGTGGACGTCGGCGGGGTTCGAAACTCTGCCGGACTCGCCGTAGGCGCCAGATGCGCGCACTTTGCCCTCCTTCGGTCCGAACGTCGCGGCCGCCCCAGATCTCAACGCCCCGCACAACCCCACAGGAGTCCTAATGAAGCGCCCCCGTGCCCAGGAGCTGTCCGACGCGGAGCTCGACGCCTACATCACGACTCGCCTGCTCATGGCTGGCGTCGACCTGAGCGTCCTCCCGGAAGACGACCCGGACGCGCCGGCCGACCGGTCGCGGATTTTCGCAGGGGCCCGGCGCTTCCTCCGGAGCACGCCACCCGCGATTCTCGACTTCGAGATGGACACGCAGGAGGTGCCTCCGTCCATGTACCCGGCGGCGATGGCCGCCGACGTCCTGGAGGGACGGTCGTGAGCCGGCCGGATACGCCGCCGCTCGACCGGCGCGTGGATCGTCGCGCGTTTCTGGAGCGGATGGGTCTGCTGACCGCGGCGGTGGGGGGCGCGGCCGCCCTGCCGGCGCCTGGGGCGGCGGCGGTGCGCGCCCCCCGTCTGTACGACGCCGCACTTCCCCGCCCGAGAGACGTCCAGTCGGTGGAGCCGTGGGCTATGAGCATGGCGGAGCAAGCGGCCCTCATCCGTGCCCGCGCGTTGTCGCCGGTCGAGCTCGTCGAGGGGTACCTTGCGCGCATCGAGCGCGCCAACCCCGCGTTGATGGCCTTCAACACGGTGGTGGCCGAGGGCGCGCGCGCCTCCGCTCGTCGGTGGGAGCGGCTGGCGTGGTCGGGGCCCCTGCACGGCATCCCCCTGGCCATCAAGGACAACTATTACACGGCTGGAGTCCGGACCACGGCGAACTCGCACATCTTCGCCGACTTCGTTCCGACGTTCGACGCCACGACGTGGGCTCGGCTGAAGGACGCGGGGGCCATCCTCATCGGGAAGACGCAGATGGGTCCGCTGGCCACGAGCCGGGCGACCAACCCGGACGGGGGCAACACCACGCTCAACGCATGGTCGCCCAACGATCCGTCCGTCAGTCCCGGCGGCTCCTCCAGCGGCTCCGCGACCGCCGTCGCGGCCGGTCTCGCGGCGTCCAGCACGGGCACCCAGACCGGGGGTTCGATCACGAACCCGTCCGGGGCGCAGGGTCTCACCGGGTTGAAACCCACGATGGGGAGGGCGTCGCTCTACGGCATCATCCCGCTGACCTACACGCGCGACCATCCGGGGCCGCTCGCGAGGGATGCCCGGGACGCGGCGCTCATGGTGCAGACCATGGGCGGGCCCGACCCGGCCGACCCGCGCACCCTCGGCAACCCGGCCATGCCGGATCTGGTGCGCGCGGCGACACCGGTCGCTCGGGGAAGCGCGTACGAGCTCCGCTGGCAGACCACCATCGGTGTCATGCCGGGCTACCTCGATGTCGAAGCGCCGACCGAAGGCTTTGGGTCCGGCAGAGACGACGACGACGATGAGCGGGCGGAGCGACTCCGGCTGGCCGGGCTCCGGGCACGCGAAGAGGTCGCCGCTCGCCGCAGGATGCTGTCCACCTTCGAGTCGTTGGGCGCGCGGGTCGTCGAGGTGGAGATGCCCGACGACTGGGAGACGCTGACCAGCTTCAACTTCAACAACGTGCGGCTGCCGGAGCGGACCGAGCCGTTCCTCGAATATCTCCAGAAAGATGTGCGGCTTTTCGGCGTGTCGCTGTCGCCCTGGATCAACGGCCTCCTGCTGTCGGGGCCAGAGTATCTCCGGGGACAGCGCGCCAAGATGCTCCTCCTCGAGCGCGTGCTCGACGGCCTGTTCGCGCAGTGCGACGTCGTGGTGCAGATCTCACCGATTCCGTTCGACATCATCGGGCTGCCGTTGATCTCCTTCCCGATCGGCATGGAAGCGACGCGCGGCTTCGACGTCCCGGTGGGTGGGTTATTCGGGGCGCTGCCGTGGGGCGAGGAGCGGCTGCTTGCGTTGGCCGCGGGCTATCAGGCAGTTACTGACTGGCATACCCGCCGCCCGGTGTTGGCGGTCGACGGTCCCGACGGCTTCGGCATGGCCGATCCGGGTCCGAGGGGGCGGACCGACGTCCCGGACGTGATGCGCTACGGGCAGTGAAGAGTGAGCGACTGCGAGGCGCGGCGGCTGGTGGGAGCGACGGCCGGTGAGGGGGGCGACGCCATGAGCGCAACGATTCCCGATTCGCTCCGTCTCGAGGAGATGACGTCGCCGGAGGTGCGGGCGGCCCTCGACGACGGGTGGACGACGGTGGTCGTGGCCGTCGGGGCGACCGAACAGCACGGCCCGCACCTTCCGCTCCTCGTGGACGCCGTACGCGGCGATCGGTTGGCCGAGGAAGTGGCCCGCCGCCTCGGTGGCGCGCTCGTCGCGCCGACCATCCGGGTGGGATGCTCGGAGCATCACATGGCCTTTGCGGGTACCCTGTCGCTGCGCCGGTCTACCCTCGAAGCCATCTGCATCGACTACTGCGTGAGCCTCGCGCGTCACGGCTTCGAGCGGATCTGCTTCGTTCCCTCGCACGGAGGCAACTTCGGTCCCCTCGCGGACATGTTGGACGATCTGCGGCGTGCGGTCGCGCCGAAGTGCCACGTCGCCGCCTTCACCGATCTCATGGGCTTCGCCGCCGCGTGGACCGAAGCGGTGGAGGAGGTGAGTGGGTTGGGTGCACGGGTGGGCGGACACGCGGACATCGCGGAAAGCTCGGAAATGCTGGTGCTCCGCCCCGACCTCGTTCGACACGAGTGGGTGGCCGAGGGGTGCACCGAGCCTCTCGCTGAAATCGTGGAGCGGATGTTCCGTGAGGGGCTCCATGCGGTGGCCCCGAACGGGATTCTCGGAGATGCACGGGGGCTGAGCGAGGAGATCGGTCGACGGTGCCTCGAACGGACCGCGGAGTTGATCACGGAAGCCCTTCGGGAGTAGCTCGGCCCCTCTTTTCATCCCTCCACCGTGCAACTGGATACCGTCGGCCTTTGGCCCAGCGAAGAGCGCGGCTTTGCAGAAGTACCACAGGGTAGTTTGGTGGTACCCATCGTTTTCGGTCGCTCAGTGCTCGTGTCAGGTCATGACGGCGAGGTAGCCATCGCCTCGACGGATTCCCTCGTGGTCCACTTTTATGATGGCCAGGGCCGACTCACCCGCGTGGTTCGCGGCTCCCCACCGAGAGAAGAGGTGACGGAACGCGAACTCCGAGAATACCGTGAACGTCCAAAGTTGCCGTCACGGCTCGCGAATGCGAGCCGTGATCGTCGTAGTGAGCGAAGCAAACGAAGCCGGCAACTGATTATTGGAAGTTCCGCTCCAGTCGCGGTCGCCCTCCCCTGTCAGGAGCCCGTGCCTAGTCGGTTTCCATGGCCGCAAGGAGGCGCCCAGCTAGCTCGGCGTATAGATTGCGCACGCTAGTCGCCTTCGACACGCCAGCCCATCCGACGTATGGCCCGGCCGGCCTAGGTGACATGACCAAGGCGGCCGCGTGGTATAGCCCTCTCTCAACCAAACGCTCACAGAGGAGCCTCTACCGGTCAGAGTACGAGGCACCGGCGAATTCTGGGAGAATCGGATATTGGGCGGACTCGGCGCTGATCGGCCGGGTCGAGGCGTCGCATTCTTCCAAGAGCATCAGGTAGCCAAGGAATGGAGGACGTGGGTCCGCAGGTGGAGGCCCTTCGTAGACAAGGTGACGCTCCGGTGAAAAAGCCCCCTCAGAGTTCGCCACCCACAGGTCGGTGGCATTCCCGATCGCCTCTTCGGCCCTGTTGTTGAAGTTGTTTCCAAAAGAGCCGACCTGAGACTTGAACTCGAGAACCGCCAAGAGACGGCCTTCCCGAATCACGAGCACGTCCCAGTTCTTATGAGGCCTGTAGTAACCAGGCAGCGTGAGGTACTTGCGCCCCTTCGCGAATACGCAGTCCTCAGATAGTCCGCAATGCGCGGCCACGGCGCGGGTGACCTCGGTGAATCCATCCAAGTTCTTTCCAGCCACCACGTTGCCACGGCTTCCGGCCTGAGCGTCCGAACCCGTTGACCGTGAGGCCCAAAAGACGCCCACGGCATCACCAACTATGTCGTCGAATCCGGCGGGTAGGAGGCTGGGCGGCACTAGTCACTCCCCCCAACTCTCGAGTTCTCCGCAAACAGTTTCAGTGACTTTGCAGCTGGCGACTTGATGCCGAGCGCCTCAAAAACCGCTGCGTCACATTCGGCAGCTTCCTTCGACGCGGCTCCGATCAACAGCTCCCTATTCCCGTCGGAAAGAGACGCCCAATGAGGGCACCTGATGCGGCGGAGGTACTGTGCCTGAAAACGCATGAAACCTCCCGACATGCGCGGCGAGTATGCGGCTACGAAGGCCAGGGCCAAGGACGAACGCAACAATGTCCGTAGGGCTTGAATGTCCCAGGAGGTGCCTGTGACGACGTACAGGTTGTGGTGTGGATAGTAATCCCCGGGGTCGAACGTAATCGCAGCGTCTCCCTTGATGTCTGGAATTAGAAGCTTCGGAGTCGTTGTAAGGTCGGGATAGACCCGGTCGATCGTCTTATACCAACGCGTTGGGTTCTTCTTGCCGACGTGCCGAGCCCGCAGGACCGACTCATGCCCTTCGAGATAGGTGCGGAACCGTGGGAAGTCATCGAGTGGCGCCAAGCTACCGTCCGCCATGAATGGGTTCACAACTCCGAATCCACCCCATTCGACTCGTCCATTCCTGCAGTCAGAGGCCATGGCGAGTCGGAGCTTTCGGGAGTCTTCGACTGGCAGCTCGTCGAACGGTGCGATAAACACACGGTCCGCACCCGTAGCCACACCAATGGTTACCCGTGCCCCAGCCTCTTCCAGGCCAGGGAAACGCTCCTCTAGATCCCGCAGGTGAGCGACAATCCCAGGTGCGTCCAGAAGCCACGGCTCTCGGCTCGATCGAACGACATTGACGCGTGAGATCCCGGCCTCAAGCGTGCTCTTGTCCACCGCACCCCGCTTCAATCGAGGCACTAGATCTGTCAGTCCGTCGGCAGAATCGCGCATGCCCACCGCCAAGACCGTCGATGTTTGAGGCGACTTCCGGACCACCGTGATCGCTGGATACGCGATCACGGATGACTTGAACGCATTGGCGCGCTCAAGGTCCACAAAATACTCCAGATGAAAATGCTTGCCGATCAAAGAGCGGAGTGCGCCGCCGTATTGATTCCGCACCCAGCGGTTGGCGCAGATGTAGCCGAGCCGTCCGCCATCCGAGAGCGACAGTAGTCCCTTCTCATAAAACAGCACATATAGATCCGCCCGGTTAACGAACGTGTGGAAACGCTCGCGGTACGCGCTCAGCAGGACATTCGGGATCCGCTCCTGTCGAACGTACGGCGGATTACCTACCACCGCGTCGAACTCACCGAGGCCTTCCTGAAGCAGGTAGTCATCGTTGATCAACCACGCGTCCAGAAGCTGATAGGCTTGCGTCCTGTGAAGGCCCGCGCCGACGAGGAGCGCGTACAATTTCTTGCGGGTTTCCTCAAACGTCAGCCGATGCAACTCTACAGCGCGGATACACCCGGCAAGCTCCGGAAGGGCTGATGACAGAGTCTCCCCTCGACTCGATACTGAGGCAAGGAGACGCTCAACGGCCGGAAGTAGGAAGTCCCCCCCACCAAACGAGGGCTCAAGCAACCTCTTCTGGACCAGCTCTGCCTCGGGCACATACTCGCACAGGTCGAGAATCGCGTGGACGATCTCCGTTGCTGTGAAGACAGCGCCACGCTCCTCGACACCGCCGGAAGTGCGTAGAAGCTCCACTGCTTCAGAAATCGCCGGTGCTCTCGGAAGAGCAACCTCAGTGAAGAGCGATTCTTGTTCGATATCAATCATGCAGTCAGCTAGCTTCGATACGAGTCAGCCAAGATGTGGCCGGTGGCCGAGCGAACTTAAGCTAGTGCGTCCGACCGTGCAGCCGAATGATGAAACAAGCCTCACTCCCATCATTGGTCATCAGGAATTTCCAATAACTCCGTATTGACGCGCTTCCATTACGCACACCGGCGACAGAAGCGGCCTGGACCAATGGACCTGCGCGTTCTCCTCTTGGTGGCCTCGTGGTGGCCTCGTGGTGGACGAAAATGGACGGACCTGGATCGCTGCCCAGGCGACCTGGACAAAAATGGCGTTCGTGGCTTGTCCTCCATTCAGATGGTACACCTCTGGGTCGGGCGAGCCTGCCCAGCGAATTCCGCCCCTGGTCTCACCGAGAGGAGCTTCTCGCGGTTTCTGGCAACCGACTAGCGACGACTGCTACGACGACGGATGCTACACGACGCTTGAGGACTGTTGTGCCATCGGTTGAGTCCGATCACTAGGCCCATGAGGGGCGGGATCGGGGTCGCGTCTACAATCACTCTTCTTGGTTGTTCGGATGCCCCCCCTCCCCTCGGCTAGCTTCTGGGACGAATTCCCTCCGATCGATACAATCATGCTCGGGGAGGCTCCCGACGATCCCCTCGCCGAGTTCGGTCCATTCTACGAGAGTACGGATGGTTCCATGTTGGTGGCGGACGCTCTTCTGCCGCGACTACACCGATACTCAGCCGCGGGGCGCCTTCTTGCTTCGGTTGGGAGATTCGGAGACGGTCGGGGAGAGTACCGTCGTGTTCGTGGGGTAACGGAACTCGGGGGAGCCGTTGTAGTGCTCGATAGTCGGCTTTCCCGAGCTACACGTCTTCGATGGGATCTCTCGACCGATACGACCTTTCGCACGCCTGTTGCTCCGCTGGGTACGATAGTCCCTCAACCTAACGGCGGATTCGCCTTCTCAGGGGTCATCGGATCACGCACGGCAGGTCTCGTGTGGGTTGACGATGATTGGCGAACGACGCATACAATGCGGCTCCAACCACCGGAGCCTGCCGCCAGTTATCCATACGTTGGAAGCTTCAACCGGAGTCTCTTCTTGTCGCTCGGCGACATCTGGTTGACCGGGTGGTCCCTCACGTATCCGATCTCAGTACGTAATACATCTGGCGTAGTCCGCGACAGCATCCTTGCTCCTGCCTGGTTCCGCAATGCGCCCCTTGAGCCGGGCGCGTTAGCGGGACCGCATCGTCTCGTTCGACGACAGGATTGGTTTAATTCCTTTGATGTGATCGCTGGTCTTTTCGCGGTCTGTGACTCGCTTCTCGCCGTAGTCCATGGGAGTCTGGAATCCGCGCCAGACGCAAGTCGCACACACGTCCGTCACACATCTGCGACGGTCCTTCGTCAAGGGAGCTGGGATCTCGTGATGGAACTTGCCCTTCCCGATGACTCGCAGGTGGTTGGGGCGACATCCGACGGATTTGTGATACTCGTGGCGACCCCGCCCCGACCCTGGACTCTTGTTCGCACCGGCTGCTAGCCGTTCGAGGAGTCGAGTGCCCCGCCCGGTCACCGTCGTTCCCATATCTCACGGTTCATACCCCTCCTTCGAGCACGCCTGATGTGCCGCCGCCACCGCCGGAAAAATCAGAACCACGAACACCAGCGCGAACGTCAATGGATCGGTCGGCGAAACCTCGTAGAGCAGACCCTCGAGCGCTCTGTGATCGCCAAAGCAATCGCGATTCCGACTCCTCCACCGATCACCGTCAACGAGATTCCTCGCCGGAGAACCAGCACCAAGAGCCGCCAGCGATGGGCACCAAGTGCGGACCGGACTCCAAGCTCACGCACGGACTTCGCCACGATCGCGTTGACGCTGGCGAAGACGCCTCCTGAGGCGATCAGCAACGCACTCACCGTGAAAAGCGCCAGCAGGATCGTATAGAATCGCTCCCGCTCGACCGAGTCACCGAGCAGGGACTCCATCGGTGCAACCTGTTCAATGGGTAGTGCAGGGTCTACGTCACTAATTGAAGAGGCCACGGCGTCACGGTAGTCCGAGGGCCGTCCACTGGTTCGAGCGAGAATCGTGAGCCGCGACGTGACACCGGCTCCATGAGGCATATAGAGGTGGGCGCGGAGGTCTTGCGGTCTGTCCTGGCGTACGTTCCCGACGATCCCTCGTACCACGCCTTGCTGGCGATCACGTCGCCACGCGACCGGCACTCCGATGGGATCCGAAGTGCCCAGAAGCCTGGTCGTCGCCTCAATATCAATGAGAATTTCGTCCCCACTTCCGGCATCAAGGGAGCTGCCGTGCACAAGCGGAATGCTCCGGACCTCGAAGTACTCGGGAGTTGTCGCAACAGTTCTGAAGCGACCAGAGATTCCCGCGGATCGGACCAATAACGAAGTCCTGAAGAGGCGTGACCTTAGCGAAGCGCCACCGGTCGTCGGGCGGAAAGGCGTCGATCGACTCCGAGATTTGATCAAGCTCTACCGATGCCTCAGCGGGCGAAGCGTTGTTTTTGATCCTGCCTATCACCCACGGACACCTCCGGGGTTTGGATCACTCGCGCCAACCGCCATGCCGAAGGGTTCGACTCTCGACGACATGTCTGCCCCTCGAAGCAGGGGGTCAAGATCCACCCCTGCGCGTGGGGTGTCCCTTATCCGCAAGGATACGAAACACCTTCGCCTCACGGCCGGAAGGCGTAGCCCAGCTTGAGGAAGAACGTCCGCCCCAGCGGGCGCAGGGGCACATCCCGTCCCTGGGCGTCGATCAGGCCGTCACGATCGTCGGAGTATCCCGCGAACAGCACCGTCTGAGGGTTGAGCTTGTACGAGTATAGGAGCTGCGTGAACAGGGTGCGGGATCGCTCGCTGATCGGCCTCGTGTACAGCGCGGCGTCCCGTTCGGTGTCCCGGTACTGGACGACCGCGCGCAGGTAGGAGCGGACGCTGAAGTTGTACACGGCGCGGAGCTGCGTGAGGTCGGCGCCGAAGACGGTGCCGCCGTCGCGCGTCATCCGCTGATGGGAGTATTGGAGGCTCAGATCGGTTTTCCGGCCGAGGCGCAGGCTTACGCGCGGCCGCAGCGTCAACTGGCGTCCGAGTCGCGCGTTGGCCTGGTCCACCTGGTCGCCCCAGTCACCTCCGAAGTTGACGCTCAGCGCCCCGACCGGCGCCGCGGACGCGTTGAAGAAGAGCTGGGTAATCCCGGTAAATTCCGTGCCGGCGAAATACTGTTTCATGAACAGGTTCGGCCATATCCCGACGTGTGTCTGGCCGGGCCCGAAGTACTCCAGGCCCATCCACATGCCGCCGTCGAGCTGGTTGCCTAAGAAGTCGCGGTTGTGCCAGGTCCCGACCTGTGCGCGGATTTGGGAGAACCAGCGATCCGAGCCGCCCCACCACCGGCGACGCACGTTCGCGTTGCCACCCTGACGGCCGCTCTGACTCACGAAGCCCGCGTCCGCGCGGAAACCCTCGTCCGTTCGTGACGCGGACGCGTTCGCCATCCAGTTGCGGGTGGTCCAGTCGGCCTGAACGCTGAAGGCGTTGCCGCCGAACGCATCGGTGGGCTGGTCGAACGCGGAGGCCACGGCGTCGGGATAGCGCGTGTCGCTCCGGAGCGCCTGGGCCTGGAGCGTCACGGACGACCGCGGGCGATAGAACGCGTCGAAGCCGCCGACGCGGTTGTGGTATCCGCGCGCGTCCCGGCTCGTGAAGAGGCCCCCGACCGTCGATGACGCACCGATGTCCGTGCGCAGCCGCGCGACGGCGGTCGTGGATGAGGCGTCCAGGCTGGTGCTCCGGCTGAACTCGGCCCCGGGCATGAGGAGGTTGGTCACGGCGTCACGGGCCACGAGGGCTCCCACGGCATGGTCGCCGACCTTTCCGGTGACCTTGGCGCCCGCGATGGGATCGGAGATGGCACGTGTGAACACCGCCTGAATCGGCGTTCCGAAGAAGTCCGCACCCTCCAGGAAGAAGGGTCGCTTCTCGGGGAAGAACAGCGCGAACCGGTTGTTCACGTCGAGTTGGGCCACGTCCGCTTCGACCTGCGAGAAGTCCGGGTTCGCGGTCACGTTCAGCGTGAGATTCGACGTGACGCCCCACTGGGCATCCATTCCGGGGGATGCATCGGTGTCCCCGGTCGTGAGGGCGCCTCCGTCCGCGGGCCGGCGATCGGTCCGAGAGGTCGTGAGCGTCGGCGTCAGTTGGATGTTGGCTCCGGGCGTGATCCCTTCCAGCCCGGTCATCTCCCCGGCCTGGCAGAGCTCGCAGGAATTCGAACGATCCCACGGCACCGACCGCAACTCGGTGTCCGTACTCCGGGGCCACCACCTCGACACGTACACCCCCCAGGTGGCCGGGCCCGCGGGCGTTGGGAACCGAAGCGCCGAGAAGGGGATCGCGGCCTCGACCACGTAGCCTTCGTCCGTGATTCGCCCGGACGAGTCCCAGATGGCGTCCCAGGACGGATCGACCGGCTGCGCGTCCGGTCCGTCGTCGCGCCCGCCCACGCCCTGCTGGGCCATGACGGCGTCGTACTGAACGCCGAGCGCGGAGATTCCGAACTGGAACGCGCGGCGCTGGTCGTTGAAGGGGTCCAATGTCACGACCACCCGGTCATGGCCGTCGATCCCGTCGCGATCAGCCACGTAGGCGCGGATGCGGCCAGGGTCCGGGTCGGCGGCCTCGCATCCGATGTAGAGGGCGTCGGCGTCGTACGTCATGCGACACGCGGTGGTCACGCGTGCCGTACCGTTCTCGGCGGGTCGGACCTCGTGGGGGAGCTCGACGCCCAGCGCGCCGTCCCATCCGGCATCGTCGAGGACGCCGTCCACCTGGATCCGAGCTGGAGCGACGCGGATCGGGTACTGGCGCCTGGTCGTCGCCTCCTCGACGAGATCGCCCTCGACCCGGGCTGACCTGCTCGTCTGTGCCGAGCCACCAGTAGGTGGGATCGCACCCGCCAGGACCACCACGCACGCGAGAACGCCGACGCATCTCGTTCCACCCATCCCAACCTCCCCAGTGCAGTTTACTATCGCAATAGTACTAGATTTATAGTTGACATGGATCGGAAGGTTCCCCGTGTAAGGAAGTGCCGTCATGGACCCCGACCGCGTCCGCCGTGGTATGTGAGCCGGTCGTCTGAACCCGAATGGAATTCCACAAGACAACGAGCGATCATG
The DNA here is from genome assembly GCA_029262115.1 of Gemmatimonadota bacterium. Classification (GTDB taxonomy): domain Bacteria; phylum Gemmatimonadota; class Gemmatimonadetes; order Longimicrobiales; family Gaopeijiaceae; genus JAJCZZ01. The sequence goes on along the minus strand of JAJCZZ010000072.1, from coordinate 30,389 downwards.
AATCGGTACGCACTGTGTGCATTCGTCGCGGGTGTGGCCCTCGCCCCGTCGACGGGCGCCGCCCAGGTCGGCTTCGGCTCCTCCACGACGGTGGTGGGGAATGAGGTCATGGTCGGAGAGCCTCATCACGAGCTCCGTTCGGGGCTCCTGTACGTGTTTCACGAGCAGGGCGACGGGTGGCACCTCAGGGAGTCGCTCGAGGCACCGGACGGGACGCCGGGCGACCGGTTCGGGATCAGTTCGACGGGAGCGGGCGACGACCTTCTCATCTCCGCGACCCGTGCGGACGGGGGCTCCGGGGCGGTGTATCACTTCCGCCGGACCGGCGACGGCTGGCGCTCGGTCGGGCAACTGAACCCGTCGGATCACGGCCCCGCGGACTCGCTCGGAACCGGGCTCGCCCTCGACGGTGACTGGGCTCTCATCAGTTCGATTGCGAAGAACGGCGGGCGAGGCGCCGTCTACGCGTTCCGGCGTCAGGGCGATGGCTGGATGGAGCACTCCACGCTCGTGCCCGGCGATCTCATGACGGCCGACCGGTACGGTTCGCGGATCGTGATGGACGATGGATGGGCCCTCGTGAGCGCACCCGCGAAGAACGACGGTGCCGGCGTCGTCTACGCGTATCGCTACGACGCCGCCACGGACGCGTGGACGGCCGCCGGCGTTCTGGGCGCGGAACTCGGGCAGCCCCAGGGCGGTGCCGGCCAGGGCCTCGCGCTCGAAGGCGGGCGGGCCTACGTGGGCGCTCCTGGACTTCTCGCCGTCGGCTCCGTGGTCGAGTACACCTTCGACGAGAGCCAGAACGGCTTCACGCTCAGCTCTCTCCTGCTTCCGTTCCAGGCCGGACCGGGCACACAATTCGGCTCGGACGTGGCGCTGGCCGGTGACGAGTTGATCATTGCGGCGCCCGGTGCCGGGACGGCGTTCGCCTACCGTCGCGACGCAGAAGGCGCCTGGACACTCGCTCGGTTGCTCGGCGCCGACGGCGTCAGCGGGAACGACGCCTTCGGTTCACGGGTGGCGGTAGCGGGCGATCTCGCCGTCGTCTCCGCGCTTGGTCAGGACTACGGCGCGGGCGCTGCCTTTGTCATGTCGCGCAGTGGCGACGAGTGGGGTCGTGGCGTCCGCCTCGTGAGCGACGTCGCGCCCGTGGCCTCCATTACCGGGGACGAAGTAGTGTGCTCGGACGAGGGTGCGGCCGCCATGTTCGACTGCAGCGACGTCGACATGCTGTCGTTCCTGCCGGTGGGCGAGCTCGGCGCGGGCCGGGGCGTCCGCGTCAACGACGTATGGGGATGGACGGATCCGGAAACCGGCCGTGACATCGCCATCGTCGGCATGACGGACCAGACCGCGTTTGTGGATGTGTCCAACCCGTACCAGCCCGTCTACCTCGCGCGCATGCCGTTGACCGAAGGCGCGAGGCCGAGTACGTGGCGGGACATGAAGGTCTACGAGGGCCACACCTACGTGGTCGCGGACGGCGCCGGTGCCCACGGGATGCAGGTCTTCGACCTCTCCAGGCTCCGTGGCCTGGACGGGTCCGAGCCCCCCACGTTCGGACCGGACGTCGTCTACGACCGGATCGCCTCGGCGCACAACATCGTCATCAACGAGGAGACCGGCTTCGCCTACGCCGTGGGAGCCAGCGGCGGTGGTGAGACGTGCGGCGGCGGGCTTCATATGATCGACATCCGCACCCCCGGGAGCCCGACGTTCTCGGGGTGCTTCCAGGATCCCACAACGGGGCGCTCCCGGACCGGCTACTCCCACGACGCCCAGTGCGTGTCGTACCGCGGGCCGGATCCGGACTACCAGGGCAGCGAGATCTGCCTCGGCTCGAACGAAACGGCGCTGTCCATTGCGGATGTCACGGACAAGTCCGCCCCGGTGGCGGTCGCGATGGCCACCTACCCGAACGTCGGCTACTCGCACCAGGGTTGGCTGAGCGAGGATCACCGCTACTTCTTCATGAACGACGAGCTCGACGAGACGGGTGGTCTTGTCGAGAACACGCGTACGCTCGTGTGGGACCTGACGGACCTCGACGACCCGATCCTGGCCAAGGAGCACTTCTCCGACAACCAGTCGAGCGATCACAACCTGTATGTCGTGGGCAACACGATGTATCAGTCGAACTACGTGAGCGGCCTGCGCATTCTCGACGTCTCCGATCCGGAGAATCCCGTCCAGGTGGGGTACTTCGACACGGTGCCGTACGGAGAGGACGCGCCCGGCTTCAACGGGTCGTGGTCGAACTACCCGTTCTTCGAGAGCGGCATCGTGGTCGTGACGAGTGGCCGCGAGGGGCTCTTCCTCCTGCGTCCCCGCGATCGCAATCTGATTCCGTGATGCCTCGCCGCTCGTCGGCGGCACACAAGGTGCTCTTGGCGGGACTCCTGGCCTCGCTCGCGTGTGCGGGCGGGCCAGGGGTCGGCGATCCGAACGCCGCGGACGGCCCGCGGCTCTACGTCGCCAGCCAGACGGCCGTATCCGTCGCCGTCTTCGACATGACGTCGGGTCGGCATCTGGAGACCGTCGACCTCACGGCGCTCGGATACAGTCCGACGGCCAAGGCGCACCATGTGGCCGTGGAGCCGGACGGATCGTACTGGTACGTCTCGCTCATCGCCGATGGGAAGATCCTCAAGCTGGACCGCGACAACCGCGTGGTGGCGGAGGCGGACTTCGAGACGCCGGGGATGCTCGCGCTGGACCCCGGGAGCGACCTGCTCTATGTCGGCCGGTCGATGGCGGCGGTCAATCCTCCGCATCGGATTGGAATGATCCACCGCTCGACCATGGCGCTGGAGGAGATCGACGTCTTCTTCCCGCGGCCACATGCGCTCACCATCGACCAGGCGGGTGGGTCGGTCTACACGAGCAGCCTCGGCGAGAACCGCCTCGCAGTGGTCCCGCTCGGCGAGGAGGAGGCATCCCTCTCCGACATCCCCGGGCCCCATCACATGATGGTACAGTTGGCCGTGTCTCCGGACGGGCGCTGGATGGTCGGCGGCGGGCAGATGAGCGGAGAGCTGGTCGTGTGGGAGCTGACGGACGCGGGTCCGGCGCTACACACGCGGTTGGCGGTCGGTGGGCAGCCCTGGCACCCCAGCTTCTCACCCGACGGTTCGGAGCTCTGGGTACCCCAGCAGGAAGCCGGCACGGTGTCCGTGGTGCGTACGACCGACTGGTCGGTCGCGGGCGTGGTGGAGCACCCCGGACTCGCGGAGCCGCACGGAAGCGCCATCAGTCCGGACGGACGCCTGGTCTTCGTGTCGGGCCACAACGTCAAGAGCGGGTACGGTGGGGGAGGTGACGGCACGGTGGTCGTTATCGAGCGAGCCTCCCGACGGGTGCTTGACGTCGTGCTGGTCGGCGCGTATGCCGCTGGGATGGCCGGTCCTGCCGGACCTGCTGCGGTGGCCAGGCGCCGGTGAGTCGAACCGGACGGTGGGGGTTCGGGCTCGGCCTCGTGTCACTGGCCTCCCTCGGATGCGGGTCCTCGGGTGCACAGACGGGGGTGCCCGCCGGAGCAAGGAGCGTCCGCGAGGCCGCCGCACCCGAGCAGGACGCGCCGCTCGCCCAGGCCGTTTGGACCCGTCGAGTGACGCCGTTTCCGGTACTGGGCCCGGACGGAACGGAACACGGGCATCCGTTCCTGGGCGGCTTCAATCTGCCGCGGCCGCAGCTCGTCGACATCGACGCGGACGGAGACGTGGACCTGTTCGTCCAGGAGGCGTCTAACTCGGTCATGTTCTTCGAGAACGAGGGAGGAGCGCCCGCCGGGTGGCGGTGGCGGACCGACCGGTACCGGGAGCTCGACGTCGGGGAGTGGTTCCGCTTCGTGGACATGGACTCCGATGGCGACTACGACCTCCTGGCCGAGGAGCTGTTCAGCTATATCCGTTACTACCGAAACGAGGGGAGTGCCACATCGCCCGACTTCGTCCTCGCGACGGATACGCTGCGGAACGCCTCCGGAGAGCCTCTGTTCTCCGATCGGCAGAACATTCCCAACGCGGCCGATCTGGACTGCGACGGTCGGATGGACCTTCTGATCGGGCGGCTGGAAGGCACGATCTCCCGGTACGAGGAGGACGTGCCCGGCCCGGACGGCCTGCCGCGCTTTCGGCTGATCACCCATCGCTTCGAGGACATCGAGATCGTGGCTCAGATGGGCAGCCTCCACGGGGCCAACACGATGGCGCTCGGCGACGTGGACGCCGACGGCGACATCGACATCTTCTGGGGCGACTACTTCGAAGCGGGTCTTCTCTTCATCGAGAACACCGGCACGTGCGAGCGGCCGTCGCTGCGCGGAGAGCCCCGTCCGTTCCCAGCGAACGCACCGCTCAAGACCAGCGGGTACAATGCGCCCACGGTAGGTGACGTCGATGGGGACGGGGACAACGACCTCGTGGTCGGCGTGCTCGGCGGTGCGTTCAATCCGAACACGACCACGCGGGACAACTTCCACTATCTCGAACAGGAGCGGCCCGGCGTCTTCCACGACCGGAGCGCGCGTGTGATCTCCACCATCGACGTCGGCAGCGAGAGCTATCCCGCGGTGGTGGATCTCGACGGAAACGGCACGCTCGACCTTCTGGTCGGAAACAAGATCACCCAGGACGATCCGCAGAACGGCAAGCTGCATCGCTTCATGAACCGGGGTACACCCTCGGCGCCGAGCCTGGCCTGGGACGGCACGCTGGACGAGGTGGCGAACGGGTATCACTTCGCCCCGGCGTTCGGTGATCTGGACGCCGACGGTGACCTCGACGCGGTGGTCGGCACCTGGGGCGACGTGCTTCGGCTGTACACGAACGAGGGCAATGGGGCGGGGGTGAGGCTCGCGCTGACCGACTCGGCCGTGGTGGTGCTCGGCCGCGGCCGGAACGCGACCCCCACTCTCGGCGACCTGGACGCCGACGGCGATCTCGACCTGGTGGTCGGCGAATCGTCCGGAGCCCTCAACTTCTATCGAAACGACGGCTCGTCGGCGTCGCCTCGCTTCACGCTCGTCTCCGAGGAGTACGCGGGTATCGATGCCGGCCGGCGCAGCGTGCCGCTGCTCGAGGACGTCGACGCCGACGGCGACCTGGACCTCGTGGTCGGCAGTGAGTCGAGCGGGCTTCAACTGTACCTCAACCGAGGGAGCCCGCAGCGGGCCGCGTTCGATGCGGACGCCCGCCCGTTCGGCGTCCCGGACTTCGGCCTGTCCGCACCGGCGTTCGGTGACTTCGACGGTGACGGTGACCGCGACCTTGTGCTCGGGGGAACCGGCGGTGGACTCTGGTACTTCGAGCGCAGGTGACGCGCTGAAATCTTCGCCGACCGCTTTGGCGACCCCTGCGCCGACCGCGCCGCTGGCCGTCTTCGTGTCGCCGCACGGCTTCGGGCACGCCGCGCGGGCTTCGGCGGTGATGCGTGCCCTGGCGCCGCACGTCACCGAGCCGTTCCAACTCTTCGCCACCACGCCGCGCTGGTTCTTCGACGAAGCTGTGGCCGGTCGCTACGTCCTCCATCAGGTAGAGACCGACGTCGGCTTTCGCCAGCGCGACGCCCTGGCCTTCGATTTGGACGGGACCGTCCGTGCGCTGGACCGCTTCCTCCCGTTCGATCCCGCGCTGGTCGAGGCGCTGTCGGCGAAGGTGTCAGCGGCGCGGTGTGGAGCCGTGCTGTGCGACATCTCGCCGCTGGGCGTGGCCGTGGCCGAGCGGGCGGGTGTGCCCTCGATCCTCGTGGAGAACTTCATCTGGCCGTGGCTCTACGAACCGCTGTTGACCGAAGCGCCCGGGCTCGCGGCCCACGCGGCGACGCTCGAGCGCTGGTTCTCCCGGGCCACCGTGCACATCCAGGCGACGCCGTTCTGCGAGCCGACTCCGGCGGCGGCCCCGGTGCCGCCGGTCTGCCGCCCCGTATGCCGAAGTCGCGAGGAGGTCCGACGCGAACTCTCGATCCCACTGGACGCACCGACGGTGGTGCTCACGATGGGGGGCGTCGACCAGGCGCTCCCGTTCCTCGGCCGCCTGCCGGGTCTCGCCCCGGTCCATTTCATCGTCACGGGGGCGCCCGCCACCCGTTCGGAGGGAACCGTTCGGGCCTTTGATCGGGACACCCGCCTGTATATGCCGGACCTCGTCGGGGCGGCCGACGCGGTCGTCGCGAAGCTCGGCTACAGCACGCTCGCGGAGGTGTGGTCCGCTGGTAAGCCGCTGGCAAGGATCACGCGCGACGATTTCCGGGAGATGCCGGCTTTGGACGCGTGGGCGGAGCGCAACGTCCCCGGCTTTGCGGTTCCGGCGGCCGATTTTGCCGGCGGTGGGTGGTTGGAGCGCGTGGACGAGCTGCTTGCGCTCGCACCGGTCGGCCGGGGGTCCGGGTCGGTCGTGCCACTCGGCTGGACCCCGGCTTCCGGCTTGGACGAACCGCTCGGCCCGGGCCCTGTTCCCGCTTCCGATGGACCGGCCGGCCGGTCCTCCACCTCGGACGGACCCACCGGCGCCGAAGCGGTCGCCGAGATCGTTCTCAGAACTCTACGCCGACCGCCTCGCACAGAAAGCGCATGAACGGAGTGCCGGCGGCGAACAGCGCGGTCAACTGATCCGGTAGTTCGGGGTCCTGAACGAAGGCGTTCGGGACCTTCCGCCCGCCGATGAAGTCCTTTCGCTTCAGATCCTCGATCAGTGGGTGCTCCGGGTCGTATCCCCGTGGTGCGCGCTTCAACGCGTCGCCCTCGAGTTCGAAGGCGTCCTGGAACGGCCGATGCTGCACGGCGTCATGCCACAGCTCGGGCGCTTCGACCATCCGGTCGCGGACCTTCCGCAGGGCGGGGCCGTCCGGATGCCACATCCCCAGCCCGGCAAAAGAGCCTCCCGGTTCGATGTGCAGGTAGTAGCCCGGTGCGTGCGCGTCCCGGCCGGCGTCGTGGCGGAACTGGATGCCGATGGTCGTCTTGTACGGGCGCTTGTCCTTGCTGAAGCGCACATCCCGGTGAATCCGGAACAGAGAGCGCGGGCCCGCGTGGAAGTGGGGCGAAAGCGTCGCGAGGCGGGGTGCCATCTCCTGGATGAAGTCGAGCGCCGGCCTCTTCACATGCTCTTCGTACCGATCTCGGTTGGCGTCGAACCACGTCCGGTCGTTGTTCTTCGCCAGGTCGCGCAGGAAGGCGAATGTGGACTTCGTGAAGTAGGTTGGCATCGACGACTCCGTGGGATGAGTTGAGCCTCGCCCGGGCAGAGGCTCCTTACGGGTACAGGCGGTGCGCATCCCACCGATCGCCCGATCGTTCGAAGACCAGCCGATCATGGAGCCGACTGGCCCGTCCCTGCCAGAACTCGATCCGGGTGGGCCGAACACGGTATCCGCCCCAGAAAGGGGGGAGAGGCACCTCGCCTCCCTTGAAGCGCTCCTCGCACTCCCGCACCCGTCGGTCGAAGTCGGCTCGGGACGGAAGCCGCTCGCTCTGCCGGGATGCCCACGCCCCGATCCGGCTGCCACGGGGCCGGGTCTGAAAATATGCGTCGCTCTCCTCAGCAGAAATGCGGCCCACGTCACCTTCGACCCTTACCTGCCGTTCGAGATTGGCCCAGTGGAAGCACAGGGACGCCCGCGGATTACCCGTCAGCTCCGCCCCCTTTCGGCTGCCATGGTTCGTGAAGAAGATGAAGCCGCGCTCGTCCACCTCTTTCAGGAGGACCATGCGGACCGACGGGGCGCCGTCGGGTGAGGCCGTCCCGAGGGCCATGGCCTCCGGATGGATGAGGCCAGACTCCGTAGCGGCCTCGAACCACGTGGCGAACAGGACGAACGGGTCGGCGCCTTCCTCCGCGTCAGGGAGTCCGGTCGTCACGCCCTTGCCCAGCGTCAGGAGGGTGCGGATCGAGGCCTTCAAGGACATTGGCTGGGATGTTGAGGACATAGGGATGGCCACGAGGGGCGCTCGGGCAATACGGCCCGGCGTCGCGCACCGCCCCTACTGTAGCGCACCGCCGATACCGTAGCGTAGGCCGCCGCTACTGTAGCCTGCACCGGCGCTACCGTAGCGTAGGTCGCCGCTATCGTAGCGTGGACGGCCGCTACCGTGGCCCGCACCGCCGCTACGGTAGCTGCATCAGCCGCTAACAGTAGCCGTGCATCTGCCGTTCCGCCCAGACCGTGGGGGATCACCCGGATCTCGCGGATCCGTGGATGTTCCGGGTAGTGGGGCGCACGCGCCACTCTTGACCCCCCCCTGGGGGGCAGGGTATCATGTTCGGTAGAGAGACCCAGTCGACACCCCGAGGATACGCATGGCGGATGAACGCACGACGAGCATCGTCAGACGGCTGAAGAGCGTGGAGGGTCACGTTCGGGGCATCGAACGCATGGTCGAAGAAGGTGCGTACTGCGTGGATGTGGTGAACCAGATCCTGGCGGTGCAGCGGGCCCTCAAGAAGGTGAGCGCCGCGGTGCTGGATCACCACTTGCACTCATGTGTGACCCACGCCGTTCGCGGCTCCGACGACGCCGCCAAGGAGCGCGTCCTGCGCGAGCTCATGGAGGTTTTCGAGGCGACAGGGAAGGCGTAGAGCCGCACGGTGCGGTGCGCGCCGCCACAACTGCACACTCAGGAGAATCGGACATGGAAGAGAAGACCGTGACAGTACCCAACATCTCGTGCGGGCACTGCGTGAACACCATCCAGCGCGAGGTCGCCGAAGCGAACGGCGTCGCTTCCGTGAAGGGTGACGCGAAAACCAGGGAGGTTGTGATCTCCTGGGATCCCGAGGCCACCGATTGGGTGGCCATCGAGAAGGAGATGAGCGACATCGGGTACCCGCCGAAGGGATGATGCGAGCATGACCGACCAGGTGCTCACGGAAATCACGCTCCCCATCACCGGGATGACGTGCGCGAATTGCGCGGCCACCATCGAGCGTACGCTGAAGAAGTCGGACGGCGTGCGCAGCGCGGCCGTGAACTACGCCACGGAGCGAGCCACGGTCGAACTCGATTCCGAGGTGGACGTGGACGATCTGATCCGCGCGGTCGAGCGTGTCGGCTACGGTGTGGTGCGGACGTCCGCCGGAGATGGGGGCGATTCCGAGGCCACCGCCCGGGCCGCCGAGCTAGCGCACCAGCGGCGCGCCTTCCTCGTCGGCGCGGCGTTCTCGCTCCCGCTGTTCGTCCTGAGCATGGCGCGCGACTTCGGTCTCATCGGGCCGTGGGCGCACGCCCCATGGGTGAATTGGCTCATGCTCGTGCTGGCGGCCCCCGTGCAGTTCTACGTCGGGTGGGACTACTACGTCGGTGGGTGGAAGGCACTCCGAAATGGCGCCGCGAACATGGACGTTCTGGTGGCCCTGGGGTCGACGGTGGCGTTCGTCTACTCCGTCGTCGTCACCGTGGTGCTCACCACGGGGTCGTCCGCCGTCGGCGACCACGTATATTTCGAGACCGCCGCGCTGATCATCACCTTGATCAAGCTCGGGAAGCTGCTGGAGACGAAGGCCAAAGGGCAGGCGTCCGCGGCCATCCGGGAGTTGATGAAGCTCCAGCCCGACACCGCGACGGTCCTTCGCGATTCGGGCGAAGTGCTCGTGCCCCTCTCCGAGGTGGTCGTCGGCGATGTCGTCCTCGTGCGGCCAGGAGAGCGGATTCCGGTGGACGGCGTCGTGACCGAGGGACACTCAGCCGTGGACGAGAGCATGCTGACCGGCGAGAGCATGCCGGTGGAGCGGTCGCCGGGTGACGAGGTGGCCGGGGCCACGATCAACGCCCACGGCGTGTTGCGCGTTCGGGCCACACAGGTGGGCGCGGATACGGCGCTGGCGCGCATCGTCCACATGGTGGAGCAGGCCCAGGGCAGCAAAGCACCGATTCAGCGACTGGCCGACCGGGTGGCGAGTTGGTTCGTTCCGATCGTGCTCGTCCTGGCGGTCATCACGTTTCTGGTGTGGTGGCTCGTGGTCGGGGCCGGCTTCACCCCGGCCATCATTCGGCTCGTGGCGGTTCTCGTGATCGCCTGTCCGTGTGCGCTCGGCCTGGCCACCCCAACGGCCGTCATGGTTGGAACGGGACGGGGCGCGGCACGTGGGATCCTGTTCAGGAACTCGGAGGCGCTCGAGTCCTCCGAGGACGTCGACGTCGTTGTGCTGGACAAGACGGGGACGGTCACGGCGGGCGCTCCGGTGGTTCGCGAGATCGCCTTCGCGACCGGGTCATCCGAGGCCGTGGTCCTGACCATTGCCGCCGCGGTGGAGATCAACAGCGAGCATCCGCTGGCGCGAGCGGTGGTGGCAGGTGCCCGGGACCGGGGCATTTCCGCAGAACCTGCCTCGGGCTTCTCCGCGACCCCCGGGAGAGGGGTCTCGGCGGAGCGAGCGGGCCAGCCGGTGCTCGTCGGGAGCCGTCGAATGATGGAGGAGCAGGGCGTCGATCCCAGCGGTCTGACGGATGCCGCGACCACCATGGAAGCGCGTGCCTGGACGGTGCTCTGGGTCGCCGAAGCGGGAGTGGTGGTGGGTCTGGTCGGTGTCGCGGACGAGGTGAAGGAGGGGTCCGCCGAGGCGGTGCGTTCCCTCCGCGGCCGCGGAGTGCGGGTCGTGATGCTCACCGGGGACAACCGCACGGTGGCCGACGCGGTCGCGAGGGAGGTCGGGATCGACGAGGTGATGGCGGAGGTGCTTCCCGACCAGAAAGCCGCCGCTGTATCGTCGTTGCAGGCGGAAGGACTGCGCGTTGCGATGGTCGGCGACGGTATCAACGACGCGCCCGCTCTCGCCCAGGCTGACGTCGGTGTGGCCCTCGGGACCGGGACCGACGTGGCCATCGAGGCCGCCGACGTCACGCTCATGCGCGGCGACCTCCGGTCCGTGCCGGAGGCCCTGGCGCTCTCGAAGGCGACCATGAGGACGATCCGTCAGAATCTCGTGTGGGCGTTCGCCTACAACGTCGTGCTCATCCCGGTGGCGGCGGGTGTCCTCTACCCGCTCGACTGGGTCCCGGACATGCTTCGCTCCCTCCACCCGATTCTCGCCGCGGTCGCCATGGCGGCCAGCTCGGTCAGCGTGGTGGCCAACAGCCTTCGCCTACGTGCGCCCTCGGGAGTCGAGCGCCTGGCGTAGGAGGCGGACGAGGGCGGACGGGGGGAAGGGCTTCTGGAGAAAACGGATGCGCTCGTTCGAGGCGTCACGGACCACCTGAGGAGCCGCGTGCCCCGAGACGACTATGATGTCGCAGTCGACTTGCCGTCGACGGAGTTCCGCGACGAGCTCCGTGCCGCTCATGCCCCGCATCGCGACATCCGTGACGATCACGTCCGGCTCGAGGCCTCCTTCGATGGCGCGTAGCGCGACTGCGGCGCTTTCGGCCGTGTGAACTTCGAAATCGTTCATTCTGAGCCCTCGGGCCAACAGGTGCCGCACGTCCTCTTCGTCTTCGACCAGCAGCACGACTTCCCCCGCGGTGCCTCCGGGTGTGGCCGGGGAGCCCGTGGTATCTCGGTCCAATCCCAGGGTCGGTTGGGGAGGCTCTGCAGGGAGCAGATGGACGGCGAACCGCGTTCCCCTGCCGGGCGCGGTCTCGACGGACACGAAGCCCCCGGTCTGTCGCACGATGCCGTACACCATCGCGAGGCCGAGCCCGGTTCCTCGTCCAACTTCCTTCGTCGTGAAGAAGGGCTCGAACATCCGGTCCATCACGTCGGGCGGAATGCCAGGACCGTTGTCCTCAACCTCAATGACCGCGTATTCTCCAGGGTGCGCACCCTCGATATGCTCCGCCTCCTCCGCGTCTACGGTGCGGCAGCCGGTGCGGATGGTGACGGATCCGGCGCCGTGCATGGCGTCGGACGCGTTCACGACGAGGTTGAGGATGACCTGCTCCAAGGACGAAGCGTCGGCGGCCACGAGCGGCACGTCTGCCTCGTGTTCGGTCGCGAGCAGCAGGTTGGCCCCGGCCACTCGCGAGAGCAGCGACGCCATACCCTCGACCAGCTCCCCGAGCGAGACGCGCTGGAATTCGAGCACTTGCCGCCGTCCGAACGCCAGCAGCTTCGCGGTCAGCTCCTTGGCGCGCCGGGCTGCGTCCAGGATGCCACCGACATCGGCCCGATGCGCGGAGCCGGCCGGCAGATCTTCCAATAGCAGTTCTCCGTAGCCGGCGATGGCCGTGAGCAGGTTGTTGAAGTCGTGTGCCACCCCACCCGCCAGCTGCCCGACGGCCTCCATCTTCTGCGCGTGACGGAGCTGCTCCTCCAGATGCGTGCGTTGGGAATCGTCGAAGAAGTAGGCGCGAGCGTGCCCATTCCCGCCGGCGCCGTTCCCGTTCGCATGCGCCATGATATTGTAGACGCAGTGCACCTCGGAGCCGTCGTGCCGGGCGAATCGGGCCTGGCCGTACTCGATCCGACCGAGCGCCCGGAGGTCCGAAAGCACCCTCGGCCACCAGAGAAGATCCGTCGCGAGATCCTGTACGTTCGTCGAGCGTGCCGCCTGGGCGTGAGGGAAGCCGAAGATTCGGGCGAACGCGGGGTTGCAGTCGTGGATACTTCCCTCCAGATCGAACACGCAGTTCCCGGAGAGATCCTCTTCGAAGAAGCGTCTGTAGCGCTCCTCGCTGGCAGCCAGGCGAATCTGGTACCGTCGTCGCCTGCCGTAGAGGAGTGCGGATAGCCCCGCGATAACGACCAACATCAGGACGATCGGGATCAGCGCGGCCGGTCGGAGGAGTACAGCGCGTTCCACGCTGAAGCTCGCCGACCCACGTGTCACGGGAGCGCCGAACGCGCCACGGGCTTCGACCTCCAACGTGTGACGGCCAGGATCCAGAGCCACGTTCGCCGAGCGCGCTGTCTGCCATTCGGACCACGGGCCCTCGTCGACCCGGTACCGTGTGGACATGCGTGATGGCGGCACCTCACCTCGAAAGGCGTAGGCTGTCCACTCCAACTGCGCGGCGCGGCCGATGACGGACGGTTCGGGCACGGCGAGCCGAGGTGCGTTGGCCTCGGCGGCAGCGAGGTTGAGGACGGCTACGCCGGAGTTCAGCGTGCCCGTGAACAGGCGACTGCCGTCGACCGCGAGGGGCCAGAGGGGTCTGTTCGGGGCGCCGAGGTCGGCACCCAGGGCAATCCACTCTCCCCCCACGAAGCGGGCCAACCCACGCTGCGTCGCCGCCCATACGTCCCCTCGTGGATGTACCAGGACGTCCCAGACTTCGTCGCTCGGGATCCCGTCCGCCGCGGTGAAGTAGCGGGCCTCTTCACCATCGATCCTGCCCACGCCGTAGTATCGATCGGCGAACCACACGGCTCCGTGGCGATCGACGTCCAAAGCGAAGACCCCGGTGCCGGCCAGACCATCGTCGGTTCCGAAGACCTTCGGGGTCGAGCCCGTTCGGACAACGCCGCTGTCCGTGGCGAAGTAGACCGCCCCGGCCGGTCCTTCCGCCATGTCGTACACACGCCGTCCGGGCATCCCACCTGGAGGGGTCCAACGTTCGAATCGGTCCCCGCGTTTTCGGAACAGCCCGCCTTCCACCCGACGGCCGTCGGCGAGGCGCCCGGGAAGGGCCAGGAGCCAAACGCCCCCGAGGGAGTCGATGAACGGCCGGTGGATCAACGCCCCGTCCAGGCCGGCTTCTTCGCCGTACCGTGAGAAGCCACCCTCCTCCGAGAAGGTGTGAATGAACGGACTCGACCCGGACGTGAGCCAGATCGTGCCGGCGCCGTCACGCGCGAGGCCGGTGATGTCTTCCACCCGGCGGCCGAGGATGTGGGGAATCGTATCGACCAAGCCGTCGGGTCCGGCGCGCGCCAACCCGGCGGCCGTAGCGAGCCATACCTCTCCATTGGGAAGAGGTAGAACGTCGTTGACCCGATTCCACAGCACGCCGTTGTCGACCCTCAGGTGGGTCCACCGGCGGTCGTCCACGCGCACCAGGTAGAGACCGGCCTCCGCGCCGATCCACCACGACCCTCCGGTGTCGCGGTGGATCGCGTGCACTTCGTCCTGGGCGATCGGGAGCGACGGAAGAGGTCGCCATCCGCTCTCGGAGACCTCGTAGAGGCCGCCGTCGTCGGCGAGTACGATCGGGCGTCCGGCGGCGTCGAGGTCCATAGCCTGCACTCCGGCAATCGACGGATCGGGGAGTCGAGTCCGGATCCCGTCGGTGGACCATTGCCACATCCCCTTCATATCGAGAGGCCACGCTACGTACACCCACATGGCGTCTCCCGGAAGCTGGAGGACGCGTCGGATCTGTAGCGGCTGGCGATCGAACGGAATGATCGCCTCCCACCGTCCTTCGGATCGGTAGAGGCGGAGTCCGTCGAGGGCGTTGTACAGAACGGCCCCGCTTCGCGCGCGATACAGCCGGTCGCCGAGGCCGAAATCCGGATCACGCGGTCCTGGATCCATCAGACGGGTGCGGGGCGCTACCTCGAAGAGCCCGAGTCGGGTCGAAGCGACCAGGACGCCGTCGCCGAGGGCCGCGGCATCACCGACTTCCAACGTGTCACCGCTTTCGGACACGACGGGGATCTCGACGAACGGATCCGTAGCGGAGCCTACGAACAGCCTCCGATCGACCACGATCAGCACTTCGCCTCCTTCTCGCCCAACCTCGAGGGTGAGGGGCCGTCCGTCCGGCAGGCCGCTTCCAGATCCCGGGCCGTGCCAGGCGTACCCGTCGAACCAGGCGACGCCCTCTTCCGTCGCCGCCCATACCGTCCCGTCCAACGCCTCGATGACGTCGCGCGTGCTGTTGGCGGGGAGACCGGACTCGACGTAGAACTCCGACCAACGCCACCCCTCGTGGAGTCGCTCGGTCTGCCCCGACGCCCTCGGAGGGAGCACCGTGACGACCATCGCCCCAAGGAGCGCGGCCGATCGCTTCATCTTCGCACCGCTTACCCTGCGGCGACTTGCGCGAGGGTGTTACGCAGCCGTTTGGTCAGCATCCGATAGATGCCACGCGCAACGGACGGGTTCTGCTCGACCAGGCGGTCGAACGAATCTCGGTCGATACGGAGGAGCGTGGTCGCCTCGGCGGCCGAGGCGGTCGCCGAGCGCGTCTCCTGATCGAGGATCGCCATCTCGCCGAAGCCTTCTCTCGGACCGAGCAGGGCCAGTTCCGTGCTCCCGCGGCTGATTCGGATTCCGCCGCGTACGACCATGTAGAAGGCGTCTCCTACATCGCCTTGCTCGAACACGACTTCGTCGTCCTCGAGGTGGACGACCTCGGCCAGGGAGGCGATCCCCGCCAGGTCGTTTCCCGGGAAGTAGCGAAAGAGCTGACTGCCCTTGAGAATCATGACGCGTTCGATGAGCGGAATCATGCCTGCTTCCTCCTGGGAGTGCCTGGGTTCGCGACCCGGGACCGAAATCTCGTCGTGCCTGCCGAGGCCATGGAGCGCCAGAGCGCGCGGCCACCAATCTTGGTCTGCAAGAAGCCCTTCCAACGGGTGTTTCTCGAGCTCGGAGGCTTCGGGGAGGGCCAGCACCGCAGCGGCATAGGTGACACCGTCGATCTCCGTCTCCGCGAGCGGAACGACCAGAGCCGCATCGTCGTGCGCGAGGGTGCCCTCCAGAAGTTCGATGGCGTTGCTCTTGTCGCGCGCCGCCGGAGAGAACAACGCTCGTTGCACCGTATCGAGCAAGGTCGGATCGTGGGTCAGCGCGAGCAGACGCAACGCGCGGTAGACCGCTCTGCGCCGGAGCCCGTCGAGTTCCTCGGAGATGAAGCGCTGCGATTCGCCGGGCCGGTCCGCTAGTGCTCGCGACACCAGGCCGTACCGAAAGCCACGTCGCATTTCCCCCTCGAGCAGCGGGCGGATCCGTTTCGGATCGACTGGGTCCAGCACACCCTCGCTGCGCAGGCGTCTCAGGGAGTGCAGGGCTGGCGGGCCCAGGGCGGGTTCCTCGACGAGGCGAAGGAGGGCCTGACGTGCGGAAGGATGCGGGATCTCGGCGAGCGTCGTGACCAGACTTCGGCGAACTGGCAGGGGAAGGGCTCTGCGCTCCATCAGTCCCGACAGGATGGGTACCGCGGCCTCCCCGAGTCGCCTGAGTGAGCGTAGAGCCTCCGGTCGGGCGGCATCGTCGTCGACGGCGGCGGCCACGTCGCCCATGAGGCGGGACACGCGAAGCTCGCCAACCACCCAGGCTGCGGTCGCACGATCCACCGAGTTCTCCCCGCGAAGGTCAGCACGCATACGCTGCTCGATGTCGGTCGCCCCCAGTCTCGCGGACGCGGCAATAGCCTCCCGACAGACTGAAGGGTCGTCGGTCGTTTCGAAGGGCCGTATCTGTTCGTAGCCACCCGCACCGAGGGTGCCGAGACTGCGGAGTAGCGCCGCCAGAACCAACGGGGACGACTCGTGGGAGAGTCGTTGAATCAGCAGTTTATGCGCCTCTTCTGGTGCGTCCATGCCAACGAGGCCAACGATCCGGGTAGCCTCCGCTCGCACTTCCGCCTGCTCGTGGTCGAGAAGTCGGATGGCTCGGATGAGCGCGTCATCGGCAGGTACTCTCTCCAGAAGAGACAGGGAGAAGACCACGACGAGCGGATCCGGATCGGCGAGGCCACGATCCAGGACGGACAGCGCTTCGCGATCGGCAAGAAGCGGCACGTCATCAGTGGTTCGAAAGTCCACCGCGTGCCGCGAAAGGGCGCTCTCCAGAGCCGCGAGGTACAGCCCGCGATGACGGGTCAGGAGCGCGAATGCCATCGTGGCGGTCGCGACCGTGGCGAAGGCCAGGAGGCGGCCCTGGGAGATAAGCGCGATCGCCAGCAGACCCCCTGCCGCTTGCGACAGGGGCTTCACCACCCCGCCGATCGTTGCCGCCGACGCGCTCTTGACCCGGCCGGCGAAGGGAAGGAGCGAGACCTGCTCGACCGGCTTCTGGAGGGAGTGCTGGAGGACATCATCCAGGACCTGGAGCGCCGCCCGAACAAGAAAGCCAGAGAAGACCGCGGCGCCGGCGGCACCGAGGGCCAGGAGGCCGGCATGCATCCGCGTCGCAAAGGAAACGCCGAGTCGCGGGAAGATGTATCGCGAGGCCATCAACTGCACTACGAGGGTGCCCGCACCCACCAGGGCCGTCATCAGCCCATAGACCGCCGTGATCTGGTCCTGCTCGAAGTTGGACTGGAGCGCCAGCTTGTACTGGAGCTCGATGAGCGTGCTGGTCAGCGCGAAGAAGAGCGCCGACACCGCCATGACCCGAAGGAGTGGTTGGCCGACGAGACTGCGCATTCCCAGCGAGGTCGCGTCGACGAAGGCGGAGAGCCCCGTATGCGACTCCTCGCCCGAGTCCACCATCTCCTCCGGTTCGGGCACCATCCAAAGGAGTGGGAGGGACATACCCATCAGGACCGTCGCGACCAGAAGAAGGTTCGGGGTCCCGATCAGGAGCACGACCGGAGCGAGGGCCGCTCCTCCGAGCAGGGCGCCGACGCTGGCTCCGGTGCCCACGAGCGGTATGAGGCGCTTGGCCTGCCGTCCCGCGAGCAGGTCGCCCACGTAGTCCCACGCCTGCGTCAGGATCAGGACCTGCACGGTGGAGAGCCACACGTACAGGACGAACGCCGAGCGCGGTGCCAATCCGAAGACGGTTCGACTCGCGACGAGACTCAGCCCAAGCACGAGCGTCAGCCAGAGCGCCAAGGAGCGCCTGGCCGTCCCCGATATCGCGCCGCCGAATAGGATCGCAACGACAGCGGTGACCAAGGCGGCCGCGATGACGGCATGAGGAATCAAGTTCCCCGGATAGACGGACAGAAACAGACCGTTCTGGGACGCGGACAGGACCGTCGTGACCACGGTCGTAAGCAGCAGGTAACTGCCGAGCACCGACAGCTGGCGCCCTTCGCCCTCCCTCAGATTGAGGAGTCTGGCGAGGCCCCGCGGCCGTACCCTCACGGGAGCGGTCAGAATGCGTAGCGGAACAGGACCGAGTATTTCTGGTCGTCGGTCTCGGCGCCGGGTGGCGGGCGCGAGTCTCGCAGATACAGGTATTCGACGACCATTGTGAGATTGCCGAGGACGCTGCTGGAGAGCGAGTTCGTCACTTCAACGACGTAGTCGGCGATCTCAGAAAAAGCCGGTTGGTAGAACGAGACGTGCTCGAACTTTGCCCGCTCACCGAGCTTCTGTTCGAGCTTGAGTCGAAAGCTGGAGCGTCCGAGAAGCTCGGAGCCCTCCGCGGTCGAGCCTTCCGGCGGGTCGAAATTCTGGTAGTCGAAGATTCCGGCCCAACTCAGCGAAAGGCTCCTACGGTCGTCCTCCGAAACCGTCCATTTCATGCCGGCCCCACCATTCGCCTGGAAGTCGAGCCTCCGAATCCGATCGCGGGCGGCGTCGACGAAGACGAAGGGTGAGAACCTCTCCAGAGGCCGCCAGTCGAACTTGAGTGACGCCTTGACGTCGTTGGCGATCACCTTTTCATCGTTCTTCCCGTAGCGCACGAGGGTACGGAAGTCGAGCTCGTATTCGTCGGTCTTCACGCGCTTGGCCGTGAACCCACCCCGAAGGATGGAAAACGAACTGTTTCCCGACGCCCCGTTGAGACCGAACTCGAGTTGGGACTGCCAGTACTTGGTGGGAGCCGCCTGCCCGGCGGTCGAGCGAGGCAGGAAGGCGAGGCCGACGAGGAGGGTCACGACCGAGGCGAGGGCCCAGCGGACGGGGCCGTGTTGAAGCTGGCTCATGAAAGCGCTGACCCGTTACGCGTCTTCGGTACCGTACTCGGACTGGATCGCCTCGATCTCGGCACGTGTCTCGGGGAAGGCCTCGATGACGCGCGGATCGAAGTGCCGTTCGGCCTCCTCGTGCATCATCATCACGACCTCGTCGTTGGACACGGCCCCTCGGTACGGTCGATCCATCGTGAGCGCGTCGAAGAAGTCCACGACCGAGCAGATGCGCGCTTCCAGTGGGATATCCTCCTCGCCGAGGCCCTCAGGGTACCCCTTACCGTCCCACTTCTCGTGGTGCCGCAGCGCGATCATCTCCCCCAGTCGAATGACCGGCGACGGTGAATCCGCCAGGATCTGGGCACCGATGGTGGTGTGGGTGTTCATGATCCGGCGCTCCTCGTCGTCGAGGGGGCCGGGTTTCAGGAGGATCCGATCGGGGATCCCCAACTCCAGGTACTGTCGGTGGAGGAACCGCACCTCGGGGTCGTCGTCGACGACGAGAACTCGGCACGCGGAATCGTACATCGATGGCCTTTCGGGATGGATGAGAGGTGGGAGTCTATCGAGACAGGGCTCGCCCCGCGAGGCGGGGGTCGAGTGCACCGACCCTGGCCTGCGGTGGGGCCGATAGCCACTGTGTATCCTCGTGGTCCACGGACACTCTCGAGGTGAGACACAAATGTACCGTCCTCGCTCGCTCCTGGTTTATGCGGCCGTCACGCTCACGATGTCGGGATGTGTGGGTGACTCGGTCGAGCCCGCCGATCTGGTGGTGCGCGGAGGCAAGATCGTAACCGTCGATGCGATTGGTACCGAGGTGGAGGCTCTGGCAGCACGTGACGGGCGCATCGTCGCTCTGGGTTTGTCCGCCGACGTCGACCAGTACGTGGGCGCCGGGACCGAGGTAATCGAGCTGGCCGGAGCCACGGCGTATCCCGGCTTCATCGAGGCCCACGGGCACTACATGGGAGTGGGCCAGTCCACGCTTCAGCTCGACCTGATGGATGTGGAGAGCTGGGACGAAATCGTGAACATGGTTGCCGAGGCCGCGCGGAACGCGGCGCCTGGCGAGCTGATCGTCGGGCGGGGCTGGCACCAGGAGAAGTGGACGACCCGACCCGACCCACAGGTGGACGGTCTGCCCCACCACGACGGCTTGAGCGAGGTCTCGCCGGGCAACCCGGTCATCCTGACGCACGCGAGCGGTCACGCGACCTTCGCCAACGCGCGTGCGATGGAGATGTCGGGAATCACGGCCGACACGGAGAACCCGTCGGGCGGTGAGATTGTGCGCGACGCGGCGGGAGAGCCCATCGGAGCCTTCCGGGAGACCGCCTCAGCGCTGCTGGGGCCCGCCCGCCGCGCGGCCAATCCGTCGGAGCCCCGCCGTGTCGCGCTTCTCGCCCAGGAGGAAGCGTTCTCGAAGGGGCTGACCTCCTTCCAGGACGCGGGCGTCGGCTTCCAAACCGTCGACCTGTACAAGCAGATGGTCGACGGCGACGCGCTCAAGATCCGGCTCTGGGTCATGATCCGGGCGGACAACGACGACATGGCGGAGAACCTCGCGGCCTACCGGATGATCGGGTACGGAAACGACCGGCTGACCGTCCGTGGCATCAAGAAATCGATCGACGGAGCGCTCGGGTCGCACGGCGCGTGGCTGCTCGAGCCGTACGCGGATCTCCCGTCCAGCGCGGGCCTCAACACGACCTCGATCGAGGACATCGAGGAAGCCTCGCGGCTGGCGCTGGAGCATGGCTACCAGATGTGTGTGCACGCAATCGGCGATCGCGCGAACCGGGAGACCCTCGACATCTTCGAAGCCGCCTACGAGCGGAGTGGCCAGGACGACCTCCGCTGGCGCATCGAGCATGCCCAGCACCTTCATCCAGACGACATCCCCCGGTTCGGAGAGTTGGGCGTCATCGCATCCATGCAGGGGGTGCACGCCACGTCCGATGGGCCCTGGGTCGAGGCGAAGCTCGGCGCCCGGCGAACGAGCGAGGGCGCATACGTCTGGCGGAAGCTCATGGAGACCGGAGCCGTTATTGCCAACGGCACCGACGCCCCTGTGGAGAACGTCGATCCGATCGCGAGCTACTACGCGACCATCTCCAGGATGATGAACACCGGCGAGCGTTTTCTTCCCGGTGAGCGGATGGACCGAATCGAGGCGCTCCGCTCGTACACCATCAATGCCGCGTTTGCCGCGTTCGAGGATGACATCAAGGGGTCACTGGAGATCGGAAAGCTCGCGGACCTGACCATTCTGGATACCGATCTGCTGACCGCGGAGGAGGAGGCTGTGGCGGGCGCGCAGGTCGTTGCCACCGTCGTTGGCGGTGAGGTCGTCTACAGGAGCTCGCGGTGAAGGGAAGCGAAAGCAGCATCCGGAATGTCCAGGCCATCATCGCCAGCGCAAAGGCCCGAGGCGGTAGGCGGTCGCTGGAGCGTTTCGTCGAGCGACGGCTACCCCACTCGACGGGTCGGGAACGCCGGGAGGTCGCGGACGTCGTCGAGGAAGTGATCGACTCGATTCCGGTCTTCCTCGCGCGGGCGCGCCAGGAGGCGGACGAGCGGAGCCTCGGGCCGGTCATCGGGCCGGTACTGGATCATGCGGAGCACTATTTCGTCCAACCGATGGACCTGATTCCGGAGATGACACAGGGGCTCGCCGGGCTGATCGACGACGCCTATCTCGTCATCCGGATCCTGGCCAACCTCGGCGAGGGGCCCGACCCCTTCCTCGACTGGGACCTCGCGCATCCGCTGACCTTTCTCGGTCGTGTGATGGGGCCGGACATCACGCGCAGGTTGGACGCGATCGCGCTCGACGCGCTGGCCGACAGTCTGGACGGGAGTGGGGTGGGAGTCGATCCGCCGCAGGCGTAGCGGCGACGCAGTCGTGGGGGCGACGCGGCGTGGGCCGAAGGCGTAAGGAGCCACGACGGTCCGGTCGTGCTCACCCGATGGCCAGGAGGCTCCCCACTACGAGTAGGTCGCTCCGCTGTGGGCGTCGATGTGCTCGAGGTGCTCACCCGATGGCCAGGAGGCTCCCCACTACGAGGCCGACGAGGAGTCCCGTGCCTGTCAGGATCCTTCCCAACGACCAGGACCCGCCACCTTCCGGGCGTCCCGTCCAGAAGAGCACGGAGCCGCATTGCTGGTTGCCCTGGTACTGCGGCGGGACGGTCACCGGGCGCGAGTAGACCTCGATGCCCGCAATGTTCTGACTGGCGAGAAGATCGTCCATGGTGGCGTCGACGCTCTGCTGACTACGCACCCCGTCGACGTACACATTCGCGAGGCACTCGCCCCCGACACCGTGGCGGAGGTAGATCAAGCTCCGATCCATTCCGAAGACGTCGGTGGTCGTGATGACCTGTTGGACCCGCACACCCGCGATGCCCAGGACGTGCTGAGTGGGCGTGGCCACGGGCCGACGCTCGATGTCCTCGCGGGTGACGAAGTGCCCCCCGACCCGCCCCGGATTCGTGCGACGCGCCTCGAAGTCGGCCAGATGGTCGGCCTCGAAGCTCCGGACGCCGGTCACCGTGATCGGGTCGAGCGCGATCGCGTTCACCCCCAGGCGGATCCGGATTTCGACATCGGCGCCGGGCCGATCGATCGGATCCGACGTGAAGGTCCGGTAGCCGATGTGCGTCACTCGCAGGCGGAACGTCGGTCCGTCCGGGACGTCGATCAGGAAGCCGCCCGTCACGTCGGTGGTCGCCCGCGCGGTGACCGCGCCCGAAGCGTCGAGCATTTCCACGCCCGCGCCGTAGACAGCGACGTCGGTGCCGTCTTCGCTGATTCGCCCCTGGACCGTCTGGGTCGCAGCGGGCGTCGCGGCTGGGAGCGTCCAGACAGCGGCGAGGGTGCAGACGGTCGCGAGACGAACGGTCCGGGTCATTGATTTGCTCCGGTGGGTTGCTCGCGGATTCTCCCACATGGTCCTTCAAGCGAGCCGAGTATTCAGGGGAGCCCTCACGTAAGCAGAGGTTCCCTGGCTTCTCTACTATACCGAGCGACCGCACTCAGCATTTCCTTCTCTAACGCGCCGCCGCGGTATCGGGTACACTCCAGAAGTTCTCGGCACCGCTCTCGGATGCCGCGACCTCTTCCGTGAACAGCAGTGCGTTGAAGAGCACGCGAAAGGACCCGAACGGTTGCCCTCGCCACTGCGGGCGGAATCCGAGGAGCACCACGTGACCGCGGCCGTGTCGGACGTCGACGGCCGCCGCCATCCCGCGGATGCGGTCCTCACCCAGGAGGTAGCCAGACAGCAACGGCGACCCGTCCTCCTCGTACGAGGCCAGCACCGCCCCGTCGAAGTCGTCCGACGGGCGGAAGACGGGGCTCCGGTCGAAGAAGACGGGCGCGCGTTCTCGCATGCCGGCCATCACCGGATGGGACGTGTCGGTGAGGAGCTCCAGAATGGAGCCGCTGGAGAAGAAGTCCTGCCGGCCGACGCCGTCGACCACATTGTCCACGGGCAGCGCGAACTCACCGATGCACAGGTCGCTCGTCTGGTTCATGCACACGAGCGTGCCGCCCTCCCGGACGAACGCCCCCAACTCGCGGACGCCTTCCGTTCCGAGCCCTCCCGCATACTGCGCGGGAATTGTGCCGGCCGTGTGGCCGTTCCGTAGCGAGGACACGCGCTCGGCGGGAAGGACGATGACGTCGTACCGGCTCCTCAGTTCTCCACCGCGCACCTCCGCATCGCGCAGATTCACGAACGAGAAGTCGTAGCGCTCCAGTAGCCAGCGGCTCCACCCCTCGTCCATACTCGCGGTCCAGGGCCGGTACAGGCCCACGCGCGGGCGGGGCACGACCGTGCCGGTGGCCGGGCCTCTGGCCGCCCGGAGCGCGAGGTCGTCGACCAGCCGCGCGGTCGCCGATCCACTCAGGCCCGTGACGACGTACCGGGCTCCCGCGTTCGTGGAGGCGACGTTCCCTCCGCTGCGGCTGCGCGCTCCACTGTCACTCCCCCTGCCGCTCCCCCGGTCGAACCGTACCGTGGCGCCCGCGTCCCATGCCGCGTTGAGCGCCCGGAACGTGTTGTTCTGGGCCGGATCGAGGTGAAGCGCCCCGCCGCTCCCGGTCGTCCGCCCGGGCGGTGGTCGTATGCCCGCCGCGGTCGCGTTGGCGTCGAAGCCGACGCCGTCCACCATGTCGAAGGGAGCGGCGTCGTCGACGGCCGCGTCCCACGGGACGGCGGTGCCCACTGCCGGGGTCATGGCAGCTCGCATGGCCGGTCCGAGCGGCGTCGCCGCCGCCACGACACGGACATCCATCTGGAAGGGGAGCGTCCATCCGGCCGCGTCGTAGGGCTGTTCAGGCGGGCCGTCGGGGTATTCACGGAGGTCGGGGTAGCTCTGGACCTCCATGACCTGTCGGACGAGTTCGGCGAAGGGTTGGTCCATCGAAATCACCCAGGAACCCGCCAGCATCGTCACCCCGTCGTGCGTGATCGCCTCGCGCAGCGTATGCACTTCCACGCCGTTGTAGGCGAGCCGGCGGAGCATCTCGACGGCAGCGACCGGGTCGCGCTGCTCGGTCGAGACGAGGTAGGCGTACGGTGGGCCTTCCGTATACCGTGCCACGACATCGCGGCCCGACTGGTACCGGTTGTAGAGCAGATCCTCTCGGTACTTGGCAGCCCAGTCCAGGACCGCGATCGACGCCACGCGCATGTAGTCCACCGCGTCGGCCAGGCGCCACCACCCGCCCGTCCACGGGCTCGGGTACAGCGACTCCGCGCGCAGGTCGCGCCGCCCTTCCGGGAAGTCGGCCAACGTGTAGAAGCGCGGCGTCGCGTACCGGTGGAGTGCGGTCTCGGTCCAAAAGGCCGCCTGGTTCTGGAGCATCGGCAGGTAGTCGACGTAGCCGGGGTACCACGCGTCGAAGCCCGTGCCCATGTGCACCGAACCGGGCATCCCCCTGGACTCGAGCATCTGCGCGATCGTCATCCCGAGCGTGTTTACCGTGCGTGACATGAGAGGCGGGGCGAACTCCGCGATGGGTTCCGCGAACGGCGGCAGCCAGATCCGCGTCGGGAACGGCGAGCTCTGGTGATGCACGTAGATGATCTGGGGTTCCCAGTGCCGCCACGTGCGCGTAAGGACCCGCGACTCCTCCATGTTGAGCATGTAGGCATCGCGATTGTTGTCGTGCCCGATGTACTTCTGGTAGAGAAAAGGGGTGGGCGCGGTCTCGAACGGTGTGCCCACGTTGTCGTGATACCAGTCGGCCACGAGCGTCTGCCCGTCCGGGTTCAGGCTGGGCCAGAGCGCCACGATCACGTTGTCGAGAATCGAGGCGATGCGCGGGTCGGTGTCAGCCCCGCTCACGAGATCGTACGCGAGCTGAATCGTATGCTGCGCGCCTGCCGACTCGCTCGCGTGCAGCCCGCCGTTGATGTCGACGATGGCACGCCCTTCCCGGGCCAGTGCCCGAGCGTCCTCGTCCGTAAGACCGCGCGGATCGGCCAGCCGCCGTGCGATCTCCCTGTGCCGCTCCGCCGCCCGCAGATTCTCCGGCGTCGAGATCAGCGCCACCCACCACGGACGGCCGAACGATGTCGTGCCGACCCGCACCATCGTCATCCGATCGCTCGCCGCGTCCAGCCGTCTGAAGTAGTCGAGCGACTCCTCGTACGTGGCCAGGCGATAGTCGGCGCCGGGGCGGAAGCCGAGGACCGCTTCGGGCGTGGGGAGGGATTGGGCGACCAGGGGGTTGGAGGTGCCGGCCAACACGAGAGCCCCGAGCAGCGCGCCGGTCGCAAGAAGCGGACGGGTCACGGCTGGCCCTTTACTACAACCAGCCCTGCCGACGCAGACCCTTCAGCGCGTCGGCCCACCGATCCATCTCGTTGGGGAGTCCGAACGACACCCGGTTCCAGCCGAGCATCGGAGGGAAGGGACGACCGACGCGCACGCCGAGGTCCGCCATGCGCCCGATGTAGCTGCTGAGCTCACCATTGATCCGGTGCATGATGAAGTTCGTGTGCGAGGGGAGGTACTCCAGCCCCAACTCGTTCAGTGTCTGGTGCGCGATGGCCCTGGACTCCGCGTTGACTGCGACGCTCCGCGCGATCAGTCCGTCATCCGCGAGCGAGGCCAGCCCCGCGAAGGCCGCCGGCACGTTCGGGTTGTTCTGGATGACGAACTCGGCCAGCCGCGCCGTCGTATCGGGGTGGGCCACGCCGTAGCCCAGCCGCATACCTGCCATCGCGTAGATCTTCGAGAAGGTTCGCACGACCACCACGTTCCTCTTCCGCTCGATCCAGGGCAGCGCCGTGCGGTAGGCCGGGTCGTCGGCGTACTCGAGGTACGCCTCGTCCACGAGGAACAGCGTGGTCTCGGGAGCGTCCGCGATCCACCGGTCCAGTTCGTTGCTGCGCGTCAGCGTTCCGGTCGGATTGTTGGGGTTGCAGATGTACACGACGGCGGGGCGCCCTCCGTTCTGCGCCGCTTCGCGCATGCGGGGGAGATCGTGCGCCATGTCCCGGGTGAGCGGCACCGCTCGCAACTCGAAGGCGAACGGGCGCTGGTAGCGCGGCACGTCCTCGAAGGTCGGTTCGGCCACGACGAGCGGCACGTTCGGACCGGTGAAGGCCTGCACCGCGATCTGGAGGATCTCCGTGGAGCCGGCCCCGAGCACCAGGTTGTTCGTGCCCACCCCCAGCGAGCGGGCAAGCGCGTCGTAGAGCGCTCCTCGATAGTCATGGGGATACCGGTTCGCATGGACCAGCGCGTCCACGACGGCCTCCCGCGCGGCAGGCGCGAGACCCAGCGGGTTCTCGTTGGAGCTGAGCTTGACCGATCCGTCGGGGAGCGTCTTGCCGACGCGACCGAGAGATCCGGCCTGGATGAGGCCGGGCAGCCCAGAACCCGCGCCCGTGATGCCGGCCAGGCCGGCGGCCATTCCTGAAGTGACGAAGCCGCGACGATCCATAGAACCCTCCCTGATAGAGCGTGCCGATAACGCATCGGTCACGGGAACTCGCCCCGGGCGTGCCATCCTGCCGAGACCCGGGCAATGTGAGGGCTACCGCAGCGGGATCGAAAGCCCCCGGGGCGGTTTACCAGGTGCGCAACCAAACCACGACCGGGTGATGACGATGCTGCGACGACGGTTCTCCCTCCTGGCGCTGACCGCCTCCATGATCGGAGGCGCGCTCCCTGCTGCCGCACAGATGCCCACGGAAGCGCCGGTCCGGTACGATCCGGATCACCTTCCCGCCGACTTCCACGCCGACCGGCGCGCCGCGGTGCGCGCGGCCATTCCCGACGGCGCCGTGGCACTCGTTTTCGGGGCGCCGGAGCGGCAACGCTCCAACGATACGAACTTCCAGTACCGCCAGGACAGCGACTTCTACTACCTCACCGGCTCCGAGGAGCCCGGATCCGCCCTGTTGCTGGTACCGGGGGGCGTGGACGTCGAGGGCCGCCGCGTAGAAGAGATCCTCTTCATTCCCCCGCGCGATCCCGCAGCCGAGGTCTGGACCGGACGGCGCTTCGGAATCGAGCGAGCGGAGGGCCAACTCGGCCTGCAGATGGCGCTGGACAACACGAAGTTCGAGGAGATCGCACGCCGGGTCCTGTCGGGTCGGACAATCCTCGTGGAGGACCTGCCCGGCGGCGTGGCCGAAGGATCCGATCTGAGCGGCCAGCTCGCCGTGTTCCACGAGGTGGCGGGTCGCCCGGACATGGTGGACGGACCCCCCTCGCCGAATGTCGACACCGAGACGCTCCGACAGGTGCTGACCGGCCTGCGCGAGGTCAAGACGCCCGCAGAGATGGAGCGTCTGCGCCGGGCCATCGACATCACCGCCGAGGCGCACCGCGAGGTCATGCGGCAGGTGCAGCCGGGGTGGGCCGAGTACCAGATCGAAGCACTCATCGAGTACACGTTCGCCCGCGAGGGCGCGCAGTACACCGGCTTCCCGTCGATCGTCGGAAGCGGCGAGAATTCGGTCATTCTGCACTACGAGACCAACCGGAAGGTCACCCGGCCCGGCGAGGTCATGGTCATCGACATCGGTGCCGAGGTCCACGGATACTCAGCGGACGTCACCCGCACCGTGCCGGTGAGCGGGCGGTTCAGCCCCGAGCAGCGAGCGATCTACGACCTGGTGCTCGCGGCCCAACAGGCCGGAATCGACGCCGCGGTTGGCGGCGCGCCGATGCAGGCCACCCACGCGGCCGCGTCCCGGGTCCTTCTCCGGGGGATGGCGGATCTGGAGTTGATCAACGGCCCGCAGGATACCCAGGGTCTCCGTCGCTTCTTCATGCACGGCACCAGCCACTACATCGGCCTGGACGTACACGACACCGGCTTCTACGGCGCCCTGAAGCCCGGCATGGTCATCACGGTCGAGCCCGGCATCTACATTCCCGAGGCCGAGGACATCGACCCGAAGTGGTGGAACATCGGCGTCCGGATCGAGGACGACATCCTGATCACGGACGGCGCGCCGGTACTGCTGTCGGGAAATGCGCCGAGGTCTGCGGAGGACATCGAGGCGTTGATGGGGCGGTGAAGGGGGTGGCACCGGTGGGGCCTGCTCGGCCAGCCCCTCCGAAACAGTGGGTCGCGGCCTAATTCGGGCAGCTTATCCTATATCGGCTCCGCGTCCTGTCGGAGACGTTTCCAGAGATCCTCGACACCCAGTCGATTCGCCCAATCATCGAGATAGGGGTGATCCAGTATCTCCTGTTGGACTTCGTAGACCCGAAGGGCATCGACATACGGTTTCCGGGTCTCGCCCCCCATCCTGGACCAGCGCAGCTTCGCAAGGATCGTATCCTCGGGACTCGACACCTGAAACTCGAACCCAAGCGCTCGCTCTCGAATCCGGCGACTGAATCTCGAACGATCAAACGGTTGGTCCGTCAGCATCCAGAAGTCGACCTTATCGCCTTCGGTAACGTCGATCACGTTGAACATGCCCTCGGTCCGGATCGCCTCTCGAATCGCGCCTGCGTCGACGTAGAAGCGAGGATGCGGAAACGCACCGAGGACCGCCGCAACGTCAGTGTCCCGAATCGCGACTACCACATCAAGGTCATGAGTCGCCCTCGGCTCCCCTTGGAGACTCGACGCGATAGACCCGGTGATCATGTACTCGATCCCCCCGTCCTCCAGGGTTGCCACGACGTGCTGCAGAAGGTCAGCCTGGGTCATCGCCTATTCCGGTCGATCCCAACTCTTCTGAAGACGCTGCAGGTAGAGTTGGTGCAACTCGGTCTCAGGGAGATCAGGGTGACGCCGGCGTAGCCCCGTTCTCAGCAGTTCGCGGGTCAACGCCGACAACTCGAGCGTCTTTCGGAGGCGATCCTCCGCGGACATGGCCCGGAGGACCCCGATATAGACCTGATGGTTCGGTCTGAGCTTCATTGCCTTCCCTGAAAGACGGTCCCCCCTGATGGCTCTCTCGAACATACTACCCGGAGGCATGGCGGGTAACGTTCCGGGTTAGACGACGTGCGCCGTACCCCAACACCTGCGGGCTGCCCGCAGCTAAGAAGACATACTCGGTTTCAGGCAGCCTTGTTCGGCTTGACCTGGCCGTTCCGTTGGATCGTCGCGGTGAAGGGAACCGCATTGCTCTCGGCATTATGTTGTCCCAGGCCTTCACCATCAACTTTGCCTCTTCCCACGCACGGAGCTGTTTGGTCTTCCCGACGTGAAGGAAAAAGGCCCCGATGTCTTCTTCAGTGATGATGGCGCGGAACGCTGGCGTCCGAAGTATCTGCCGGTCTTTGGTCACCATGAAGTAACCCCGGCTTCCGGCATGGTTGAGGATCAGGTCATCCGGCGCAGCGGGTCCAAGTCCCTCGATGTCGCGGACATGCGTGACCGGTTGGTTCAGCAGCCGAAGAGCGCGGGCGAGGGGATGAGACATGTTGTTGTCGAAGAGGAAGTTCAAGCGGCCCGCCCCTCTTCGTACCGGATTGCAGCCCAGACCTCGTGCTCTTCGACCTCAAACCACGAGGCGACGGTCGGGACCGAATCGCCAGCGTGATACATCCCAGCGAGGATATCCGTTCGGACTCCTCCCTCCTGGACGATGGGTGCACCGAAGGAGCGGCGTGGATCAACCAAGACGGGCTCGGTCGTCCCCATCGGAAACCACCGCTGAGCCAAGCCGTGCATGTCGAAATCGAGTTGACGCAGATACGGGGCCAGGGCCTCCTTCATGGCTACCTGAGCATCCCCCGCGACCTCAACCAAGCTCTGGTCGCGCTCTTGCTCCCCGAGCATGAGGTAGATCCCCGCCGGGTCTACAAACCAACGCTTCAGGGCAAAGGGATGCTGATCGGCACCCAGCAGCCGTGCAGCGGTCGACGCGGCCTCTCGGACTTTCGGCCACGACACGCCAGCCTCGAGGCACCCCTTGATGAACAGGAGCTCTACCAGATCGAGGAACGTCAAGGCCGGAACGTCGGTCGGCTCAGGGTGGACCGGGAAGATGGCCGGTTCGTAATCCTTGCCCCGGCGCTTATAGCCGACTGCCCATCTCCGGATGGTCCTCGGCTTCTCGCCCAGGAGTCGGCCTACTTCCGGTACCCCCCGGCGTCAGGATAGTTGTCGCATGGAGTGGGAGGGGGTTTGGAGTCTGGTCCTCCCGGCGGTGAGCGTAGCGAACCGGCGGGAGGACCAGACTGCGGCCTCATTCCGAGTGGTTC
>JAJCZZ010000071.1 GCA_029262115.1 Gemmatimonadota bacterium | reverse complement strand
GCCGACGACCCTCGAAAGGCGGAGAAGCCGGTCCGACTCATCGGGTTGGAGCCTCTTGGCGTCCTTACGTCGGGCGAGAGTGCGTGGCGGAATCCGGAGCAGATCCGCGACTCGAGTCGTCGGCACATCAAGCACGCGGCGGAGTTCTTCGAGGGCCCGGTACGACAAGCCCTCCTCCAGCCGTCCATGGAGTTCGAGTGTGTCGTGAGTCCGCAGACCGAGGAGGGTCGCGTAGAAGTGCTCGCCCGCGGCACCTTCTTCCATCTGTTGCCGAAAGCGGTCAACGGTCGCCGGGTTCAGGGCCTTAGGGGGACTGACCATCGTAGCCTCCTGTGTGTAGGCGTATGGCATAAGCTATGGTGCCGTATGCGTGTACACAAGGAGGCTACCGCCTAACTCGGATGTCCTGCTGCCGGGAGAGCAGGAAGACGGTTCTTCCGAGCGGCTCAGGAACGTCGGCACCGGCTCCGCCTAGCCGCGACGGTGGACGGGCGGTAAGGTGAGCGGGTGTGCTGCGGCCTTCCCATCGGGCAGCTCGGCAGTAGAAGCCCAAGGGAAGTTGGGTAGTGCTCCTCTAGACGGCGATCGCTGCGGCTTCGAGTTCCCGAGTACGGCGGGAGGGCGTCGATGAATCGAGCACGTCCTCCTTCGCAGCAACCAGGATGCCCCGCACCAGGTCACTCTGCGTTACCGACTGATCTTGGTCCGCGAGCTGGTGCAGCCAGGCGGCCTGGTCGGACCGGAGGCGCACCTTCCATGCGACCCTTTTCGTGCACTCAGCGAGAGAGGATCCCGCGAGTCGCTTCAACCGCCCCTCAAGTCTGGGGCTCTCCGATGCCCGACCGATGTAGTAGCGCACGATCGCCGGACCGATCTTCTTCGGGTTCGCATCG
Organism: Gemmatimonadota bacterium; assembly: GCA_029262115.1. Classification (GTDB taxonomy): domain Bacteria; phylum Gemmatimonadota; class Gemmatimonadetes; order Longimicrobiales; family Gaopeijiaceae; genus JAJCZZ01. The sequence goes on along the minus strand of JAJCZZ010000071.1, from coordinate 2,496 downwards.
TAGCGATCCGCGATGAGCGCGATTACGTCCTCGAGCTCCGCCGAGATCCGGGCCTCAACCGTCTCATCCTTGGATGACCGAGCTGCACGGATCTTTGCCGTCGACTGCGCCGGAACAACAAGCACCTCGTCCGTTATCGGATCGACACCGAGCAGCACGTTCTTGACTCGCGTGCCTGACTCCAGCTCGAAGTCACGATACGTGTAGACGACAGCCACACGGCCCCGACCCTTAGCCAACGCCACCCCCGCGTCCCCCTCGCGCAAGATTCTCATGTTCTCCCCCTGAGTTGCCTTCTTCAGTTTGGTCCTCAGCTATCTGTGGACGCTGATGAAGGTGGCCGTTTCACCGAATCCCTCGATGAAGTAGACCTTGATGTACCACCGCGCCCCATCCATCCGCGGCCTGAAGAGGTGTACCGAAAGCCTACGGTCCCAATGGTGGGGACTCTACGAGTGGTCGCTGCCCCGACTCCGACGTAGGAGATCGATCACCTCGTCAGGTGACACGTCTCCAATGGCCAAGAGGTTCTTCTCCGTTCGCGTCTCGCCCGATTCGTGGACAAAGTTTCCAGAGCGGAGGGCCTCAATGGTCGCAGATCTCGCGTCTCGCAATCCCACATCAGAGTGTACTGCGTTTGTGGTACATGGGCACCGACTCGGAAGTTCCGACCGGCACTCCCCAACTTGGATTTGCTGCAGACGCGATCATCGCCTGGGCCTCGCGCCTCCGGCGCTCGGAGACCTATCGTGAAGCGCAGCAGAAATCCTGACCGTCAGGGTGCACTCGGGACGACCGCTCTAGAGTTCGTCAGCGCACCGAGTCGAGGACCGCTTCAGGGTGACGAGCTGCGACTCGCAGCAGGACCTGAGCGGGGCCCTGCGGATTCCGATGACGCTGCTCCTAATTCTGCAGAGTCCGTACACTGATTCCGAGCAGGGCTGCGAACTGGGCCTGCGACAGATCGTACTCCGCACGGATCTTCGCGACATCGGGGGCCTCGATCGTCGTCGACCTTGCGGTCTTCTTCTCCCCACGGAGAATCGCCCCGCCTTCGCGGACACTGGCCACGAACTCGCCGAACATCTCGTCATTCATGTGAACTCCTCCTCGACGACACGGCGCAGGACCTCGATTTGGTCCTTCGTCAGATCCGCCGCCTCATTCTTTGTGTAGGCCATGAGCATCAGGATCACTCCATCCTCCCATCCTCCGTGGCCCAGTAATAGATCACGCGCGTTCCACCTCGCTTGCCTCGGCCCGAGCCAGACCAGCGGATCTTCCGCAGGCCACCCGATCCTCGGATCAATGCGCCGGATTCCGGATGCGCCGCGAGACTCAGCTGCAGCAGTCGATACGATTCACGGCCTAGCAGCTTCTCGATTTTCTTCGTGAAGAACGACGTCTCGCGAATCTCCGTGCGTCACTACACGTCAACGACGAATATACGTCAACGGCGTACAGGTCGTTCCCCGAGTGCACGCTAGCGAATAGGGATTGTTTCCACACTTCTAGCCGCGAAAGCAAGCGGGGTGGAGGATTTGGCGAGTGAGGAAACGATCGGTTGAACTGAACGGCTACGGGGTGGGTGGAGCTATGGAGATTGGAAGGTGCGGGGCGGGGAGCGGACGGCGCTGAGATGGGGAGATTGATGGCAGCGGGAGGCGAGAATCAAGCCGCGCCATGAGGCCACGGGGAGAGGGGAGGAGGGCGAGCGAACACCTCGACGCACCGCAGGGGGCTCGGGCCACAGCGGGGGCACAGACGTGGACGCTGGGGCAGCAGAAGGAAGCACTCACGGGCTTCGTCGCTTTGAGGCTTGGCCGGGACGGGGTCGTGGTGGGGCGGGCCGAAGCCCTTGGGCAGGACGTGGAGGAGGAAGCGTCGCGTGAACTCCTCGAGGGAGAGCATGAGGGACCGGGAACGCCACGAACGATGGTCCTTGTAGCGGAAGGTGACGGCGTCGTCATCAACGTGCAGGAGCCGATGGTTCGAGATGGCGATGCGGTGGGTGGAGCGGGCGAGATAGGTGAGCACGTGTTCGGGGTCATCGAATGGCGGCTTGGCGTAGACGACCCACTCGGTTCGGCATGCCTCGTGGAGAAGGCGCTCGAGGGCAGCCGAGCTACGATATCGGGCGAGCTTGCCGTGCAGTTCGAGGCGACCCTCCCCGAACGCGTCCCGGAGCCCGGCCACGCACTTGCCTCGGAACAGGCGGCCGAGCACACGGACGGGGAGGAAGAAGCCGCTCGGCCACCTACTCCGTACGCGTCCGGTCCGCGTCCAAGGTGTCCAGCGGACTCACCGTGTCTCGCAGGCGGCTCGTGGTCACGTGCGTGTAGATCTGGGTGGTCTTGAGCGAGCGGTGACCCAGCAGCACCTGGATGATGCGCAGGTCCGTGCCCGACTCCAGCAGATGGGTCGCAAAGCTGTGCCGTAGAGAATGCGCGGTGGCCGGCTTCGCGATCCCCGCCCTCAGACGGGCTGCCTTGATGG
>JAJCZZ010000070.1 GCA_029262115.1 Gemmatimonadota bacterium | reverse complement strand
CGAGCCCGCGACGCACCCTGCGGCCGCGAGGCGAAGCCCCGAGGCCATGGTCGTGACCTCCACCTGGGTTCGCGTGGCTCCCAGCGCGAGTCGAATGCCGAGCGCGCGGCGGTTCCGTCCAACGCGGTAGACGAGGGTCCCGTACAATCCCGCGGCCGCCAGCAGGAGGGACACGGCGCCAAAGGCGGCGAGGACCACTGCCGCGAAGCGCCGGCCCCCCGTCGACCCCCGGATCCAGTCGTCCATCGGTCGGACGGTGGGAACCGGCAGACTCGGGGCGGCGCGCCACACCGAGGCACGGAGCGACTGTACCAGGTCGGAGGTGAGCGCCCGAGACGTGCGCACGGCCACGTGCGCCCGACCGAAACCGTAGCCGGCGGTCCACGACGGCAGGTACATCATGCGCGGCGGCTCCTGGTCGAGGCCGTACTGCCGCGTGTCGGCGGCAACGCCCGCGACGGCCATGGTCATTCCGCCGCGTTCCCACGTGATGGTCTGCCCCACGGCCGCCCCCGCCGAACCGAAGAAGGCGATGGCCAGTCGCTCGGTCAGCACCGTTGGAATGGGTTGGGCGTCCGGTGTGGTTCGTGCCCAGGAGCGACCGGCCACGAGCGAGATGCCGAGGGTTTCGAAGTAGCCCTCATGCACCGGCTGCTGGATGACGCTGACATCCGGGCGTGCCGTCCCGTTGACGATCATGCCCCAGTTCCGCCAGCAGCAGCGTCCCGAACCGGTTTCCTCGAACGGCAGGATCAGACCGTACGTGGCCGACGTCACGCCCGGAACCGATTCAACCGCCTCGACGATTCCGTCCATCAGCTCGTGGTATGGAAGCGGAGAGGAGGCCGTCTTGGGAGCCAACGGCATCGTAACGAGCTTCTCCACAACCAACCCCGTCGGAACGTCATGCAGGGCCTGGTAGCTCCGCGCCATCAGCCCGGTCATCGCCACCAGGACGACGGACAGCGCGACCTCCGTGACCACCATGGCGCCGTGCAGACGTCCGACGCCTCGCCCGTCCGTGGACCTGCGGCTACCAGAACGGAGCCCCTGAGAGAGGGAAGTCTGGAGCGACCGAACGCACGGAAGGGCGCCGAAGACGACCGCGGCGGCTATCGTGACCACCCCCGCGAACAGGAGGACGCGGAAGTCGAGCGACGGGGCGGTCGACAGCGGCATCGCAGCCGGTCGAAGAACGACGAGCGACGTGAGTCCCGCCTTTGCGAGGGCCACACCGAGGAGACCCCCTCCGGCGCCGAGAACCAGACTCTCCACCAGGACCTGTCGGAGGATCTCTCCCCCATTTGCCCCTACCGCTCTTCGCACCGCGATTTCGTTGGTTCGTTCGATGCCCCGCGCCAGAAACAGGTGCGCGACATTCAAGCAAGCGACGAGGAGAAGGAGTCCGACGGCACCCATCAACAGACCGAGCCCCGCCCGCACCCGCTGCACCGTCGCCTCCTGGAGTGGCACCATCGGAAGCGGTTCGGTGACCCCCTCGGCGTCCCGCATGTTCTGGGGGAACCGGCTCGCCAAGGTCTCGGCCAGACGGTCGAGGTCCGCTTGGGCGCTCGATTCTGCCACACCAGGGCTCACCCGTCCCACGGGCGTCAAGAACGACATGTCCGGGCGCTGATTTCGAGGCGATGCCCAGTCGATCGGCCTCCACACGTCCACGTCGGCGGAAACGAGTGCCTGGGGCGCCTCGAAGTCGCTCTCCAGGACGCCCACGACCGTGAACAGTGCTCCATCGACGGTGATCGATCGCCCCACCAGCTTCGGGTCCGCACCGAACACGCGGACCCACGCCGTGTGCGATACCACGGCGGCTTCCGGCGCGCGGAAGTCGTCCGGGATGAACACCCGTCCCAGCGCCGCCCGTCCACCGAATAGGTGGAAGAAGCCCTCCGTCACGGTCGCCGTCTCGAGCTGGATCGGGTCACCCTCGCCGGCGAGCGTGGTGGGTCCGGAGTAGGCCGCGGCCCATCCGTCGAACGCGTTGGTCTCGCTCACCAGCGCCTGGACCACGGGGCCGGACGAGGTACCGCGACCCACCCGCATCAGGCGCTCGGCCTCAGGGTACGGAAGCGATCGGAGCAGGACGTGGTCCACCAACGTGAACACGGTGGTGACGCCTCCGACGCCAAGCCCGATGAGCAGAAGGGCCGGGATTGAGAAGCCGGGCGTGCGGATGAGCGACCGTGCCGCGAAACCCACGGAGCGTACCCAATCGGACGCGACGTCCCCGACGCCCAGGTAGGTGGACTCGTGGGCGGCACCCCGAGCGGTCCCGGGTCGCCGTTCCATGAGCTTGGCCGTCAGGCCCTCTTGAAGGAGGCTACGGGCGACGCTCCAACTCTGCGCCCGGTACCACCTCCGCGCCGCCGGGATGCCGTCCCGCGTGGCCCGGTCCAGAAAGCGCTCCTCCAGATCGCCGCGAAACGCCTCGCCGGCGTCGCCCCTGAGAACGAGCTGAAGCACCCGCGTCGCGAGCCGCGGCGGTGTCGGCTGGCTCATGATTCACCCAGGAGGGAGCCGAGCCCATCCGTCATCCGCCGCCAATCCGCGTCCGCCTCCCGCAGGTGAGCCAGCCCCTCCGGCAGGACGCGAACATACCGTTTGGGGCGTCCGCCCCGCTCCGGCGTCCGTGTGCCGGCCCGAGAGGCCACGAACCCTTTGACTTCCAGCCGCTTGAGCACGACGTAGACGGCGCCGGCCTTCGTGTCCCGGCCGGTGCGACGCTCCAACTCGTCCAGAATCGACGCGCCGTAGGCGTCGTCGCCCAGCCGCACGATGGCCAGCATGATCATCCGCTCGAGATCGCCCGCTCCGGAGCTTCCCATACGCCCTGTCCTCCCGATGAACCCAACAATGTTGGGGTAACATCGGCTGGCGGAGCGGAGAGCACAAGCCTTCGAGGCTCGCCCTTCCGGCGACGCTTCGGAGCCGGTGGTAGCGACCGTCGCCCCCGGACAGCCGAAGCGGCCCGAACTTCTCCGCTCCGGGCCGCTTCGCAACGTACGGCGTCAGCCTGCCGCCGCTTGCCGTCCCGCCTACCGCCGCTTGCCGTACCGCCGTCTGCGCGGCCGACCGCTCGCGTCGTCCGACGCTGCCGGCCCCGAGGAGGCGCGTCCCTGGGTGATTCCGCGGGCGCCCTCGGCCTTCCGCTTCGCTTTCGCCGCGGCGCGGGCTCTGTCCTCGGCCTTCTTCGCGCGGATCGCGGCAATGCGCTCGCCCCTCGGCACCTCGAGCGGGGGCTCCGGAGTCGCTCCGTAGGCGAAGCCGTCCAGTTTGCAGCGTGGGATCTTCGCGCCGACGGCCCGCTCAATGCGCCCCATGTCGCTCTCGTCCTCGGGACCGACGAGCGTAAACGCCTTCCCGGTCGCTTCCGCCCGGGCCGTGCGTCCCACCCGGTGGATGTAGTCCTCCGGAACGTTCGGCACGTCGAAGTTGACCACGTGACCGAGCGAGTCCACATCGATGCCGCGGGCCGCGATGTCCGTCGCGACCAGCACCCGATGGTCCCCCGCCTTGAAGCCCGCGAGCGCCCGTGTCCGTTGGGCCTGGGACCGGTTGCCGTGGATCCGCTCCGCGTTGATCCCGTTCCGGTTCAGCAGCTTGGTGAGCCGGTCGGCACGGTGTTTGGTCCGCGTGAACACGAGGGCGTCGTCGATCTCCTCGCCCTTCAGCAGGTCCACGAGTAGTGCCCCCTTGAGGGCCGTCGGAACCGTGTAGATCGCCTGGGTCACGCCCTTGGCCGGAGCGGCCTTCCGCTGCAGGGCGACCTTCGCGGGATTGCGGAGGATGTCTCGCGTGAGCCGTTCGATGGGCGGCGGCATCGTGGCGCTGAAGAAGAAGGTCTGCTTCGGCGTCGGGATGTGCCGGAGGACCCGCTTGATGTCGGGCAGGAAGCCCATGTCCAGCATCCGGTCCGCCTCATCGAGCACGAGGTACTCGACTCCCTTGAGGCCGGCGTAGTCGTACTGGAAGTGGTCGAGCAGACGGCCAGGTGTCGCCACGATCACGTCGGCACCGTTGCGGAACGCCGCTTTCTGCGGGCCCATGCCCACACCACCGTGCACGGCGGCGCCGGTGACGGGCGTGTGCCGCGCCAGGCCCCGTAGATCGTCGACGATCTGTAGCGCCAGTTCACGGGTCGGGGCCAGAACGAGCGCCCGCGTCGTCCCGCGCGGTTTGTCGAGAAGGCCGTTCAGGATCGGGAGGAGGAAAGCGGCGGTCTTACCGCTGCCCGTGGCCGCGCAGGCCAGGAGATCTCCCCCGCCGAGGGCGATGGGAATCGCCTTGGACTGGATGGGAGTGGGTTGTACGAATCCGAGATCCGCGACGCCCCGTAGGAGGGTCGGGTGTAGATCTAAAGCAGCAAATGCCACGAATAATGTCCGGTGAAAAGGCGCACCACGGGCCGGCCGGAACGTCCGGCGCGAAAGGGTGGGCGCAACTAGGAGTGGAGCGAGGTCAGCCCCCGGAACCGAGGGCTCAAGGTAGGGTCCCGCAGCCCATACTATAGCGGAAAAGCCATCTGAAAGGGGTTTCGGCGCTGGGCGATGGCTCATGGGGTCGGGCCCCCGGCGGGTCGCGCCTTGCATCCGGTCCGCCCTCCGGGGCAGCTTCGGGGTCCGGGCCGCCACGCTCGGCACCCACCTTCCACCCCACTCCAAGGCAGCGCATGCGTAGCCCCTTCCCCGCCCTCGTGACCGTGGTCGTGGTCTTCGTCGCCACCCTGGCGGTGGCAGTCGGCGCGGTCGCACAAACCCCCGAGCAGCCGTACTTCGACTGGGCGTCGCTGGACTTCAACCCGTCGGAATACGAAGGGCGACGCACCCGGGTGATGGCGGAGTTGGCGACGCTGGGCGCCGGCCCTCTGATCGTCCCGTCCGCGAACGGGGTCAGCCACGGACCGACCTTTCGTCAACTCGACGACTTCCACTACCTGACCGGTCTGGAGTTGCCCGGATCCGTGCTCGTCATGGATCCGGCGGACGGCTCGACCGTCGTGTATGCGCCCGGACGCGACGCGCGCTTCGCAAACCCGGGCCGACCCAACGATTTCCCTGGGCGGTCGCTCGCGGACGATCCGGATCTGGCGCGTCGATCCGGCGTTGTCATTCGGGACCGGAGCCGCCTGGACGGCGCTCTGGACGCGGCCACTCGCGCGGTCGGGGCCGTCTGGCTGAACCTCGGTGGCGGGGGGCGCGCCCAGAACGTCGAAACCGGCTTTACGGCGGATCTGTCGCCGGACGAGATGGTCGTCCTACACCTCCGGCAGACGCTTCCTCGCCTGTCGGTTCGGAACGCCTTCCCCGCCATCGCCCGGGTTCGAGCCGTGAAGAGCCCCGCGGAAGTCGCGATCATCCGGCGGCTCGCCCGGCTCACCGAGGACGCCATCGAACGGGCCGCGGCACGGGTGCGCCCCGGCGTCGACGAGCGGACGCTGGAAGGGTGGTTCGAACTGGGGTGCAAGGAAGCCGGCGCCCAACGTATCCCCTTTCACCCGATCGTGAAGTCGGGTCCCAACTCCTTGTGGCCGTGGCGGATCCTGGCGGCGCACTATGATCGGCGGAACCGAGCCGTCGAGCCCGGTGACCTCGTGATCTTCGATGTCGGCTGCGAGCTGGATCACTTCGTCAGCGACGTGGGGCGCACCTTCCCCGTCTCCGGGTCGTTCACGACCGAGCAGGCTGAGGTCCTGGAGATGCAACGGGAGGTATCCGCAGCCATCATTGCGGCCATCCGGCCCGGAGCGACTCTGGCCGACGTGACACGAGCCGGCATGGAGGCGATTCCGGCGGCCGCCCGGCCGTATATGCAGACCGGCTCCTTCTTCAGCCACCATCTGGGCCTGTCCACCGGCGATCCGGTCCTGACCGACGAGCCCCTACGCCCGGGCATGGTGTTCACCGTCGAGCCCTGGTACTACAACCACGACACGGGAATCAGCGTGTTCGTGGAAGACATGGTCCTGGTGACCGAGGACGGCGTCGAGCTGCTGACGGATCGGTTGCCCCGGAGCGTGGCGGGGCTCGAGGCGATGGTGCGGTAGTGGCCGCGCCTTCCGCAGCGCTCGCGGTCCCGAGGTCACTCCTACGTAGATGGGGGCGGGATCTCGTAACCTTTGCCGCGGCGTTGTTCGTCTGCTATGGATGCGAGCGTCCACCCGAGCCTACGTACGGGTCACCCGGCGCTCCGCTCGAGGGGCTGTCCGCGGACCAGTTGGCACTCTTCCGGAACGGTCTGTCCCTGTTCAACAGGGACTTCACGGACGCCGAGGGATTGGGGCCGACCTTCAATCAACGGCGGTGCAGCTCGTGCCACGACTTGCCCACCGTGGGCGGGAGCGGCGTGGAGCGGGTCCTCAAGGCGACCCGTTGGTCGGACGGACGGTGCAGCGTCCTCACGGACGAGGGTGGCGACAATGTGCAGTCGAGGGCCACCCAGACCCTCCGCGACCGGGGCGGAAGCGGTGAGCGGATCCCGCCCCGTGCCACGCACACGGTGGATCTCGTGGCGCCGGCGCTGTATGGCATCGGCCTGATCTCGGCGATTCCCGAGGCGGTGATCCTGGAACGCGTGGACTCGGCCGATACGGACGGCGACGGCATCTCGGGCCGCGCGGGCCGGGACGGCGCGGGCCGCTTCGCACGTTTCGGTCAGAAAGGCACGGATGCGACGGTCCGGGCATTCGTGGAGGGGGCGCTGCTTCAGGAGATGGGCGTGACGTCCGCCGCGCACCCCGAGGATCTGGCCATCAATGGGCGTGCTCTTCCCGAGGGGGCCGATCCTGCCGCCGACCCCGAAGCCACCGAAGCCGATGTGGCTTCCCTGGTGGCCTACGTCCGGTGGCTCACCCCTCCCGCGCCGGCACCACCCACGTCGGGCTCCGATTCCAGCGTGGTGGCCCTGGGCCTCGGGCTTTTCCACGAGGTAGGGTGCACCGATTGTCACGTGCCTACCATGCGCACGGCCCCCGACGCGGCGCCGGGACTCGCGGACCGCACGGTGCGGATTTACTCGGACCTCCTGTTGCACGACCTCGGCCGGGAACGAGAGACCATCTGTAGCCCCTCCGCCTCCCCTACCGAGGTGCGCACCGCCCCGCTCATGGGACTCCGTCTTCGGCCGCTGCTCCTGCACGATGGCAGCGCGCAGGACGTCGAAGGTGTGATCGGACACCACGGCGGCGAGGCCGCGCCAAGTCGTGACCTGTTCTTCAGCCTGTCGGCCGAAGCGCGGGCCGCGCTGTTGCGGTTTCTTTCGACTCTTTAGGGTCGGCCGGCCGCGCCGCGCCTACCGGGTCCAGATCAACACCGCGCCGCACGGGTCGTTGAACTGGCCCGGTACGCCGGCGCCCACGTAGACCTCGACTCCTTCGAGGTGTCGGGGGTCGAGGATCATGTCATAGAGTCGGATCTGCGACTTGACCCCGTCCAGATACAGAGACGGACGACATACGCCTGAATCACGCATGGACGTGGCCCGTTGGAATACGAGTTGTGGACCATCGAGACCGCCTTGGATGAGCATCATTCCCGGCAGGTCCGTGAAGAGCTCACTCACGTTCTGGGGATCGCGGAATTCGATGTCGTCCCGTGTGAAGAAGACCGCCGAATAGCCCTGCCTCCGCCGTTCATAGAAGCCGCGGCGCTCGAGCACACGAGAGCGGACCTCGACGATCAAGGGAGCCAACTCGTACGTCGGGTCGCGCACGAGCGCGATCCGCAGATCCAGCGTCTGGCCCGCGACGATCTCCAGACGCTCCGTGCGGGACTCATAGCCCGCATGAACCACGCGAAATTGGATGGTCCCGGCCTCCATCAGCGGCAGCCGGAACCGCCCGTCCCGACCCGCCGGTCCGCGGATCTCGGTGCCCAACACCTCCAGCGTCGCCGACGTGAGTCGGTCGCCTGAACTCTGGTCCACGATGGTGCCCACGACCCGGCCCCGTTCACCACCGCTCTGAGCCTCGACCGTGCTCGCCGGACCGACCATTGCGAGGCCGATCAGCCCCAGAGTGGCTGGCCAAACACGTGTAGAAGTATTCATCACCATAGAAGTACGTCGGGAGACCCGTCTTCTTCCGGACTCTACTCTCCCTGGGGTCGGACGATCTGGAAGTCCCTCGGGGGAATCGCTCCCAGAAGGTGTTGAACGAAGTAGTCCCATCGGCGCCGGATGACATACGGCTCGTTCAGACCGTGCGCGCGGTCCGGAAGCAGAAGGAAGTCGAAGCTCTTGTTGGCCTTGATGAGCGCGTCCATCAACTGGATGGTCATGGCCGGGTGAACGTTGTCGTCCATGTCGCCGGTCATGAGGAACAGCCTGCCCTCCAGATTCTCGGCAAGGGAGGCGTTGACCTGATTCGCGTAGCTGTTGGTGCCCTTGGCCGTGTCCGCGACCAGCAGTCCCTGGTATTTTTCGGCGTAGGCAGCATGATAACTGCGGTTGTCGTGATTGCCGGAACTCGACACCGCCACCTTGTAGATATCCGGATAGCGGAGGATGGCATCGGTCGACGCGAAGCCGCCCCCCGAGTGCCCGTAGATGCCCACCCGGTCGAGATCGAGGAACGCGTGGCGTGCACTCAACTGACGGAGAGCGGCCACGTGATCCGGTAGACCGTTGTCTCCCATGTTTCCCCAGTACTGGTCGAGCATCGCCTTCGAACGGAGGGATGTTCCCATGTGGTCCATCTGCAGGACGACGAAACCCAACTCGGCCAAGGCGTCTTGTCCGGCACGACCGCCGACACCGCTCCCTCCGCCTCCGAAGTTCCAGCTCCCCACGCTCCCGATGAACGGTCCCGGGTAGATGTACTCCACGACTGGATACGCCTTTGTGGAGTCGAAGTCCGACGGCAGGTGCATGAGCCCGTTGATCCGGGTCACGCCGTCCCGTCCGACGTATTCGAACAGTCTCGGTGGCGACCACCCCGCCTCCCCGAGGCGGTCGATGTCGGCTCGTTCCAGCTCCATGACCACGGTGCCGCTCGGGTCCCTCACGACCGATACGGGCGGTACGTCCGGGCGGGAGTAGACGTCCAGAAGGAAGCGCCCATCGGGCGTCGACCGCACCGCATGGTCCGCGTCTTCCCCGCCGATCGTCCGCAGGTCAGAGCCGTCCAATCCGACGGAGTACAGCGCCCGCAGAGTGGGCAGCCGATCCGGGTCCATCCCCCGAGCGGTGAACACCACCCGTCCTCGTGCTTCGTCCACGGCCACCAGGTCACCAAAGGCCCATCCCCCGGACGTGACCCGGTTTTTCAACGTGCCGTCCGGTGCGAACCGGTAGAGGTGACCCCATCCGTCCCGCTCCGAGAACCAGAGGACGTCGGCCCCGCCGTTCACCACATCCCAGTTCGGTAGCCCCCCGACGATGTCCAGATTCAGCTCGACGTGGGTGTCCGCCGTGTCGCCCACCAACGGGGTCGTGCCTCCGGTGGACAGGTCCGCCTCGTAGAGTGTGATGCTCTTGGCACCCCGGGTGGCGTGCGTGAAGTACAGACGTTCGCCGCCCTCCTTCCACTTTACCGATATCCACGTCGAGTCCCGCATTCCCGTGGCCGAGAACGTCAGGTACGGTTGAGGCTCGAGCTGGACCCGCACGTTGCTCCGGGCGCCGATGTCCACGATGTGGATGTCGAAGCGGGGAATGATGGAGTCGCCGGGCAGTGGATACGGATATGTGTATCCCTTCGGCCGCGGTTTCGTCGACGAATAGAGCGGGATCTCCAGCACGCCGCGCTCATCCATGCGCTCGACCGCGATCCGTCTGGAATCCGGAGACCATTGGAGCACCGGTTGCCGAGGCGCTCCCGAAATGATCTGACCGGGCCGTGCCTTGGTCAGGCCGTACGACCAGAGCTCCTCACCGTCGGTGGTGAGTTGAGTGGAATCGCTGTCCTCCGTCGATCGGACCCACAGGTCGTGTTCATGGATGAACGCTTCCCATTCCCCGTCGGGGGATCGGACGAAGGGGATTCGGGACACCACGCTGTCGCCCACCAGACACGTGTATGCCCGGATGTCGCACGTGAAGCCCCGGCTCACCGCGTTGAAGCGGATCGTCCCTTCGTCCGAGCCCGGCAGGAACTCGAACGTCCGGAAGGGAAGCTTCCGCCCGGTCCAGGCGGTATCGGCCGCCATCGACAGCGCGGAGGCCAGCCGGTCCCGGTCGAATAGCGGGCTCCGGGTTCGCCTCACCGGATCGGCCGACATGAACTGCGGCCCGTCCGCTGTTCCGGTTCGATACCAGAAGCGGGACCCGCCGGCCATCCAGTTGGGTTGGACGGCGTCGCCGATAATGAGGTCGTCCAGATGCCATGCCAGAAGTCGGTCCGCGCGGCTGTAGCGCGTCTCGCTCACGGTGGCTGGCGCGTACGGGGTCACCGCAGGCGTCGCCTGGGCAACAACGGCCTGAGCCGCAACGGAAGGTGCGACCGTACCGAAGGCCGCCATCGCGGCGACGCCCATCGATACCGCGTAATTCCTCACGTCACCCTCCCGGCCGAAGGATTCGATAGGTGCGTGGGGGCTCCTGGCCGAGCAGATGCTCCACGAAGTAGTCCCAGGTTCGCCTCACCACGTAGGGCTCGTTGGCGTAGCCGTGATTCCGATTGGGCATGACGATGAGGTCGAAGTCCTTGTTGTGGCTGATCAACTCGTCGATGAGCATGATCGTGGCGTTGGGGTGCACGTTGTCGTCGAGCGTGCCGTACATGAGCAGCAGCTTCCCTTCAAGCCGTTCGGCCATGTTGTGATTCGCCTGACGGTCGAAGCTGTCGGTGCCGTCGTCGTTTCGCTCCAGGAGGCCGTGGTATTTCTCACCCCACGTGAAGTCGTACGACCGGTTGTCGTGATTCCCGGCGCTCGACACCGCCACCTTGAAGACGTCCGGGTACCCGAGAATCGCGGCGGTCGAACTGAAGCCTCCACCCGAATGGCCGAAGATCCCGACCCGATCCAGATCTATTTGCGGGTACCGTGCGGCCAACTGGCGGAGCGCGGCGATGTGGTCGGGAATGCCGTTGTCCCGCATGTTGCCGTAGTAACCGTCGTGGAATGCCTTGTCCCTCCCCGGTGTGCCCAGAGCGTCGATCTGGAACACGATGAAACCCAACTCGGCAAGGGCGGCGGCGTTGCCTCCCTGGGACACGGACGCCTGGCGGCTGCGAATCGGGCCCACCTGCGGCCCGGGATAGATGTAGTCCACTACCGGATACGATCCGTCGGGATCGAAGTCCGAGGGGAACCAGAGGAAGCCGTGGACGGGCGTCACGCCGTCGCGAGCGGTGGCGGTGAAGTGGGTCGGGTAGCTCCAGCCCAGTGCGAGGAGCCGGCTGAAGTCCGCCTCCTCCAGTGTCATCAGCCCGGCGCCTGAACGATCCCTGAGCACCGTGATCGGCGGCTGGTCCGGCGTACCGTACTGGTCGACGAACCATGTGCCGGAGGGGCTCGCCCAGATCTGATGGTCGGCGTTGTCGGGCGTGAGCAACTCGACAGCCCCGCCGTCGAGACGGGCTCGATAGAGGTGGCGGAAGTACGGGTCCCGTCCCTCCTCTCTGCCCATCGCCGTGAAATACGCCCATCGCGCATCCGCGTCCACCTGTAGAAGGTCCACCACCAGCCAGGCTCCTGAGGTGATGCGGTTCTTCACCTCGCCCGTGGCACCATCGATGAGATACAGGTGGCCCCATCCGTCGCGCTCCGACCACCATACGACCTCGCCCCCATCACCGACCGGGCGCCAGTTGGGCGGGCCGCCGGAGCGACCGTTGGCCTCCACATACGTTTTCGAACGCTCCTCGACGACCAGGCGAGCCTGTCCGGTGGCCGGGTCTGCCTGATGGAGTTGAAGCGTGTCGTAGCTGCGGACCGAACGCGTGAAGAAGAGCGCCCCGCCGTCGTCCGCCCAGCGTACGTCTTTCCAGAGCGTATCGAGGGCTACACCGCAGCACGACGTGTTCATGGCGTCCATCGCGTCCACGTCCACCCGGACCGCGCTTCCGGCGGCCACGTCGAAGACATGGATCTCATAGGTTGGAATCACGGAGTCGCCAGGCAGCGCGACCCGGTACGTGTGGAGCTCGGGGCGCCCCGCCTTCGCCTCGAGGAGGTGGAGCTCCTCGACCTCCCGTTCGTCGAAGCGGTGGGTCGCGATCCGCCTCGAATCGGGTGACCACAGCAGAACCGGCGGCGGTTCCGTGTCGCGCCGGGCCCGGGTGACCACGGAACAGCACCCCTCGGGGGCCACGGCGTACCCGAAGTGCTCTTCCCCGTCGTCGGAGAGTTGGCGTTCCTCGCCGGTGGCGACCGAGCGGACCCAGAGATTCTCGTCTCGGGAGAAAGCGACCCAACGCCCGTCCGGTGAGGTGACCTCCGTTCGCGGTGGTTCGGGACGGCGGTCGGGTCCCGCGCATTCGTAGGTCAGAAGGTTGCAGCGCCACTGGACGGAGTCTGCCGTGTTGAAGCGAAGGGTCCGTCCGTCGTCCTCGAAGTGGATCCGCTCGAAGGGGAGCTTTGCGGCCACGTAGCTGGTGTCGGCAGCCGATGACAGGCCGGAGGCCAATCGCACATGGTCGAACGCGGGATTCTTCGTGCGGGCGCGGGCATCCACCACGATGAACCGATGTCCGTCGGTGGCTCGGCCGCGATACCAGAATCGATCGTCCGAAAGCCACTCGGGATCCATCTGGTCGCCGCTGACGACGGTGCCCGCGTTCGCCGACAAGAACTGTTCGGCCCGCGCGTAGTCCTGCATCCTCACCTGGGCGACCAGGTCGTCCCCACCCAGAATCGGCATGCCTCCGATCCACATCAGGGAAACGGCCAATGCCCACACGAGTCCCGTCCTACCACAGATGCGCTCCCCTCGACGAACCACGCCCACACGACCTCCTGATGGGATGAAAAAGGGCCAATACGCTCGGGGCGGGCCGGCATGAGCCAGCCCGCCCCGGCGGATGTACCAACTACGGACCCGGCACCCACGAGCGCCGGGTTACGCAGTCACGTCGTCGGAAGACACCGAAGCGACGCGTCATCCTCGATGCTCGGGTTGTCCCGAGCCTCGTTGTCGTCCATCGAGAAGATTGACGGGCGTGTGGCCGGGCGCTCGGAGTCGTTGAGTGCCGCGAAGGTAGAGCGGAGCTCACCCAGCCTCCGGAGGTCGACGACCCGGTGCCCCTCCATCCACGTCTCGGCCAACCGCTCGTTCAGCAGGTATTCCTTGACCATGTTGGAATCCGTGGTCGCCGGCAGAGCCGACAGACCCGCGGCGGTGCGAAGCGCGTTCATGATGTCCTGCGCCTCATCCAACCGCCCACCCTGCCAGGCCGCTTCGGCCTCGATCAGCCGCATCTCCTCCGAGTCGAACAGAGGAATATCGGCGCCGAGGCTCCGGTACTTCCACTGGCTGTAGTGATCCGTCACCCCGTCGACACCGAGTGATCCGTCGAAGAACACGGCCTTGCGAGGATCAGGCTCGTCGGTGTACGGGTCCCGAAGCGAACGGCTGTCGTGGTCGTACGCGGACCACCACTTCTCTCGCACGCTCGCGGCACGGTTGTTACCCGCCGTAGTGAGCGATACGACCGAGTTGTTCTGGCGCCCACTGTTCTCGGAGAACTCCGCCAGCTTCTCCCATCCGTCGGGCACCTGGGCCGCGTCCGAGGCGGCTCCCGCATAGTCCCCGAGATAGAGGCGCACGCGCGCCCGCCCGGCATGATTCACCAGAACCCAGTCACTCTCACCCGCGGCTTGAGCCGTGGCCAGCGCACGTGTGAACTCCTGTTCCGCCTGCCGCAGGATGTCCGTGTTGGATACCGCGGGTCCGCTCGCGACAGCGGGCGACTCGCAGAACATCATGCCGAGGAGCATGTCGGCCGCGGCTTCGGTCGTCTGGGCCTGGACCGTGAGCGGGCTGGTCGCGGCCTCGCTCTCACCCAGAACTCGAGCGAAGCGCTCCTGCGCGTCACCGGCGAACCAGCGAGCGCGCAGCATCTCGCGCATGTTCCCTTCGGCGTTGTGGTTCGAGTAGTTGAATCGACCGTGGTCGATGTCGTCGTAGCCTGCCCACGTGCCGGTGTGCTGAAGCTCGTCTCCGAGCAGGCCCTGGTAGATCACGAACTGGTCCATGGTGATGTAGAGGTCACCCTCCACGCCGGCGGCCACCGCCTCGAGGGCGTTGTCCAGGTCAGCGGAGGTGTAACGCTGTGGATCCGACACATCCAGGATTCCGTCACACGCCACGACCCCCAGCAACACCGATCCCGCGGCGAGGGCCGCGAATTTGCTTGTAATGTTCACTGATCGATTCCTCGCTTCAGAATGCGGTTCGGAAGGAGATCAGGAACTTCCTGGGCTGTGGCATGGCCAGGAAGCCTGAGAAGTTGAACGAGCTTCCGCCCGCGTATTGCATCGATGGGTCCATGCATTCGCAGTCGTCCCACCAGTAGAGGTTGTACCCCGACAGCGTCAACGTCGAGCGACCGAGTCCGACCTTCTCTACGAGTGACGATGGAAGCTGGTAGCCCAGCGACAGCTCCTGCAGCCGGATCTGGTCACGCGAGTCGAAAGCGCTCACGAGACTGTAGTAGTTCGACAGCGAATCCGTGACGGCCGTGGCGTTCCCCGAGGCGTCCAGCGTGCTCAAGTACTCGTCACCCGCCTGCTGCCGGATCCGGTACGGGCGGTCACTGTTGGAGAACATCGCCCCCCATTCGCCGCGGACCTGTGCGTACACACGCACCGCCCCGATGGTCAGGGTATTGCTGAACGCGCCGGACCAGGTGGGCAGCGGCTGGCCCTGGTAGACCGACGTGTCGCTGCGGGTGTGCATACGTGTGGCGGGATCCCAACCGGTGATCTCCCGCCCGAACAGCGACTCGATCGGGAAGCCCTCGCGCTCGTCGCCGAGGATACCGTCCTGCGCCGCTTCGCCCAACTCGACGATCTCGTTCTTCGTCCAGTCGAAGTTGAGCGACGTCGACCAACGGAAGCCACGGGCAACCACGGGAGACGCGTCCAGGGAGACTTCGACACCCTTGTTCGCGATCTCTCCCACGTTCTGCAACTGCTCGTCCTGGAAGCCTTCCGACGACGGAAGTGGAATCTGGAAGAGTGCGTCTTTGGTGGTCGCGTCGAAGTAGGTGACCGAGAGGCCGAGCCGGTCGTCGAACAGACCCGCGTCGAGACCGAATTCGATCTCCGTCGTCTTCTCGGGTTCCAGGTCGGCGTTGCCCGGGTTGTTGGGCGTTACGCCGGCCACGTCACCGAGCACCGCTGTCGGGTCGAAGGTCTGGAACTGATCGAAGGCGCCGGGCGCCTTGCCGGCCTTACCCCACGCCGCGCGCAACTTCAGATTCGAGACGACCCCGGGCAGCCACGGCGAGTCGGAGGAGTTCATGTTGTACGCCGCATCGACCTTGGGGTACACCTCGGCCCCGTAGTTCTGACCGAACGAACTGTTCCCGTCGATCCGAACGCCGCCGGTGATGAAGAGCCGGTCGCCGAACTCGAAGCGATTCTGCGCGAAGGTTCCGAGGTTGATCGTCTCGTTGAACTCCTCGTCGCCAAACGTGTTGGCCGCACCACCGACCGTCGTCACGCCCGGACCGGCGAACTCCTTCCCGGTCGCCATGGACGTTTCGGCCGTCTCCCAGAAGCCCTGGGCGCCGAAGGAGAATTGCGAAGCGATGTTGTCGCTGAGGTCGAAGCTCACCTGGCCGAGGTAGTCCGTCGTGAACGTTCGGGCGGACCGATACCCGATGTTCCGCTCGCCCGAGGTGCCCGCGTAGACATAGAAGAAGCCGAAGGGCAGCGTCCGCGTCTTCTGGTCATCCACGTTGTCGAGGCCGACCGTAAGCCGGTTGGTGAAGTTTTGCGACGGCTGGAACGCGACGTTCAGGCCGCCGGTCCACCGGTTGGCGTTGGAGAACGTCTCGACCTCCTTGATGTTCTCGACCGAGATCCACGGCTCGCCGTACGGCGTCTCCTCGGTGGCGTTCTTCGGGCTGCCGATGGTGGCGTTGCCGAGGAGCGACATCCAGTTGTTACCGGACTGGAGCGAGTAGATCTTGTTCCGCGAGTAAGCCGAGTTGATTCCGACGGTCCACTTGTCGTTGGCCGTCCAGTTCAGGTTGATCCGCATGTTTCCGCGGGTCTGATCGTTCGGCTTTACCGATCCTTCCTCGTAGTTGAAGCCACCCGCGATGAAGTACGTGACGTCCTCACCGCCGCCCTGGGCGGTCAGGTCGTACGAGTTGACGAGGCCGTTTTCGATGAGCGACTGGTTCGAGTCCAGCGCCTGGAAGCCGTTGGGGCCCGTGAAGTTCGGGTAGAGTGTCGTCGGGAAGTTCTCGCGGTGCCGGTTGAATCCGAGGGACGATGAGAACGTGAACTGCGGCGCGCTGTTCGAGCGGCCCCGTTTTGTAAAGATCTGGATCACGCCACCGGACGCCTCCGATCCATACAGAGTCGCCGCAGCGGCTCCCTTCAACACCTCGATGCGCTCGATCTCCTCGGGGTTGAGGTCCGACAACCGATCCTCGCCCGCACCGCCGGAAAAGGCGCAGCAGGTGGCACCAGCCAGACTCCCCCACTCACCGGCGTTCGTGTCGACCCGCACACCATCGATGTACATCACCGGGCGTTGGTTCAGCGTGAAGCTCGACGTACCCCGGACCCGGAGTTCGCGACCGGCCCCAACGCCCCCGGTAACACCGACGGAGCGGACACCTGGGATGCGGCCCTCGAGGGCCTGGCTGAAGCCTTCGATCGGCATGTTCTCCTGGACGCTCTCCAGGTTGATCGAGGCGATGGACTGACCGAGCTTGCGCTTCTCGACGGGGCCGGCCGTTCCCGTCACCACGACCTCGTCGAGGGAGATCGCGCTGACCTCGAGTCGGAAGTCGGCGGTGACCGTTCCTCCCGGCGTGACATCGACCGTCGCCTCGTGCGTGCGGAAACCGATGTAGGTGACGCGCACGGTCTGTGGCCCAGCCGGCACGTTGAGAATGAGGTAGCGGCCGGCCGCGTTGGTCAGGCCTCCCCGCTGCGATCCCTCGATTGCCACCTGTGCGCCGTTGATCGGTGCTCCACTCGTCGCGTCGATCACCTGTCCGGCCACCCCACCCACCTGTGCCGCCACGCCGTTTACACTCAGCGCCGCGGCCGTCAGCACGGCGGCTGCCGTGCCGAAATACCTCACTAACGTTGGACGTTCCATTGCTCGTCACTCCCCCCTGTAGTCAACAACTCCCGTACACTCAGTACCCAAGGAACCCGGTCATCTTACAAACCGCGTGCGTCCGGGCTTTTCCCACGATCGCTACCGGTCCCAAAACGAAATAGGTTGGAGGCGCTACCCACCGCAAGAGGGCTGGCGGTGACGACGGCCTCGCGCCGGCGTTTGCGAACGAGATGGTCGGTGTGCGAAATCTTCTGTATGATGTTCTCGTAGCACTTCGAGCTACTGAGCATTCCGCGTCCCGCGAGGGACGGTTTTTTGGGCGATCCGGGAGGAGTTTCGTGACCCGTTCCATTACCTGGCCCCGACGCGCTCCCAACGCGTCCTTGGTCGCTCTTGTGGTCGTGACCCTACTGTCGGCACCGGCGTGTGATGTCCTGACCGGATCGGCCGAGCGGGAGGAGGCCGAAGTGGAGATCACGGCTCTCGCGTCGGCCCAGGCTGTCACGATGGTGACGTCCACCCTTTTCAGTGTGGTCTCCGGGGGAGACGTGGTGCTCCTCGAAGCGGACACCCAGGTGGTGGCCCTTCCCTTCTTGCGCACATTTCGGCTGGACGGCGGCAATCGGTTCTTCGTGTCGGTGGGGCCGTCCGAGCCAGGAGACACGGCCTCCGTGCACATGGCGGTCGACATCGACGGACGGTCCTGGTTCGATGAGGAGCGAACGCTGGGCGTGGATAGCATTGGGACCATGACGTTCGTCTACCGTTTCTCCCAGCCTGTCCTTTAAAGCGGAACGAGCGGTCGCGTCGTGGTTATGGGGATGAGACCCGTCTGGCTACCGGCGCTCCTTCGGTCCGTCATCGCGACCTCTCTGCATCAACGACCTGCTGGGCCGCTGCACGCTAGCCATACCTCCAGCTTGACACCATCCATCCCTTCCATCGGCGGCGATGCTTCTCCAGACCACGGTGCAGGTCCGGCCTCCGGAGTGTCATCGAGCGCGAGGCGTGGACCTCCTCGTCCGGCGATGACACCACGTCGCCCGTGGCGACCGGGTGGCCCGCTCCGTCCGCCAGCCGAATGGACGTCGCGCCCTCCCGGGCACCCTGGGAGACCATAGAGGCGCCTCCACGAGGTCTTGGCCGCCACCACGTCGGTCACCTACATGACCATCCCGAAGCAGCTCCAGCGCATGCTGGACGAGGGGCTGGTCCGGCGTGGCCGCCACAGCCTCGATTGCGCTTCGGGGGCCTTCTTCCGGAACATCCCTGCTCCAGGCCGGAGGGATCGCGATACCGTCCGCCGAATCGACTCCACCGACTTCCTCATCGCAGCGCCGGAACGGTCGTAATTCAACGGGCTGTTAGCATGAGGACTACGCGATGAGAGTCGCAGTCGTCGTCCGAGAATGCGTCGGCCCGATCGTCGGTACCTGCCTTGCCGAGTCCGGCAAAGACGTCGCCTCCGCCGACGTCGACAGGGGTCCGGCTCAACCGGGGCGAGATAACCCCGAGTTCGCCAAGGAGAGGAAAGGGGCACCGTCACCCCCTGGGTGTTCGGCACCACGGTCGTCCCGATACCCGGCCCGATCTTGGTTGAACTGCCGGGTTGGTTGAGATATATCCCGGGGTCTTTACGCGCATCTCTGTCTCACCCCGTCTCACCGTTTTTCGTCGCCGCCCGGCGAATTCTTCTCACCTCGACTCTCCCAGCCGCTCCCGGTGCGATCCCACCTCCGACATCTCGAATCCGAGTCTCTTTTCGTTGTGCGAGAGGTGGCTGCGCAGTTCGAGCGACCGGTCCTTCTTTTCAGCGGGGGCAAGGACTCCATCCTCTTGGTCCATTTGGCCCGGAAAGCCTTCCATCCGGCCCGGATCCCGTTTCTGCTGGTCCATGTGGACACCGGCCACAACTTCCCCGAGACCATCGAGTTCCGGGATCGACTGGTGGACTCCCTCGAGGCTCGACTCCACGTGGCCCTCGTCCAGGACTCCATCGATGCCGGTCGGGTGAAGGAGGAACCCGGCCCCAACCCGAGTCGCAATCGACTTCAGACGGTCACACTTCTGGACACGCTCGAGGAACTCGACGCAGACGTGGCCCTGGGCGGCGGACGTCGCGACGAGGAGAAGGCCCGGGCGAAGGAGCGTTTCTTCAGCCACCGGGACCGCTTCGGTCAGTGGGATCCGAAGAACCAGCGTCCCGAGCTCTGGAACATTTTCAACGGCCGCAAGCACATGGGGGAGCACTTCCGCGCCTTCCCCCTGTCGAACTGGACCGAACTGGATGTCTGGCACTACATCGCCGCCGAGGGGATCGACGTGCCCTCGCTCTATTTCTCTCACGAACGGGAGGTGGTGGAGCGGAATGGAGTGCTCCTGGCCCGTTCGGAACACAACCAGCTCCTCAGCGGCGAGGAATGGATGACGATGAGGGTCCGCTTCCGCACGATCGGGGATTCCACGTGCACCGGGGCGGTGGAGTCCCGGGCCGACACGCTGGACGATATTGTTGCTGAGGTGGCCGCCTCCCGCGTCACCGAGCGCGGTGGACGCTACGACGACAAGCAGTCCGAGGCCGCAATGGAAGACCGCAAGCGCCAGGGATACTTCTGATGGATCTGCTGCGGTTTTCGACGGCCGGTTCGGTAGACGACGGCAAGAGCACCCTGATCGGGCGCCTCCTCTACGACACCAGGTCCATTTTCGAGGACCAGTTGGAGGCGGTGGAGGAGACCTCCCGCAGGCGGGGCGAGGGGTACGTGAACCTCGCGCTCCTTACCGATGGGCTCCGGGCCGAGCGGGAGCAGAACATCACGATCGACGTGGCCTACCGGTACTTCGCGACGCCGAAGCGCAAGTTCATCATCGCCGACACGCCGGGGCACATCCAGTACACCCGGAACATGGTGACCGGCGCGTCCACGGCCGAGTTGGCCATCATCCTCGTTGACGCGCGAAACGGTGTCGCCACTCAGTCCAAGCGCCACGGCTTCATCGCCAGTCTCCTGGGGATCCCGCATGTCCTGGTGGCCGTCAATAAAATGGACCTGGTGGCGTGGGATCACGACGTGTACCGGGAGATCGAGCGGAAGTACACCGACTTCAGCGAAAAGCTGGGGGTACTCGACCTCACGTTCATCCCCGTCTCGGCCCTCCATGGCGACAACGTGGTGGAGAAGAGCGAGCACATGCCCTGGTATCAGGGCCCGTCTCTTCTGCACCACCTGGAGCACGTGAACGTCGGAGCCCACAAGAACCTGGTCGACTTCCGGTACCCGGTGCAGTACGTGGTGCGGCCCGGCCAGGACTACCGCGGGTACGCTGGCCGGGTCGCTTCCGGAGCGATCCGCCCGGGTGAGAAGGTCGTGGTGCTGCCGTCGAAGAGGCACTCGGTCGTGACGAGCGTGGACACGTTCGACGGGGAACTCGACGAGGCCAAGGCAGGCGATTCCGTGATCCTGACGCTCGCAGACGAACTGGACGTCAGCCGAGGCGACATGATCGTTCGCCCGCTGAACCTTCCCATCGTCGCTACCGAGATCGACGCCACGATCTGCTGGACTTCGGCGGAGCCCATGAAGCCGGATACCCGGTACTGGCTCCGACAGACGACCCGGGAGGTGAAGGCGTTCATCTCTCGCATCCTCTATCGCATCGATGTGGACACCCTGCACCGTGAGGAGGCCGACCAGTTCGAGCTCAACGACATCGGCCGGGTCCAGATCGCCACCGCCCAGCCCGTCTTCTTCGACCGGTACCAACTCAACCGAGAGACGGGGTCCTTCGTCCTCATCGATCCCACCACGAACAACACCGTGGCCGCGGGGATGATCCGCGGAGAGGTCCGGCACGAAGAGGACCTACTCGACCCGCACAGTGCCGAGGATCGTGCCCTGAGCGAGGTCTCACCCGATGTGGTCTGGGAGGGCTGGAACATCCCCCTCCCGAAGCGGGAGGAGCGTAACGGACACCCGGCGGCCATCGTGTGGCTCACGGGGCTTCCGGCGTCGGGCAAGACAACCGTTGCCCGGGGACTCGAGCGCCGTCTGTTCCGGGCCGGGTGCCAGACGATGCTTCTCGACGGGGATCAACTCCGCCATGGCCTTACCGGCGACCTGGGCTTCACGCCCGAGGACCGGCGGGAGAACATCCGCCGCGTGGGCGAGACCGCGGCTCTGTTCTTCCGCCAGGGATGTGTGGTGGTGTGCACGTTTGTCTCGCCCTTCCGCGAGGATCGTGACCGCGTGCGCGGCTTGGTGCCCAAGGGACGGTTCGTGGAGATCTTTGTCGACACGCCGCTGGAGGTGTGCGAGAAGCGGGACCCGAAAGGCCTCTACTCCCGGGCACGAAGGGGCGAGGTCGGCCATATGACCGGAATCTCCAGTCCCTATGAAACGCCGGAGGAACCGGAGGTGCATCTGGAGACGTCAGGAAAGGAGCCGGACGCGCTGGTGGACGAAGTCGCGGAGGCGCTTCGCGAGCTGCGGCTCATCCGACTCGGCCGCCCAACGGGAGGTGGCCGTGAATAACGGAAACGGCCGGGCCTGAGGGCACGTACCGGCTTCTTCGACGGCCTTCCGTCGGGCATGGTGAGCGGCTCCCGGCGGACACCGGTCTTCCAACCTCCTACTTTCAGGCTGACCATCCGCCTCCACATCTGCCATGCGTTCGCGAAAACCAAAGATCACCGGCACGAGCCTCAGGCACGCACTCCGAGAGTTCGTGTGGCCGCGCTGGAAGCTCGTGACCGTCGGTCTCGGGCTGATCACCATCAATCGGCTCAGCGGCTTGGCCCTACCCTGGTCCACGAAGCAGCTTGTCGACGACTTCGGGCTGGGTGGCGACCAGGAATTGGGGGCCCTCCTGATCGGCGGCTTGATCGTGGCGATCACTTTGCAGGCGATAACGTCCTTCGCGCTGACGATCTTGCTCAGCGTAGAGGCCGAACACCTGATCGCGGACCTGCGCGGTCAAGTCCAACAGCATGTTTTGCGCCTCCCGGTGCGGGTCTTCGACAACACCAATTCGGGACAACTCGTGTCCCGAATCATGGAAGACGTGATCGGCGTGCGAAATCTGGTGGGCACGGGCCTCGTCCAGTTCGTGGGCGGCATCGTTACGGCGGTCGTGGCGTTCGTCTTCGTCCTCCAGATCCACCCCGTACTCACGGTGGCGGCGATCGGCCCGTTGCTCGCTTTCGGGGTCGCAGCAACGTGGGCGTTTCGAAAGCTCCGGCCGGCGTTCCGAGAGCGAGGCCGCATCCGCGCGGAAGTCACGGGGCGCCTCACGGAGGCCCTCGGAGGCATCCGGATCATCAAGGGCTTTCACGCCGTCGAGCGCGAGGTCGAGATCTTCCACGAAGGTGTGATGCGCATATTCGACAACGCGAAGTCCACCCTCACGACCTCGAGCGGGGTGCGAAGCCTCGGGAGCTTCTTCGTGGGGCTGGCCAGCGTGATGATCCTGGGCTTCGGCGCGCTGTTGATGTCCCAAGGAGAACTGACCCCGGGAGAATTCATCTCCTTCTCGATGTTCATGGGGTTCATGATTTCTCCCGTGGTCCAGATGGCGGGCATCGGCACCCAGATGACGGAAGCCCTCGCCGGCCTGGACCGGACCGCCGAGGTGCTATCCTGGTCTCAGGAAGACGAAGACCCCGGGCGGACCGTGACCATGCCTGCGATCGAAGGGCATCTTCGCTTCGATGACGTGCACTTCCGATACCAGGAAGACAAACCCGTCCTTCGGGGCGTGTCCTTCGAAGCCCTGCCGGGAACGGTGGTCGCCCTGGTCGGGAGCTCGGGGTCAGGGAAGTCGACCATCGCCAGCCTCGCGGCGACCTTCCTCGACCCCGATGGGGGTCGGGTACTTGTCGACGGCTTCGACCTACGAAGGGTCGTCCTTCCGTCGTATCGGTCGCAACTCGGTCTCGTACTCCAGGAAGACTTCTTGTTCGAAGGCACGATTCGAGACAACCTCCGCTTCGCACGCACGGATGCGACGGATGAGGAGGTTGAGCGCGCGGCCGACACTGCCCACGTCACCGAGTTCGCCGAGCGGTTCCCCGACGGCCTCGACACGGTCGTCGGAGAGAGAGGGGTCAAGCTCTCGGGAGGGCAGCGCCAGCGAGTCACGATCGCGCGCGCCCTGCTCGCCGACCCCCGGATATTGATTCTGGATGAGGCTACATCGAGCCTGGATACGGAGAGCGAAGCGCTCATCCAGAAGAGCCTGACCGACCTCCTCGCAGGCAGGACGACCCTCGTGATCGCCCATCGCCTGTCGACGATCCAGCGAGCCGACCTCATCCTCGTGGTGGAAGACGGAGAGATCGTAGAGCGAGGCTCGCACGATGAACTTCTGTCCGCCGGCGGCAGGTACGCGGAGCTCTACACGATCCAAGCCCGGATCTAGGTCGGAAGCCGCTGCGTCTCGGACAAGGCGGCGGACAACTGTCGAAGGCGACCAAACGAGAGGCCTGCCTGGCCCAAGTGGAAAGCCAGCGGTCGCGGAAAGAGTCGTCGTGCCCGCCGGGCCACCGCACACCCGGTCTCCTCGTGGCCGTAAGCCTCCAGAACTACGTCGACGACCCGCGAGAGCTCCTGTCCGTCCGCTGCTGCGGCACAGGTGTAGAGAAGGGCGCGCACGTCGTCTGCACGCCTTGCCACCGGGCTCTCGTTCGTCGAGTGGACCGTCTCGAAGTCAAACCACCGAGCCTCGTCCCTCGACATGTCCACGAGGACGTTCGACGCCATCGCATCGGCGTGGGTGTACCCGAGGTCGTGGAGGCGGCGAAGGGCCCGAGCCGAAAGTCGAAGAGCTCGCTCCCGATGGGTCCTCGAGACCGCCGGGTCACGTAGAAGTTCCGCGAGGGGCACGCCGGGGAGCTTCGGGAGCTCGAGCTCACCTGGTGTCGCTCGGGCCTCCTCCCCGTAGAGCACTCCATATAGATGGGTCTCCCGCTCTTCCCACTCCCGCTGCGACAAGATACGCGTGCCCGTACCGAGCAGGCGGAGGGCGATGTTACCCAGCGCGATCAGGGCTGATGCGTAACCAGCCCGCCTCTTCGTGACCGTGGGAGCCCCGCCCTCCACCCCGTCAGCCACCCGTGAATAGGTGGCAGACCGCAGGCACCGCCCCAACGCCGAGCAGAGTGCGTGGTAGCCCTTCGCAAAGCTGACGAGCACACGCCTAGTCCCCGACCAGCAGGAGCCACACGCCCACGACGATGAGCGACATCCCGACCAGGTGGATTCGCCGCAGCTCCTCGCCGAAGAGGTACACGCTTGCCGCGGGCACCAGGAGATAGGTCAGACTCGTCAGTCCGTACGCACGCGACAGCGGCGCGACGTGCAGGACGTAGAGCCAGCATACGGTCGAGGCGACCCAGGCGAGTAGCCCAGCCCAGACATGTCGGTCACCAGCCGCTGCAATCAGGAAATCGACCGACTCTCCCTCGGCGCGTGTGGCACCGGATTTCAGAAAGAGCTGTCCCGCTGCGGAGAAGCCCACCGCGCCCAGAATCAGCGCCAAGACTCGATCGAACATCATGCCTGGCCGATCCGATGTCGTATCCTGTCGGATACCGACATGCGCGCCCAAGGGAACAGCACCGCCGACGCCCATTTCAAGAAGGTGCGGGCATAGCCGAACGGCTGAAGCTCCATTCGACGACTGGAGGTCTGCGCGGTTAGGCTTCGGTCGTACAGAAACCTGTCTCGATGGCGCAGATAGGCGGCGCACGTGAGCGGCCACTCCTCAGCGATCGCCCACGTCTCGTGAAACGGGCCGTAGCGGTCGAAGTGCTCGCGGTCGCAGCTCATGAAGGCAGGCATGGACTTGGCCCTCGCGATCGGAAGTCGCCGAGCCATCCCCCAGAAGCCCCACCAAAGCCAGGCCCTCAGCCCAGGTTCCCTCGAAGCGAGGCGATACAGTACCAGGCATCGACCCTGCTTCTCGTGTACGTCGAGAACGCGATCCACCGCGTCGACCGGAATCACCGTGTCGGCATCGACGAAGCAGAGGATGCTACCGCCTGCCTCCTTCGCGCCCGCGTTGCGCGCGGCCGCGCACGTCCTCCCCGTGCACGGGACGAAGCGCACACCGGCGCGCTCGACGAACGCACGAACGATGGAGGCTGTTCGGTCACGGCTACCGTCGTCCGCGACGATGACCTCGTAGGGCGTATCGGGAAGCCAGAGATCGCTTGGGGGAACGGCGGCCGCTCGTGCCATCGACGCCAGAATCGCGTTCAACGTCTCCCCGATCAGCGCTTCCTCGTTGCGCGCCGGAATGACAATCGATAGTCGCTTGCTCCGCGTCATGATCGGAGAAGATATCCGGCGACGCGGAGCCCCGTCCGGGGCAGGATCGGGTACTCTTGCCGCGCGACCACCCGCAGTCCGGCCGTCCGCACGTCTTCCTCGAGTGCGGCCTGTGTGTAAAAGCGCTGGGTCTGCATGGAGAACTTGGCCTCCCACGGCAGATAGCCGACGACCTTCGAGACGTAGAAGGCAACGAGAGTCCACATGAACTCCCGAACCCGAAGCCACACATACCCGAAGCCGCCCGAATGGAGCGTTTGTACTACGATGATCGGGCCAGAAGTTACGCGTGCCACTTCAGCCATCAAGCCGCTCGGATTCTTCGGGTACGCGAGCATGAAGACCATGAGTGCGGCGGAGAACGCTCGTTCATCGAAGGGGAGTCCGTCGTCGGCCACGAGAACCGGTGGTCGCCCGACCACGTGGATATCGACGACATCTGCCGGGACCGTTCGCACCCCTGCGTCGTCCTCGACCCGTCTCGACAGGTGGCCGGTACCCGACCCGAGGTCCAGCACGGGACCCGAATCCGGAAGCCAGGGGGCCACCCGGTCACTCCATTGCCGAGCTCGCCGCTCCATCACGGATTCAAAGAGACTCTTGAGCATCCACACCCTCGACGATCCGCCGCGCGGAATCGGGCTCATATCCTGCGGCCAATAGCTCCCTGACCAAGCCGAGGATGCGACTCCAGAAGCCGGGCTCGAGATCGATGGGATGGAGCGCAAGACTGGGCACGCCGAGCCCGAGCATGTGCTGCGCACGACCGAATGCGTGTCCGATATGGCCGAGCCAACTCCAACGGCCGCAGTGCCAACTCCACGTGGTCAATGAAACCCGCCGTCCGTCTCGGGACTCCACGGCGAAGTGGCCGAGTATGTACTTCGTAGGGCCCTCGAGGTCGCGGGGCCGCAATGCGCCCTGTTGCCAAGCGGGTGCAAGAAAGCCCTCGGCCGGTTCGCCGAGGGCCGTGCGCAACATCCGCTGACCCGCGTCGACCGTCCTGAGGGCCCCTTCGAGGTCCAGCCCACTCATCTCATCGCTTCGAGCAGTCATGGCGGACACAACGCCAAACCCGTTCTTCCGCGTGTGGGTATAGCCGTGGAGCAGGATTTCGTGCGCGCTACTCCGGATCAGATCGCAGAACTCGGGGGAAGCGGTAAGCGGCCACGCTCCGTGCCAATTGGGGACCACGGCAAGTGAGATACGCGTGCCGACGAGCGGAGCCAGGTCGCGTACCATCCGGCCGACCTGCACCGCGAAGGCGGGGGACGCATCGTGGATGCAGACCAGAAAGGGACGCACGAGTGGCCTCGAAAAGTGGCGAGATCTTAACAACTCCCCGGCGGCAGGGTCAATTTGGCGGAGCCGCGCCCCGTCCACCTGATGGGGACACGACACCTTCTCCACACGCGAGGCTGAGCACGGTTCCGAGTCGCTCAACCCCGTCTTGGATCGCGGTCGGAGTCAAGCCACCGAACGCGAGCCGGAAGCTGTTGGCGCCGGCAGATCGTCCCGCGCGGTCGAAGATCGATCCGGGAACGAATGCGATCCGCTCCTGCTCCAGAGCTTGGTCCAAAACGAGCCCGACGTCGACGTCCTCGGGGAGCGTGACCCACACGAACAGTCCGCCCGACGGAGCGTGCCACCGAGCGTTGCTCGGGAAGTGCTCCGACATGCTGACCAAGGCAGCGTTTCGACGCGCCGAATATTCCTGCCGGAGGCCGTGGAGGTAGCTTGGCACATCGATAGCCGCCAGCGTGGATGCAACAGCCAGTTGTGTGAAGCTGGCGACGTCCATGTCGCTCGCCTGTCGCGCGGCGGAGAGGAGCGGAATCGCACGAGCGGGTGCGACGATCCAGCCCAGCCTGAGGGACGGAGCGAGCACCTTCGAGAACGATCCGATGTAGAACCCGTTCGTGCTCAGCGCCATGAGCGGCGGGTCGTAACCGCCATCGTATCCGAGCAACCCGTACGCGTCGTCTTCCACGATGGGGACGCCAAAACGCTTCGATAGCTCGACGAGCGCGTGGCGGGCCTCGAGCGGAAGGCTCACTCCGGTCGGATTGTGTCCATCCGGAATCACATACACGAATCGGATCGGCGTCCCCGACTCGAGCGCGTCTCTCACAGCCGCGACATCCAACCCCGTGCGGGCACAACAGGGCACAGTACAGAGTCGGGGTCGCAGTGGCTTGGTCACGACCTCGATGCCGTCGTACAACGTCTCTTCCAAGATGAACGCGTCTCCAGGATCGAGGAGTATCCTGGATAGCAAGGCCATCGCGTGCTGGGCACCTCCGGTGAGGAACACCTGCTCGGCGGTGCACTGCATCCCCCGCATCGCCATGAGCTCGACGACCTGCTCCTTCAGGTGCTCCGATGGCATCTGGTACTGGAGCGTGCCTTCGCCTCCGAGCAAGAGGCGTTCGACCGCGGCACCGTACTCCCTTCTCGGGAAAAGCTCGTCGGGCGGCCGCGCGGGGGGGGAAGACACCACGCCCCGCCGGCAGAAAAACGTCAGTTGAGCCCCCATCGGCGGGGGCGC
>JAJCZZ010000069.1 GCA_029262115.1 Gemmatimonadota bacterium | reverse complement strand
GATGCGCAGGTCCGTGCCCGACTCCAGCAGATGGGTCGCAAAGCTGTGCCGTAGAGAATGCGCGGTGGCCGGCTTCGCGATCCCCGCCCTCAGACGGGCTGCCTTGATGGCGCGCTGGATCGTCGAGGCTCCCAACGGCTTCGCCCGATCCCTACCCTCGAAGAGCCAGCCCGCAGGCTTGTAGCACCGCCCGTACTGCCGGAGCCCACCCAGGAGCACCGCAGACTAGTGGCGCTGATCGACGCCCGGTCGAATGGGATTGAGGCCCACCGAATAAACAGGTCTCCCATAGCGTCGGTCGTCTCGTCCAGGCCATGTAAGCACGTTATGCCGACCCTTGACTCAAGAGGTGCAGGTACAATAGCATGCCACTGTACTTGCATGCCACTGTACTTGTGCCACGGGGCAGTATGCCAAATCTGCTCATCGATCGGGAAGAAGAAAGCGAACGGCTCCTCGACCTGGCGGACTCCGGAATGGCCAAACTGGCGCTCATCTACGGGCGCCGGCGCATAGGCAAGACATATCTACTCACGAACCTCTGGCCAGAGGTTCGGGTGTTCTACTTCGTCGCCTCGGCGACCGGCCCAGAGATCAACCGGCGCACCCTGATCACAGAAGCTGCTGCGTGGGCCGGCGTCCCCCTGGAACCGGAGGACCATCCCACTTGGCGGACCGTCTTTCGTGCGCTGCTGGAGCTAAAGCCGAGCAAGGACATCGTGCTGGTCATCGATGAGTTCCAGTATCTCGCCGATGGCAGTGCAGGACTGGCCGAGGTCGCGTCCGAGCTCAACGCCATCTGGGAGCAAAGCGAACGCTATCGAACTGGTGGCGTCCTGCTGGCCCTCTCCGGCTCTGCAGTCCAAACGCTCGCGTCGCTCACAACTGGCGGTTCGCCTCTCTACGGACGGCTCAACTGGGTCCACCCGATGGAGCCCTTCGACTATTTCTACGCTGGAGAGATGGTGGCCTCCTATGGTACAGCAGATAGACTCCGGATCTACGCAGCCTTCGGTGGGGTTCCGCGGTACCTGGCGACCGTGGATCCCGATCGGTCGGTCGAGGAGAACATCATCGAACACCTCCTCTCCCCGAGCGGGGAGGTCCGCCTGCAACTCGAAACGGTGCTGGCCCAGGAGGAGGGGCTTCGAGACGTTGCTGCCTACCAGGCCATTCTGACCGCCGTCGCCAACGGCGGAAAGAACGGGCGCCTCAGCCGACGCGAGATCGCAGCAGCCCTCAACATCAAGAATGACGGAGCCCTGCGGTTCAAGATCGACCGTCTTGAAGACGAACTCGGTCTCCTCGAAGCCGCCGACACCTACGGGGACACCACACGACGCTACCGAGTCGTGGACCCTGCGCTGCGCTTCTATTACGGCCTCGTCCTTCCCAACGCGTCTGCGATCGACTTTGTCGGCCCGGAACGGGTCTGGCGAGAGCGGCTTGTCAATCAGGTCTTCCCCACCTACATGGGACTGATTACAGAGCGGGTTGTTGCACAGGCAACCCGGCGCTGGGCCGATATGCCAGCCGTCATGGGGTGGAGTACCTGGGAGGGAACGGACCGCGAGCGTATCAATCGTGAGGTCGACCTCGTCGGCGAGACGCTGCACGGACAGATCGCAACCGGGTCGGTGAGGGCTCGGGGTAGGGCGATGGGCGCGACTGACCTGAGGGCGCATCGGGAGCACCTCACGGCCATCGCCCACGCCGGTCAAGGGTGGGCCAGAGCCGCCCTCAAGCCCAAGGCGCCCATGCTGTTCTTCTCCATGGCCGGCTTCACCGATGCGTTTCAACGCGCCGCGGCCAAGGAGGCCGAGGAAAGACCAGTCCTCCTCAAGTCGGCTCGAGACCTCTGGCCGGACTCTTGAGGTTGTCGCACGCCGTTCGGGCTCCCCCCAACGACGACCCGGGAGCCAAGAGGGTTCGGAGATCCTCCTCGCTGTCAGGGTCATCCAGAAATCCCTGCGCTCCCGCAAGCAACTTGGGGAGGTCCCACCATCGGCGGCACTGCGGCTTCCGAGGCTGTGGCCGCTGCGCTGGCCCACGTCACTCGGCCCTGAGCGCCTCCATCGGATCTAGGCGGGCCGCGTTCCGCGCGGGCAGGAGCGTAGCGGCGACGACCACTATGAGGAGGAGCGCGGTCACGCCTGCGAAGATCAAGGGGTCAGTAGGCGCCACCTGGAAGAGGAGATTGTCCAGTAGCCGAGCGCCGGCCCACGCCGCGAGGAGCCCGACGCTCACGCCTAGGAGCGCGGGCTGCACCCCCTCGCGCAGGACCAGGCCGGCGATTGATCTCCGGTCGGCGCCGAGGGCAATGCGCACGCCGATCTCCCGGGTGCGCCGTGAGGCGAGGTACGCTACGACGCCGTAGAGGCCCACTGCCGCCAGGACCAAAGCGAGTCCGGCGAAAAGGGCGATCAGGGTCAAGTAGAAGCGCGTCGGGGCGAGCTTGCCCTGAACCGCGTCCCGCATGGTCTCTACGTCCCGAAGTGGGAGGTCCGGGTCCAGGTCTTGGACGACCCGCCGGAGGGTTGGCAGTACGGGCGCCACCCCCTCTCTCGCACGGACGTGAACGGTGGCAAACCCTGGCCCCATCTGAGCGAGAGGCACATAGATTGCCGCGTGCGCCTCGCTCGTGAGGGACGAGGAGACGACATTCGGGACGACCCCGACGATGGTAAACGTGGGCTTTCCATGGCCGAAGTCGACGGACATGGTGACCGCCTGTCCCAGTGGCTCCTCGCCGGGGAAGTTCTGCTCCACGAAGCGCTGGCTCACCACTGCAACAGGGACCGCGTCGACCCTGTCGGACGGAAGGATACCGCGGCCCCGCAGAATCGGGATCCCCACGGCCTCGAAGTACCCAGGCGTTGCGGTGTTGAAACGGGCCTCTCGCTTCCGCCCAGGGCCGGCCTCCGGCCGGCCGGCGACCTGTAGATTGGCCACCACCCTCGTCGTTCCGAGTGGAGCGCCTAGGGTGGAGCCGGCTGCGTCGACGCCGGGCGTCGCGAGGAGCCGTTCCTCGAGCCGGTCGAAAAAGCCGCCGATTTCTCCGAGATCTGGATAGCGGCTGGCCGGGAGGAAGAGCGAGAACCGGACCACGTTCTGGGGCTCGTACCCGAGTTCGACCGCCATCAACCGCTCGAAGCTCTTGAGAAGGAGCCCCGCCCCTACGAGGAGCACCAGGGAGAGGGCCACTTCACCGGCCAGGAGGAGAGACCGGGTGCGGGCGTCCCGGTGCCCCCCGCTTCGCGGCCCCGCGCTCCCGAGGCTTGAAGCCAGGGACGTTCGGGCGGAGCGGACGGCCGGGACTGCGCCGAACAGGAGGGCCACTGACACGACCAGCGCCAACGTGAAGAGAAGTACCGTGCTGTCGACCGCTACCTGGTCGAGCCGGGGGAGATCGGCGGGGGCCATTCGGCGGAGCGCCTCCACGCCTGCCCAGGCCAGCAGCAGGCCGGCCGCGCCCCCGGCCGTCGAGAGGACAAGGCTCTCCACCATCACCTGAGCAGCCAGGCGACGTCCACTGGCGCCCAGGGCAGCCCGCACCGCGACTTCTCCTGACCGCGTTTGTGCCCGGACGAGGAGAAGGTTTGCGACGTTCGCACAGGCGATGAGAAGGACGAGGCCCACCGCGCCCAGGAGCACCCAGAGACCGGTACGGACATCGCCCACGACGAGGTCCAGCAAGGGAACGAGAGCGAAGAGCTTCTCGTGGTTCGAGTCGGGGAAGGTCTCCTGGAGGCTTTGGGCTTTAGCGTTTGCCTCCTGGAGGGCCTGCTCCAGGGTCGCACCGGAGGCTAGCCGCCCGATGCTCGCGAAGATATGGCAACCCCGGCCGCACCCCGGGTCGAGTTCGTGCGAGTGCCACAGGTTGGATGAGCCGGGGAAATTGAAGCCGGGTGGCGCCACACCAACGATCTCATAGCGCCGTCCATCCAGTTCCAAGATGCGGCCCAGGACATCCGGGTCGGCGGCGAAGCGCTCCTGCCAGAAGGCGTTGCTCACAACCACGACGCTGGCCGCACCCTCCCGGGCGTCCCCGCTCTCGATATCGCGGCCCAACTGGGGTGCCAAGCCGAAGACCTGCAGGAGGCTACCGACCGCCCTGGCACCTTCGACCACTTCCGCCTCCCCGAGTCCGGTCAGCGCGAAATCGTCTTCGGCGTAAGCCACGAGTGATTCGAAGGACGCGCTCGCCGCAAGATCCTCGATGTCCGGTGAGGACATGTTGCCCCGCGCGTCCGGGTCGGCCTCGTTCGCCGCCCAAACGGTCACGAGGCGGTCGGCGTCCTCGTAGGGCAACGGCGTCAGCAGCACGCCGTGCACCACGCTGAAGATGGCCGTGTTGGCGCCAACCCCCAGAGCCAGTGTCAGAACGGCGATGAACGTGAAACCGGGGCGACGGCGGAGGGCCCGAACCGTGTGGCGGAAATCTTGTAGGATGGCATCCATGGGTGGGCCGAGCTCGGGTTCGTCGTTGGAAGACCGGGATGGCTGGACACGCTCAGCGATCCCCATGGCGGTGGTGTTCACCAGCGTGCGAAAGAGGAAGCGCGCGGTGGAAACGCGTCCACGCGAGCGGGTGTCCAGCCAGCCGTCGCTGAACGCCTGCTCCATATCGAGACCGAAGCTGTGCCTGAAGTCTTGCGGGTACGCCCTCAGCGCGATGCGCACCAGGGTGAGCACAAGGCGAGACGGCCCTCTCACGGGCGACCCTCTCCCACGAGGAGCGAGCGAGCCCGGTCGACCACCCGGCCTACCCGCTCCGTTTCAGCACGCAGGACCTTCAGCGCCAGCGGGGTAGAGCGATAGTAGCGGCGGGGCCGGCCACGTTGGGTGTCCGGGGCGTCCTCGGGCGCATCGGCCTCGGTGAGGAGGCCCTGGTCCTGGAGCCGCGCGAGCACGCGATAGAGTGAGCCGATCTCGGGTGTCAGCGCCCCCCCTGACTCCTTCTCTATCGCTTTCATGATCGCGTAGCCGTACAAATCCTCCTCGGCCAGCGCAACGAGGACGTGGTAGTCGAGAGGGCTAAGAGGGAGATGCGGGATGTCGGACATAGTGCCCTTGGATGAATACATGTATTTTACATGTATTAGAGTACGGTTTCCGAGTCAAGGCGTCGAGCGGGGAGAGTCGCGCCGGTTGGATTGGACTCCGAGCCGACCGATTCACCGGAGGCTCAGGCCTTGCTCGGAGTCGAGACCGAGCGAGAGACCGTCGAGATCGCCCTCGACCTTGTTGCGTTCCGCCATGAGGTTGAGGACGGCTTGGAGTCACTCGGCGGTCTCGCACTCGATCGACGTGCTGCGGAGGGCTGCTAGCCAGACTCGGGATCCCTTGGCCTATCTCGAGACTCTTCTAGCTTCCTGCGATGCCAACTACCCACGATCCCACCGACACGGAGTGCGCCCTGCCGGAGGAGTCCACTGACGATCAACTCCTCCATGCCAGGATTCGTGCCGCTGTCGAGATTCTCGAACAGATCGGTGAAGATCGATCTGTCCTGGCTCACGTTGACCCGACCGACCAGCGCCGCCTGACCCAGGCCGCAGGTAAGGTCTGGGCCCCTGACGAGACGCGGCGGCGCCAGCTGACCAGGGCGTTGGCCAAGAAGCGCAAGGCCGAGGCCAGGCGTCGCACAGAGGAGGCCCTGAACAGCACCGGGATCCGGACTCTTCGGCGTCGGCCCACTTACACGACGCCCAACGTCTACCCACCGGCGCTACCCAATGAGGCGGAGCCCGCGCGGAACGCGACGGCGGAGGAGGCGGAGGCCGGGCCCCACGCCTCCGCTGAGGGCGTCGGGCGGCAACACTGCTACGGGTGCAAGGCGCCGTTCACAGAGCTCCATCACTTCTACGACCAAATGTGCCGGCCCTGCGCCGAGTTGAATTTTCGGAAGAGGGGAGAGCTGGCGGATCTGAGGGGTCGGGTCGCGCTCCTGACCGGGGGGCGGGTGAAGATCGGCTATCAGGCAGGCATCAAGCTGCTCAGGTGTGGGGCCGATCTGATCGTGACGACCCGGTTTCCTGGGGACGCTGCCGCCCGTTATGCCGAGGAAGACGACTTCGCAGACTGGGGTCATCGCCTCCAGATCCACGGGTTGGATCTACGGCACACCCCGAGTGTCGAGGCGTTCTGTGCCCGATTGATGGAGACGCGGGACCGCCTCGACATCATCATCAACAACGCGTGTCAAACCGTGCGCCGTCCGCCCGAGTTCTACGCACACATGATGACGGCGGAAGCCGCTGCGCTGGACGCACTACCGCCGCACGTCCATAACACACTCGTTGCCCCCCAACGAACCGATGTCCCCGGCCTGACCCACGCCGCCGAGCTGTCTCAGCTCCCGCTGCTCCCGGAGGAACGGC
Source organism: Gemmatimonadota bacterium (assembly GCA_029262115.1). Lineage (GTDB taxonomy): Bacteria > Gemmatimonadota > Gemmatimonadetes > Longimicrobiales > Gaopeijiaceae > JAJCZZ01. Next base: position 33,204 of record JAJCZZ010000069.1, on the reverse strand, counting down.
AGACACGCCGCGAGCTCTTCCCGGTGGGCGAGCTGGATCAGGACCTACAGCAAGTCGACCTACGCCAGACGAACTCCTGGCGTATGCTGATGGCGGATGTGCCGACCGTGGAGCTTCTCGAGGTGCATCTGGTCAACGCCGTCGCTCCCTTCGTCCTGAACGCCCGTCTCAAGCCGCTCATGCTGCGCACGGACAACCGGGACAAGCACATCGTGAATGTGTCGGCGGTGGAGGGTCAGTTCTATCGAAACGCCAAGACCACACGGCACCCGCACACGAACATGGCCAAGGCGGCGTTGAACATGATGACACGGACCTCAGCGACCGACTACCGCAACGACGGGATCCACATGAATGCCGTAGACACCGGCTGGGTGACCGATGAAGACCCGGCGGCGCTCGCGGCGCGGAAGACCGACATCCACGGTTTCCATCCGCCGTTGGACATCGTCGACGGCGCCGCGCGCATCGTGGATCCGATCATCAGTGGCATGAACAGCGGCGAGCACGTATGGGGGCAGTTCCTGAAGGACTATATGCCGACCGATTGGTAGGGGGGTATTCCCATACCGCGGGTCGCCGGCCGGACCGATCTGCTACACCTGTATGGGTGAGAACGGGACCTCCATCAAGAGCAGGCGACCGTCCTGCTCACACCGCGCTCCGACACTTGCGTCCGCAAGCCGCAGCGAACACTTGATTCCGACATTGTCGAAATCAAGGGAGATCCATCATGTCGCTCGGTGACCTCCAGCAACTCAGCATGCTCGCCGTGGCCCGCCTGGGAGAAGACGCCTACGGCGCCGCCATCCGGGAGGAACTCCGCGGCATTGCCGGCCGAAACGTCTCCGTTCAAACCGTCTGGGTCACTCTGGTTCGTCTGGAAGAGCAGGGCCTTGCCGAGTCGATTCAGGTTCCGAGGCCGGGTGGCGGCCGGGCGCGCCGAATTTTCAGTCTCACTCCCTCGGGATGGCAAGCCCTTCAGGCCGCTCGCGCATCCATGGCGCGTATGTGGGAGGGCGTGGTCGTCCCATGACCGACTCGCTGAACGAACCTCCGCGGTGGACCCGGAGAATGCTCCGTCGGATCCTCGGCATGGGCAAAGGCGCGGACGCCTTGGAAGACGTCGACAGCGAATATCGCATCGTACGTGGACGCCGCGGATCAGCCATCGCCGGCATCTGGTACTTCACACAACTCCTTCGTCCCGATACCTGGCAGCTCGCCCGTGTCATCCGGCGCGCCGAGGACGGGAGGCTGACCCCCCGCCGCTACCCGCTCCGGATCTCCTGGCTCGACCTCCGCCTCGGTGTTCGGATGCTCGTCAAACATCCTGGGCTCACAATCGTCGCCACCCTCGCCTTGGGTGTCGGAATCCCCGCCGGCCTCGCGCCGGGGCACGTCGCGCGTGTGGAACAGACCGCTCTCCCCGTCCGCGAGGCAGACAGGATCAAGGTGCTCCGGTATCTGGATACCACCTCAGGACGCCTGCATACGCCATTCATCGACGAGTTCAGGGATTGGCGAGACAACCTGTCGTCTTGGAGAAGCGTGGCCTTCACGTCACTCCAGCGCCGCTACAACGTCGTCACCCGCGATGGCCGGAGTGAGCCCGTGCAGGGTGCGGCGGTGACCCCCTCGTTCTTTGAGATCCTGGAGGTCCCGCCGCTCCTGGGCCGGCCCTTGGTGGCCTCCGACGATGTACCGGATGCCCCGCACGTGGTCGTTATCGGGCACGCCCTGTGGCGAAGCCGATTTGGCGCCGATCCCGACGTGGTCGGACGTCAGGTGCGCGTCGGCGGCGTGCAGCGCACGGTCGTGGGCGTCATGCCGGAAGACTTCCGCTTCCCCTACCGCGACGAGCTCTGGCTGCCCCTCCAGTCGAACGATGTCAGCGTAAGTGCTGGAGAGCCGGTGCCGTTTCGCAGGGCCAGTTCTCTGGTATTCGGACGTCTCCGGGACGGGGTCTCAACAGAGCAGGCCGAAGATGAGCTCGCGGCCGTCCGAAACCACTGGGTTGCCCAACGCACGGAGCCCATCCGGGCGGCGCCCGGGGTGGACTATGCCAGCCTGAAGCCGCAGGTCGTCGGATTCCTTACGGGCCTCTTTGCCAAGCCCGCGGGTGCTCCATCGGGCCCGGCGGTCCTCGCCCAGCTCCTTGGGCTCCTCGTCTTGGTGGTCGCCTGCGCCAACGTTGGGATGTTGATCTTCGCCAGGACGGCGGCGCGCACTTCGGAGCTGGCGGTGCGAACCGCGCTCGGCGCCAGCCGTCGGCGGATCGTCTTCCAGCTGTTCGTCGAGGCTCTGGTGATCGCCCTGATCGCCACCGGTGTCGGCCTCCTCGTTGCCCAGGGCGCGGTGAGCCAGCTCCTGGAAGCGTACCAGGAGGCGCAGCCGTACTGGCTCGACTACGGCATCTCCCTGGAGACGATGCTCTGGGCACTGGCCCTCGCGACAGGGAGCGCGGTCATCGCCGGGACGATTCCGGCGTTGCGCGTCACGGGAGCCGGACTCCGCATCCGACTGGGGCGGGCTACGACAGGCGCACCCCTTCGTTTCGGCGGGTTATACGGCGTTCTGACAGTGACCAACGTGGCGCTGGCAGTCGCGACCGTCGGCGCTGGAGCGTTCCTCTGGCTTGCGCGCCCCGAGCTCGCGACTTCAGCCGAGCTATCACCCAGGCTCGTCGTGGCCGAGGTGGCCATCCCAAATCGTTCCGTGCGCCAGGGTCCCATCACCGACGACATCTCCGTGGAGGATTGGGTCAGAGCCTATACCGATAAGGTCCTCGCCTTGCGGGTCGAGCTTGTTCGACGGCTCAAGACACAGGCCGAGATCGTCGACGTATCCATCGCCGATGTGCTCCCGGGAAGCCCGCCAAACACGCGGTACGTGGAAATCGAGGCAGTCGCGAGCGCTGGCGCTCTCGGGTCACGGCGAGCGCGGGTTACCCACGTCCATCCGGGCTTCTTCGAGGCGATCGGTCGACCGTTCCTGACGGGCAGCGAATTTGGTGCGGTTAATCTTGAGGCGACTGCGACATCGGTCATCGCAGGATCCACCTTCGCCAGGCGAGTACTGGGAGAACGAAATCCCCTCGGGCGGCGTCTGCGCTACACCGACGGGCGAGGTGAGCCGGCCGGCCCATGGTACGAGATCGTGGGCGTCGTGGACGACACGGGATTGGAGGGAGGGCAAGGGATTGGAGGGATTGGTGAGGACCGAGCTGAGGGCGGCTTGTATTTCCCTCTTGCCGACGAGACGCGTTCCTTTGATCTCATCGTACGCCTCGAAGCGAATCCAGGGTCGTTCGCCCCACGCCTACGTAGACTCATCGCGGAGATCGATCCGACCTACATCGTATCGGAGCCCCAACCCCTCCGGACCGTCGTCGCGTCCAGCGAATTCCGAGCTACCGCCCCCATCAAGGCGGCCATCCTCCTAACGGGATTCCTCGTGGTGTTGGCGGCTGCGGGTACGCACGCGCTCATGTCCCTGACCGTCAGCCAGCGTCGGCGTGAGATCGGGATCCGAACGGCGCTGGGTGCACAGGCGAACGATATCACCGGGCTTGTCGCACGGCGTGCCATCGGGCAGCTCGGAGTCGGGTCCGTGCTGGGTGCGCCTTTGGCATGGTGGATTCTGCGGGGGGCCGAGGTGCCGGGGCTGGGAGGATCGCGCCTGGTCGTCGCCGTCGTCCTCGCTTGCGGCGTCGCGCTCGTCGTGGCGGCGCTGGCCTGCACCGGCCCCATCGTGAGGGCGTTGAGGGTAATGCCGTCGGAGACGCTTCAGTCAGAGGCTTGAGGGAGGGCGGGAGCCTTCGGTACCGATGCGTATCGGAGCAGAGTATGTGGGGATCGGGCAAGGGGCTGAGGAGGACGCGCCGAACCCAAGGGCTCGCGCCTCCGGCGCTCGTTTCTCACCTTGAAGCGCGGTTGAGATTCGGCCGCTAAACAACGACCGTCGATCCGTCAGCCAGGAGCAGCCCTGTGATACCAGGAGACCGTAGGGCCCTTCCGCGCGGTCTGGTTCACCCCGCGCTCGTCATCAGCGCGGTGGTTCTTGGGAGTTGCGAGCCCACTGCGGCGACCGATCGGACGGGTCCGGTGACGCTTGCGGGGGCCGACGTACAGATCCTGGGCACCTCCGATGCCATCGCCTCGGTAAAGGACCTCGAAGTGCTCCCGGATGGATCCGTCTGGCTGCTCAACTCGCTTGAGCCGTACTTCATCGGCTTCCGTCCAGACGGGAGCATTGCCGCGCGGCACGGTGAGGCGGGCGGAGGGCCCAACGAGTTCCGAACGCCGGTCGGACTTCTAGCGGGCGGCCTCAACGGCGAGGCCTGGGCCTTCGACTACATCCGTCACGCGTTCATCCGGATCTCCGAACCGGAGGAGCCCTGGACCCAGCTCGACCTGCCGCGCGACCAGGTTCCGGCCGGGAGCGTGCGCGGCGGGCGGAGCCTCATGAGTCAGACGGTGCGCACGGCCCGTCTGGGCGACGAACTGGTCATTCCGTCGTCGACAGCGACACTTCAGGACGGACTCCCGGCGTACCACTCGGGCCTCATGCTCGCTGACCTCGCTGCCGTTGACCCGCGAACGGGAGGCGTCCGGACAGTCGTGTCACTTGGCGATGTCCTGGACGATCCATCAGCCGGCTTCGTCGCCACGGATGGGGGTTTTCCTCTCTGGTATCGCCTGTGGGCCGTCTGCGGCGACCACCTGCGAGTCCACGACCGGGTCCGAAACCAGCTCCGCGGATTCGTGCCGTCCGGCCAGGAGATCGAGGCCATCGATCTGCCGCCCGTCACGCTCACTGCGGTGACGTCACAGGAGTTTGCTCGTGCGGTCTTCCCCCTCCGGCAGGCCGAGGTCACTGGAGGCGTCGGGAGCAGGCTCACAGAGCAGGACAGCTTGCGGATCATCACCGAAATGGCGCAGCGGCTTACCGGCGAGCCCCACGAACTGGCTGTTTACCTGCCGCGTTACGTGGACTTCGCCTGCTCCGACGCGGGGGTCATGTGGCTACAGCCGATCGACATCGCGGCGGGAGGCCTCCAGGGCGGTAGCACCTGGCTTCGGATCGCGCCGGACGGGGCGACGCGAAGGGTGACCCTCCCCCCGCGTTTCGATCCCCTCCGGTTCGTCGCCGATCGCATCTGGGGTGTCCAGCGAGACGACTTCGACGTGGCCTCGATCGCCTGGATCGATCTCACGGCTGGATAGCGCCGGGCGGGAAGAGCACGCGTCGCCTGGCACGCAAACGCCAACGTCGCGCGCCGCCTGAGCTTCGCGCCGTTCCGGCGCATGTCACTCCTCTCGTAGCGCGACGGTGGGGGCGATGCCGGTAGCACGGAGCGCAGGGACGAGCGTTGCACCAATACCCACTGCGAAGAAGGCAAGCGCACCTGTGACGAACGTCGCGGGGTCGGACGCGGAGACCACGTACAAGAGGTCACCCACGAACCGGGCCGAGTACCATCCCGCGGCTACGCCCAGGACGATACCCAGCACGAGAGGCGCCGCCCCTTCGGCGACAATCATGCGCAGAATGCGGATGCGGGTGGCTCCGAGAGCCGCACGGACGCCGATCTCCCTTGTCCGGCCCATCACGGAATATGAGACCACTCCGTAGAGCCCCACCAGCGCCAGCATCAGGGTGATTCCCGCGAAGACGCCAAGCAGGTACGTGATGAGGCGTGGTCGGGCCATGGATCTCGAGAAGACGTCGGTCATGAGCCGGAGATTCCCTACCGGTAACGCCGCATCGAACTCTCGCACGGTGGCTCGAATGGCCGGGGCAGGTAAGGACGGGTCCGTGGCTGCGCGAAACACCACGGTTACGGATCGGGCTGTGCGTTGAATCACCTGCTCCGACTGGGATTGCGGGAGATAGACCTGAGGGAACGCATCCTCTCCCACATTTCCTCGGAGTTGGTCGGGAACGACCCCCACGACGGTGATCCAGGGGCCGCCGGTGTCCTCGGAACCGTAGGCCCACCTTCTCCCGACCGCGCTCTCTCCCGGCCAAAAGGTGTCGGCCATCGTTTCATTGATGATGCCGACAGCGGTGGCACCGGCGCGATCCGATTCGGTGAGTCCCCGTCCGTTCTTGACGGGGACCTCCATCGTCGTGAAGTAGCCGGGCATCACGAAGTTCGTGACCGCTGCGCGGGCCGGCTCGTTCGCCCCACGTGGGAGCTGTCCATCGAGCCGGAAGGGGAAAACCAGCATATGCTGGCCGAAGGGGACTGCAGAAGCCGCGCTGGCGGAGCTCACTCCAGGCAGCGACCGGACTCGGTCCAACACGTTCTCTACGGCCACTGGGACACTCGGGTCATCCGGATAACGCTCTGCGGACAGCGTCAGGTCGAAGGCAACCAGGCTCTCCACCCGGAACCCGGGATCGGCCGACGCGCGTTCCCAGAAGCTCCGAACCAGAAGCCCGGCTATGATCACCACGGCCATACTGACCGTCACCTCGGTGGTGACAAGCAATCCGCGTAACCGGCCGGCAGCCCTGCCGCTTGTCGGGCCACGCGCTGAACCTGAGGTAGGACCGGCCTTTCGGAGCATGACAAGCGCGGGCGCAAGCCCGAAGAGTAGAGTCGTCAGCACGGTACCGGCCGCTGTGACCGCGAGTGCCCGTCGTCCAAGCGCGACATCCCCCAATCTTGGAAGGGCCGTGGGGTCGAGGTCGATCACCGCCCTGGTGGCCAGCCAGGCCAGGGGTATCGCGAGTAGGAGGCCCCCGACGGCCAGTACCGAGGACTCGGTGAGCAGTTGGCGGACCACCCGCCAACGACTCGCGCCCAATGCGGTGCGGATAGCTACCTCGCCCTGCCGGCGCTCCCCGCGGGCGAGAAGAAGGCCCGCCATGTTCACGCATGCGACGAGAAGCACTAGTCCGACTGCAACGGTTATCAGGGCGAGGGGCTCCGCCGCCCCACCGAGACGATCCTCCTTCAGAGGCTGCGCCCACAATTCGTCCCCGTGGCTGCGACCCTCCTGCATCCATCGCTCATTCACGACCCCGAGTTCCGCGTCGAGGTCAGCCCTTTCGTATCCGGGAGCAAGGCGCCCGACCACGCCGTAGGCATGCCCCGATGCGATGCTGGCTCGGGTCAGACGTAACGGGAGGTATGCGCCGACGTCGCGCCAAAGTCCGAGCGTGAACCCGGCAGGGAGGACGCCGACCAACTCGGTCGGTGTGCCGCTCATCATGACGACCCGCCCGACAACGTCGGGATCCGCTCCGTAGCGTTCTGACCACAGCGAGTGCGTAATCACGGCCACGGCGGCCCCGCCCGGCACATCCTCGTCGCTGGTGAACCACCTGCCCAGGAGCGGATCAACGCCCAACGTCGGCCGTAGCGATGCGCTTCCCAGCCACACGGAAAGCTCCCGGGCGTCCGCCCCGTCGCCCGTCAGTGCGACCGCTGCGCCTCCCTGTATGATGCCCACGGACGACAGGGTCTCCGTGGCCTCTTCAAGGTCCAACGCCTCCGGTCCGGTCAGCGTCGCCTTCGGCGAATCGTATCCGGACTCCGGGAGGAACCGCTGCCATATCGCCACGAGACGGTCGGGTTGCGAATACGGCAGGGGCCGGAGAAGGACCCCCTCGAGGACGCCGAACACCGAGGCAGTGGCACCCAGCGCCAGCGCCAGCGTCAACGCGGCGACCCCCGCAAAGCCGGGTGAACGGCGTATCTGTCGAAGCCCCAGTCGCACGTCCTGAAGGAAGTCTTCCAGGACCTGCGGGCGCTGCAGTTGGCCTCGCGGTGTGCGGCCCAGCCCTGGACGCAGTCGGATCGCGGCTCGGACAATGGCCGACGCGAGAAGGTCGCGAACGTACCGCAGTCTGGCGCGACTCACGGGCATCCGTTGCGAGTCTCGCGAGAAGCGCTCGTCCAGATCGCCGACGATGAACTCCCGGTCCCGCGCTGGGAGGAGGCGGGCGAGGAGTCGAAGGTAGAGCGGGGGTCGGGGCGCCCGGTTCATCCCGCGCCATCCGCGAGGGCGTCCATGCAGGCGCGCGCGCTATCACCCAGTTGACGGATCCCGTCGTACCAGCTCCGGATGGCCCTCGCCCCTGCAGGGAGCATGCGGTAGACCTTACGGCGGCGACCGCCTCGCTCCGGCGTGCCGTCCCCGATCCACCCCTCCACGTAGCCCTTGTCCTGGAGGCGGTCGAGCACGGTGTACAGACCGCCCGGCGAGGCAGTTCGTCCAGTCTGTTCCTCGATGACAGCTGCGATCTGGGCCCCGTGGCCCTCTCCTCCCAGGTGCGCCAGTGCGAGAAGAATCACCTGTTCGAGCTTCCCCAGTGCCATCCTCATCTCCGGTCGGCGGACGCGATAACAACATTTTAGTTATCGGTGCGGATCGGCGCACGCAAGTCGGGGTGTGTCGGTCAGAAGAACATCAGTCATTCGTCCTGAAGCGCGGCGGCCGGATCGGCCGCCGCCGACTCAAGGGCCGGTAGGGAGCCGGCCAGGAGTACAATCGCCAAAAGAACCATCGCTGCTGCCGCCAAGACCGGCGGATCCGTCGCCTCGACACCGAAGGCGACTGACGCCAGAAATCGGTCGGCCGCCAGCGTGAAGAGGCAGTCCCCCGGCGACACCCAGCGCACCGACACGCGTTGAGCCAGCGAGCACCGCGCTCACGACGTGCCGTCGCCCTGCTCCGAGGGCCATCCTGATGCCGAATTCCCGAGCGCGTGACTCGGCCGTGTGGGCGACCAGCCTGCAGTCGGGTGACAAGGGGTGCCGGGGAGAGGGCTTGGCGGGCGGCGTGAGGATTACCTTCCCCGCCCGGCGAAGGGCCCTGGCATCGCCGGGCGGGGGGCCTCAACGGGGTCTTCTTCTACTCTAGAAGAGCGGAGAGATGAGACCGCCTAATAGCGTCAAGCTGTGACTGTGAAAGCTCCACCTGTGCGACGACCGTCCCCTCTTGACAACCACGAACCTGAAGTAGCCGTTGGTTCGTATCTAGGCGCAACGCGCCCGTGTATTCCGTTGCGAACGCCACTAGATCACGGGGCGTGAATGTGTCGAGTTGCAAAAAATCCTCGAAAAACTCCTCCATCTTCTCGTCCGACATCGACGAGTAGTACTCGCAGATTCGGGTTTCCCAGTGCCCGTGAGCATTGCAGGAGGCAAGGGCCTTGTAGGGGTGGAAAGAACCTGTCCATGCGAGGAAAACCGTCCCGCACGTCATGCGATGCCAATTGTTGTCGAGTGCCTCGCACACTTCGCACTCCTCGCCGGGACCACACTCGTTCTGTGCGACCGCCGGCTTAGGCGAAACGAAAATTATGAGCGCTAGGCTGGCGGCTATAAGTAGACTCTTCATATTCATCGTTCCTCCTCCAGTGAGACGTTCCAGAGCCGTAGGGCCACGACGTGGGGGGTTTCTATGTAGGAAATGAGTTCGCCACTATCGGCGAAGCCCCATAAGTAATCTTCGACTCGACGGCTAGCTAACAGTGTGCCTGTCTCTAGATCTCGGACATCTATGATGCCGTGAAACGCATCGGACACTCGACCCTGCTCGACCAACTCCTCCGCGTTAGGCTCTGGCATATTTAGAGCCACCCAAAGGCGATCATGCTGATCAATGGAGGCACCGGCGATATTAGGTCTCACCCCGCCGTCGGGCATCCGCCCCAGCCTACCATTCCGGGCGTCGTCACCCCAGTTCTGATAGTCGTAAGAGGGGAAGGCGGTATCGGAGGCCCGCCAAGACGTGACACGCTCCCCACCTTGTCCGAATTTCTCAGCCTCATAAGCAAAGAAGTGGACCGCCCAGATGGCGTTGCCGTGAGAGATTATGTGCCGCGCTCCAACATTGGTCGCGCCCAGGCCGAACGGGAGATTGTTGAACCGCTGGCCAAACGGCGTGACTTCATTTGACTCAGGGTCGAAGGTGAACATCCAGTATCCGAAGAGTTCGGCTTCGCGAGCCCGCCGATTCAGCGCGATGCGACCATCTGGGAGGGGTGTCGCACCACCTGGAAACAGATCCCCCGGGTGTCTCTCCGTGTCCACCACGTGCCCCTGCTGGTCAAGAAGAGTGATGCGGCCGCGACTATCAAAGACCATCAGGAGTCCATCGGGGGACCGTGCGAGGTCGACGATATGTTTGTATTCCCCAGGACCGTCTCCAGGCCCACCCCACTGGTTCAGTAGGCGACCTTGGGGGCTGTACAGTTCCAGCCGGTCGGAGTTGTAAATGTGGGTGAGAACGATCGACCCATCCTCCAACCGAAGGACCTTCGATGTCCCCCCAACCCCGTCGAGCGTCACAGATGCTCTCACCGTTATTTGGCAGTCACTCGAACAGGGCTGGACGGCGTGCGACGCCTGTAGCGTCGCGATGATCGCGCCCACGAAAATGGAAGTCGAGAGCATGGTGACTCCGCTCCAATAACCGCCTTGGAGTGATGTGACGTGACTACACCAGTATACGCCGTTCAGAGGGACTGCTGCAAGCATACGCCGTTCAGAGGGGCTGCTGCAAGGCGCGGCTCTCCGATGAGTGGGTGAGGCCCGCGGGCCTCCCGTCGGTCATTCCGGATACCTTGCCGCCTTCGTCGTCGCCGAGTTGGCGGAACGCGCCCGGGTGGGGCTCTTCAGAGGCCTTCTTTCGCGCACCGCGCGAAGCGTGGTCCGCTCGAATGGCCGAGACGCTTTCATGACATCACATTGCCCCTCACTGCCAAAGCGACACATCGAACGGAGGATCTCACCATCGACGCCCTGCGCGCTGACCTCAAATTCGCTCTGGGTTCATTCCGGCGGGCGCGAGGCTTTGCCCTCGCGGCAGTCCTCACCTTTGCTCTCGGCATCGCTGGCAGCTCGACCATCTTCGCGGTGGTCAACGGCGTCGTTCTGAAGCCTCTGCCGTTTCCGGATTCGGAGCGGTTGGTCTGGCTGGCTGTCTCCGTGAACATCTTCCCGGATGCGCAGATGGGGTTGTCGCCGGGCATGCTCACGCGCGCCCAGGCCATGCCGGACGTTCTCGACCACGCCGCCATCTACTCCACCCAGCCGCGACGGCGTACCCTGACCGGCCAGGGTGATCCGGAGCGTGTCACTGTGCAGCCCGCTTCGGGGGACTTCTTCAGGGTTCTGGGCGTGTCGCCGGTGGCAGGCCGGGCGTTCGCCATCTCAGATGTCGATCCGGACTCGAGCGACGGCGCCGTGCTTGTCCTGAGTCACGCGTTCTGGGCACGCCGGTTCGGAGCCGACCCCAGGGTGATTGGTCGGACGATCGTCCTTGATGAACGACCGTATGTGGTGATCGGGGTGATGCCCCAGGCCTTCACGTTTCCGGGCCCCGAGGTGGAGGCGTGGTCAGCGTTGCCATTGAGCGACCGCTACGGCGGATATGGATGGAAGGGTATCGCACGGCTCCACAGTGACGTGCACCTTCAGGAAGCCGAGGCCCGCCTCAACGGCATGGTACCTCGACTTCCGGCGTTGTTCCCGGAATCGCGCATCGCTCGGAGTGCCGTCGACCGGGAGACGCGTTTACATGTGATCCCCCTGAAGCGCGTCATCGTCTTTGATTCTCTCCGACGGGTTCTCTGGATCGTGTTCGGGGCCATGGCGTTCGTCCTGCTCATGGCATGCGTCAACGTGGTTGGCCTTTTCCTGGCAAGGGGAGAGGCTCGTCGACACGAGATGGCCGTCCGCTCCGCATTGGGGGCCGGGAACGAACGTCTTGCGAGGCACCTCCTCGCCGAGGGAGTCACGCTCGCCTCCGTTGGCGGGTTAATTGGCATGGCCGTGTGTATCGTGGCGGTCGAGTTCGTACGGCACTTCGGACCCGTCGAACTGCCGCGTCTTCCGGAAGTGGGTGTCGACTCAACGGTCGTTGCGTTCGCTGTGATGGTGACGCTGATCAGTGGGAGCGCGTTCGGACTAGCCGGCCTCGGGTTCAGGTCGTCAGCTACGGCGGATATTCTATCGGCGAGGGGGCTGGGAGGATCTGCGGGTCGAGCACGCATCAGTCGCGCCATGGTGGCAAGCCAGATGGCGTTTGCCTTGGTCTTGTTGATCGGAGCAGGCCTCATGGTGCGGAGCTTCCGGAACTTGACGAACGTGGATCCGGGATTCGACGCGACGAATGTGCTGACGTTCGACGTGCGACTCGACTCCAGCTACCCGGGCCGCGCCAACCAGGTCTCGCTTCAGAACGCGCTGACGGAGCGCCTCTCAGGGCTGCCGAGTGTCTCGCGCGTCGCTGCGGCGTCCTGCATCCCGCTCCGGGATCGTTGTTCGGGGGGGACCAATCTTCGGGAGCGACGCGTCGTTGCACTCCTGGATCCTCCTCCCGTCATTCCCTCCGCGCGAGCAACGGTGACGCCCGGATATTTCGAAGCCATGCGGGTGCCCCTGCTGCAGGGGCGCCCCTTCATGCCGGGCGCAGACGACAGCCTATCCGTCATCTTGAGTGCCTCGCTCGCTCATGACCGCTGGCCCGGAGAGGATCCAATCGGTCGAGTCGTGTCGCTCGGCGATTGGTCAGATCCTGAGCCTTCTCGCTGGTATACAGTGGTCGGAGTCGTCGGCGATCTACCGGTGAGCATGAATCTGGGGCCGCTGCCGTCCGAGCTGACACGCGTCGTCTACTTCCCGCCCAGCGCCATGGCCGCCGACCTGCGGACGATGACGTTGGTCCTACGGAGTGCCATCCCTCCATTGGATCTCGTAGGTGCGGTGAGAGAGACCGTATGGACCGTCGACTCCGATCTGCCCATCGATCGAGTCGCGACCATGAAGGAGTATGTCAGGGAGGCGCGGGCTCCGATGGCTTTCTTCATGAGTTTGGTGGTCATCGGCGCTTCCGCGGCCCTCCTGTTGGGGCTCGTCGGCGTCTTTGGTGTCGTTGCGCAGACGGTCGGCCGACGGACCGGTGAGATCGGGGTGCGTATGGCGCTTGGTGCGACTGCTTCGCAAGTGGTGTTGATGGTGGTTCGCGACGGCACCAAGGTGGCTGCCGCCGGGGCGGCCATCGGCCTGGTCGGCGCTCTCGCGTTGAATCGCGTGACGGGTGCGGTGGTCTTTGGCGTCAGCCCGACCGACCCGGCGACGTATCTCGCCGCTTTCGTGGGATTACTCACCCTCGCGGCGACCTGCACGTACCTGCCAGCGCGGCGAGCCGCGCGCGTCGATCCCGTTGAGGCACTACGGGAGGGATAGGCGCCCTTGGTACTGACGGAGTCACTCAGGACCTCAGACCGGCGCACGACTCCACGTCACAACTGGATCGACTCGGTCGTACGCTCAGCATGAGTCACTCGTGCTGGGGAGCTTAGAATGGGATCGCGCCCTCTCCGGATCGGCCTCGTCGCCGCGCTCGCGTCCGCCGGATGTACGGGAATCCTCGACGGCGGCGAATCAAGGGTCTTGGGAACTGTCCAATTCTACAGTGACCCGGTCGTCATCGAAGTTCCTGACAGTGTTCATCGGGCTGAGGACTTCGTGGTCACGGTTCGCACCTACGGGGGAGGCTGCGAGCGCATCGGTCCGACCGAGTCTGAGACGCGGGCCGACACGATCTTCGTGGCGCCCTATGACTTCACGACGCGGGGCGTGGGCACCGAGTGCACTGCTATTCTCAGGTTATTCGACCATTCCATAACACTCTCCTGGCCTTCCGCCGGCGACCTCACGGTGGTGATACGCGGGATGGAGGAACCTTCCGGCCAGGAGCGCAGGTATGTGCGTCGGGTAGCGGTCCGATAGCACCGAAGAGTCGTGTCGGGATCCGTCGCCAGCCAGGCGACCCACTACGCGAACCCCGGCCCACGACTACCGCATGCGCACCGCGATGGTATCGTGGTGGTAGCTCAACAGAGACCGTAGATACGGGCTGATCTGTCCCACGCCCTCGAAGCCAGCGGTCCGCGCCGCCCGGTCCTGCTCCTCCTCGGAATAGCGCACGCCAGCTGCGGCATACGTCTGGAGGTCGGGGTAGAATCCGATCGTCATCGCGTCCCAATTGGGTCCGGAGTCACGCGTGAAGATGACGTTCAACTGCCGTCCCAGTGCCGCGTAATACCGGTTCTCCATGCGTCGTTGCTCCGTAAGCTCCGCTCGCTTGCCGGGAAGGCCTGCGAACATCTCGACATGAAACATCCCCATCCCCTCGAAGCGGCGCCGCATCTCGCTCAAGGGGGCTGAGCGCGAGAACCACTCCTCCGCATAGGACGTGTATGCCTCGAAACGCTCTGCGACGTCCGACGCTCTCCACACCCGCTCCCTCCGTGCGATCCGGTCCTCCTCGAAGTACTCCTGGTGCGACCCCATCGGAAGGATCAGCATGAAGTCCCACTGGTCACCCTGGGAGTGCCGGATCCAGAAGGGCGGCTCGTCCCCCGCATCGCGATGGAGCTGCAGGCTCTCGTCGAGGGCGTCGACCAGATCGGTGTAGTGGCCTGGCGCCGCCCGCAGCATCGTCACGTTGTAGAGGTAATCGCCCTCGGCTTGCGCCGACGCGGGCGCCACCGAGGCGAAGGCGAACAGCAAGGCTGTAACGGCGGCCCAAAGAGCGCGGGGCACGCTCGGAGCAGGGGCGCGGCGTCGTGCGCTCAACGGAGTGGTCGTTCGCATTCGTGTATCTCCTCGAGTCGGGTGTTCGAAAGAATCGGTCTCGAACCTTACGAAGCTACGCCGTTGACCCCTGATGTGCTCCGTGGGCGTTGTGGACAGGGGCCTATAGCCCGACCTACCCTGTGCGGACACGGGCGACTGTCTCTCCCCGGGAGGCGGGGCCAATCCGCCGACCGCGGGCATTCCCGACAGGCTTACTACAGGAGGCTTTTGATGGAGGGTTGGCGACGACCAGGGGGGGCGGTCGGGGCCCTCATGCTGGTCTGGGGGTGCTCCGCCGCGGCCCCCGACGCTGCGCCGCCCGCCAGGGAAGACCCGGGCGCGGGCGCGCTTTTGGAGGTCAACGGCACCAAGCTGTTCGTGTACCAGGAGGGGTCGGGCCAGCCGATGATCCTGGTTCACGGGGGTCCGCTGCTCGATCACGGTTACCTCGTTCGTCCCTTCCGGCCCCTGACGGACGAGTACGAGCTCGTCTTCTACGACCAGCGACTGAGCGGCCGCTCGGCCGGCGTTGTGGACAGTTCGTCCGTGAGCCTCAGCACCTTCGTGCAGGACATCGAGTCGCTCCGCGAGCACCTCGGCTTCCCCCGGGTTCATCTCCTCGGGCATTCGTGGGGCGGACTCCTCGCCATGGAGTACGCGCTCGCTCACCCAGAGCGCCTGATATCGCTGACGCTTGTGAGCCCCATCGCGCCGACTTCCACCCTCTGGCAGGCCGAAACGGCGGAGAACGCGGCGGCGATCACCTCCGCTGATACGTCCGGGATGGGAGCGCTCAGGACGTCCGAAGCCATGAAACAGGGAGATCCCGAGGTCATCGAGGCACTCCTCCGGCTTACCTTCCGCTCGCAGTTCGACGACCCTACGTCCGCCGACGCACTCCACTTTGAGATCCCCGCGGATTACACAGCGCGTAGCCGACAGTTGAACCGGATGGCTGCCGACCTCGCGTCCTACGACCTCCTGGAAGGTCTCCGCTCGCTCGACGTCCCGACCCTCGTTTTGTATGGAGATGCCGAGGTAGGAGTCGGCCTCGGAGGGGCGGCGTTGGCCGACGCGATTCCCGACGTGACATTCCAACTCGTTCCAGGCGCCGGTCACTTCTCCTTCATGGAGCGACCGGTAGGATTCCAGAGCGCCCACCGGGCCTTTCTTCGCCGGGTCCGCGGTTATTGATTCGTCCTCGGGACGAGAAACGGTCCCTTTTATGCTGTATGAACTTCAGGCCCAAATCCGACCCAGGGTGAACGTCGCTGCGTCACCCGCCCCCACGAGGCTGACGACCCGATGGCAGACGAACGCGACTCGAAGCCAACCGATACCAAAAATGGAAAGGGGTCGACCGATCCCGTAGCTCAGGCGACGGACGCGACGACTGGGAAGTCGACGGGCGAAAAGCCGGCTGCCAAGAAGTCTGCGACCAGGAAGTCTGCGGCCAAGAAATCCGCGACCAAGAAGCCTGTCGCGAAGAAATCGGCGGCCAATACGGCGGCGAAGAAGTCGGCCGCCAAGAAGCCCGCGGCGAAGAAGTCGGCGGACAAGAAGCCCGCCGCGAGGAAGTCCGCCGCCAAGAAGGCGGTCAAGGCTAGGGATGCCGCCAGGGCCCGGGCGTCGGACCAAGTCGAGGCCGCGCCGCCGGCGCCCGCTTCAGGCAAGGCCCCCAAGCGCCGCCGCCAGAGGCGGAGGGGCTCGCAGGTCCAGCTTCCCCCGCGTCGCGTTGTGAAGTCGGGCGATCCACTCGCCGACCTTTTGGAAGGTCTCCGGTCGCTCCACGTCGGGCAGTTCGAGACGCGCCTGTCCGAGGACGCCGAGGGTGTCCACGGAGAACTCGCCCGCGCCTTCAACCGGCTCGCGGAGCAGGACGAGTCGGTCTCGTATGAACTGCGCCGGGTTGCCGAGTCGGTGGGGGAGCATGGCCACTTGACGGATCGTGCGGTCATCGCCGGCGTGTCCGGTGGGTGGGAGGAGACGGTCAGCGCGGTCAACCGGTTGATCGACGACATGGCGCATCCGACCATCGAAGTGTCGCGAGTGCTCGCGGCCGTGGTGTCCGGCGACCTGAGCTCGCAGATGCCCGAGGAGCGGGACGGCCAGCCGCTCGAGGGCGAGTTCCTGCGGGTCTCGACCACGGTCAACAAGATGCTCGACCAGCTTGCCCTGTTCGCCGACGAGGTCACGCGTGTGGCCCGCGAAGTCGGCACCGAGGGTGTGCTGGGGGGACAGGCCGACGTCCCTGGCATGGCGGGCATCTGGCAGGACCTGACCGAGAGCGTGAACGCCATGGCGGCCAACCTCACGGATCAGGTCCGCAACATTGCCCTGGTGACCACGGCGGTTGCCACCGGCGACCTGAGCCAGAAGATCACGGTCGACGCACAGGGCGAGATCCTGGAGCTGAAGAACACAATCAACACCATGGTCGATCAGCTCGGCGTGTTCGGTGACGAGGTCACGCGAATGGCGCGCGAGGTGGGTACGGAAGGCATCCTGGGCGGACAGGCGGATGTCCCGGGCGTCGCGGGAACCTGGAAAGATTTGACCGACAACGTGAACGCGATGGCGGGTAACCTGACCGTCCAGCTCCGCGATGTCTCCTCGGTAGCGACGGCGGTCGCCAACGGAGACCTGAGCCAGAAGATCACCGTGGATGCTCGTGGCGAGATCCTGCAGATCAAGAACGTGATCAACGCCATGGTGGACCAGCTCGGCCTGTTCGGCGATGAGGTCACCCGGGTGGCGCAGGAGGTGGGCACGGAGGGTAAGCTCGGCGGCCAGGCCGAGGTGCCGGGCGTGGCCGGTACGTGGAAGGACCTGACCGACAGCGTAAACGCGCTCGCGACCAATCTGACGGATCAGGTCCGTAACATCGCCCTCGTGACGACGGCCGTGGCGAACGGGGACCTGAGCCAGACCATCACCGTCGACGCCCAGGGAGAGATTCTGGAGCTCAAGGACACCATCAACACGATGGTCGACCAGCTCGGTGTGTTCGGCGACGAGGTGACGCGGGTCGCGCGCGAAGTGGGGACGGAAGGGATCCTGGGCGGCCAGGCGGCCGTACCTGGGGTCGCGGGAACGTGGAAGGACCTGACCGACAACGTGAATGCGATGGCGGGCAACCTCACCGTGCAGCTCCGTGACGTGTCGTCCGTGGCAACGGCGGTGGCGAACGGAGACCTCAGTCAGAAGATCACGGTCGATGCGCAGGGTGAGATCCTGCAGATCAAGAACGTGATCAACGCGATGGTGGATCAGCTCGGGATCTTCGGAGACGAGGTGACGCGTGTGGCCCGGGAAGTCGGGAGCGAAGGGCAGCTCGGCGGCCAGGCCGAGGTTCCGGGTGTTGCGGGTACCTGGAAGGATCTGACCGACAGCGTGAACGCGCTTGCGACCAATCTGACGGATCAGGTGCGCAACATCGCCCTGGTCACGACGGCGGTCGCGACCGGTGACCTGAGTCAGAAGATCACCGTAGACGCCCAGGGAGAGATCCTGGAGCTCAAGGACACCATCAATACGATGGTGGATCAGCTCGGCACCTTCGGCGACGAGGTGACTCGAGTCGCCCGCGAGGTGGGGACCGAGGGGATCCTCGGTGGCCAGGCGGCCGTACCGGGGGTCGCGGGAACGTGGAAGGACCTGACCGACAACGTGAACGCGATGGCGGGCAACCTGACCGTTCAGCTCCGCGACGTGTCTTCGGTGGCGACCGCCGTGGCGAACGGAGATCTGAGTCAGAAGATCACCGTCGACGCACAGGGCGAGATCCTCCAGATCAAGGACGTGATCAACGCCATGGTGGACCGACTCGGCGTCTTTGCCGACGAGGTAACGCGGGTGGCTCGAGAAGTGGGCACGGAAGGCCAGCTCGGCGGACAGGCCGAGGTGCCGGGCGTCGCCGGTACCTGGAAGGATCTGACCGACAACGTCAACGCGATGGCGGGCAACCTGACCGTTCAGCTCCGTGACGTCTCGTACGTCGCCACTGCGGTGGCCGCGGGAGACCTGAGCCAGAAGATCACGGTCGACGCGCAGGGCGAAATCCTCCAGATCAAGAATGTGATCAACGCGATGGTGGATCAGCTCGGCCTCTTCGGAGACGAGGTCACGCGCGTGGCCCGGGAGGTCGGGAGCGAGGGCCAGCTCGGTGGGCAGGCGGAGGTGCCGGGGGTGGACGGCACGTGGAAGGATCTGACCGAGAGCGTAAACGCGCTCGCCACGAATCTGACGGATCAGGTGCGCAACATCGCCCTGGTGACCACGGCGGTCGCGACCGGCGACCTGAGCC
The DNA here is from genome assembly GCA_029262115.1 of Gemmatimonadota bacterium. GTDB lineage: Bacteria > Gemmatimonadota > Gemmatimonadetes > Longimicrobiales > Gaopeijiaceae > JAJCZZ01. The sequence goes on along the minus strand of JAJCZZ010000069.1, from coordinate 14,290 downwards.
AGAAGATCACGGTCGACGCCCAGGGAGAGATCCTGGAGCTGAAAAACACCATCAACACGATGGTCGATCAGCTCGGCGTCTTCGGTGACGAGGTGACGAGGGTGGCACGCGAGGTCGGTACCGAGGGAATCCTCGGCGGTCAGGCGGAAGTGCCGGGCGTCGCGGGCACGTGGAAGGATCTGACCGACAACGTCAACGCGATGGCGGGCAACCTGACCGTCCAGCTCCGCGACGTCTCGTACGTCGCTACCGCGGTGGCCAACGGCGACCTGAGCCAGAAGATCACCGTCGACGCACGCGGCGAGATCCTCCAGATCAAGGACGTGATCAACGCCATGGTGGACCGGCTCGGCGTCTTCGCCGACGAGGTGACCCGAGTGGCCCGGGAGGTCGGAACCGAAGGGATCCTGGGCGGACAGGCCGAGGTGCCCGGGGTCGCGGGTACGTGGAAGGATCTGACCGACAATGTGAACGCGATGGCGGGCAACCTGACCGTTCAGCTACGCGATGTCTCGTCCGTTGCGACCGCGGTCGCAAACGGTGACCTGAGCCAGAAGATCAAGGTGGACGCGCAGGGCGAGATCCTCCAGATCAAAAACGTCATCAACGCCATGGTCGACCGGCTGCGCGTCTTCGGTGACGAGGTCACGCGCGTGGCGCGAGAGGTGGGCACGGAAGGCCAACTCGGCGGCCAGGCGCACGTGCCGGATGTCGGTGGCACATGGAAAGATCTGACCGAAAGCGTAAACGCCATGGCGGGGAACCTGACGGTTCAGCTTCGCGACGTTTCGACGGTCGCGACGGCGGTTGCCAACGGCGACTTGAGCCAGAAGATCATGGTCGACGCCAAGGGCGAGATCCTCCAGATCAAGGAGGTGATCAACGCCATGGTCGACCAGCTCGGTGCGTTCGCGTCCGAGGTCACGCGGGTAGCCCGGGAGGTGGGCACGGAAGGGAAGCTGGGCGGGCAGGCGAACGTGCCGGACGCCGATGGCACGTGGAGGGCGCTCACGGACAACGTGAACCAGCTCGCCAACAACCTCACGATTCAGGTCCGGGCCATTGCTGAGGTGGCCGCCGCGGTCACGCAGGGAGACCTGACCCGGTCGATTACGGTCGAGGCCCAGGGAGAAGTCGACGAGCTTCGCCGCAGCTTGAACGTGATGATCTCGAACCTCCGGGAGACCACCGAAAAGAACGAAGAGCAGGACTGGTTGAAGACGAATCTCGCCCAGTTCTCCCGCATGATGCAGGGCCACAAAGACCTGGAGTCGGTGACCTCCTTGCTCATGTCGGAGTTGACGCCTCTCGTGGAGGCCCAGCACGGGGCCTTCTTCGTCAGCCAGGGGAGTGCGTCACGGTCTGGCGAGGAGTCGACGGCGGTCACCACGGGAACCGACTCCGAGGCACTTCAGCTCCTGGCGTCCTACGGGTACCAGAAGCGGAAGCACGTCGCCAACAGGTTCTCACCCGGCGAAGGGCTGGTCGGGCAGGCCGCGCTCGAGAAAAAATCGATCCTGTTGACGAAGGTACCGGACGACTACATCCAGATCAGTTCCGGGCTCGGCGAGGCACCGCCTCGCAACATTCTGGTCATGCCCGTCCTGTTCGAGGATCAGGTCAAGGCAGTCGTCGAGCTGGCCTCCTTCTCGGAGTTCAGCGACAACCACCTGACCCTGCTCGACCAGCTTGCGGAGACGGTGGGCGTGGTCATCAACATGATCCAGGCCAACACGCGCACGGAAATGCTGCTGCGTCAGTCACGGTCCCTCACGGAGGAGCTCCAGAGCCAGTCGCAGGAACTCCAGCAGCAGCAGGAAGAACTCCGCCGCTCGAATTCGGATCTGGAGCAGCAGGCGGAGAGCCTACGCGCCTCGGAGGAACTCCTGAAGGAGCAGCAGGAGGAGTTGCAGCAGGTGAACGAGGAGCTGGAGGAGAAGGCGAACCTGCTGGCTGAGCAGAACGACAAGGTCGAGCAGAAGAACAGGGAAGTGGAAACGGCTCGGGTGGAACTGGAGGAGAAGGCCAGCCAACTGGCGCTGACCTCCAAGTACAAGAGCGAATTCCTCGCGAACATGTCGCACGAGTTGCGGACGCCGCTCAACAGCCTGTTGATCCTGGCCGGCCGACTCCAGGACAACGAGCAGGGCAACCTCACCGACAAGCAGCTTGAATACGCCCAGACCATCATGGCCTCGGGCAAGGACCTGATCACCCTGATCAACGATGTCCTCGACCTGGCGAAGGTCGAGGCGGGCAAGCTCGAGATTCGGGTCTCCGACGTGCTGATGGAGGAGCTTCGCGACTCGATGATGCGCAGCTTCGAGCCGGTTGCCGAAGAGGAAGGGCTCGAGTTCTCGGTCTCCTTCGGTGAGTCGTTGCCCGAGTCGATCCACACGGACGGGAAGCGGCTTCAGCAGATCCTCAAGAACCTCCTGTCCAACTCGTTCAAGTTCACCCGCGAGGGAAGCGTCGAACTCGCCATCGACCGCGCGAAGGACCGTGGCCCTTACCGGCACGCGTCGTTGAACAACGCTGAGTCGGTCATCGCCTTCGATGTACACGACACCGGAATCGGTATTGCTCCGGATAAGCAGCGCCTCGTCTTCGAGGCGTTCCAACAGGAAGACGGGACCACCAGCCGCGAGTTCGGCGGCACGGGGCTCGGCCTCTCGATCTCCCGCGAGTTGGCAGATCTTCTCGGGGGCGAGTTGGCTCTGTCCAGCACCCCGGGAGAGGGTAGCACCTTCACGCTCTTCCTGCCCGAGACCTGGGACAATGCCAGGAGCACGACCGCGCGCCAGACGTCACCGAAACGCGTGCCTGGTTCCACGGCATCCCGCCCGGTGCGTACCCCCACCGATTCGGAACTGAAGGCGAGCCCGATCCCGGACGACCGGGAGGATATCACGCCCGAGGACAAGACGGTTCTCATCGTGGAAGACGATCGAAAATTCGCTCGGATCCTCCTCGATACGGCTCGAGCGAAGGGCTTCAAGGGCATCGTAGCCATCGACGGCGAATCGGGGCTTCACCTGGCGCACGCGTACCGTCCGGATGCCATCACACTGGACATCGAACTTCCTGGCGCCGACGGGTGGACCATTCTGGACCGACTGAAGAGCCATCCTGACACGCGGCACATCCCCGTGCACGTCGTGTCCGTCTGGGACGAGTCGCGTGCGGTGCTCGAGCGGGGGGCCCTCGCCCACCTCGAAAAGCCGATCAGTCGGGAGGCGCTGGACGAGGCGTTCGATCGCATGACCGCCTTCACGCTGGAGCCGATTCGGCGCTTGCTCGTGGTGGAGGACGACGCCGCTCAGGCCGACAGCATCGTCGAACTGCTCGGCCACGAGGACCTGGAGATCCGTGTCGCGACCTCCGGTGAGGAGGCGCTGGCGGCGCTCGGGGAGGAGACCTTCCACTGTATGGTCCTGGATCTCGGTCTGAAGGATCTCGACGGGCTGGAGGTGCTGCGACGCCTCGACGAAGCGCCCGATATTGTGAACTTGCCGGTCGTCATCTACACGGGTCGGGAACTCTCCGAGGAGGAGGAGACCTCTCTGCGGAGATACGCCGAGACGATCATTCTCAAGGACGCGCGGAGTCCGGAGCGCCTGCTGGATGAGACCGCCCTGTTCCTCCATCGGGTCGAAGCACAACTGTCGCCTCCACAACAGGCGCTGCTTCGGCAGTTCCACGGTGCCGACGCGGTCTTCAGCGGCAAGCGCGTGTTGATCGTGGACGACGACGTCCGAAACATCTTTGCGCTCAGTAGCCTGTTGGAGAGCAGGGGGATGACGGTCGAGTTCGCCGAGAGCGGGCGGGAGGCCGTCGACAAGCTTCGAGAGGACAGCGCATTTCACATGGTTCTGATGGACATCATGATGCCGGGGATGGACGGCTTCGAGACCACCATGGCTATCCGGGAGCTCCCAGATCTGCGGTCGCTCCCGATCATTGCGGTCACCGCTCGAGCGACCAAGGCGGATCGGGAAGCGTGCCTGGAGGCTGGCTGTTCGGAGTACGTTACCAAACCGGTCGACACGGACCAGCTATTGGAGCTCATGCGTGTGTGGCTGCACGCGTGACGACTGTGGCGGCCGTGGACTCCGTGAATACCGTTCTCGAGCAGATCGAGATCGACGCACTGCTCGAGGCTGTGTTCCGACACTACGGCCTGGACTTCCGCTCCTACGCCCGGGCGTCGTTGACGAGGCGCGTGCGGAAGTTCGTGGACGAAGAGGGCGTCCGGACGGTCAGCGGTGTGCAGGACCGGGTGCTCCACGAAGAGGCTGCCATGCAGCGACTACTGTCGACGCTGACGGTCAACGTCACGTCGATGTTTCGCGACCCGGGCTTCTACCGGTCCTTCCGTACCCACGTCGCGCCGCTTCTACGGACGTACCCGTATGTTCGGATCTGGCACGCCGGATGCTCTACAGGGGAGGAAGTCTATTCGATGGCGATCCTGCTCCACGAGGAGGGGCTGCTGGCTCGAACCCGGATCTACGCCACGGACATCGATGAGGACGCGCTCGCTCTCGCCCGGGAGGGGATCTATCCGCTTCACAAGATGAAGGACTATTCACGGGGTTATCTGGCAGCGGGAGGCAATGGCTCCCTCTCGGACTACTATACGGCGGCCTACGAGAGCGCGCGCCTGAGGGGCTTTCTCGGTGAGAGGGCGCTCTTCACGCGTCACAACCTCGCGATGGATGGGGCGTTCGCCGAGTTCACGGCCATCGTCTGCCGCAACGTCATGATCTATTTCGATCGCTCCCTGCAGGACCGCGTTCACAAGCTGTTCGACGAGAGCCTCGTGCGACTGGGCGTGCTCGCGCTGGGGACGCGCGAGTCGCTGCGTACGCACCGCTCGGAGCCCCGCTACGAGTCCCTCGATGCGGAGCAGCGCATCTACCGGAAGGTGGTGGCATGAGGGCTCCTCACCCCGCTCCGCACCTCGTGGTTGTGGGGGCGTCTACGGGTGGCCTCAAGGCGGTGCGGAAGATCCTCGGTCCAGGCGATGCGGAGTGGCCCTTCGCCATGATCATCGCCCTTCACCGAAGTGACGACTCTCATGGCCTGGCAGCCGCCTTGGGCGGCGGCGTCCGGGACGTCGACGACAAGGACGCTCTGCTGGCGGGAAGAGTCTACCTCGCGCCCGCGGGATACCACCTCCTCGTGGACGGCCCCGTCGTTTCGCTGTCGGTCGACGATCCGGTGCGCTTCAGCCGCCCCTCCATCGATGTTCTGTTCGAAACGGCTGCCGACGCCTACGGCGCCCGCACGACCGGCATCATCCTGACGGGAGGCAATCGCGATGGGTCACGCGGGCTCGCCCGCGTCGCAGCGGAGGGAGGCACCGCTCTGATCCAGGATCCCACTACCGCCGAGTCGCGCGTCATGCCCGAGGCCGCACTGGACGCCGTTCCGAACGCGCAGGTCCTGTCCCTGGCCGAGATCGGGCAGGTCCTGAGAGCGTTCGCACCCTCCGAGGAGTTTGCCCATGGATACTGACCGTCCGTTGGAGGAACCCGCGGAGCCTGTCGATCTCCCACGTCCCCATGTTCTGATCGTGGACGACCGTCCGGAGAATCTCCTCGCGCTCGAGTCGGTCCTCGAGCCACTCGACCTGCAGATCACGCGGGCCGAGTCGGGAGACGACGCGCTCAAGGCCGTTCTCACCAACGACTTCGCGGTCATCCTCATGGATGTCCAGATGCCGGGGATGGACGGCTTCGAGGCCACCGAGTACATCAAGTCGCGCGAGCGCTCGAAGGCCACGCCCATCATCTTCCTGACGGCAATCAGCAAGGACGATGAGTATGTGTACCGGGGCTACGACGTGGGCGCGGTGGACTACATCTTCAAGCCGTTCCAGCCCGACATCCTGAGGGGCAAAGTCGCCGTTTTCGTCGACCTGTTCCAAAAGGGCGAGCAAATTCGCCGTCAGGAAGAGGCCCTCCATGAGGCGGAGGTGCTGGCTCGCGAGATCCGTCATCGGGACGAGTTGTTCGAGTCCGAAGCGCGCTTCCGGCTGGTCGTGGACTCCGCGACCGAGGCCATCATTACGTTTGGCGAGTCCCGGGTCGTGGATTTTTTCAATACGGAAGCGTCCCGGGTTTTCGGGATACCATCGTCGGAGGCCCACGACCGGGCCATCGAGGAGCTCTTCCATCCGACCTCGCGCGACGACCTGCGTAGCTGGATCGACAGCGTCCAGGTCGGTGCCGAGCACGGCACTGAGGACGAGGAGTCCGCTCGAGCCCCTCGCATTCTGACGGCCCTCCGGCCGGATGGCGACACCTTCCCGGTGGAGGCGTCCCTTTCCGGTGTGCCGCTTCCCTCCGAGAACACGTATACGCTGATCGGTCGCGACATCTCCGATCGGGTGAAGACCGAGCGGGAACTGCGCGACCAGGCGGAGGCTCTGCGCGCTTCGCTCACGGAGTTGGAGGCTGTACACACCAAGTTGAAGGACCGGCAGTCGCAGTTGGAAGAGGCGATGGCGGAACGGAGTCGATTCTATTCGGCAATGAGCCACGAACTGAGGACCCCGATCAACGCCATCCTGGGTTACAACGCGCTGATCCTCGAAGGGATATACGGCGAGGTTTCGGGCTCACAGCGTTCCAGCCTGGAGCGAGTGCAGACGGTCAGCAATCACCTCCTGGGACTGGTGAGCGACATCCTCGATCTGTCGAAGATCGAATCGGGCAAGTTCGAGTTGGCACCCACGGACGTGAACCTCACGGATCTGGTGAAGGAGCTCTTCCACACGGTCCGTCCGTTGGCCGACGACAATGGGGCCACGCTCGAACTCGAAGCCCCGGACCACCTCCCACTACGAACGGACAATCGGCGGGTCGGCCAGATCCTTCTGAACCTTCTGTCCAACGCGGTGAAGTTCGGGAAGGGTCATCCGGTGCGGGTCGTCTGCCGTGCGGGCGCGGACGGAGGTGCCGCCGTCGACGTCATCGACGAGGGCCCCGGCATTGCCGAGGAAAATCTCCAGAAGGTGTTCGACGAGTTCGTTCAACTTCGCCCGGACGGCGAGATGGGCACCGGCCTGGGCCTGTCGATCTCCAGGCGGCTCGCGCGAGTGCTCGGAGGAGCGCTGACCCTGGAGTCGGAGCTGGGCATGGGGAGTACGTTTACGCTCGAATTGCCCGCGACGGTGGAGGCGGCCGAGGTTGTCGGGTAGAAGATCGGTGCGCGGAGCCCCGGAGTGGGAGCTCCCGCCGGCATTTCCAGCGGGGACTCCCACCACGAGGGCTGAGATACGCGTCAGGCGCGAGACGCCAACCGACCGAGGAGCCCCTTACCGAGCACGGCGGCTCCGATGTTGGCCACGTCGTCCGCGATCTGTCCGTCGTCGTCGCGATCGAGAAGGTCGGCGAAGATACTCCCGCCGGACCGGCTCTGCGTGGGTGCCGCGTTGCCCGGGAAGGTCTGCGGCGGCGCGGGATTGGCCTGTGCTCCCCCACCGGGGGCGCCGCCACCACCACCGAGTGCCTCTCCGAGGCGACCGAGGACTCCGCCGAGCAGATCCCCGAGGCCTCCAGGCGACTCCACGTTGTTCTTCGAGCGAGCCTTTCCGACCGCGCCCATGACCATGGGAGCCAGCATGACCATCAACTGCATCACCTTCGACATGCTGAGGCCACTCGCGCGGCTGACGCCCTGGGCCACCGCGCGCTGACGGGCGCCGAACAGATGCTCCACGGTGCCCGCACCCCGGAAGGCTTGAGGGTGACCCCCGTAGGTGGGCGCGGCGCCGTCGAGGATCGAGCCGTCGTGATCCCGCGCGATCGTATCGAAGAGGCCCTGGCCGTCCCGGCTTCCTTGCCGACCAAGGGCTGCGAGCATTGCGGGCACGGCGGCGCCGAGCGCTTTGGCGGTGGCCGTTTCATCGGTCCGAAGCTGTGTGGCGAAGTCCTGTACACCGCCGTTCTCGAGGCGCTGGGAGAGGATGTCCAAGAGGTTGCTCATAGGTTCTCCGTCTTTGGAAGTAGTCTTCCTCCACAAGAGCAAGGCGCGTGCCTTGCGGGCGATGGGCGAGCGGCGGATTCGGCCGGCGCCCGCCCGCCCGATCTGCCTCAGGAACCGGCGCTCCCGGTGGGGTTAGGTACTTGATGTACCGACTCCGTCTCCTGGCGACCGTGTCCTTCGGTCTGGTGGTCTCCATCGCGTGCGGCGGACCGGCGATGGTCGAAGCTCCGCCCGGCCCGGCCGTACCCCCCGAGTTCCGTGGGCATCCCGGGTTCGACACGCGGGACTACCCCGGCGACGCGGTCATGGCGGCATGGCGAGCCGAATCTCCGTACGGTTGGGTCGGGTACTACCTGCCGTCCCCATGCTATACAGGCACCACATGGAGCGGTCGACACGCCGAACTCCGCCGGCAGGGGTGGGGGATGGCGGTCCTGTACGTCGGAGAGCAGGATTGGGCGGCCATGGGCGTATCGAGCGCCGGGGGTTCCCTGAACGGTGCGGTCGACTCCACTGCGGTCGCCGCCCCGAACCCGCGGTGCACTCGGGCCAACCTGGATGAGGCCACCGGGAGATCACACGGGGCCGCGGCCGCGGCCGCTGTGGTGGACGAGGGTTTTCCCCTGGGTTCCATCGTCTTCCTCGACGTGGAGCGTGTCGGCGCCGTGTCGGTCGCGTTGTCCGAATACGTGCAAGGATGGCTGGAGGCCGTCGTCGCCGACGGCCGCGTCCGGCCCGGCCTTTACGTGCATCGGTCCAACGCCGCCGCCCTCCTGGCCGTCGCCGAACGCGCATACCGAGCGGCCGAGGCGGTCGGTTCTCCCAGCCTTTGGGTGGCGGGGACGGGAGGCTTCGATCTGTCCGCCGCACCCGGGGAGTCGGGCATCAGCGAAGCCGACATCTGGCAGGGCGTTCTCGACGCGCAGGAGTCGTGGGGAGGCACCCGGCTGCGTATCGACCGGAATGTTGCCGACCGACCCGACCCGTCGGCCCCTCGGATGTGAAGTCGTCCCGCTGACCCTGACGAGGTCGGGCGCCGATTATGGGTGCGCTCCATAAACGGAGCGCTTGGAAGCTACTTGAAGGCCAGAGCCAGCGAAGGCGTTTTCGAGGTCGTGGCCGCTACGACCGTCGCCTGCGACGTCGTCTCGTCGAAGGAGATCACCAGGGTGTCGTCCGAAGTGCCGCAGCCGGCGGCCATGAAGGATGCCATGGCCAGGAGCAGAGCCTTTACGCGGGTCGAGTTCTTCATGATGGTCTCCGATTGTATGTCAAGCGCATACGGCGCCGATCTTCGAACTGATTTCTGGCCATCGTACTGTGCAAACGACGTGCCACACTTCAGGGCCGGGCCTCGCCGATCGGAGACGGCAGAGAATCGTTGTGGCCCTTCACATTCCGGCTGACGCGCGCACGTAGCGGGCGGCCTCCTCATGCGTGGAAAACCACACATCCTCGCGGCTTTTCATGTGCTGAATCAAACCTTCGAGCGCCAGAATTCGAGATCGCGCCCCGATCCGGTGGGGATGCATGGTGAGCAGGAACATCGTGCCCTCCTCCCACGCCTTGTCGAACTCGTCGATCCACACCTGCATGAGGTCGCGCGGGGTCGAGTATCGGTCGCCCAGGGGACTGAGGAGCGGCGCGTCGTCGAGAATCCAACTGACCGGCAGCTCCACCAGTCCGGTGGGTTCTCCGGAGGCGAGCAGTTCGTACGGCCGGTCGTCGGCCATGAGAGAACTCTCGTACAGGAAGCCCATCTCTCGCACGATCGACAGCGTGTTCGGGCTGAAGTTCCATGAGGGAGCGCGGTATCCTCTGGGGCGCTGACCCGTGATCTCAGTGAGGGAAGCCACTGCCTGCTCGAGGAGCCTACGCTCGGTGGGTCCGTCCAGCGTCGTGTTGCGTTCGTGGATCCACCCGTGCACGGCGATCTCGTGGCGCCCGGATTCCTGGATAAGGCCGGCCTGCTCCGGGGCGAGTTTCAGGCTCCACGCCGGGAAGAAGAAGGTGGCCGGGACGTCCGTCCGGTCGAGGAGATCGAGGATGCGAGGGAGCGCTCTCCGCGCCCCATATTGCCCCTCCGAGAGCGGGCCGACGCTGACCTCGCCGTCGCGGAGGCCATGCACCGTTTCGTTGTCCACGTCGAAGGAGAGCAGAACGGCCACCCGAGTCCCTCCAGGCCACTCCTCGGGCGTCAGGTCGCGTCCCGCACGGACCTGCTCGACCGCGCTGCGCACGCGTTCCTCGCTCCAGAGCCAGGGCGGGGCCATCGACTCCTCAACTTCCCGCGGAGCGTCCGCCGGTGCGCACGCCGCCGTGATCACGAGCGCACCCAGAACCGTCCACCGACGCCGCGCTGTGCCGACCGCCTCGGTATTCAATTTCCGTCTCGCCCGAAGTCCACATGCGGTGCCTCGCGCGCGCTGGCCGGCGCCTGGAAGGTCTCCTTCCCGTCCGCTCCGATGACTTTCGCGGTGATGGCCTGGTCGTTCCGTCGAAGGAGTTCGGTGTCGACGTTGGCCTCGAGCGCTTCGGTACGCTCATCCAGCGTCTGGATCTGGTTGTATCCGCACCCGGACAACGAGAGCGAAAGCGTCAGGGCCAGCAGCACGGGTCTGATATTCATCGTTCCCCCAAAGTGTCGACGTGGTTGGCGGTGGCCAGAAGCAGATCGAACACGCCTGCGGTCTGGCTCAACGTGGGGCGCAGAGAGCCGGGCGCCCGCCGGGCACGCCAGACATCCAGAAACGGTTCGGGGTCGGCGTCGAGCCGGTCGGCGGCGGCGCGAACGACCGCCGACGTGTCATTCGGCACCTCGGATCGGAGCAGGCGAAGGAGGGCTCGCATGTAGGCGGCAACCGCCGGCGCAGCCACCAGCAGGAGCCGACCGAGTTCGTCGGGTCGCCCGCCGGCCAGCACCATACCTTCGCGAAGAACCACGAGGCGGCCGCGGAGTTCCCGCTCGGTCTGGAGGCGAAGGTGACGAAGTGATACCTGACGCCCCTCGACGGGATCGTCACCGTAAAGGACCCGTCGTGTGTCCGCCATGTCGGCGATCTCCACCGGAAAGACATCGATCGCGCGCGCCCACTCACTCGGCGTGAAGAGCAGCGGCGCGCCGTGCCCAGACTCGTGCCAATGGCGTACCAGATCCGACCCGCGGATGAGGCCGTCGGGAGATACGTCACGCACGAGAACCAGCAGATTCACGTCACTCACGTCGTGCTGGGCGTCGCCTCGCGCCACCGATCCGTGTAAGACCACGCTCGCAAGGTCGCCGCCGTATGTGTCGCTCAGGCCGCGCACGAAGTCCGCGATCTCGGCCTCCGGGTTCCAACTCATCGCATTCCTCTCCTCCGGGTCACCAACTCCCTCCCACCCCACCACCACCGAAACCCCCCCCACCGCCGAAGCCGCCGAAGCCGCCCCCCCCCAGGCCTCCACCGAAGCCTCCGCGCCCACCGCCGGGCGGGAACGGAATGATGACAGGAACGGGCAGGCCCCGGCCACGCCGCCCCCCGCCGAAGGGTCCTCCGGGGGGGGCCGCGACGACCCCCTCCACTCATCATCCTCATCACCACGAAGATCACTACGACGATGAGGATAATCGGAATGCCTCCGCCGTCCTCCTCCGAGGCAAGAGGCTCCAGCGGCGCCTGCCCGGTGATCTCGAAACCGAATTCGTCGGCGTAGATCAGGGCCAGGGCGGTCGCGGTGGAAAGGACTCCACTGTCGTAGTCCGTCACTCACGACCGATACGCAGGGCGATGTCGTCGATGGAACCCCCGCCGAGGTCCGGCAGCGTGACCACGACGATTTCGCCTCCGGATCGTGCTCTGACCTCACGGGCCAGTTCGTCCAGACGTCTTTCCGTCTCCGGCGAAAGGATATCGGCGTAATCGTTGACCCACCCGCGAGGAGCCGGGAGTTCCTGTCCATGCGCGGGTGCCACCCACAGCACGAGGATTGCCGCGACGACGGAAAGAAGAGAGCCGCAACTCGGCACGCCAGATCGCCGAGAACCCGCATCAGGAAAGGTCGTCATCGGGCCAAGCTGGACGCACGAAGCGTGCCGATGGGTCGTCGCGTCCGGCGCTGGAATTTGGGCACGGACGTTGCGACCATACGGGGTGGAAATTACCCCCCGGGAGAGTCAATGGTAAAGCTCGTGCACCGACATGCCGATCCTGTAGTAGGGGATAGCGACGCTCACTACCACGTCTGGGTACGCGGCGCCAAGGATGACTCGGGGCTGTGGCATGGTTGGTTGGAGTTCATTCCGGCGGCGGGCGGCCCGACCCTCTTCACTGGCTCGGAAACGACCCAGAGGGAGTACGACGACCTGGAGCATTGGGCCAGCGGGCTCTCGCCCGAGTTCTACGAAGCGGCGTTCGAGCGAGCGGACGCGGAGTCGGAGCCACCGTTCGTCGAGACGCAGGCGCCGTAGTCTCGTGGTCATGGCGGGTCAGTCGTCGACCAGCCCTGCCGCTCTGGCGCGCGCGACCGCGTGCGTGCGCGACCGCACTTCGAGTTCCGCGTAGATCGCCCGCAGGTGTGTCTTGACGGTGCTGACGGTCACGCCGATATGCTCGGCGATCGCCTTGTTGGACTCCCCTGCCGCGAGGCGCCCGAGCACGGTGCGCTGGGCGGGGGTGAGACGCGTCCGGCCCCGTCGGTGAGATCCCGACGTCGCGCCGAGCACCCTTCGCGCCTCTCCGCCTTGCCCACCCGATCCGGAACGATCGAGGAGGCGCCCCCGAAGCGTTGAGCCCTCCACGAACGCTCGGACCATTCCGCCCTCCGCGCCGAGTACCAGTGCCCGGTCGAAGACGACATCGGCTTCGTCGGGTCGGCCGACCGCCTCCAGCGCCACTGCCGTGGTGGTGGCCGCCCGCACGGCGAACCAGCGTCGGTCGGACTCGGTGAGGCGCTCGATCACCGGAGCCAGACGCAGGATATCAGTCCACTGGCGCGTGGCCTCCAGCAGAGCCAGGACGTGGTCGAACTCGTGCAGACGGGCCAGGATGTGATCGTCGGGCATCGTCTCGATGGTGTCCGGCCGGTAGTCGTACTCCTTCATCCATGCCTCGACATGGCGGAGCGCGCCGGCACCGAGTGTGTGCCCCACCCGGACGGACGTGAGCCACTCACGGTTGCGGAGGCTGACGGGCCCAACCATCAGACCTTCCAGGCGGTCCATCCAAAGATCCGCCTGGTCCGCGCGATCCCGCGCGGCACTCAGTCGGGCCATCATCCTCGCGACCCCGGTTCCCACGCCGCGGGACATCCCCGCGAGGTGCCACGCACGCTCGAGCGATTCTGCCGCTTCGTCCAGGCGATTCCACTCGAACAGCACGTACCCCCGAAACTGCCAAGCCATAGCCGCCGCGGGGCTGTCACTCAGTCCGGTCGCATCGGCGAGTTCGAGCGCGCCGTCGCACAGTGCGATCGCTCGGTGGAGCGCACCGCGCATCATGTGGATGTTGCCCATCAGTCCGCGAGCCTGCACCGCCAAATGGGGAAGGTCCGTCCGATCGGCCACTCGGCCACACACCTCCAGGGCCGTGGTACGAGCGTCTTCCCGCCCGGTGAAGCGGTAGGTCGCCTGGAGGAGGCTCCCGACGTAGAACGTGATCCACGGCCGATTCGGTGGGAGCGCGTCGAGCGCCCGGCCGGTCGAGTCGAGGAGGTCGTGCGTTCGGCCCGCTCGGAGCGCGACGCCAGCCGCGATCGCACATTCCAACGTTCGGATGATCGAACCATGGTCGTGCGCCTCGGCCCCGGTCGCGGCGTCCTCGGACGGGAGAGGCCAGGGCTGTCCGTTCACCGGCTCCATCGGTCGGTTCAGCAGCCAGTGCAGCAGGTAGCATGCGCGCCGGGGGGCACCGAGCGCGATGTCCGGTGGCTCCGGTTCGTTCTCGAAGGCGGCCGTCAGGGCGGTTTTCGCTTCCGGTACGTCTCCGGTACTCAGGAGCCGGAGAACCGTTTCCACGTCGTCGTCCGTCCTGCCGCTCTCGTCGCTCGTCGACTCCACCGCTCATCCTTTCGGGGATCACACGCACAGGCACGCCGGAAGGTGCGAACTCCGGCCTAGTGTGGTGCTACGAAAGTGTCTCGGCCATTCGAGAGGACCACGCTTCGCGCGGTGCCCGCATCCGGCCCTGGGTCGTTGCTCCTCGACCCACGCCTTCGGCGCGGGTACCCCATAGCGGTGCTATTCCTCGGGGGTACCCGAGTCCGCAGGACTTGGGTCGCGCCTCGACCCTCTCGGTGGCTCGCGAACTTTCGCAAC
>JAJCZZ010000068.1 GCA_029262115.1 Gemmatimonadota bacterium | reverse complement strand
CCGTTTGTTAGCCGACGCCTCTCCACCACTACGTTTCCTACACCTCCCCTCTGATCGCTTCGAGCGGATCGACACGGAGTAATCTGTACGTTGCTGGCACACACGCCAGAAGACCAACCCCCATCAGTGCCACTGATACCTTCAGAGCCACCGCCGCGCTACCGCCCTCGAGAACTACCGATCCCAATACAACACCCAACGGGATGCCCGCGGCCAAACCCCATCCCAATCTCCGCGTGGCCGCCGCGTAGATGTCGAAGGCAACTCGCGATGGACGGGCCCCCAGTGCGATGCGAATCCCCATCTCATGAGTTCGGCGGGATACCACAAAGGACATGACCGCAGACAGGCCACCCATTGTGAGCATTAGGACCGCGAGCGTACCGAGGATTACCGCGCCGTACTCGATCCGTCGTTGGCTCCGGGCTGCGCGTAGGATCGCGCTCAGTGGGCGGACGCGTTCGACGATCAAGCGTGCCTCGAGCGTACTTCCCATAGCGCGGAGGCCCGGAGCCAACCGCGCGGGATCGCCCGCGGCCCGAAGGGCGACGCTGAGCGGCGTATGGTTGTCACCAAGTGGCAGGTAGACCCCCTCCGGGCGACTCGGATCGATCGAATTCATGCCGAAGTCCTGCACAACCCCTACCACTTCCCGCCACGCTCCCGACTCGCCCGTGCGCGTGACGAATCGCAGCTTCCGTCCGATCACAGCCGTTCCGCCTAATCTGTTTCGTGCGTAGGACTCGTTGACGATCACGACTGGATGGCGTTCCTCATCTGCAGCGTCATGCAGCGTGAACCCACGGCCAGCCCGCAGCTCCGCGCCCATCACCTCGAAGAAGGCGGGGTCGACGGATGCGTACCGCACCGTCCGCTCATGTGAGCCAACCGATGTACCGTCGGTCTCGGCACGTGACTGGGGATGCAGCATACCCGGGAGGGCTGTCGCGAAGGTCACCCCGAGGACTCCCGGCTCCGACTCCAGGCCGTCCACGGCGGCGGGACGGAACAAGGTGGGCGCTTCGGAACCGGAACGCCCCCGGCCATCGTGGTCCAGAGGGCGAACGACTGCCGTCAGGTAGGACTCGGGCGTAAGGCCCGGGATGGGGACCTCGTTCTGAATCATGTCCGGCCACTCGGCAACCGCCATGGTGAGAAAGCCGACGGACAACGCGAATTGAGCGGCAATCACTGTCTTGGCGCCCAGTCCCACCCGTGGGCTCCAACTCGATGAGGCCCCACGTTGGAGTCGCCCCCACTCCCGTGACCCCGTGACGATGAGCGCGGGCAGTGCACCACACAGGATGGCGCAGGCCGTGTTGAGAACAGCGATGCGGTAGACCGTACCTGCCGTCAAACCCTCGTGCCACCAGAAAGGGAGTCCTCCAATCCCGAAGGTCGTATCGGCCATGACCTTCGTCATCACGTCGAGACCCCAGGAGGCCACCACCAGACCCACGACGGACGCAAGCGAGACCAGGACAAGCGCCTCCACCGTCAACTGTAGGACAATCTGCCCCCGTCCGGCTCCGAGTGCCGTCCGGACGGCGATCTCGCCCTCCCTGGTGAGGTTCCTGGCCAGGACCAGCGCCGCGACGTTCGTCCCCACGACCAGAAGGAGCAGAACAAGTCCGAGCCGAACGCCCGAATAGCCCAACTTCGACGTACCAACCCACTGTTGGGCGTACGGTACCACCCGGGGACGCAACGCCGCGTGGGTGTCTGGGGCCTCCTGGGCCGTGCGCTGTCCTAACAAGGACAGTTCGGCCTGTGCTTCACGGAGTTCGACCCCGTCGGCCAGACGTCCGAATATCACAATAGGAGGGCCTGCCCCCAGGTCCTCCAAGGGAGAGTCGGTCCGAAGGGGAACCCAGAGGGAGTGGTTCAGGGGGAACCGGAAGCCCTCCGGCATGACCCCCACCACTTCGCGCGGCGTGTCACCGACCCTCAGCGTACGACCGATAACCCCCGGATCTGTCACGAAGAGCTCCTTCCAGATCTGATACCCCAGGACGACGACTTGCCCGGCCGCAGGTCCTTCGTCGGCCTCCACAAGGGTCCGACCCAGAAGCGGAGCGGTCTCAGCCAACTGGAATGCTGTCGCGCTGATCTCTGCCAGGCGCGCTGGGCGGCTCGAACCGCCGGGACGCGTCACGTCGAGTTCAGAGGAAGCAAAGGCGCCGACGAGCTCGATCGACCTCAGTTCGTCGCGCCACGTAACAAAATCCTCCATGGCCCGGGGCTCCGGCGCGCCGGAGGAGACATCCCAATCCTGCAGCGCGACGAGCCGGTCGCCCGAGGACAATGGGAGCCTGGGGTCGAGCAGGTTGTCGGTGACAGCGAAGGTCCCTGCGACTGCAGCCACAGCCACCGAAATGGACACCATGCCGACGATGGTGAGAGCGGGGTACTTCACTAGCACGCGGAATGCCAGCTTCACGTCTACCCACGGAATCCTCACCACTCTAAGCCTCCTGTTGTTCGTACCAGCCTCTCGGTAATGAGGTGTCGGCTAACGTTCAAGGGTACCGACGCGGCTCGCAACGCGAGCCGTGTTCCCCGGAGCGAACGTAGTGAGCGCAGGCGGTACCCGGTTGTTAGCCGATGGCCGATCGGAATCGCTCCTCGCCTACTTTAGTAGTTCAACGGTTTCGGGTCCGTTCTCGACAGCCAGGGGATCGGCTTCGCTCCCGAGTTCTGCCTTCCCTTCCCCCTTCGCAAGCGCGGTCATCGCGGCCGCGCTCCCCGCGCTGAGAGGCGCAAGGACCAAGGCACTCGTCATGAGGGACATCATCGAGATCGATCCCGGGTCACCCCTCATGAGATTGTACACCACGGGCGCCGCAATCCCGGCGATCGCTCCCCACGCAGCCACACGCCCGACGCTCAACTTCTCAAGAGTTCGCTTGCCTTCCGTAAGACTCAGTAGCCCGCCAAACAGCGCTCCCCCGTAGAGGCCCATCAATCCCCACATGAGTGGCGCGACCATTAGGTCCGGGGTCCGCATCAACCCAAAGAGCGACAAACCCCACTGGATAACTGTCCCGCCTACGCTCCACGCTGCGGCCCAGGTGAGCCCCGTCCCGACGATGCCACGAGCCTTTCGAAGTACCGATGCCATCATTCCTACGTCCCTCCTTCCCCTTCGTTCTCCGGCTTTCGGCTAACGTTTCTAGAGTGCCGACGCGGCTCGCAACGCGAGCCGTGTTCCCCGGAGCGAACGCAGTGAGCGCAGGCGGCACTCGGTTGTTGAACTAAACCGCTACGCGGTGGGTGGCGAAGGCTGTGTGGTTGGTCGTGGTTCGGGAGTCTGAGTAGGGTCGAGGTTCCGAGGTCGGGCGAGTAGGTTGCGAGCCCCAACGCAACCCCGACCCTGGAGGGACTCGATGAGCGAGCTACGGCGGAAG
>JAJCZZ010000067.1 GCA_029262115.1 Gemmatimonadota bacterium | reverse complement strand
CGAGGCGATGGAGCCATTGATCACGTGGGCTCAGGAGCATGAACCCCGCGAGCTAGGAGCGATCTATCCGAACGGACAAATGGTCTACTCGCGGCCGATGGCCGTGCGGTGGGTGCAGCTCGCGAGAAGGTGGAGGGATTCGGGGAGCTAGACCCGGTGGGTCTGATCACGGGCTTTCGTGCATTTGCTGCTGACTGGGGCAGCGGTTCTGTTGCGTCTGGTAGTCCTTGTAGAGGTTCAGCAGTAGGCTCCGGCAGCAGAAACGCAATACGTTCGAATGAACCTCCGCCTCGACTTCCTGACGGGCATCGGCCACGACCTCACGCCTATTGCGCGACCCGAGAGAGAGTGTGGAATCACGGCAGGATGCCGGAAGTCTCAGATGGATCGTCCGATTTGCCACCTTGGCGATCCCTAGATGTCGTGATCTACCGGCTTCGATCGACAGGACAACCGACGGAGGATTACTCGTTCGCCCGCACCAGATGATGAGGTCGTTTCGTTCAATTGGTTCCGTCTGGCGTGGAGCCATATACCATGCGAATCCACTCCTCCGCAGGCACCAGGCGCGAACTCCATCGCTCGAACTCCTGTGGGAGTCCCACCCCCTGTGCTGCCCCGAGCGACTCGCCTCGATCCCGTAGGCGGCCGACTGCCTCCGTCGCATCGTGAACGAATTGGCGGTAATCGAGAAACTCTTCGTAGGACATGACGTCTCCGTGGCCGGGCACGACCGACGTGCCCGGGGCCACCCAAGCCACGAGGTCGTCTAGCGCGCCTGCCAGCCCAGCCGCCGTCCCACCTGTGGGTGTGTCGATAAACGGAAAACTGCCAGGCCATACGAGATCGCCGACGATCACGACACCCGCCGACGGCACGTAGACAGCAAGATCACCATCGGTGTGAGCGGCCGGGAAGTGTCTGACCTCCACCGCGATGTCGCCCACCGTGAGGATTGTGCGCTGGTCAATGAAGCGGGAAGGAAGCGCCGGGCCGGGAAGCGGTGAGAAGTCGTGGTGTGAGCCTGGCTTTGTGAGGCTGAAGCCCTCTTGAGGACCGGACCGGCGCGTGCGAACGGACGCGTGCGCGACGATCTCGTCCTCGACCTGAATACTCTCGTTGCCGCCCGTGTGATCGGGGTGCCAATGCGTGTTGACGAGATAGCGGGTGGGCCCGCCACCCAAGCGATTGAGCATCTTCTGAATGCGCCGACCGAGCGGGCCCAGTTGAGCGTCTACGACCAGGCTAGCTTCGGCGTTGGTGACGACGACCACGTTCGCCCCGATGGGTCCGAGCAAGCCGCGGGTTTGGAGCATGTCCACGTCGTCCCCGACGGAGACCGTCCTCGTCCGACCCAACACAGCGGCCCAGGCCAATCCGATCAGCATGGCGAAGCCGAGGCAGAGCGTTGCTGAGATTCGGCTTCGCCGATTCATGTCTGACGGGGCGTGTTGAGGTATCCAGCCATCATCGTCGTCAGTTCCTGGACGAGCAGCTCACGACCGGGGGCTTGCCCCGATGTCGTGGCATCTCCGAAGACGACGGATTCACGAACGGCCCCCGTCATCCACCTCAAGGCCAACTCAATTCCAAGTCGAGGATCGGGATGACCGAATTCGTCCTTCCGCTCCAGGAGGTTCGCGCCAACGCGCCCGAGCGTCGCTTCGGTCCTCACCCGAACTCTCTCCAGACAATCTGCGTCCGGCTGGATTCTGGTGTGATAGTACGCAGCCTTCATGAATCCTTGGTGCCGACCGAAGAGGTCGATGGTCGCCGTGATCAACCGCTCGAAAACGAGTGGCCACGGCCCAACCGCGAGGACGGTATCCTGTATGAGTTCCTCAGTTACCACGTCCGCGTCAGCGTAGAACCGCTCGTGCAGCACCTGGATGAGCGCGCCACCATTTGGGAAGCGCGCGTAGAAGGCGCCGATGGACGTGCCTGCCGCGGCCACGATCGCCGGGAGGGAGACTTCCTCGAACGGAGTGGTGCGGTACAGCGATTCAGCGGCGTCGAGGATTCTCTCCAAGGTGTGTCTTGATCGAGCCTGGAGGGGCGTGCGGAGCCATGCGGTCGTCTTCATAACAGAAAGAGAACTCTCTTTCGGTTTAGGCACAACACCTGACGCGTGCGACGAGGTTGCAGCTCTTGCGCCTGCAGCGGGAGTTCCTCGATGACTGCGGGGACACCATGAGCTCAATCCCCGTCTTCGCCCCAACTGACTACCGACGTCCTGGGTCGCGCGTCCGGCCTGGCCTGCGAGGAGCCTCAGTGAGCTGCCCCCACTGATTGGTGCGTCGGAGGGTTTAGTTCATCAAGCGATTGCTACTGTCACGGGTCGCCTGCAGGGTGGGCGGGCCACTCGCCTATTGGCTCGGGGCCGTGAGGTCCGGAACCGTTCGCCTTGCCGCTCACGGCCCCGGGTCGGCATAGTGGTCCTGCAGCAGAAACCCAAAGTGTTCCATAAAAGCCCTGCATTTGGGAGAGGCCGATGAGTGAGGGGGCACGTGCGGTGGGGACGTATCTCGGACACCTTGCCGACCACGCGATTCCGGAAGCACTAGGGTGTCTTGCGTCAGACTTTCGGCTTGAATTCGGCGAGTCCGGATTCGCGCTGACGAAGGATCAGGCCGCGACCGCCCTGGAATGGGATGCGGGCGTGAACGGAAGACTCGAGTGGGAGGTCGCCTCCGATGACGGCGTGGCGGTGATGATCGAGGGCGCGGAGGGTAACGAGTTCCTGGATCTCATCGGCGTGAATGGGCTTCCGTTTCGGTCCATGTTCGAGGTCGCGTCAGGAGGTCTGATCACGCGCCAG
>JAJCZZ010000066.1 GCA_029262115.1 Gemmatimonadota bacterium | reverse complement strand
GTCACCGCGTCTCCACCGTGCTTCTTCGCCTGCGTCAGCGTGATCGCCGCCGTCAGCGTCGTCTTCCCGTGGTCCACGTGACCAATCGTGCCCACGTTTACGTGAGGCTTGCTCCTCTCGAATTTCGCCTTACCCATCGATCTCTTTTCTCACTTGGAAGGGTTGCGGTATCAGTCGTTTCCGGAGCCGTTGGCGGACATGATCTCTTCCGCCTTCGACTTCGGAACCTCTTCGTATTGCGCGAACTGCATGGTGTACACGGCGCGCCCCTGACTCAGCGAGCGAAGTGTCGTCGAGTATCCGAACATCTCCCCGAGCGGCACCGACGCGCCGATCACGCGCGCACCGGCCCGGTCCGTCATGCCCCCCACCTTACCGCGGCGCGACGAAAGGTCACCGATCAGATCCCCCATGTACTCGGCCGGGGTTACCACCTCCACATCCATGACCGGCTCGAGGATGACGGGCTTCGCCTTCCGCACGCCCTCCTTCATGGCCATGGAGCCAGCGATCTTGAACGCCATCTCGTTCGAGTCGACGTCGTGGTAGGAACCATCCACGAGTTCGACATGGACGTCGATGACCGGGTACCCCGCCAGCACACCGTTCTCGAGCGCCTCACGCATGCCGTTTTCGGCCGGGCCGATGTACTCACGCGGGATCGAACCACCCACGATCTTGTTCTCGAACACGAAGCCGCTACCCGGCTCGCCTGGCTCGACGTTGATGACCACGTGGCCGTACTGACCCCGACCACCGGTCTGACGCACGAACTTGGCCTCGACGCCCTCGGCCCGCTGCCGGATCGTCTCCCGGTACGCGACCTGCGGACGACCGATGTTCGCCTCCACACCGAATTCGCGACGAAGCCGATCGACGATGATCTCGAGGTGAAGCTCGCCCATACCCGAAATGATGGTCTGGCTCGTCTCGGGGTCCGTGAACACGCGGAACGTCGGATCCTCGTCGGCCAGCTTGACAAGACCGTTGGTCAGCTTGTCCTGGTCCACCTTGGTCTTCGGTTCCACCGCCACCGAAATCACCGGCTCAGGGAAGTCCATCGCCTCGAGGATGATCGGCGCATCCGCCGTACAGAGGGTGTCCCCGGTCTTGACGTCCTTCAACCCGATGGCCGCGGCAATGTCACCGGCGTACACCTCGTCCCGCTCCTCACGCTTGTTCGCGTGCATCTGCAGGATGCGGCCCACACGCTCGCGCTTGTCCTTCGTCGCGTTGAGCACGTACGAACCCGACGGAAGCGAGCCCGAGTAGACCCGGAAGAACGTGAGCTTCCCCACGTACGGGTCGGTCATGATCTTGAAGGCGAGCGCGGCGAACGGAGCGTCGTCCGAGGCCTCACGGGTCTCGTGCGTCTCGTCATTCAGCGGCAGGTGCCCCCGAATGGCCGGGATGTCGACAGGCGACGGCAAGTAGTCGATGACGCCGTCCAGAAGGGCCTGAACGCCTTTGTTCTTGAACGCGGAGCCGCAGAAGATCGGGAAGATGGAGCCCGCGATCGTGGCGGCACGGATCGCGTGCACGACCTCGTCGTCGGTCAACTCCTCACCTGCCAGGTACTTCTCGATGAGTTCGTCGTCGTGCTCGACCGCGGCCTCGATGAGCCCGCTGCGGAGCTCCTCGATCGTGTCCTTCAGGCCGTCCGGGACGGGTCCCTCACTGAACTGCGCACCCATCTCGTCTTCGAAGACGATGGCGACGCGACGGACGATGTCCACCATTCCGGTGAACAGTTCGCCCTCACCGAGCGGGTACTGGATCGGGTGGGCATTCGCACCCAGCCGATCGCGCATCATGCCGACGACGTTCATGAAGTCGGCACCCGTACGGTCCATCTTGTTGACGAAGGCGATGCGCGGAACAGCATAACGGTCCGCCTGACGCCAGACGGTTTCCGACTGCGGCTCGACGCCACCCACCGCGCAGAAGACCGCGACCGCGCCGTCCAGGACGCGCAGAGACCGCTCTACCTCGGCGGTAAAGTCCACGTGTCCGGGAGTATCGATGATGTTGATCCGATATTCGGTATCGAACCGGTTCCAGTGAGCGGTCGTCGCAGCCGAGGTGATCGTGATCCCCCGCTCCTGCTCCTGCTCCATCCAGTCCATCGTCGCCGCGCCATCATGAACCTCGCCCACCCGGTGCACCCGTCCCGTGTAGTACAGGATGCGTTCGGTGGTCGTTGTCTTACCGGCGTCGATGTGCGCCATGATGCCAATATTTCGCAGATGCCGCAGCGGCGTCATCCTGGCCATCTATCGATTCCTCACAGCTATCGTTTCCCATTACAAAAAGGAGCGCGGTCTTGTCAGCAGCGGCTCCCGTCCAGGAAACCGCGCTACCGCGCTCCCATGACCGGAGAGGGCCCGCAGGCCATCGCGCGTCTCGAATTTTCTTTCTTCTCCGGCGGACCGGATCCAACCAGGGGCGTCTAGCGCCCGGGTATCACCAGCGGTAGTGAGCGAACGCCTTGTTCGCGTCGGCCATCCGGTGCGTGTCTTCCTTCTTCTTGACCGTCGAACCCTCGCCGCGACTCGCGGAAAGCAGTTCGGCAGCCAAACGCTCGGCCATGCTCTTCTCCGAGCGACCCCGCGCGTACTGAATCAACCAGCGGGTCGCGAGCGCGGAACGGCGCTCGGGACGCACTTCGATCGGCACCTGATACGTGGCACCACCCACACGCCGACTTTTCACCTCGAGCGCCGGCTTGGCGTTGTTCAACGCCTGCTCGAACACCCCGACCCCAGGCTGTCCGGAGCGCTGCTCCAGCAACTCCACGGCCTCGTAGAAGATGGACTCAGCGGTCGACTTCTTGCCATCGAGCATCAACGCGTTGATGAACTTGGTAACGGTTGTTGACTCGAAGCGAGGATCGGGAGGGGTGACCCTCTTCTCTGCGCGGGAACGACGGCTCATTCTCTACCCTTACTTAGGCCGTTTGGCCCCGTACTTGGAACGGCCTTGACGACGCTTGTCGACACCAGAAGCGTCCAGCGTGCCGCGGATGATGTGATAGCGCACACCGGGAAGGTCCTTCACACGACCCCCGCGGATCAGCACGATCGAGTGCTCCTGCAGGTTATGCCCCTCACCGCCGATATACGCGGTGACCTCATAGCCATTCGTCAGGCGCACGCGGGCGACTTTCCGGAGCGCCGAGTTCGGCTTCTTCGGCGTCGTCGTATAGACACGCGTGCACACACCCCGCTTCTGCGGGTTCTTCTGGAGCGCCGGGGCCTTGTTCTTCTTCTGAACGGCTTTCCGGCCCTTCCGGACGAGCTGGTTGATGGTCGGCATGGATCCCCTGATAAAAAAACGCGCCACGAATCTGGCGCGTCGTACAGGCCTCGGTGAGGCCTTTCCGACAGAGCTTGTTAAGCTAGAAGCGCGAGGGCGTGGTGTCAACGGGTTGGGGCGGGTGGGCGGGGGCTGTCGGTGGAGGCGCCCCGCCGAGGGGGCGCTGCGCTCCGGATCCCCTTGTTTGCTCGCCGAATCTTGCGGTCGGGGCACCTCTATTGGCTGCGAGCGTCTGCACCGTCTGCGGGCTCCGAGCCCCTCGGCGGGGCGCCTTCACCGCCCGCCCCTGGCGGGCCCCACCCCGTTGTTCGGGCGCGGCAGGGCCGGCGCGGAGCGCCGGCTCGGGTGGGAGCTTCTGGGTGCTCCCCGTCACGATCCCTGTGAAGTACGGTTTTCCGCCGCTGTGCGGCGGGGGGCCGGCTTGGTGATGGGGGCTCCTTTTGTGGTCGCGGCGCCTGGGGCGCTGGCTCCTTCCGCCTCGGCGGTTCTTCTCTGCGGTCCGCCGCTGTGCGGCGGGGGCCGGCTTGGCGATGGGGGCTCCTTTTGTGGTCGCGGCGCCTGGGGCGCTGGCTCCTTTTGCCCGGCGGCGCGTAGTCTCTACTCGGCTCGCATCGCGGCAACGGGATCAATTCGGGTCGCTCGGCGAGCAGGAATGACGGCCGCGCCGACCGCGGTCAGGAACAGGACCAACGGGGCGAGAAAGAATGCCACCGGGTCCCGAGGACCGACGCTGCCGTGGAGTTGATCGGCCAGCACGCCCGCGGCGCCCCATGCTCCGACGAGTCCGAGGAGAACCCCGGCCGCCGTGAGGGCGGCGGCCTGGCCGATGACGCCCCGCACCAGTTCCCTTGCGTCGGCCCCGAGGGCCATGCGCAGGCCGAACTCCTTGCGGCGTTGGGCTACCGTGTAGGCGACGACCCCGCCCACGCCGACTGCTCCCAGCGCCAAGGCCAGAGCGGAGAACACCCCGACCATGAGCATGAGGAAGCGGGGGCCAGCCACCGATCGGCCCATGACGCCATCGAGCGTGGTAGCCCGCGCCACGGGGAGCCCCGGATCCAGGTTACGCACAGCCTGGCGTAAGAGACCCAATGCGTCGGCCGGGGGGAGGTCCGTGGCGACGACCACGCTCTGGGTGCGCGTCCCGAGCCCGCCGTATATCGAGGTCGCCTGGGCGAGGGGGACGAACATGGTGGGTCCCGGTTCGTCCTCGTACCCTCCCTGCCGGAAGTCTTCTACGATGCCCACGACGTTGAGCACCGGCGTCCCCGTGCCGGGCCACCCATGCTGGAAGGTCCGGCCGATGGCATCCTCACCCGGCCAGAAGGCCTCGGCCATCGTCCGGTTGACGACTACCGCGCCGGTCTCATCATCGGCCGCGGGGAGGCGACCACGCACGAGGGGGATGCCCATCGCCTCGAACCAGCCCGGAGTGACGATCTGGTACCAGGCAGTACCCATGTCGTCCTCGCCCACCGGACGATCGGCCGGCGTGATGCTCTCCATCCCCGGCTGTTCGGCGAAGGGGAGGGCCCGCACCGTTCCGTAGCTTCTGACGCTCGGTAGGCGCCGTACGCGGTCCGCCAGTTCTCGGTGGAAGGCGGGCCACCCGCGTGATGTCAGGGTAATCCCCCGAACTCAACGTGAACTGCAGGGTCACCCGTCCCTCCGTCTCGAATCCCGGGTCGGTCGCCTGGAGGCCGGAGAAGCTGCGGAGCAGCAGCCCCGAACCGACAACCAGTACGAGCGCCAAGGCGATCTCGACGACAACGACAACGCGACGGAGCGAGGCCCCGCGCCCCACGCCGCCGCGCCCGCCGCCGGCCCGCAGGCTCCGAGCAGGGTCGGTGTGAGCGGCCATGAGAGCCGGCCCCAGGGAGAACAGGAACGTGGACAGCATGGCCGACGCAGCCGTGAAAGCGAGGACGACTGCGTCGATACGCACTCCGCCGACCCGGGCCAACACCTCTGGCCCGAGGCGCTCCACCACGCCCAGGGAGGCGGCTGCCAGGGCCAGTCCTGCGACTCCGCCCGCAGTGGCGACCAGCGCGCCTTCGGCCAACGCAGGTCCCACCACGTCGCCGAGGCGGCCCCCTAGAGCGAGGCGAATTCCGCTCTCGACGCGACGCCCCTCCATCCGCACCATGGTCAGCGACGCGACGTTGGCGCACGCAATGAGAAGTACGAGACCGACGGCACCCAGCACCAGCAACAACATAGGTCCGGTGTCACCCACGAGTTGTTCTCGGATGGGGATCAGCGTGACCGGATGCGTCGTGCTCATGCCGTGGCGATCGGGGAACGACTCCTCCCACCGCTGGGCCGTCGCGTCGATCCGCGACTGGGCCGCGTTGACGGTCACGCCCTCGTCGAGGCGGGCGATCATGAACATGTAGTGGGACGAACGCCCCGCCGGATCGGCCGGGTCGATCAGGTTGGGCAGAAGCACATCGACCGGATTGGAGGGGAAGACGAAGTCGCCCGGCAAGACGCCGACTACCCGATGCGGGCGGCCCTGGATCACCACGTCACGGCCCACCACCTCGTTGGCCGCACCGAAGGCCCGTCGCCAGAGGCCGTCGGACAGGATGGCCACGGCCGGCGATCCCGGTCGGTCCTCGCCGGCAGCAAAGTCACGCCCCTGGGCGGGCTCCACACCGAGGACGCCCAGGAAGTTGGCCGACACGTATGCAGCCGGGACCCTGTGCGGCTCGTCTCCCCCACCGAAGTTCACTTCAGAGCTGTAGAAATTCCCGAGGTCCTCGAATCCGACGTCGGCAGCCTGGAGGTCCAGGAACTCGGGCTCTGAAGCCGCGATCCGGCGTTCGGCACCCGACTCCGGATTTCGGAAGGACACAGCGGGATACACCACCTCGGAGGGGTCGTCGTAGGGGAGTGGCCGGAGCATGACGCTTCGCACAACGCTGAAGACCGCCGTATTCGCGCCGATGCCCAACCCCAGGGTCGCGAGGGCCAGGAGCAGGTATCCGGGGCTGCGGAGCAGGGCCCGTGCCCCAAGCCGAACATCACGAGCCAGCCCCATCGACCGCCGATTCCTCATCCACATCCCCACCGCGTCCTCCAGTGCATCGAGTACATGTAGGTTCACTGTGAAGCGCCGCTGCCACGGGCGCCTACCTACGGCGCGGAGACCTTCGTCGACGTGGGCCAGCTCTGCCTCCCACTCCCGGCGCCAAGCCGCCCGTCGCCCCGCCGGGACGAGTCGGGATACCGGCCCAAGAAGCAGTGTCCGCCTCACGCGAGCTCCGGGCCCGCCCCTCCCGGAACCCGCTCGAGGGCGGGGAAGCGTCCGCGCGCCTCATCCAAGAGAGGTGCTGCGTCGGGAAGCATCTCGTAGTAGCGACGGCTGGGGCGGCCATCGTCCCGGGCCGCGTCCGCGTCCTCCCAACGACCGGTGACCAGACCCGCATCTTCCAACCGATGAAGGATCTGGTAGACCGACCCCGGGCGCAGACCGGCCACCCTGGCGATGTCGAACCCGTACCGGTAGCCCGCGAACAGGGCCTGAAGGACCATCGCGGTCGGGTACGTCATCCGGATACGGGCCATTCGTAGTCGCCTCACGAGAGAAGAGGGTCGCCCACCCTAGCTATCTCACTATACATCTATCTTGATATAGTGTCCACCCAACGCGCCCACCATCGACTCGCATGCCATGGCTGCCACGAACCAAGAACCACGCCCGAGCCAACGAACGGCGACTAATCCCGCGCCCGCGCCTCGAACAGATGTTGGTTCGGGGACGCGGGGGAGCGACCCCGGTACGTGGCCCATTTGAGGACGTCAGTGACGTATTGCATCCAGGCCATGGGTCCGCCTCGGCCGTACCGCGCGTTGAGCCACGCGTCGGGGGGGAAGGCGGCGTCTTTGACGTCACGGGCGATATGGCTGGGTCGGCCCAGAAGGCGCCAGCGGTGAGCGATGCCGGCCAGCCGGCCTCCAGCACCGAGAGCGGATCGCTTCACAAGGGTGCTCGGGGCGAGCGTGTCAGCGAGCGAACCGACACCCGGCCCCAAGACATGGGCGGGGACGCTGGCGCCCAGGCGGGTCCGGGTGACCTCCAGGACGGCGCGAATTCCGCGCTCGAAGCGGCTGCGACCGACCAGGTCGCCGACGCGATCCCAGTCCCCCACCGCCGTCGCGAGGCGTGCCAAGTCGGCGTAGGCAGCCAGATGGACCCTGAAGCGAAGGTGCTTGAGGAGGTGCTCGGCCGTGACGACGAGGTGTGCCTCGGGCTCGGCACGATGTCCCGTCGGCCGCTCGACCAAGATGCTGTCGGTTCCTCCCCCGAAACGCAGGCGGTCGTACGCCGTCGACCAGTGCAAGTCGATCGCACACGGAGAGCCAGCCGGACCGCTGGTGTCATGCAGGGTCAGCGCGTCCGACCACCCCGTCGTGCTCGGCGACCACTCCCGAAGCGGACGGAATCCCGCTGCGATGAGTGCGGCGACTGCGGCCGGCCCTTCCACGAAGGGCACGACGAGATCGGCGTCGTCCATTCGGCGGGCGCCAGCATCCGCGTATATACCGCTGCCTACGAGCGCTGCCCCCTTGAAGAGCACCGGGGACAACCCACTGGAGTCGAGCGCCGAAATCGCCCGGTGCGCCGATTCGAGGATGAGAGTCGTCGCGAGGCCGCGCACATGGTACGCCGGCTCCAACTCGGCCGAGAGCTCCGACGAGAGGAAGGGTCCCTCGGCCCGGTGCCGTGAGACGGCCAGCCCTTCGAGACCGTACCATCGAATGAGCCGACCGGCTTCCTCCGGGTCAGACGGCGGCTCCGGGACATCGAGTCCCACCAGGCACTCGAGGAAGGTGCGGGATTCCATGCGCGAAATCTACGAAAAGGGGCGCCCCGGCGTATTGCCGGAGCGCCCCAGATCAACCCGCAAACCGCTGGTTCTACTTCTTCGCTTTGATCCCGTCGAAGTCGATCCCGTCGCCCAGGCCGAGTGCGGCCAGGTCGCCGCCTTCGGACAGAGGAAGGATCTCCTCGTCGTAGAACGACTGCTCCACCATGAACTCCACGTTCTGGTACCGATGGATTCCGGTACCTGCGGGAATCAGGTGGCCGATGATGATGTTCTCCTTCAGGCCCAGCAGGTCGTCACGCGCGCCGCGCACGGCGGCGTCGGTCAGAACCCGCGTCGTCTCCTGGAAGGAGGCGGCGCTGAAGAACGACTCCGTGGTCAGGCTGGCCTTCGTGATGCCAAGCAACAACGGCTCGGAGCGCGCGGGCTTCACCTGATCCTGAATCGCCTTGAGGTTGGTCGCGCGGAACTCGAGCCGGTCGACGTTCTCGCCCTCGAGCAAGACCGTCTCTCCGGCGTCCGTGATCCGGACCTTCTGGAGCATCTGACGAACGATCACGCCGATGTGTTTGTCGTTGATCTTCACACCCTGCAGACGGTAGACCTCCTGAATCTCGTTCAGCAGATACTCCTGAACCGCCCGGGGCCCCTTGATTCGCAGGATGTCGTGCGGGTTGATCGGACCCTCGCTCAAGCGATCTCCCGCGCGGACCTGGTCACCCTCGTGAACGCGCATGTGCTTACCGACCGGCACGTCGTACGTCCGCTGCGGCCCGGTTTCAGGCGTGACATGCACCTCGCGCTTGCCGCGCTTGATGCCGCCGAAGCTGATGGATCCGTCGATTTCGGTAATGACGGCCGGGTCCTTCGGGCGGCGGGCCTCGAACAGCTCCGCCACTCGCGGGAGACCACCGGTGATGTCGCGCGTTTTGTAGACCTCGCGGCTGATCTTCGCGAGCGTGTCGCCCGGCGCGACCTTGTCGCCGTCGTGAATCGTGAGCTGTGCGCCGACCGGCACGATGAACTCTTTCAGCTTCTCTTCCGTCTTGCTGTCCTTCAGGAGCTGAATGGTCGGGTGCAGCTTCTTGTCGCGATCCTCGATGATCGTCATCTGACGACGACCCGTGGACTCGTCCAACTCCTCGCGCATCGTCACATCCTCGACGATATCGCGGAACCGCACGACACCGGCCGAGTCGGCCACGATCGGCTCGGAGTATGGATCCCAGGAAAAGAGCAAGTCGCCCGCGGCAATCGTCTGCCCTTCTTCAATCGCCAAGCTCGCCCCGTACGGGACCGACAGACGGCTGCGGATCTGTCCTTCCTTCGTGCGCACCACGATCTGGCCCTCACGGGAGGTCACGATGACCGTCTCGTCCGGGGTCTCGACCGTGGTCACGCGCTCGAGGCTCAGGACACCCTCGATCTTACTCTTCCGCTGCGTCTGCGCCGCAATGCGCGATGCCGTACCACCGATGTGGAACGTCCGTAGCGTCAACTGCGTGCCGGGCTCACCGATCGACTGCGCGGCGAGAATCCCGACCGCTTCCCCGATGTCCACCGTCTTCATGGTGGCCAGGTTGCGGCCGTAACACTGCTGGCACACGCCCCGCTTGGACTCACATGTGAGGACCGAGCGGATCTTCACCATCTGGATGCCGGACGCCTCAACAGCCTCGGAGGCCTCTTCGTCGATCAGTGCGCCGGCTTCCACCAGCATCTCACCGTCGATCGGGTCGTAGACGTCTTCCAGCGCGACGTTCCCGACAATGCGGTCGGCCAGCGGCTCGATGATGTCCTCGCCTTCCTTCAGCGCCATCATCTCGAGTCCGAGGATCGTGCCGCAATCCTCGGCGGTGATCGTCACGTCCTGCGCAACGTCCACCAAGCGACGGGTCAGGTACCCCGCGTCCGCCGTCTTCAGCGCCGTGTCGGCCAGACCCTTCCGCGCGCCGTGGGTGGAGATGAAGTACTCCACCACGGTCAGTCCTTCACGAAAGTTCGACTTGATCGGGCTCTCGATGATCTCGCCGATGCCACCCGTAAGCTTCTTCTGCGGCTTGGCCATCAGGCCACGCATCCCGGCCAACTGACGCATCTGGTCCCGGTTACCCCGGGCGCCGGAGGTCATCATCATGTATACCGGGTTGAAGCCGTCCTTCGACCGCTCCAGATGGCGCACCATGGCGTCGGCCACGTCGTTGTTCGCGTGGGTCCACGTGTCGATGACCTTGTTGTACCGCTCCCCATTGGAGATGAAGCCGCTGGAGTAGGCCCGCTGGAAGCGCGACACCTGCTCGTCGGCCTCGGCCAGGATCTCGACCTTCTCACCCGGAATCTCCAGATCCTCGATGCCCACGCTGATTCCGCCCATCGTGGCGTATCGGAAACCGAAGTCTTTCAGGGAATCCAGGAACTCCGTGGTCCGGCTCAGCCCGACGTTCGTGAAGCAATCGAACACCAGGTCGCCCAATTCCTTCTTCCCGAACGTGGTGTTGAAGAAGCCCATCTCATCGGGGATGATCGAGTTGAACAGCACTCGGCCGGCCGTGGTACGCATCCATTCGCCGGTGGCCTCGCCCTCCTCGTCCACACCCTTGAACCAGTACCACACCGGGCTCTTGAACGTGACGAGCTCCCGGCTCATGGCCATCTCGACCTGACCGTACGACGAATACCGCGGTGCGCCATCGTACAAGGACGCGAGTTCGTCCTCGGCCTTCTGCCGGCGGGACTTCGAGACTTTCGTATCGTTCGCGGCCTTCTCGAGGTCCACGATCCGCAGACCGGGGTTGGTCAGGTAGTAGGACCCGATGACCATGTCCTGCGTCGGCGCCGTAACCGGCCGTCCGTTCGACGGAAGCAGGATGTTGTTCGACGACAGCATGAGCACCCGTGCCTCGAGCTGCGCCTCGAAGGACAGCGGCACGTGCACGGCCATCTGGTCCCCGTCGAAGTCCGCGTTGAACGCGGAACACACGAGCGGGTGGATCCGGATCGCCTTTCCTTCAACCAGAACCGGCTCGAAGGCCTGGATGCCCAGTCGGTGGAGGGTCGGCGCCCGGTTCAGCAGAACCGGGTGGTCCTTGATGATGTCCTCGAGGACCTCGTACACCTTCGGATCGTCACGCTCGACGATCTTCTTGGCCCGCTTCACCGTCTCCGCCTCGCCACGCTTCTCGAGCTCGTGGATGATGAACGGCTTGAACAGTTCGACCGCCATGGCCTTCGGCAGGCCGCACTGATGGAGCTTCAACTCCGGCCCGACGACGATGACCGAACGGCCGGAGTAGTCGACTCGCTTTCCGAGCAGGTTCTGGCGGAAGCGACCCTGCTTGCCCTTGAGCATGTCGCTCAGGGACTTCAGGGGCCGCTTGCCCCGCCCGCGGATGGCCTTGGACCGACGCCCGTTGTCGAACAGCGCGTCGACGGCCTCCTGCAGCATCCGCTTCTCGTTTCGCAGGATGACTTCGGGTGCGCGCATCTCGATCAGCTTCTTCAACCGGTTGTTCCGGTTGATCACACGCCGATACAGGTCGTTCAGATCGGACGTCGCGAACCGGCCACCGTCGAGCGGTACCAACGGACGGAGATCCGGCGGGATGACCGGGACGACGTCCAGGATCATCCACTCAGGACGATTCCGCTCGTCGGCCGTGCTGCCCGAGTTGCGAAGCGCGTCCACGACCTTGAGCCGCTTCAGCTTCTTCTTCTTCCGGTGCTGGGACGTCTCCGTGGCAATCTCGTGGCGCAGCCAAAGCGCCAGACGATCCAGGCCCTTCCCATCGGAATTCCGATCATTGATCCGGCGCTCCGGACTGTCGAGCTTCCTCAGCAGCGTGCGCGCTCCCTCCGCGCCGATCTCCGCCTTGAACTGCTCGTCACCCTCGTCGCGGGCCTTCACACGCAGGTCGTAGTACTCGTCCTCGTCCAGCAGGTCGAGGTATTCGACGTCCTGCTTTCCGGGGTGCGTGACGACGTACGACGCGTAGTAGATGACCTTCTCGAGGTCACGCAGCGTCATTCCGAGCAGGTACCCCAACTGGCTCGGCAGCGTCTTGAAGAACCAGATGTGCGCAACCGGCACCGCCAGTTCGATGTGACCCATCCGCTCGCGACGGACCTTGGACAGGGTGACCTCCACCCCGCATCGGTCGCACACGTGCCCGCGGAAGCGGATGCGCTTGAACTTGCCGCAATGACACTCCCAGTCTTTGACGGGCCCGAAAATCCGCTCGCAGAAGAGTCCATCCCGCTCCGGTTTAAAGGAGCGGTAGTTGATGGTTTCCGGCTTCACGACCTCGCCGTAGGACCAGCTCCGGATTTCTTCGGGCGACGCCAGCTTGACCTGAATGAAGTCGAAGTCGGCGCTGCGTTGATCCCGGGTTCTCGGGACATCGATCATATGTTTTTACTCTTCCTCGCCGAGAGTCACGGACAGTCCGAGGGCCTGCAATTCCTTCACCAACACATTGAACGACTCCGGGAGTCCCGGCTGTGGCAGGTTGTCACCCTTGACGATGGCCTCGTAGACCTTCGAGCGACCCTGCACGTCGTCCGACTTGACGGTGAGGATTTCCTGCAACGTGTGCGCGGCGCCGTATGCTTCCAGCGCCCATACCTCCATCTCCCCGAACCGCTGCCCACCGAACTGCGCCTTACCGGCGAGCGGCTGCTGGGTGACCAGAGAGTACGGCCCGATGGAACGCGCATGGATCTTGTCGTCCACGAGATGGCTCAATTTGAGCATGTAGATCGCGCCCACCGTGATCGGGAAGTCGAAGCGTCGACCGCTCCGTCCATCCCGCAGCCAGATCTTTCCGTTCGGGAGGATCTCGGCCTCGTCGAGCAGCTCGTTCACTGCATCGTCCAGACCTTTCTTGCCTTTGCTCTTCTTGAGCACATGAACGGCCGGCAGCACGTCTCCCATCTTCGTCCCGCGCCGCTCAGCAATCTCCTCGCCGGCCGCAATGGCGAAGGCCGCGAGATCGTCGAACAGCTTACGGTGCTTCTTCGAGAGATCGAGGCTGTGATAGACATCCAGCGGCTGCCCGATGCCCTTGGACACGTGAGCGGCGTGGACCCCCTTCTTCAGGTTCTCGTTGCCGTTCTGCTCCTGGCTCATCTTGACCGACACCAGACCGGCCACACTCACCAGATTCTCGATGTCCTCGATGCCGGAGGGAAGATCCGCCTGGATGTCGAGGGCCGACTTGGCCCACTCCAGCCCGGCAAGCTTCAGAAGCCCCCCGATCTCGTTCTCCGTTGCACCCTGGAAGACCGGCGTCTTGGCCTCGAAACCGAGGATCCGGGCGGCCCACCCGAGGTGCGTCTCGAGCACCTGCCCCACGTTCATCCGTGACGGCACACCAAGCGGGTTCAGGACGATTTCGACCGGCGTCCCATCGGGAAGGAACGGCATGTCCTCCTCCGGGGCGATCCGCGCGATGATGCCCTTGTTCCCGTGGCGTCCCGCCATCTTGTCGCCGACGGAGATCTTGCGCTTCTCGGCGACGTACACCTTCACGAGCTGGACGACGCCCGGCGGCAACTCGTCCGGCTGGAAGACCTTGTCGATCTGCTCCTCGGTCTTCTCGCGCACCCGCTGGATGCGTGTGGCCGACTCGTCGACGACCCGGCGAAGACGCTCGCTCGTGTCCTTGTTCTGCACCTTCAGCGTACTGAGGTCGAGCTTGTTGAAGTCCAGGCCCTCGATCAGCTCCTTCGTGAGCTTGGTGCCGTCGTCGTGGACCGGCTGGACCGTGCCCTTCTTGAGCATCAGGGACACCGTCTGACGCTGCAGCGTCTCGCGCAGCTCCTCGTCCCGCGCCTCGGCAATTCGCTGGATCTCCTCCCGCTCGAGGTTGCGCAGCTCACCGATCTTGGCGCCGTGCTCCTTTTCGAGGAGCGAGTCGTCGATCCGGCGCGAAAAGATCTTCACGTCGATTACCGTACCGCTCATCCCCGGGGATACCCGCAGGGATGAATCCTTCACGTCCTTGGCTTTCTCACCGAAGATGGCGGTGAGGAGCTTCTCCTCTGGAGAGAGCTCGGTCTCACCCTTGGGTGTGATCTTACCGACCAGGATGTCGCCGCTCTTGACACGCGCACCGATTCGGACGATTCCCCGTTCGTCGAGGTCGACCAGGCTCTCTTCCGCGACGTTGGGAATCTCGCGCGTGATCTCTTCCATGCCCCGCTTCGTATCGCGGACGTGGAGTTCGAGCTCCTGGATGTGGATCGACGTGAAGATGTCGTCCCGTACCAGCTTCTCGCTGATGACGATCGCGTCTTCGTAGTTGTATCCGTACCACGGCATGAACGCGACAAGCACGTTGCGGCCGAGCGCCAGTTCACCGTTGTCGGTGCTCGGACCGTCGGCGATGATGTGACCGGGCTTCACGTTCTGTCCGGTTTCCACCAACGGCCGCTGGTTGATGGCCGTGTCCTGGTTGGTACGCCAGTACTTCCGCAGGCGGTACCGGTCGAACTGAGCGAGCTTGGCCAGCGGCTGGTCCGCCGCGCCCGGCTGGACCGCGCCAGTGTCGACCACGACCTCGTCGGCCGTCACGTGGACAACCGTCCCACCGCGCCGTGCGGTGATGACCGCCCCGGAGTCCGAGGCGACCTTTGCTTCGAGACCGGTCCCGACGAGGGGCGCGTCCGTATACAGCAACGGAACCGCCTGCCGCTGCATGTTCGAGCCCATCAATGCGCGGTTGGCGTCGTCGTGTTCGAGGAAGGGAATCATGGCCGCGGCCACCGAGACCAACTGGTCCGGTGCGACGTCCATGTAGTCGATGTCCTCGGGCCTCAGAAGGGGGAAGTCACCCCGCTCCCGACAGAGGACGAACTCGTTCTCGAACGAGCCATCGTCGTCCAGAGGCGCGTTGGCCTGCGCGATCCGGACCTCCTCCTCTTCATTCGCGCTCAGCCACTCGATCTTCTTGGTGACCTTCCCGCTCTTCACCAGCCGATACGGCGTCTCCACGAAGCCGAGGTCGTTGATGCGCGAGTAACACGTGAGCGACGTGATCAGCCCGATGTTCGGACCCTCGGGCGTTTCGATCGGGCACATCCGTCCGTAGTGGGAATAGTGCACGTCACGGACCTCGAAGCCTGCCCGCTCCCTCGTCAGGCCACCCGGCCCGAGGGCGGACAGACGCCGCTTGTGCGTCATCTCCGCCAGCGGGTTCGTCTGGTCCATGAACTGACTGAGCTGACTGGATCCGAAGAACGCCTGGATGACCGCCGATACCGTCCGAGCGTTCACCAGGTCGTCGATGTTGATCTTCTCGGGATCCGTGTTGATCGACATCCGCTCCTTAACGAGACGAGCCATACGGCTCAGCCCCACGGAGAACTGGTTCGCGATCAACTCGCCGACGGTGCGGATACGGCGGTTGCCCAGATGGTCGATGTCGTCCGTGAAGCCACGACCCTCGTTGAGATCGATGAGGTAGCTCACGATCTTTACGAAGTCGTCGCGCGTGAGAACCGTGGTGGTCCGCGGCACGTCGACGTGCAGCCGCTGGTTGATCTTGTAGCGTCCGACGCGACCCAGGTCGTACCGCTTCGGGTTGAAAAATACCCGGTCCAGAGCGGTCCTGGCCGTCTCGACGTTCGGAGCGTCGCCCGGACGGAGCAGTGAGTAGATGGCGTGGAGCGCCTCCTCCTCGTTCTCGGTCGGGTCCTTCTTGATCGTATTCTTCACCAACGGCGACTCACCGCGAGTCGACTGCTTCGTGCTGATGTAGATGTCGATCTTCTTGGTGCCGAGCCGCTCGAGGATGCCGATGACCTCCTCGTCGATCTCGTCGCCGTTCTCCACGATCACCTCACCCGTCTCGGGATCGACGATCTCCGTGGCAATGACCTTGCCCTCGAGGTCCGCGAGCGCGACGGCGTTCTTGCCCTTGAGCTTCTGGCTCTCCGTCTCGTAGAAGAGCTGGAAGAGCTCTGCGTCGGACGAATACCCGAGGGCCCGAAGAAGCGCCGTGGCCGGGAACTTCTTCTTCTTGTCGATATGGACGTAGCAGATGTCGTTGATATCGATCGTGAACTCTACCCAGGATCCCCGGAAGGGGATGATTCGGGCGCTGTACAGCCGCGAACCGTTCGGGTGGATGTTCTCCTCGAAAACGACACCCGGGGAGCGGTGGAGCTGGCTGACCACCACCCGTTCCGCACCGTTGATGATGAAGGTGCCGAGCTCCGTCAGCAGAGGGAGATCACCGAGGTAGACTTCCTTCTCAATGATGTCCTTCGCACGGAGCTCCTCGCCCTTCGGGCGCTTCTTCCCTTCCTCGGGCGGCTCCCAGACGATCAGACGCAGCGTCGCCTTCAGCGGCGCCGCATACGTCATGTCGCGCTCGATGCACTCCTCCACTGAGTACTTCGGCTCGCCGAGAGCGGCCGACACGTACTCGAGCGTGAAGTTCTCGTTCACGTCCGAGATCGGGAAAATTTCTCCGAACACGCGATCCAGGCCGAAGTCCCACTGTTCCTCGGGATCGGCGCCGGACTCGACCAGCTTCTCGAACGAACGGAGCTGAACGTCGAGCAGGTTCGGCATGGGCATGACACGATCGAGCTTCGCGAAGCTCACGATCGGCCGCTTGTCTTTACGGTGCAGTTCCAACTGAGTCCCCCTTACCGGATCCTTCACCCCCACCAGGGCGAAAGCCGGATGTGTCGTGTTTGACATGGGTATAGCGCGGAAATCCCCGACCCGCCGGCACCCTCGATTCGAGGATGCCGGCGGCGGGGACCAACGCGGCCAGCCCGATTCGGCTGGGCCGGCGTTCGGCCTCCGGTGACTGCGTCTGCCCCTGAGGACGAGCAGTCCATCCGGATCCGAATTACTTCAACTCGACCGATGCGCCGACGTCCTCGAGCTTGGCCTTCATCTGAGCGGCGTCGTCCTTGCTGACGCCCTCTTTGACCGTCCCGGGTGCTCCGTCGACGAGCTCCTTGGCTTCCTTCAGACCCAGACCGGTGAGCTCGCGCACCACCTTGATGACCTGGATCTTCTTGTCGCCGATGCCCGCGAGGACGACGTCGAACTCGTCCTTCTCTTCCTCGGCCGCGGCTTCGCCGCCGCCTGCGCCACCTACGGCAGCCACCGGAGCGGCGACAGCGGTGACGTTGAACTTCTCCTTGAACTCCTCCACGAACTCGGAGAGCTCGAGGACGGTCATGTTACCGATGGTCTCCAGAAGATCTTCGTGCTTCGTTGCCATGATTCCTGACTCCTCCTGACTCTTCCCGGCCTCAGCCGGCGATTGGGTGTACCCTGAATGTTCCAGGGAACGCGCCCGCGTCCCCTACTTCACTGCCCGGGATGCGGGCTAACCGCCGGCTTGCTCGCGCTCGATCCTCAGCGCGTCGACGAGGCCGGCCATCTCTTGAACCTTCGCCCCGAGGGCGGCAGCCAGCATGGCCATGGGCGCTTCCATCGCGCCGGCAAGCTCTGCGAGCAACTGTTCCTTCGGGGGAAGCTTCGCGATCCGGTCGATCTGCTCGGCCTGGATGACCTTCTCGTCCAGGATTCCAAGCTTGAACACCGGCTTGCTGTCATGCTCCTTGGCGAATTCACTGAGCACCTTCGCGGCCCCAACAGCGTCGTCGTAGCCGAACACGACCCCGGTGGGGCCCTGCAAGCTGTCCGATATGTTGGGGAGCTCGGTGCTGTCGAATGCACGCTTCGCCAAACGGTTCTTCACCACGACATACTCGGCGCCGTTCGCTCGCAGCGTCCGACGCAGCTTCGTCATGGACTTCACATCGAGCCCCGAGAAGTCGGTGAAGTACACCACCGGAGCCCGGTCGATACGCTCGCGGAGATCCGCGACGAACGACTCCTTGTCCGTGCGCTTCATCACGCCCTCCGATACAGGTTCGGGTCGATGGCGACGCCAGGGCCCATCGTGCTGGACACCGTGACCGTCTTCACGTACGTGCCTTTCGCACCCGACGGCTTGGACCGGACGATCTGATCCATGAAGGACACGAGGTTCTCATGGAGTTGATCCTCGGAGAACGACACCCGCCCGATCGGCGCATGAACGTTGCCCGTCTTGTCGACCCGGAACTCGATCTTACCCGCCTTGATCTCGGAGACGGCTTTTCCGATGTCCATGGTCACCGTTCCCGCTTTGGGCGTCGGCATGAGACCGCGCGGGCCGAGAATGCGACCCAGCGGTCCAACCTTGCCCATCATGTCCGGCGTGACCACGCAGACATCGAAGTCCACCCAACCACCCTGGATTTTTTCTACGTACTCGGGTCCGACGAAGTCGGCTCCCGCGTCTTCCGCTTCCTTCGCCTTGTCGCCCTGCGCGATGGCCAACACCCGCACCTTCTTTCCGGTGCCATGGGGCAGGACCACCGTCCCGCGTACGATCTGGTCGGCCTTTCTCGGATCGACACCGAGTCGTGTGGCCACCTCGACCGTCTCGTCGAAGTTCGCGAAGGCCAATTCCTTCACGAGCTTCACGGCCTCGTTCGGCTGAAAACTGACGCCGGCCGGGACCGCCGCACGGGCCGCGGCAAAGCGCTTCCCTAATTTCGGCATAGTGTCATGAGCCGTCTCGTTGACCCTCCCACCGTTGGCGGCTCGCAAGCGGTGGTCACGGGCGGGGGAATCTCCCCCAAGTGGAGCTTCTTTACGCCTCGAGCTCGACGCCCATCGAACGCGCGGTGCCGGCGATCTGTCGCATCGCGGACTCGACGTCATTGGCGTTCAAGTCGGGCATCTTCGTCTCGGCGATCTCTCGAAGCTGAGCGTGGGACAACTTCTTTCCGACCTTGTCACGGTTCGGCACGCCCGACCCCTTCGGTACCCCGAGCGCCCGCAAGATCAGAACGGCAGCGGGCGGCGTCTTGGTGATGAAGGTGAAGGAGCGATCCGCGTACACCGTGATCTCCACGGGCACCGTGATCCCCTGCTTGTCCTGAGTCTTCGCATTGAACTGCTTACAAAACTCCATGATGTTGACGCCGTGCTGACCCAAGGCGGGTCCGACCGGCGGCGCCGGGTTGGCTTGGCCACCCGGCACATGGAGCTTGATGAAGCCAATGACTTTCTTGGCCATGGTCTAGTAGCCCTTCAGCTGCGTGTAGTCGAGCTCGACGGAGGTGGGGCGCCCGAACAGAGAGACCTCCACCTTCACCTTGCCCTTGTCGGGATAGACTTCCTGGACCGTCCC
Source organism: Gemmatimonadota bacterium (assembly GCA_029262115.1). Lineage (GTDB taxonomy): Bacteria > Gemmatimonadota > Gemmatimonadetes > Longimicrobiales > Gaopeijiaceae > JAJCZZ01. The sequence goes on along the minus strand of JAJCZZ010000066.1, from coordinate 1,367 downwards.
CGAGAAGTCGGTGAACGGGCCCTGCATGACTTCGACGACCTGGCCGATGTGGAACGGGATCTCCTCGCGGGTCCCCTCCTCCTCCTCTTCCTCCACGCCCAGGATCTTGTTGATCTCCTCGTCCCGCAGAGGCTGCGGCGACTTGCCTGAACCGACGAACTTGATCACGCCCTGGACGTTGTTGATGAGGTGCATCGTACCGTCGTTCAGCACCATCTCCACCAACACGTACCCGGGGTACAGCCGCTTGGTCACGGTCACCCGTTTTCCATTGCGGATTTCCAGCACTTCCTGCGTCGGAACCAGGACCTCACGAATCTCAGAGTTCTCGATCCCACCAGGCTGATCCTCGACCTTAATGCGAATGAGCCGTTGAACCTTGTTCTCATGGCCCGAATAGGTCTGGATCGCGTACCAACGGAGGTCCTTCGTCACTTCCGTCATCAGGCTCCGAAGATCCCCAGGATCTGGCGGATGAAGAAGCTCACCACGCTATCCATGGCCCAGATGATGAGGGACACGGCAATGGTGAACGCGATGACGACCAGCGTCGCGCTCTGGAGCTGATCGCGATCCGGCCAGGTGACCTTCTGGAGTTCGATCCAGCACTCGTCGACGAAGGTCTTGGTGTTCTTGTACGTGTCTACGACGGACATATGCGTCTACTTGGTCTCTTTGTGCGCCGTATGGGTCCGGCAACGCGGGCAGTACTTCGTATACTCCACCCGCTCCGGATGGAGCCGCTTGTTCTTGGTCTTGCTGTAGTTCCTTTCCTTACAATCGTTGCAAGCAAGGATCACCTTATCGCGCGCCATAGTTCTCTAACCTTCTAACCTTTTGGGGTCGTTCAGGTCCACACGCCCAACGGGCGTCGAGGACCACATCCGACTAGTCCACCTACCTACCTGCTACGATGGTTCGCGCGCCCAAAGGGCGTCGAGAACCCGGTCGGACTTCCCACCTACTCCCTGGTTCGCGCGCCCAACGGGCGTCCGAGAACCAGACCCAACCAGTCCACCTACCCACTTTCAGGTTCGCGCGCCCACCGGCGGTCGAGAACCAGATCCCACCAGTCCACCTACCTACTCCCTGGTTCGCGCGCCCAACGGGCGTCGAGAACCGAGATCATCCCACCAGCCTGCTGCCGAGGATTCGGAGGGGGGGCCCGTGACCGAGGAGACTCGGAACGAGGACTCGGTCGGCCTCGTTTCGAGCGAAGCCAGCCTCCCGTTCGGATTTCCCACCCGCCCGACGGCGTAGCGGTCTCCCGAGGGCACGGGCCCCCCTACGAATCCCCCACAACAAAGCTCCCTACTCGATGATCTCCGTGACGACCCCCGCTCCCACCGTGCGGCCTCCCTCGCGGA
>JAJCZZ010000065.1 GCA_029262115.1 Gemmatimonadota bacterium | reverse complement strand
AAAGAGCGCGTCGCTCGCGGCCTCGACCGCACGCATCAGCAGCGCGCCCACCTCGGGATCGAGTCGACCCTTCACCACGTACATGCCGTCATCGTCGGGAAAGACGGCCAGCGTCCGGCGCTCGTGGCGGTCACGCTCGAGTGCCGCTTCGTCGGTGCGGCTCCCGCGCTTCCAGGCCCGCACGACCTTCTCGAGTTGGGCCGTCGTGCATCCACTCGCGAGCTCCAGCAGGTCGGACTCGCTCTCGGGCGTGGCCACACGCGTCAGTGCGCGCACCTGCGAGAAGGAGAGCCGGCCTCGGGCCATCGACGCGCTGGTCTCGGGAAGCGCCGTGAGCGCGCGGGCCGTACGCACCTTCTCACGGGCCGCACCGAGGTCGATGCCCGTGCGGAACGCGAGCCAGTGCGCGCACGAACGATGGCCTCCAGCCTCCCAGCCGCGCAGGCGGTCGAACTCCGCGACCAGCGTGAGGAGTTGGTGGGTCGCGGCATGGATGTGCGCGGCCAGCACCGCGATCCGGTCGCCGAGGTCCTCGAGCGCGTCGAGGTCGGCTTCACCCTCCGCGCGCTGGTACTCGCTCGCAGGGTCGACCTCACCCTCAGACCGGTACTCGCTCGCGGGGTCGGGCCGCTCGCGCACGAGGACGAGATGGTGTGGGCGATGGGTGGGGTAGGGCGCCATGGTCGGGTCTCCTGTAATGATCGGACGCACGTCCGGGCGAGCCCGAACAGACACCGAAATGTAACGGGTGGTTTTGGGGTGGCCGGGGGCGCCCGGTACGGCCTGAACGCGGGCTCGGAGGCCGAAAATGGACCAGTCGGCCGCTCACGGCCCGGCAGCGGAGTCCGGGGGGCCGCAGGGACGGAATCTCAGGCCCGTTCGGGATCTGGTCGGCCGCGGCCGCCGAAATCTGTCAAGGGGCGGATGGGACACCCTGATGTGCGGAAATGCCGCCGATCGGCGTGGGAATGCGATCCGACGGACCGCTTGTCTCGCGGCCCGGCCTAGGCGGAAGTGGTCACGTGGAGGTGCAGCCCGCACTCTTTGACTCGATGACTCCGAAGGATCGGGGACGGACGCTGCACCCGTTCCTGGAGCTTGTATGCACGTGGGGTGCTCCCTCTGGTGCAGGGCTGGAACGACCAGAACGATGTCGAGCTCCTGCACGACGGTCCGGTCCTCCGGTTGACGGTGTCGCCGGGACCGGGCGACGGTCCGCTGCGCTCGGCGAAGGAGGGGGGGAGAACGTCCCCGACGGTCTGTGCTCGCAGCCGACGCCCTCGCGCATGCTATATGCGCTTGGCCACGGCCCCACCAACCGGGTAGCGCCCCAGAGCCCGTAAATTGATAACTGACGTATCAGTGGGCGGTATGGATCGTGTGGTTCCAGTCGCCGTAGAAGCGGTGGCGTTCGAGCACGTGGCTCGCCATCTGTTCGTCTGAGATACGATATCGGCAGGTTATGCGTGACAGTCGATCTCGGAGCGGACGCGCAGGCCGGAGGTGCTGGTCGTTACGCCAATCAGGCTGACGATGATGGCCAGGGCCGTCAGCGGCGTGCCACGCCCGTTCATGGCGATGTGGGAGAAGAGCCGGTGCTCGATCTTGGTCCACTTGCGGGTGTCGAGCGGGAAGTGGCATGCGGTAATGAGCCCCCACCCGTTGCTTCCTCCGGCATCCGCCGTGATAAAAAGCGAGTCAGCGCCGGCGTAGTCGACTCGGCCCATCGCGTTCCAACATCGGCGGATGGCGCTGACGGCTAAGGGGAGAATCGGGTCGCCCGACGCCGCGGGCCTCAACCAAGGATTCCAGATCCCTGAGCAGCGACGGATCGCGTTCCGTGGCGGGCTTGCGGCCGCCTCCGGGCCTGCGCGTCCGTTCCGGATCGAGCAGCTCGCCCGACTTCAACTCTTGCAGGCTCCGCTCGACCGTCGACCCGCGAAATCCCCGTCGCTCGTACCACACGAGCGATCCCGCCATGTCTCAGCGCCCTCGCCTCGCTCGCTGCCCACAGCCGCCTCGAGCGTTCAGTCAGCACCGGTGCCAACGCCCTGTACTTCTCCCCACAAGCTCTACGCGAATCACTTGTCCGTCGACCGCCGAACGCACATCCTCGACCTCGACTGGCCGTCCGAGATTAGCCGTAGATTAGCCGCGGTTTCACGGCTGACCCCCCTGCATGCCTACGCAGGCCCCCGGAACGGGGGTGATGACCTCTGTGCGCAGATCCAGCGTCGATACGCGCGTCCCCTCGGGCCCGGAGGGTGTCAGGAGAGGTGTCGACCCGTCCGGTGAGAAGAACGGAACCCCGTGCTCCGGGGAAACGGTGCCGACCCGCTGCGGGGAGAGGCGGAGCGGGTCCATCAAGTAGATGCCATGTTCCGCGTCTCTCGTGGAGCGTAGCGCGATCCGTTCACCATCCGGCGCCCACGTCGCATTTCGATGCTCGAATGGCCCGTGTGTCAGTTGGCGCACTCGCCCGCCCTCCCACTCGTACACCTGGTTCATGCCCGTGCGGTCCGAGTGGAAGAGAAGGCGAGACCCGTCGGGCGCCAGTTCACGACCTGGTCGTTGGCCGTGCCCTCCGTCAGCCTCGTGATGCGGCCATCGCTGAGGGAGACCACGTGAAGCGTCCACTTCGCGTCGGCGTCGGTCGAGCGACGTTGGAAGGCGAGGCGCTCTCCGTCCGAGGCCCAGACGGGCATACCCACGAACCCGGGGAGGTCCGTAACCTGCCGTGGGTCGCGCCCGTCGCGGTCCATGATGAACAGGTACGTACCGTCACCGCTGCGAGGGCTCTGGAACGCAATCAGACGTCCGTCCGGCGAGAAGGACGGATGCGCGTCGCGTCCAGGGACGTCCGTGAGCTGTCGAAGGGCGCCGGTTTCGAGAGATACCGTGTAGATCTCGTGATCGCCCGTCACCGTCGACACGAAGACGATGGACGCGCCGTCAGGAGCCCAGGCCGCCCACTGGTCGTGGCATACGATGTCCTGGGCTACCGCACACCCCGGAAGAACCGTGAAGAGGGCAGCAAGAACAGCGTTCCTCCATCCCGCCCCGCTCCGACTCCGATCGGAGTGCGTCGCGCGCCACCCCACATTGAAGTCCTTGTCCCCACGAACAGCTGCACCGATCCGCCCATCTCCCTCCTCCATCTTCATGATGTGAACTGAATACCGACGATACCCCTCAACGAGCGACCGGTATTGAACAGTCTTGCGGCGATACACGGGAGGTCTGTCCGGTGAGCCACCCCGCCCGCGGCCGTTCGCGCCGTCGGAGGCTCGGAAGTTCCGGCCACTTGTGAGTCGAGCGCCGATCGCGTCGAAGAAGCCCGGCGTGACGAGACGGAGAGAGGCCTCCAAAGCCTCCACTTCGGCCGCCGCCATCTCGGCGGACCGGTAGGTCCCCGTGTAGAGGCCTCCACCCAGGGGAATGCGATTGCTGAACCCGACCGCATGGACGCCTCCGACGTTGGCCATCGCGTTCTCGTACGCCGTGACGATTGCCGCTCCCTCTTCGGCCGACTGGCCCCAATCGGTGGCTTCGAGGGCGAACGTGAGCACTCCGTCCCTTTCGAACCCGAGATCGACGCTCCCGAGTTCCACCATGCTGCGGAGCAGGAGCCCCGTGGCGGTCAGGAGCGTGAGCGAGAGGGCGACCTCAGCCACCACAAGAACACGGCTGAATCGTTGCTGCCGGTGGCTCCGCGTCGACCGGCCTTCGCCCAGGGCCACCGCCAGGTCGATCCGAGTGGCCCGCAGCGCCGGAACCACGCCGGCCACGAAGGCGGCACCGGCCGTGGCGAGCAAGGAGAACGCGAAGACGTTCCGATCGATGCGAACCGTGTCGAGGCGTGGCAGGGTCGGCGGGGCGAGCGCGACGAGGACGTCGACGCTCAGCCACGCCACGCCCAGGCCCAAGGCCCCACCCACCAGCGCGAGGACCCCACTCTCCACGCCGAATTGGCGCAGGAGCCGGATACGAGAACCGCCTAGGGCCGCACGAACGGCGACCTCGGCGCTCCGTCCCTCCCCCCGGCTCAGGAGGAGATGAGCGATGTTGGAGGCGGCGATCAGCAGGACCCCCAGGACGGCGCCCAGCAGGATCCAGAGGGTACGGGAGACACCGCCGACCAAGTCCGCCTTCGCCGACAACACATTGACGCGTAACTCAGTACCGCCGTCGCGATCCGTGACCGTCTGGTTGACGGCGGCCATGAGCGCGTCCGTCTCGGCTTGAGCCTGCGCCAGGGTAACGCCCTCCCGGAGGCGGGCCGTGCTCCGAAGCCATCCGACCGATCGGTCGTCGCCCCGGACCCATCCGGGAGGCATGAGCCGCCATACGTCGTATTCGGTTCTCGCGCCCGCGAAGCTCGTCAGATTCGCATTCCGGCCCTCGGGGAGGACGCCGACCACTTCGAACGTCGAACCGGATAGGTCGACCGTTCGACCGATCACCTGGGGATCGGCGCCCCACCGGCGTACCCATAGGTCGTGGGACAGAACGATGCCTGCCTCATCCTCGGGTTCCAGGGCTCGGCCGAAGGACCGCGTGACCCCGAGCACCGCGAAGTAGTCCGCGGTCACCCAGCCGACGCGGACCTGTTCGGCCTCCGCATCGCCCAGTAGGAGTGCGGTGTTGCCCCAGGTGGCGGAGATCTCTGAGAACGCTCCGACTCCGTCGGCCAGGGCGTTGTAGTCGCCCACCGTGAGGGGAGCCCTGGGGTAGTCCGGTGTCTCACCCCACAGCACGACGACCCGGTCAGACTCCTCAAATTCCAGGGGCGTGAGCACGACCCCGCGAAGCACGCTGTACACTGCCGTGGCCGCCCCGACACCGATGGCCAGCGTCACCACGATGACCGCCGCGAACCCAGGCGCCCGCCCGAAGAGGCGCAGGGCTCCCGTCAAATCCTTCTCCCATCCCGTTATCATCCCCCCCTGTCGTATGTGACCAACGAAGCGCCCGTGCGCAGCCCTTCCCACACGAACCAGAACACGGCCCGCGCCCGTCCCTCCGCCCGCTGACGCCGGTCGAACTCCTCGGTCAAGTCCCCCAGAACGAAGTCGACTTCTGACGCCGGGACGACCATCCGCAGGAGCCCGAGAATCCAGGCCGGCGGTCCGCACTTCATGTCGCGTTCAACTCGACGTCCAGCCCGTCGAGCATGCTCTCGAGCTCCTGTATCGACCGTAGAAGAGCCCGACGGCCCGCCGCCTCGACCCGGACGAACTTCTTGGCCCGACCGCCCCGAACCGCCGTGGGTTCACCAACCACCGTACGGACCCAGCCCTGCGCCTCCATCCGCCGGATGGCTTTGTACAAAGAGCCTACCGACACCGAGCGACCCGTGCGCTTCCGGATCTCGTCCCGCATCGTGACTCCGTAGGCCTCGTCCTCGAGGTGCAGCGCGGCGGTCAGCGCGAGTACTTCCAGGTCACTCGGCATGTCGGGCATCGGCAGGGATCGGTCCGGTGGGCGAGTTTGTATTCCCACGGAATAATTATATCGTCCGCAGCCTCACGTCCAGTGTGGCGGCACGAGGCCCTTCCCACACAACAACCCAGTTCCAGAATGAATCCAGGGATCCGATCCAACCAAGCGGCGACTCCCGGGTACCGCCAAGCTCTATCGCAAGTCAGTACTGTCCGGTTAACCGAGCAGGTGAATCGTACAAGTTACTTCGCTCCAAGAAGTTAGGGAGCTGAGAGTGCCGGTCGCATTTGAACGTGAGGTCCCTCTGCCGCATCCTGGCGTGACCCCACGCTCAGGAGCGAAG
>JAJCZZ010000064.1 GCA_029262115.1 Gemmatimonadota bacterium | reverse complement strand
CCTCCTCGTCGCGATCGCCCGGAAGCGACTCGGAATCGAGCGGGATCTCTACACAATTCTACAGATCCTGAGCGTATATGCGTTCGAGAAAAGCCCTCTCGCACAAGTGCTCTCGGACGACACCTACACTTCCAAAGACGGCGATATTCGCAACCAGTTGCAGCTCTTCGACTTATGACCGGACACTACTGATCTGGGCCAGTACCACCAACAATGACATGTGGTATGCCGCGTCACCTAGCTTTGTTAAGTCAGGAGGAGGATCATGAGTAGCGCATTCCTTTCGTCGCTCTTCGGCTGCGTCCGATTCGATCGGGTCAGGATCCTTGCGGTGTTCGTGGTCTCGGTGGCAATGGTAGTGGCGCCTCAGTCCGCCGGCGCACAGCGGGCCACTATTAGCGTGGATGTATTGAACCCGTCGGAAGCACTGACCATGCTCTCCGGTGGAGATCCGCTTACCATACGCGGCGCCTCGCGGGTGATCTCCGCCGCGTTCAGCCAAGACGACAGCACTGAGGCGGCGATGAGGATTGGCAATCACGGTCGCTATACTGACCCCCAGAGGGAGGAACTCCTCCGGAGCCTAGAGCAGATCGCAGGCGGTGGCTCTGGCTTAACCCTTCGTTCGGTTATGGCAGCTCACGCCACTCTCGTCGGAATTCTCCACCCCCAGGCGCCCACACCGGCTCGGTGGAAGCGTGAGATCCCGGGGGCTTTGCTACGGATCTTCCATGAGAGCCAAGACGGCGTTGCGAGAGCGTTAGCGGTGTCGTCGATGGGGGACGCCTTGGGGCTACGTCCGAGAGAAGCCCAGGCGATCGCCCAAGCCTTGTACGAAGTAGCGGCTGCGGTCCCGAGGCGCTCGTCGGGTGCCGTGGCTCCGAGTGCGGCTGTAAACGCCCTCATGAGTGCTGGTGAAGCAGGCGTCCCCACGCTGAGGAGACTCCACGAGGAGGGTGCGGTGAAGGACGCTATGCTAGCAGCGCGGCTTCGCATTCTGGCAGAGCAGGGGTATCCCGTTCAACGGAGATGGCCTGCGGCCGGTAATTAGGAACTGAGTTGGCCTCCGCCCAAGTTGGCGTCACGACTTGGGCGGTTGCTTTCGCGCTTCAGACTCGCCCTCTGCCCGTAGGCATCCCCGGTGGAGCCGTCCCGGTTGCGTGGACAGGTGAACACTGAGGTTGAGGCGCTCTCCCTTCTCCCCCTTCGCCAGCTCCTCCGGGCTCCGTCCGGATCGTACCAAATTCGACCATTTTACGCCGGTACTCCGGCGGGTACGGCGGATCCGTTCACGGCATCGTAGACTTCTCCCGTGGTGCTCGATTTCGATCCCTCGCTGCCAACGACCGAACCTGGTCAACAACTACCAAGTCGCCATCGGAGGTCTGGGAAGGGTGCCCCGCGATGTTGCCGAAGCCTCGCACGTCGTGCATCAACTCGTTTAGCTCAGTCGGCAGGCCGCGGGGATGAATGATCTCCTCCCGCTGTACATACGGATCGCTACCCCAGCCGCCGTGCTGTTCCCAGACCTCGACTTGATACAGGATAGTGGCGCTATGACATCTGGGATTCGGACAAACGCCCATAACGAAGTAGTGCCCGATCCTGTCGTCAGCTTCCTCGCCGCCGCCTACGATGGTCTGGCGGAAGTGCATCGACGTCGGGCCGGCCTCCGGGTCCTTGAAGACCACGGCTTCCCACAGTGCCCGCAGGTTCCTTCGACGAGCCTCTTGTCTACGCCATTAAGGTTGTAGTCGGCCTCTCCTATCTCACCCAAGCCTCCTCCTACTCAACTCGTCCCCGAGCATTTCGTATAACCTGCAGGGGTTCCGAACCGGTCCCCGGTGATACTGCTCACTCCGGCACAGTACGGCGGACCGCACCTTTGACGCCAGACTCATCTGCCTGCTCAGGGCCAGTTGGGACGGAGCGCCGCTGGCGCGGAGCCGGAAGCCTGTTGTTAGGTGACGGGCGCCTCTGCATCAGTCGGGTGGTCCCCGTCCGCCTTGGAAAGCATGGCCCGGATCTCCTCACGCGACGCAGGGTCCAGCTCAGCAATCAGGAGGTCAGCGAGCGAGCCACTTCGGGGCGGCTGCCCCGGGATGCGCTCTGTGACGTACACCTCTGCTCCGACCGTCTCCGACTCGATGACCGAGACGTCGAGCTCTCTACCATCCTCGTCTCGAAGCCCCCCCCGCTACAGGAGTCTCCGAGAGGACTAGGGACAGGAGGCCTCGGTACCGGTGTAGCTCGCTACCGGCCCAGCTCCTTCAGGACGGCGCTTCGGATGGGCTCGATCGACTCACCGAAGCCGTAGAACGCCTGCGCAACCCGACCGTCCCGGTCGAGAACGACCGTATAGGGAAGCCCGCGGTAGCCGTACTCGTCGCGGAGCCGGCCGAGGCCGGCCCCCACCGGGTAGCGCACCCCCGAGATTTCTTGGAGGAAGGCCCTCCCGCGGTCCGGCTCGACGTCCTCGTTCAAGCCGATCACGACGGCCTGGTCGGGGTCGAGCTCGCCCGCCAGACCATCCAGCAGGGGCATCTCCCTACGGCACGGGGCGCACCAACTGGCCCAGAAGTTCACCACCACCACCTTGCCCAGGTGGTCGAAGAGGCGGACGGAGTCGGGCGACGCCATCCCCGGCAAAGTGAACGGCGGGAAGGGCTGGCGCCCCACCTCTGCAGCCGTGCGGGCGAGGGCGGACGGACCGGGGGCCACGAAGACGTGGCCGGTTTCGCGGACGTAGATGGCCGCGTCGCCCCCGACTTCCGCTTCACGGACCAGCGTGCCGTCGGCGGGGTCGAACACCAGCAACCGGTCGGCGCGACCCTCGCGGCGACGGGACGCGAGCACGTAGATCCATCCGTCCGGACCGACCGCCACGGCCTGCTGGACCACACGGAAGACCGGTGTCAGCGTGCCACCGACGGCAGCGAATCGGGGGGCCTCCACGCCGTCGAGCGCCCAGGTCGCGGTCCACTCCAGCGAGCCATCCGCTCCGTACCTGTGAAGCTCGGGTCGCACCGCCGAGGCGAAGTAGACCGCCTCGGCGCCGTCCGTGGCCACCCACCCCGCGTTCGCCACCGGCGCCAGCATGGCCTGCGCCGGCATCGTCAAGGAGCCCACGGGGTGGATGTCACCGCCGCGGCGGAGCCAGAGAAGCGGCGCATTCGCGGCCAGAGGCACCAGGGAGATGTCGAACACGGTGCGCGTGGCGGCCTGCACGCGCGCGTCTCCACCAACGAACGCCACGGGCGGCTCGTTCGTGTGCCACCGGGCCGGCGACCCATCCTGGAACTGGAGAGTCGAACCGTCCGGCTCTCCCGCTTGGAGGCCGTCTTCGGACATCCCCACGAACGTCGGGCGCGTCAGCGGCCGGTCGTCGGGCGGGGCGCCACCGAGAACCGAGTGCACGACTCCGGACGCGTCGAACTGGATGACGCGGCCGCCCGCAGTCTCGGCCCATGCGCTCCCACCGTCCGGAAGGGTGGTGGCGGCCCGGCCGTCCAGGAACAGGAGCGTCGCACCCCGGTCGCCGAGCTCCTGGTAAAGAACGAGCTCTTCCTCGGCCCCTCCGTTCTCGACGTGAAGCGCGCCGTCCCGCTCCACGACCGTCGCCGGCGAGTGGCCCGTCAGCGGCGTTCCCACCGGGCCGGGACCACCGTCACCGCAGGCTCCTATCGACAGGAGCGAAACGACGACGAGGCCGGGGCCGTAGCCCCGACCCCGTCTCCATCTCGTGCTGACCATCAGCAAGACGAACTCGAGTCCGTTACATCGCCACGGATTCGATGATGATCGAGTTCATTCCAGCGCGCGTCACGACCTTGCCCTTCACCTTGACCGTGTGCTCGGCGTGCGGCTTGAGCAGCTCGTTGGAGCCCGCACCCGGCATCGCCTGGGACACCGGCAGGTAGAAGGTGCCGTCGGCCGCCAGGAGGCCCAGCGTCACGCCACGGTCGGCGCACACCTGGGCGCACTCGCGGTGCATGTCGCCGCTGAGGTCGTAGACGAGCTTGCACGACAGGTCGACGACCTGCGCCTCGAACTCCACGTCGCGCGTGGCCGCCATCGTCTGGGCTTCGGCATCGGCTGCACTGATGCCCAACATGGCCAACGCACACGCTGTCAACAGAAATTTCTTCATCGTCATCCTCCCATCGGGAACGTTCGCCCACGCCATTCGACGTGGATCGATTGGATCAGTGGGTTCCGTGCTGGCCCTGGTTTTGGCCACCGGAGTCACCCGCCTCCGAAACTTCAAATAGGAACTCGGCGGAATCGGTTCCCTCGTCGAGGTTCACGTACACGGCCCAGTCGCCCTCCATGGGGATCTCGGGCGTGACCCGAAAGCGACCGTCGGCGGTCTCCTCGACAGCCACGCGCATCACGCCGTGCATCGGCATGCTCGGCGACGTGATGTCGAGAGAACGCGGGCGCACAGCCGGATCGTCGGAGTGGACTTCGAGGACCAGCGGAATCGGCCCAACCTGGAGCGGCACGTCGGCGACGTGCACGGTGACCCGTGTGCCCCCGGTCGAAACCGCGGACCAGGGTCCGGCGGCGTCGGCGGCGCTCGAAGCGCGACCCTCCACCGCCTTCGCGGACGGCTCTTCGGTACCACCCGCACGGTCGTCTTCCCCACCGGCGCATGCCGCAACCGCGACAACGGCCCCCACCGCCAGCCACCCCGCCAGCCTCGATTCTGCAACCCGACCCATGGACCCTCCTCCTGTTGCCCACCGAAACGACCGGGGCGGCCTGGAGTTCCCACGGACACGCCCCGACGTCCGGCGCCTCAGACGGTCAGGTCCGGCCAGGACCACTTGCGATGCGAGCCGAAAACCAGAGACGTCTCGACGCGCGCCACCTCGGGCAATCCCGTGATCGCATCCATCGTGAAGTCGCGGAGGTGGTCCATATCCGACGATACGACGTGCACGAGAAAGTCGGTCCGGCCCGTGAGGTGGTGGATGGCCATGACCTGAGGCAGCGCGAACGTCTTCCGCTCGAACGCGGTGATCGCTTTTCGCGTGTGCCGTGACAGTGTCACCGCGATGAAGGCCTCGACGTGGACCCCGAAAGCCTCGGGCGCGACTTCCGAGTGGGCCCCCCGCAGCGTGTTGGAATCGCGGAGTCGACGAACCCGTTCCAGGCACCCGGATTCCGACAGGCCTACGCGCCGAGCCAGCTCCTTGTTGGTGACCCGCGCATCCTGCGCGAGAATGGTGAGAATATCGCGATCCGTACGGTCCAAGTCGCTCATCGCCATCCTTTCGTGAATAAAATTCGTAAACTTTGCAGATACATCGAATCGTAAGCCATATTTCAAGCAGCAAGAAGTCCCTTCTGACGGAGGCACGATCATGCGCTTCGATTCGCAGGCGGTCCATGGGGGCCGAGGGCCCCGGTCATCGGGGAGCGTGCACGACGACTACATCCCGCACGTTCCTCCCATCGACCTGTCCTCTACCTATGGCTTCACCGACGTGGCCCAGGCGGAGGCTTCGCTCGATGCGCTGGCGGCAGGAGAAGCGAGTGCCCCGAATCCGGTCTACAGCCGCCTCGGAAACCCGACGGTGTCCGGCTTCGAGCGCGCCCTGGCCGTCCTCGAGCAAACGGAGGCCGCAGTTGCGTTCAGTTCGGGGATGGCGGCCATCACCGCGGTCATCCTCGGTTCCATCTCGGAGGCCGCGACGGCTGGCCTGACGGGCGGCCACGTGGTCGCTCTCCGGCCCATCTACGGGGGTACCGATCACCTTCTCGAGTCGGGCCTCCTCGGAACGCGGATCACCTGGACCGACGAGGCCGGGTTGGCCGACGCTGTGCGGCACGACACCGCCCTTGTGCTGGTCGAAACGCCCGCCAACCCCACGCTGGAAATGGTCGACATCGCCACGGTCGTCGCGACCGTGCGGGCCGCCGAGCGTGGTCGCTCAATTCCCGTCGCGGTCGACTCGACGTTCGCCACGCCGGTGCTCCAGACGCCAAGCGAATTGGGGGCGGATCTCGTCATCCATAGCGCCACGAAGTTCCTCGGCGGCCACGGCGATGTCCTCGGGGGCGTGGTCGCGACCTCGGAAGCGTGGGCCCGTGTGCTCCGCAGGATCCGCATCGCGACGGGGGGCGTGCTCCACCCGCTGGCGGGGTACCTGCTCCACCGGGGGCTGCAGACGCTTCCCCTGCGGGTCCGGGCTCAGCAGGAATCGGCCCGTATCCTGGCCGCACGGCTCGCGGAGCACCCTCGCGTGTCGATCACACACTACCCGGGCCTCTCAGATCGTCCCCGCGACCTTCGGCTTCTGAGAACGCAGCAACGCGGGCCAGGGACGATGATCTCCTTCCGGGTCGGAGGAGGAATGGAACGGGCCCGGCACGTCCTGGAGGCCGTCCGGCTCATCACGCCCGCCGTATCGTTGGGGTCGACGGACAGCCTGATGCAGGCCCCCGCCCTGCTCACCCATCGAGCGGTCACGGAAGAGGCGCGCGCAGCCAGCGGGGTGGCCGACGACCTCCTCAGGCTTTCGGTCGGTCTGGAGGACGTGGAGGATCTCTGGGACGATCTGGAGCAGGCGCTCCACCGGGCCACTCCGGTGCGAAGCGGCCGCCCCGCCGAGGCGGCCTACCCGCGCTCCGCCCCAGCCTTCCCGCTTTCGACCACGAACGTGGCGCGCGTCGAGATGGGCGCTCCAGGGCGTTCCACGAACGGCACCACCCGATAGTCGGCGGTCCACCGGTCCGGGGTCACCTCGCACACGACGTACCCGCGCTGGCCATTGTAGAACTGAATATGGGGATTGCGGCTCAGGACCCCCTGCCCACCGGCGGTCGAGTCCTGTCCGTCGCCGCCCGAGGTAAGGGACGTGCCGACGAACTCGGTTCCGACGGTGCGGGAGGCCGGGTCGTCGAAGTCCTGTTTCAGGCTCGTGACCCAGTTCGAGTGGATGTCGCCGGTGAGGACGACCGGGTTGGACGGCTGGGCCTCGGCCAGGAAGTCCATCAGCGCCTGTCGCTCGACGGGGTATCCGTCCCACTTGTCCATCGACCATGTCTCGGTTCCGTCGCCCTGCACGCCGCGAAGGCGCGCGACCATCACCTGCTGGGCCAGCACGTTCCAGCGGGCCCCGGAGTCTGCCATCCCCTGCATCAGCCACCGTCTCTGAGCGCCTCCCAGGATGGTGGCGTCCGGCGCCACGTGCTCCGCGCACGTCGGTTGGGTGCGGTCACCGCACGGCTGATCGGTGCGGTACTGGCGGGTATCCAGCGCCCACAGATTCATCAGCGGCCCGAACGAAAGGCGCCGGTAGAGAGGCATGTCCGGCCCGCTCGGCATCGACGAGCGCCGTAGCGGCATGAACTCGTAGAACGCCTGGAAGGCGGCGGCCCGTCGCAGCATCAGTTCCGCCTGCGTCTGGTCGTCTTCCGGAAATCTGCCGGCCCAGTTGTTGTCGACTTCGTGGTCGTCGGTCGTGCTGATCCACGCGGCCGCCGCGTGGGCCGCCTGGAGCGCACGGTCGCTCCGGTAGGTAGAGTATCGAGCCCGGTACTCGTCCAGCGTGATCACCTCGCCGGCCTCGTTCTGTCGCACGGCCGGCCCGGCGAAGCGCTTCTCGTAGATGTAGTCGCCCAGATGGGCGATGAAGTCGACGTCCTCCTCCGCGAGATGCTGGAGGGCGGAGTAGTAGCCGTGCTCGTAGTTCTGGCAGGAAGCGAATGCGAATCGGACACACTGCGCCATCGCTTCCGGCCCTGGCGCGGTCATCGTGCGGCCCCGCGGGCTCGAGACGCCCCCCGTGGTGAATCGGTAGAAGTACCGCCGGCCGGGCTCGAGCCCGTTCACCTCGGCGTGGACGGAATGGCCGAGCTCCGGGAGGGCGAGCGACTCGCCGCTCCGCACGACCTGACCGAACGCGCGGTCGTGCGCGATTTCCCAGTTCACGGGAACCGCGCGGTCGGCCAGTCCGCGACCCCGCAGGACGTTGCGGGCGAGGCGGGTCCAGAGAACGACCCCGTCCGATGTCGGGTCTCCCGACGCCACGCCCAGTGTGAACGGGTCGTCCAAGAGGCGGGGCACGCGCGCGAAGCCGCACCCGGGAAGCGCGCCCAGGGCCACCAATCCGGCAGCACCACCCGCCACCCGGAGGAAGTCCCGTCGAGTCACTCCTCCGTCGAAGAAGTCGTACCACTGGGGATCGCGTGTCTTCATGAGCCCTTGACCGGCTGTGGGAAGGGTCGGCTGATCCGACGAGATCGCCGGGTCAGCGCCAATGTCGGGTGCCGTGCCCCCATCGGCCACCGCGCTCCGTCACGATCCGGCGCCGACTCCTTGTACATTCCTCCTCATGAGCCATCCCTCTGAGATCTCGCTTTCCGCCACAGCCTCCGCGCTCCGAACCGGACGAACCTCTCCGTCGAAGCTCCTCAGAGCCGCGCTGGAGCGCGCCCGCTCCTCCACCCCTCCGAACGGGGCCTACAAACTCCTGGACGAGACGTTCGCGCATGACCAGGCCGAACGGGCCGAAGCGATGTTGGACGCGGCCCGGGACGGCAGGCCCGACCCCGGCCCGATGTGCGGAATTCCCGTGTCCGTGAAGGACATGTACGGCGTCGAAGGGCTCCCGACGTTTGCGGGCACCACGCGACGCCTCCCTCCCAAGTGGGAGACGGACGCGTGGTTGGTCTCTGTCCTGAGGGCGCAGGGCGCGGTGATCATCGGGAAGACCCACACCGTCGAATTGGCGTACTCGGGCGTCGGCATCAACCCTCATTGGGGCACGCCACGAAATCCCAACGACGCCTCCGCGCACCGGATCCCGGGCGGCTCATCGAGCGGTGCCGGTGTGAGCCTCGTCGAGGGCTCGGCATTGGTCGCGTTGGGAACCGACACCGGGGGCTCGATCCGCATTCCCGCGTCGCTCACGGGCACGGTCGGCATGCGCGGCACCACCGGGAACTGGCCGACGCAGGGGGTCGTGCCGCTCTCGCCCACGCTCGACGTGGTCGGAGGCCTGACCCGCACGGTCGACGATATGGTCTGGTTCTTCGGTTCGGTGGACCCCCGCCAAGGAGATCCGGACGCCTTTCGGCAGCGTCTGGACCTCGATGACGCCACGCAGGGCACGGTGCGGATCGGGGTGCCCGACAGTGACCTGTGGAAGGGGATTCAGGGGGATATCGCACGGGTCTTCGAAGCCAGCCTGGGGCGACTTTCCGCACACGCGGGGAGCGGCGCGTCCGCGTTCACGCATGCCTCATCGGCCGGAGGGTTGCTCGACGAGGCGGCCGACGCCTATCTGACCGGCCAGATGGTGGCCACCCAGTGCAACGCGTTTCTGGCCGCTGAGCTGCCCGGGTGGAGCGACCTCCTCCACCCCATCGTGGGAGACCGCCTCCGGGACGCGCCGGACGCCCAGTCGGCGGAGTACGCCGAAGCGTTGGCGCTCCAGGGCGCGCTTGCCGCACGGGCGGACACCCTGTTCGAGGACGTGGACATCCTCGCGCTTCCGGGCCACACGATCAGTCCGCCTCCGGTCGAGACGCTGGCGGGTCCGGACGAGTATCGCGCGGTGAACACCACCCTTCTTCGGGTCACCGCCCCGGCGAGCTTTCTCGGCCTGCCCGCCATCACCCTCCCGGTCGGCCACGACGACCTCGGGCTACCGGTGGGGCTTCAACTCATCGCGCCGGCCGGGCAGGACGAACGGCTGCTTGCCATCGCACGCCGTGCGGAGCGGAAGCTCACCCAGAAAGGTCGATCGCGGAATTAGTGTGGCGATACGAAAGTGTCTCGGCCATTCGAGAACTCTCGAGGCACCACACTCCTAGGCCGTAGCCGATGGACGTCGCAACAGCGTCAGCGCCACCGCCAGTCCCACGTGAACGGGCACGGCCATCGCCTGGAAAATGCCGTTGGTCTGACCGCGCATCGGCAACGCCTCCCACAGGAGCGCCAAGAGGGCGGCTCCGGCGACGAACCAGGCCGCCTGAACCACCCACCAGGTGGGAGGACGCGAGCGGAGCACCGTCAGGATGACTCCGGCGGCCACCGCGAGCGACACCGGGGTGAACAGGAACAGATTGGCGTTGCTGTACATGAAGGTGTGGTCGGTGAACAGCACGCCCACCAGCAGGAGGCCGGCGACTCCGGCCAGGAGGCTCCACGCGCCGCCGCCGACGGCCAGCGCCACGAGCCAAACCGAGCGCGATGGAGCCCCCCTCCGGGGACCTCTCGACCGAGCGCCAAGCCATCCGAGGAGCGCCATAGACGTACCCAGCGTCACACCAATGAGGAGGTACCACGGGAGCCAGGACGGCGGAAGCTCCGGTGCCCGCTCGATCGACGACGGCACGACCTCCTCTTCGCTGAGGACGAGCGGCTCGGCCCTTCCGTCCGGCCCGGGACGCGTTGCATCCCGCAGGGCGTCACGTAGCGTGACAGGCAGGAACATCTCCTCCCATACGCTGATCGGAGCATCACCCGGTCGGCCCAGCAAGAGGTCCATCCCCGTATAGAGGAGTGGGTCAGGCTCGGTCACGCGGCGGATATGCCATCGGTAGGACGTGCCCGTCGGTTCGGTCGTGAAGCGGTCCGAGAGCGCCCCGTCGAGGACGAGATCGAGGACGTCGCGAACCCGGGTAGAGCAGTTGTCGAGGAAGTACTGGTAGAAGTAGTCGCGGTTTTCCGGAAGTGCGTTCGTCTCGACGAACGCCCGCAGTTCGAGCCGCTCGGCAGGTGTCAGGTTCAGTTCCTGAAGCACCACGTCACGACCGGTCTGGGCGTACGCCGCGATCATGCCCCTGGTGTCGTACCCGGCCATGCTGTAGAGCATCTGGCCCTTGAGGAACCGGGGGATGAAGTCCGTCTGGTTGAAGTCGAAGATGCCCCAGTTGTACGAGACGTCGCGGCCCGTGCTCGTGTCGAGTACGCGGAGGGCGTTGTGCCCGAACCGCTCCCAGAAGATCTCACCGGGCCCGATGGTCACCAGCCATACGCGGAGTTCCGAGCCGGGCTCGGGGGCATCAGAGTCGGGTGGATTCGACTGCCGCGGCGACCGCGGGCTCGCCTGAGAAGCGGCCGGTGTTGGTGACGGCGGGCTCGACCCACGGGTGCCCGGCAGCGGTACGCTCCGGCCCGGCGGAGAGGCAGCCGGCTGCGGGGGCCGGGGGCTGGTCCAGCCTGTGCCACCGATGAGAAGCATGAGGCCCAGCGCAACGTACCATCCGCAAGTGACCCACCGGCTCCCGCTTCTCGACCGTCGAGGCATGTGACGTCCGTGGAAAGTTGGCCGTGCCACCGGACTGATAGATCCGCGAGTCCCGACGCTAACCGTGGGTTCATTTGTCTTCAAGGCGGCGCGGTCGGGCGAGCAGGTCCTCCAGACGGCACGTCGGACAGCTCGAGTCCTGCGTCCGGCCCGGAATGGACCTTGCAACGTCTTATAGTTGCCTATTCAACACAGACAACGAAGGGAAAAGCATGTCGAACGACAGCTATGGTGAAAACAAGTACGACCTCTCCGGTTGCAAGGTGGCAGTACTGGCCACCGACGGCTTCGAGCAGTCCGAGCTGATGGAGCCCGTCGCCGCCCTCAGAGGTACGGGCGCGTCCGTGTCCATCGTATCGCTCCCGGATTCCGCCGACTCCATCCGTGGTTGGAACGACGGAAACTGGGGTGACAGCGTGTCCGTCGACGACACCGTCGACTCCGTGTCCGCCGACGACTTCCAAGCCCTCGTTCTTCCGGGCGGCGTGATCAATCCGGACAAGCTGCGCGCCAACGAAGACGCCGTCGAATTCGTACGAAGCTTTCTCGAGGACGGGAAGCCCGTCGCCGCGATCTGCCACGGTCCGTGGATGCTCGCCGAGGCCGACGTGCTCAAGGGACGCACAATCACCTCCTACCACTCGATCAAGACCGATCTCGTCAACGCCGGCGCCAACTGGGTCGACGAGTCGGTCGTAGTGGACCATGGGCTGGTGACCAGCCGAAACCCCGACGATATGGCTGACTTCATCGACAAGATGCTCGAGGAGATCGAGGAAGGAGTCCACGCCGGCCAGCACGCCTGACGACCGGTTGTAGGAAGGCGGGGCGGGGGCCGAAAAAACCCCCGCCCCGCCTGGCCGTTCAGGGATCTGTCGAGCAGCCGATCATGGCATGTGTCTTGCTCTCTACGGTCGCGGAAACGACGGCTGAACAAACCGCTCGGACCGAGCGTTCCACATATCAGGAGCACGATCGTGGACACCCCCTCACAACCCGAAACCAAGAGCAGATTCTGGTTGATATTGTTCGCCTTCGCAGCGCTCATTCGGTTCACCGTCGCGTGCGGGCCCGAAAGCGGGTCTCCGGTGGCGGTGTCGATCGACACGAACGGGGCGGCTTCGGTCGATAGCATCGAGGTCTCGCCGAACACCGCCCAAGCCCTCGACGTAGGATCCGTGATCACCTTCACCGCCACCGCGTTCAACGCCTCGGGCGGGGTGGTTCAAAACGCCTCCGTGGCATGGGCGTCGTCCGACCTCGCCGTCGCGACGGTGAATTCCAGCGGCGTCGCGACCGCCCGGGGCCCCGGGCAGGCTCGGGTCACCGCCTCGTCCGGGACGGTTTCAGGAAGCGCGGTCTTGACGGTCCCCCTGGTGAACACGCCGTAGGATGGAAGAGCCGGTCGGCCCCTCACCCGACCCGTCAGATCAGAGAACCACGTGGAAGGCCCGGCTGACGTTCGTCCGCGGGGCTTTTGTGCGCTCCGCCCGCGCGTTCGCCAGCCACGGAGTCGGGGATCGGGGCGCCGCCCTCGCCTTCTACACGGTGGTATCCCTGGGACCTTTGGTGGTTCTGTCCGTGCCTCTCCTCGGGAGAGTGGTCGGGAGCGGAGCGGCGGAACGGCGCATCATTCAACAGGCCGGACTCCTGGCCGGCCCCCAGGCGGCAGAGATCGCGCGTACCGTGCTCTCCGAGGCGAACCGACCGGACACTGGGGGCGTCGAGACGTGGATCAGCATCGGCATTCTGACATTTGCCGCAACGGCCGTATTCGCCAGCATGCAGGGTGCTCTGAACCGGATCTGGGGGGTCGAGCCGGCCACAGGGACCATGCGGAATCTCATCCGCACACGCCTGGCCGCGTTTACCATGGTATTGGCCCTCGGTCTGCTGACACTCATCACCGTCGTCGCGGGCGCGATGGTGGGGTGGCTGGGACCGGTCGTCCGCCCCCTGCAAGACATCCTGCCCCTGGTCTGGATGGCCGACATCTTCGCGTCGTGGCTTCTTCTTTGGTGGTTCGTGGGGATGGTGTTCAAGCTTCTGCCCGACGCCCGGATCTCGTGGGCCGACGTTTCGATCGGCGCGCTGGCGACCTCCGGACTCCTCGTGGTCAGCCGATTCGCCATGACCGCGTTCGTGGCTCGCAACGCCACCGCCTCGATGTACGGAGCGGCCGGCTCGATCTTCCTTACGTTGATCTGGATCTACATCTCGGCGCAGATCTTCTTCTTCGGTGCCGAGTTCACCCAGGTGTGGTCGGCCGCCCAGGGCCGTGAGATCCAGCCGGAGGCGTATGCTCGGTCGGTGGACGACGCCTGAGCACTCACCTGTTCGGCGGCCATCTGGTGGCGACCGGACGCCTCGAAGGGGCGACCACACAGGGTGCCCCAAAACCCCGAGAATCGACAAACCCCCCGACGCCACTGGGGCGCCGGGGGGCCGGGTCAACGATCCATGAGGACCGTCAGACTACCGTGACGTTCTCCGCCGCGGGGCCCTTCTGGCCCTGAACGATGTCGAACTCCACGCGGGCGCCTTCAGCGAGGGTCTTGAAGCCCTGCATCTGGATCGCCGAGTGGTGCACAAAGCAGTCCTTGGAACCGTCCTCGGGCGTGATGAACCCAAAGCCTTTCTGGTCGTTGAACCACTTCACAGTACCGGTCGTACGCATCTTACAACTCCTGTTGCTGCGTCTTCGGTCTTCGTCGGAGTTGTTCGGATGTACCGTACGTCCCGACTGCTGACCCACGTGGTTAAACCCCCCACGCTGGGACGTGACAATCGTTGCCACGCGGTAAAGGTCGCGTGTTGGGGGCCCTAAAGCAACCTTTTCACGCGGTTGCAGAACCGTCGCGAATCTAGGCTGAATCGTCGGCTCCCGACGTAGCGCTCGGGACGCTTCCCACCCGCCTCGATCACGGCACCCGTGACCGGCGCCGACTTCGGCGCGACCGTCCCACCAGGACCCCGCTCAAACCGCCGCGGCAGCGAGCTCCTTGACGTCGCGCTGCGGCGGCCGTACCTGGGAAGGATGAACTCACTTCTCCGCCGCGGCCTGGTCCTTATCGGTCTCCCGAGCATCGTACTCGGGAGCGACGGTGGCCGGTGCCCCGGAGAACGCTGACGAGCGAGACCTCGACAGCCGCCGCCGAGCGCCGCGCCCATCCGGGTTCGGCGCTTTTTCATTTCTCCCTGGAATCAGAACGAGTATGAACACTGCGATACCGAGCACTGAATGGATCTGGAACGACGGCGCCTTCGTCCCGTGGGCGGAAGCCAACGTGCACGTGATGACGCACGCGCTCCACTACGGGTCGTCGATCTTCGAAGGGATCCGCTTCTACGAGACCGAGGACGGACCCGCCGCCATGCGCCTGGGCGATCACATCCGACGGTTCTTCACCTCGTGCCGCATCTACAAGATGGATCTGGCATACGAGCCGGACGAGTTGGTCGAGGCGTGTCACGAATTGATTCGGAGGAACGGTGTCTCTGAGGGGTATCTCCTTTCGAGGCGTCGGAGCCCTCGGCCTGAACCCGAAGCCGAGCCCGATCCAGACCTTCCTCATCTCCTGGCCCTGGGGACGGTACCTGGGCGCCGAGGCGCTGGACCAAGGTGTGGACGCCTGCGTGTCGTCGTGGTTCCGACCGGCGCCGAACACGCACCCGAGCCTGGCGAAGGCGGGTGGCAACTACATCAACAGCCAACTCATCAAGATGGAAGCGGTGGCGAACGGCTTTCAGGAGGCGATTGCCCTGGCCGTCGGCGGAACGGTCAGCGAAGGCAGCGGCCAGAACATCTTCCTCGTGGTCGAGGGCGAACTGCTGACCCCACAACTCGATGGGACGCTGCTGGCGGGAATCACGCGTGACTGCGTCCTCAAACTGGCATCGGATATGGGGATACCGACTCGGGAGTGTGTGATCCCCCGGGAGATGCTGTACCAGGCGGAGGAGATCTTCTTCGCCGGGACGGCCTCCGAGGTGACGCCGGTGCGTTCGGTGGACCGCGTTCAGGTCGGGTCAGGGGCGCCGGGTCCCCTCACGAAGTCGCTACAAGCGGCGTACCTGGACATCGCCCGCGGCCGCCGCCCTGACGCGCACGGGTGGCTGGACGTGGTGCGCGCGCGGGAGCCTGCTTCGGTCTGAGGCATCGGGGCATAGCCACGCGGGGAGGCACACCGCGTCCAGCGGCTAGCGCGTCGTGGGGAACTGCATAGCGCGGCGGAACGTGCCCACGTCGGGGAGGCCGGTGGCGAGCGCGTTGCGGGGGAACTGCGTAGGCGCGACGAGGCGCGCCCACGGTAGGGACGTCGGAGGCGCCGACGTGAGCGCGGCGGACCCGACTCGCCTTGCGCGGGGATGCGGGCGGGAGGGACGTTGGGGCGGATCCGTTTTCTCCCGCTGGAGCCGTCCTTCCATGGTCCGTCGTCTCGCAGGTGCCCTGTCCGCCCTGGCCGCCGTTGTTGCCACCGTCCTCGCGGTGGCTTCCCCCGCGTCCGCCCAGGGCACCCGTCTCCTCCGTCAGCCCACGCTGAGCGACTCGCAGGTCGCGTTCGCGTACGGTGCGGACCTCTGGGTGGCGCCGCGCGCCGGTGGACGGGCGCTGCGGCTGACCAGCACTCCCGCTGTCGAGGCCGACCCACACTTCTCGCCGGACGGGCGGTGGATCACGTTCACGAGCAACCGGTCCGGGACGAACAACGTGTACGTCGTGTCCGCCGAAGGGGGTTCGCCGACCCGGCTGACGTGGTACCCGGCGCAGACGTTCGCGCGGGGCTGGACGCCGGACGGCTCACGTGTCCTCTATTCGTCCACCCGAGAGACGGCGCCGACTGGCTATCAGCGGCTATGGACGGTCTCACCCGAAGGCGGCCCCTCGACCCTGCTTCCGGCACCGTGGGGGCACAACGCCTCCTACTCAGCCGACGGGCGCCGCATGGTCGTGGACCGAGTGTCCCGGTGGGACTGGGAGTTCCGGGACTACCGAGGCGGACAGAACACCGCGCTGACCATCCTGGACCTCGACGACCTGGACGAAGTACGGCTTCCGAACGACCGCACCACCGACATGCACCCCGTCTGGATGGACGGAACCATCTACTTCGTGTCCGATCGCGACTTCGCGTACAACGTTTGGTCGTACGACGTCGCTTCCGGCGCCACGCGCCAGATCACCAACTTCAGCGGCGCAGAAGTGAAGAACCTGTCCGGCCACGAGGGCGCACTCGTCTTCGAGCAGGACGGCTATATCCACGAACTCGATCCGGCGTCCGGCCGCTCGCGGCGAATCGACATCGATGTCGTCGGCGACTTCCCGTGGGCCGCGACCCGGTGGGAAGACGTGAGCCGGCGGGCCACCAACGCATCGCTATCCCCGACGGGCCAAAGGGCGCTGTTCGAAGCGCGTGGCGAAATCTTCACGGTCCCGGTCGAAAACGGCAGCGCGCGTAACCTGTCGCATAGTTCCGGCGCCGCGGACCGCTCGCCCGTGTGGGCACCGGACGGACAGCACATCGCCTGGTTCCGCGACCGGGGTGCCGGCTACGAGCTCGTGATCTCCGAGCAGGACGGCATGGGCGAGGAGCGCACGATCGACATCGGCGAATCCGTCTTCGCGTGGGAAGTCACGTGGTCTCCCGACGGTGCCTACATCGCGTTCGTCGACGACGACGTACGCATTCGGGTGGTAGATGTCGAGGGTGGGCGGGTACGCACCGCCGACACGGGCGGCACGAACATCGAACGTGGCGGCATGGGGCTCACCTGGTCGCCCGACTCGAAGTGGCTCGCGTTCGGCAAGACCTTCCCGAACAACTACCACCGCGTGGTCGCGTGGAACGTGGACACGGGCGCCGCGACACCGCTGACCGACGAGATGGCGGACGCGGTCAGTCCCTCCTGGGATGCCGATGGTCGACACCTCTACTTCCTGGCCAGTACCAACCTCGCGTTGAACTCCGGGTGGGCGAACACCAGCTCCATCCTCGCCAACGCGCCGACCTACGGCGCCTATGTCATGGTGCTGCGAGACGACGATCCGACGCCCTTCCCTCTCGAATCCGACGAGGAGCCGGTGGAAGGCGATGGCAGCGAGGGAGGGGCCGGCGGAGACGGAGCGGGAGCGGGAGGCGGCGAATCGGGAACGGGTGATCGTGCCGGCACGGGTGATGGCGCCCGACCGGGTGGCGAGGACGCGAATGCCGAATCCGACGATGACGAGGTCGTCCGCATCGACTTCGATGGAGTGGAGCGACGCATCATCGCTCTGCCGATGCCCGTGCGGAACTATGTGGGGACCGCTCCCGGGCCGAAGGGAAGCGTGTTTGTTCTCGAGCGCGTAGCGAATACGCCTGGACTCGTGCTGAACAAATTCGACATGGAGGAGCGCGAGTCGTCGGTGTTCGCCCGCGGCGTCTTCGGCGTGTCCGTGTCGAATGACCGCGAAAAGATCATCTACCGCTCGGGTCCCAACTGGCACGTCGTCGGGACCGCCCGTCCGCCGGAGGGTGGCTCCGGCCGACTCGAGGTGGACCTGCGCACCCAGCTCGACCGGACGGCCGAGTGGCACCAGATGTTCGACGAGGCGTGGCGCTACGAGCGGGACTTCTTCTACGACCCCGGCATGCACGGCAACGACTGGAACGCCGTGCGGGAGCGGTACCGCCCGCTTGTCCAGCACGTCCGGCACCGCTCCGATCTCAACTACATCCTGGATCAGGTGAACGGCGAACTGTCCGTGGGCCACTCCTTCGTCTTCGGCGGGGACTTCCCCGCCGTCGACACCGTACGGGTCGGGCTGCTCGGCGCGGACTACGGGGCCGACTCCGGCCGCTGGCGGATCGACCGCATCTACACGTTCGAGGCGTGGAATCCCGGCCTGTCGGCTCCGCTCGACCGACCGGGGCTGAACGTCGAAGAGGGCCAATACCTGGTCGGAGTGAACGGCCAGGAGTTGACGACCGCCCGGGATCCCTACGAGGCGTTGGACGGCACGGCGGGCATGCAAACCGTGCTACACATCAACGACCGCCCATCCATGGACGGAAGTTGGACCGTCACGGTCGAGCCGATCCGCTCGGAGACCGCGCTCCGCCAGCGGGCGTGGGTGGAGGACAATCGCCGGCGGGTGGACGAACTGTCGGGTGGCCGGGTCGCCTACGCGTGGATCCCCAACACGGGCGGGAGCGGCGTCGTGTCGTTCGATCGCTACTACTTCGCCCAGCAGCACAAAGAGGGCGCCGTCATCGACGAACGCTTCAACGGCGGCGGCAACCTCGACGACTACATGGTCGACTACATGACCCGGGATCTGCGGGCCGCCATCACTAACGAGGTACCTGGCGGCAAGCCGATTCTGCTGCCTCAGGGGATCCTCGGCCCAAAGGTCTTGCTCATCAACGAATTGGCCGGCTCCGGTGGTGACTACTTCCCGTGGGCCTTCCGCCAGCAGAACGTCGGCCCGTTGATCGGCGCCCGCACGTGGGGCGGGCTGGTCAAATCGTCCGTCCACTACCCGCTGGTGGATGGCGGCGCCCTGACCGCTCCCGACAACGCCGTGTTCGACCCCATCAACAACCGCTGGGTGGCCGAGAACGAGGGGGTTCCGCCGGACATTGAAGTTCTACTGGACGCGAAGTCGGTGGCAGAGGGGCGTGATCCCCAATTGGAGCGGGCGGTGGCGGAGGTGCTCCGTCTGATCGAGGCGAATCCGATGCCGACGGTGACGCCGCCGCCGTTTCCGCGGCCGTCGCGGCGGGGCGGGCGGTGAGGGGGGGGTGAGGGGGGAGTGGAGCGTGGGAGGCCGGGGCGCCTATGGTGGGGCCCGGGCCTCCCGTGCAAACTTCCCCACAGGGGGGGCGTAGCGCCGTCGATTCGAGCTCCGACCACGCCGGCGATCGCGACCGAAGTCGCTTACCGACCCGCCGCTTCACACACAACTCACCATTCGCGACATCCATTTCATCCATTGGTGAGTTGTAGGGAATAATTCCGCACAACTCACCAGCGGCGGTGGCGCCGGCCCATCGATTGGTGAGTTGTAGCGATACAGCACACACAAGTCACCAATGGTTGGATTTCCCCCCTCGAGTGTGACGTTTTCTTCGTTCGACCGCTCAGCTCGACGCAGTGCGCGGGTCGAGGGTGCGCCGGGTCTACACAGGCGTCCCGGTGCGCTATGTCCGGGCCCGCTTGGCCTGGCCAAACTCCCCCACAGGGGGGGGCGTAGCGGCGTCCATCCGCTGGCCCACTGCTTGCATCCATCCGGGCCAGAAGCGATCGATCGTCTCGAACTCCGGAGCAACGATGGTCAGGTGGCGCGACAGCCGGCGTAGCGGGAACGTGGTGGACAAGCGTGGATCGCCGGCTATGCGCATGGGCGGTGGGATCGGCGGCGGCGGACTTCTCATCCTGCTAGTGATCACGCTCCTCGGCGGCAATCCCCTCGAGTTCCTTGGGATGGTCCAGGGTGGAGGCCCGAGCGCTCCCGCCTCCGATGTCCAGCCCGACGGTCAGGCACCCGACGACGAGATGGGCGCCTACCTCGCTTCGATCCTCGGCATGACCGAGGACGTGTGGAACGGGATCTTCTCGGAAGCTGGCGTCGAGTACCGCGAGCCCACCATGGTCCTGTTCAGTCAGGCGGTGAACTCGGCCTGCGGATACAACACGGCCGCCACCGGTCCGTTCTATTGTCCCCCTGATCAGAACCTGTATCTCGATACGTCGTTCTTCAATCAGTTGGCCCAGATGGGCGGCGCGGGCGACTTCGCCATCGCATACGTGGTCGGTCACGAGGTCGGGCACCATGTGCAGACGCTCGTAGGGACCTCGGACTGGGTGCGCTCGGTGCAGGGGCAGGCCCGCACCGAGGAGGTTGTGAACCAGCTGCAGGTGCTCACGGAACTCCAGGCCGACTGCTATGCGGGCGTATGGGCCTACCACGCGAACCGGCAGCAGCAGATCCTCGAGCCCGGCGACGTCGAAGAAGGCATGCAGGCGGCCGCCGCTATCGGTGATGATCAGATCATGCGTCGGTCAGGCCGAGCCGTGAACCCAGAGTCGTTCACGCACGGCTCGTCCGCACAGCGTCAGCAGTGGCTGAGCACCGGACTTCGCACCGGAGACGTCGACTCCTGCGACACATTCGGGCAGGCGGGCTACCAGCGCCCGAGGTAGACCTGAGCGGCATCGGTGGGAACCCAGACGCGCGGTGGCCGCGGCCGTCGCACTCGTGCCCTTCGCACTGCGAGGTCCGCCCATCCCTGCCGACCAAACCGTGACCAAACCGTGGTCGGTGTGAACCGCATCGCTCACATTGTGACCCCATTCACCCACCGGAATGAGTCTCCAGAGAAAGGTGGGGCGGCTCACCCGCACTTCGGAGCGGCCCATGGCCTTCTTCACGGCGGCGGGGATAGGCTCCGGTAGTGCCACGCCCACGGACGGCGGGTCCGTAGCACTCTTCGACACGTCAACCCGATTCTCAGACGGTATCGCTTTAATGACACGAGATGCGTATCGCAACCGGGTGGTGGAGATCATTGACGCTCTCCTTGAGAGCGGCCCGACATGATGAGATGGACGACGGTTACGGCGGCCTTGGCGCTGAGCGTCTCTGCCTGTCAGTCGGAGGCGCACTCGGGTGCGGAAGGGGTGGCCCACTCGATTGACACGGTAGCGGTGATTGGGGCGCTGGCCGACTCAACCGCGGCAACCCTGGGCAGCCTCGATGGAGTGCTGGAGACCAGCTTCGGTGATCTGATTGTCCTGGACGCCACGTTGCGACGTCTCGTTCGCTTCGACACTGCGGGTACGGTGCTCGGGACGATTGGTCGCGCGGGCCAGGGTCCGGGGGAGTTTGTGGAGCCCGGTGCGCTCGTCGCGGGAGCCGAGGACCGTGTCGGGGTGTTCGACAACGGACGGCGTAGACTCATCTGGTTTGAGGTTCAGGAACTGAGCCTCGCATTCGTCAGGGAAGATGAGATCGACGTAGGTGGACGCTTTGCTTGCGCCATGGACGACGGACTTTGGGTCTCCTCCTTGACGTATGATCGGGTCCTACACCAGCTGTCCTATTCTGGTCGTAGAATCCAATCCGCCCTCGAGCCCGTCAAAGCACAGCCCTTGGAGGCTCTCGGCATGTGGGGGGCCGTCGCATTGGGCGTGACGGCCCCGGGGCCGCTGCTTTGCTTGCCGGACCAGAACCTTGTCCTGGCGGTGCCGACCAGTGCGCCCTCGGTGGTCGCCTTCCGACCAAATCAAGGAGAAATCTGGAGAGCGACGTTGGCGGACTTCAGTCCGTTGCTCCACCGGGTCACGGATGCCGGCGCGCTTATTCAACAGCCGGTCGGGTCCAACGGTGTGCACCTCGCCCGGTCGGCCGCCCCTTGGACGGATACCAGTGCGGTAGTCCAGTACCAGGTACGACGAGACGCGTCGTCTCGGCTTGAGATAGAATCACGCGTTCTTCGATTAACAGATGGTAAGGAGCTTGAAAGATTGGCCTCGTTGCCGGTGCTTCTCGGCACGACAGAGAGAGGGCTGCTACTGGGTAAGCAGGACTGGCCCTTTCCTGCTCTCCTCCTGTTGCGACGACGCTGAGCGGCTATTGGCCTCAGGTGCGACTCAGGCCAGTGCTCGCCAGAGAGCCGTGAGCCTCACCGCTACGGTGATCGGAAGGATCGAGGTGGAGCGGGTGGAACAGGGTCCGACGCCCGTGGCTCGACACGGATCGACTCTGCCCAGGCCCGACCTGGACGGGGACGGAGGCGGCCCCCCACCGGCGCGCCCTCACCATGGCGGCCTGAACTCCGCGCGCGTCTTTTCCGCCGCTCCGCGAATCACACAGTCGTGCGTATGATCGTTCACGAGACCCATCGCCTGCATGAAGGCGTAGGCCGTGGTGGGTCCGAAGAAGCGCCATCCCCGGGACTTGAGGTCCTTGGCCAGCGCGATGCTTTCGGCCGTCTTCGCGATGCCACGCACCGCATCCTCCGTGACGGGATGGGGGCGCGTATCCAGATCGGGCTCGAACGTCCAGATGTAAGCCGCCAGAGAGCCCCCACGATCGACCAATTCGCAGGTGCGCTGGGCGTTGTTGATGGTGGCCTCGATCTTCCCGCGATGCCTGACGATGCCCTCGTCGTGCAGAAGCCGGGCGACATCCTTCTCGGTGAAACGCGCAACGCGCTCGAAGTCAAAGCCCGCGAACGCCGTCCGGAAATTCTCCCGCTTGCGCAGGATCGTCCACCACGACAGCCCGGCCTGGAAACCCTCCAGGCAGATCTTCTCGAACAGGCGCCGGTCGTCGTCCACCGGAAAGCCCCACTCAGTGTCGTGGTACTCCCGGTAGACCTCGTTGTCGGTAGGAACCCAGAAGCAGCGATTGGCAGAAGCCATGGGCATAGCGTTCGTCGGAAAGGGTGCAGGATCGGCCCGCGCCCAACACGCTCTGGCGCTCAGGCGTCTGCCATCGCCAATCTGTCCTGGAAAACGTGATCCTCCACGAAATTGCGGAGCCCCGGGAGAACAAGGCGATGGCAGGTCGAGCAATCTCATCAGTACAGCACGTGATCGCTACTTGGGCGGTCGCCGCCGCACTTGCTCTCGCCGGGAGCGCGTGCGCCGAGGAAGACGCCCCTTCCCGAGCGATGGTGCCAGTTGTCGACACTGTCGACGGCGTGGTCCACATCCGCCATGGAGCCCCCGTCCCCGAATGGACGGCGACGGCGTTCGTGCGCATCGGCGGCACGGGCGGGCTGTCCGCGGACGCCCGACCCGACGAATTCGGTCGGATCCGGGCCGTCGCCGTGGGCGCGAACGGAGCGATCTACGTGGCGGACGCACAGAGCACGGAGATCCGGATGTTCGCGACCGACGGGACCTTCGTCCGAGCCATCGGACGGGAGGGTCGGGGCCCCGGAGAGATGGCATCTGCGTACGGCGTCGGCTGGGTGGGCGACACTCTCGCCACCCTCGATCCGGGCAACGCACGCGTCAATCTGTACACACCGGACGGAGCTCCCGTCGGACACACGCCCTGGGCCGCGTATACGGGAGACGCCTTCTCGGTGCGTATCCATCCTGGGGGTTTCGTGCCGATGCCAAGTCCCGGGACGCGCGCGTGGCTGGTGGGTGTCCCCCGGGTCGCCGGCTTCACCGACACGACGTTCCTCGACCTTCCACCCGAGAACGATGCGCCGTCCTTCGTCCGGTGCACCTATCAAAACGGCGTCCTCGGCTTCTACCCCATCCCACATGCGCACAAACTCCACTCAGTTCCCCGCCCGACTGGTGGGGTTGCGTCCGCGTGGAGTTCCGCCTACGAAGTCGATCTCACGGATCCGTCGGGTCGGCTCGACCACGTCGTGTATCTGAGCGCCCCCACGTATCCGCTCACAGATCGCGAGTGGAACGCGGCCTTTGCCGAGCGGGCCGAGAACGCAACCCGGTACGGTCCGGGCGATTGCACTCCGAACAGCCCTGACCGCCCGGAGACCCGCGCCCTCATCCATGGGCTCCACTTCGATCACGTTGGCCGGCTCATCGTCGAGCGCAATACGGCGGAAGCCACCGCGTACGATCTCTTCGATGTCGACAGGACGCTCCGTGGCACTGTTCCGGCCCCGCCGCACTGGGAGGGCGTGCCCCCCTACTTCCGGGACGACCGCTTGTACGTCGTCGAACTCGACTCGCTCGACGTTCCTCGCGTGGTCGGATATCGGCTGGAACCACCGCCCGCGCGCTGATCCGGGGGAACGCGCGCGACGGGAATCTATCGACTCGCCCTCCTCCCTCACTGTACTTGCGAGCGACCAGGACACACCCCCGTCCCTCTCCAGCGGCGCGCGCGCCCCACGCTCACGTTCCCGTCACCCCACGACGCCTCGACCGGCCCCTTCCAGCCGCCCCGGCGTGCACCGCACCCTCGCCCATGCCGCGCCCGCCGCCTACTCTCCTCCTGCGTTCCCACGACGCGGAACCGAATCCATCCGGAGAGCACCATGCTGCGCACCACCGTGACGGCCTTCGCGGCCGCCGCCCTGACCGCCCTTCCTGTCGACGCGGCCGCCCAAGGCACGCGCTTCCTGCGCGATCCCGACATCAACTCCGACCGCATCGTGTTCGTTCACGCCAGCGATCTTTGGGTCGTGGACCGGGCAGGGGGCCGAGCCTCGCGATTGACCTCGGACGATGGGGCCGAGACCGATCCGGCGTTCAGTCCCGACGGGCGCTGGATCGCCTTCTCGGGAGAGTACGGCGGCAACCAGGACGTATACGTGGTGGCTGCCGCGGGCGGGCAGCCGCAACGTCTCACCTGGCATCCGTCCGCCGACGTGGTCCAGGGCTGGACGCCCGACGGGAGGGTCCTCTTCCAGTCGGGCCGGAAGGGTCAGCCGACCAAGCTGTGGCAGTGGTACACGGTGGACCCGGCGGGTGGCCTGCCCGAAGACGTGGGCGTACCCCAGGCGTTCATGGGCGAGATGAGCGCCGACGGGGCGTGGCTCGCCTACCA
This sequence comes from Gemmatimonadota bacterium, assembly GCA_029262115.1. Taxonomy (GTDB): domain Bacteria; phylum Gemmatimonadota; class Gemmatimonadetes; order Longimicrobiales; family Gaopeijiaceae; genus JAJCZZ01. The sequence continues at coordinate 53,305 of JAJCZZ010000064.1, read as the reverse complement.
GGAGATCGGCTTCTGGGATCCGGAGTGGCGGAACCACCGGGGCGGGCAGGCCAAGCCCATCAGCATCGTGTCGGCCACCACGTGGGAGCGCGTAACACCGCCGTGGGAGCGCGAGCGCCAGATGGCGCCCGTGTGGCTCGACGGCGTCGTATACTATATCAGCGAGCGCGATTACGCTGCAAACGTTTGGTCGTTCGATCCGGCCACCAATCGAGAACGCCAGCTCACGTTCCACTCCGACTTCGATGTCAAGAGCTTAGGCGCTGGAGGTGGTACCGTGGTCTACGAGCAGGCGGGGTATCTCCATGAGCTGGACCCGAGTAGCGGCTCGACGCGTCCCCTCCAGATCATGGCGGAAGGCGACCAGAACTGGGCACGCACCCGGTGGGTCGACGTGCCGGCGACTCAGCTCTCGAACGCACGCCTCTCACCCACCGGGAAGCGCGCTCTCTTTGAGCACCGGGGCGACATCTTCACCGCCCCGGCGGACGAGGGGAGCTGGCGCAACCTGACGCGCTCGTCCGGCGTAGCGGATCGCCACCCCGTGTGGTCGCCTGACGGGAGCCGGATCGCCTGGTTCAACGACGATGGTGGTGAATACGGGCTGGTGGTGGCAGATCAGAATGGTGCCGACCAGCGGCGTATCGAACTCGCCGAGGGGACGTTCTATTTCTTCCCGGAATGGTCGCCCGACGGGCGGCGCATCGCCTTCACCGACACCGACTACCGGGTCCTGATCATCGATCTGGAGACCGAACGGCTGACGGTGGTGGACGGGGAAATCTACGCGGACCCACGCCGGAGTATCTACCCCGTGTGGTCGCCCGACTCGCGCTACATCGCGTACGCGCGGCGGCTGGAGAACCTCTACCGCGCGCTCTTCGTCCATGACGTCCTGACCGGTGAGACCCACCAGGTCACGGACGGGATGGCGGACGTTCTCTCGCCCGAGTGGGACCCCGCCGGGGAATACCTCTACTTCCTCGCGTCCACCGACTTCGGCATGAACGCGGGCTGGCTCGACATGACCGCGTACGACCGGCCGGTCACCCGCACGCTGTGGGCGGCCATCCTGCACGAGGACACAGCATCTCCCTTCGTTCCGAAAGCGGACGAGGAGGAGGGTCGAGGCGATGGCGGGCAGGATACCCGGGACGATGGCGGTAGACCGGAACGGAACGGGGGGACGGCGGACGCGAGCACGACCGGACGCGACGGGATGGGCCGAGACGCTGACCCCGACGGTACGGACCGCGCCCGCGACGACGGCACGCCAGCGGATGCCTCCATGGCGCCGATCGACTTTGCCGGCCTCGCGGACCGCATTGTACACGCCCCTGGACTACCGGCTCGTGACTACCAGGGCGTCGTGGCGGGACCGACGGGTCACGTATTCGTGACGGAGGCCGTGCCCAACGAGCAGGGCGCCACGCTCCACCGCTACGACGTCGATGATCAGGAGGCGACCGAGTTCGCGGACGGCGTGAGCGCCGTTGTCGCGTCGGCCGACCACAAGAAGGTCCTGATGCGGCAGGGTCCGAACTGGAGCGTCGTGGACGCCGCGGGCTCGCCGCCCCAGGGCCCGAGCGACCGGCTGACACTGGACGGCCTGCGCATGCGGGTGGAGCCACAGACCGAGTGGAGTCAGATGCTCCGCGACGGATGGCGCTTCATGCGTGACTTCCTCTACGTCGACAATGCCCACGGCGCCCCCTGGGACGACGTGTGGGACTGGTACTCCGCCTGGCTCCCGGACGTACAGCACCGCTCGGACTTCAATCATCTCCTGGACATGCTCTCGGGCGAGATCTCCGTGGGGCACTCGTACGTCCGCGGCGGGGATTACCCGGATCTCGACAACCCCCGGACCGGCCTGCTCGGGGCCGACCTGGAACAGGTCGATGGTTGGTATCGGATTGCGCGGATCTACGACGGCGAGGCGTGGACGCCCGGTGTTCAGGGTCCGCTCGCCCATCCGGGCATGAATGTCCGGGAGGGAGACTGGCTCGTGGCGATCGACGGGCGCCCGCTACAGGCGCCCACCAACCCGTACGAGCTTCTGGAAGGGTCCGCCGGGCGGACGATCACCGTGTCGGTGAACACCAACCCCACGCTCGACGGTGCGCGTGATATCGTCGTCGAGCCGGTCGGCAGCGAGGGGCAGCTTCGGTCCTGGGCGTGGGTGGAGGACAACCGTCGCACGGTCGACGAGATGAGCGACGGTCGGCTGGCGTACGTCTATCTCCCGAACACAGGTCAAGGGGGATACAGGTACTTCAACCGCATGTACTTCGCGCAACAGGATCGGCAGGGCGCGGTCATCGACGAGCGCAACAACGGGGGCGGATCCGCTGCGGACTACATGGTCGAGGTCATGGACCGCGAGCTGTTCGGGTACTTCAACTCGAGGGTGCCGGGCAACCGCCCCTTCACCCAGCCCATGACCGGGCTGTTCGGACCTAAAGTGATGATCATCAATGGCCGGGCGGGCTCCGGCGGTGATCTCCTGCCCTACCTGTTCAAGTTCCACGAGGTGGGTCCGCTGGTCGGGACGCGCACCTGGGGCGGGCTGGTCCACACGGCGGATACGCCGCCTCTGATCGATGGCGGGCGATTCGTCGCGCCACGCGGCGGCTTCTACGACGTCAACGGCGAGTGGGCCATCGAAGGCGTCGGCGTCGCGCCGGACATCGAGGTCCACAACGACCCGGCCGCAGTGCGGGCCGGACGAGATCCTCAACTCGAAGCGGCCGTGGCGGAGGCGCTCCGTCGCCTGGAAACCGAGCGGGTGGAGTTCATGTCCGAACCTCCGCCACCCGTCCGCTATCGCCGCCCAATTCGGCGCGAAGGGAACGGACGGTAGCATGAGGGCTTGGCGATACCAGGCGGTGGCGTGAGGGCGCTGAGGGAAATCGACGCTAGCGCGAGGGCGCGACCGGAACGGACGGTAGCATGAGGGCCTGGCGGCTCGTGCGCACAGGTGGTCCAGACGTCCTGCGACTCGTCGAGGTGGACGATCCGGTAGCCGGCCCGGGCGAGCTGGTCGTCCGGGTCGAGCACATCGGGGTGAACTACGCCGAGGTGCTGTCGAGAAAGGGGCTGTACGGCTGGGCGCCGAAGCGGCCGTACACGCCCGGCATGGAGGCGACCGGCATCGTCGAGGCTGTCGGCCCCGGGGGGGACGCCGAGCGAGTCGGGCAACGCGTCATGTGCGGCATGCAGTACGGGGCGTACGCGGAACAGGTGGTCGTGTCGGCGGGTCGAGCGCTCCCCGAACTGAGCTATCTCTCGCAGGCGGAGAATGCCGCGTTCGCGGTCAACTTCATGACGGCCTGGGTGGGTCTCATGGAGATGGCCCGATTGCGTCCTACCGACCGGGTGGCCGTAACGGCCGCGGCCGGTGGTGTGGGCACCGCGGCGGTCATGATCGCCCACGCGCTCGGGTGCGACGTGATCGGGATGGCCGGCTCGGACGAGAAGCTGGAGCGCGTGAAAGCGCTCGGCGCTCAGAACACCGTGAACTACCGGGACGACGCATTCGAACGGCGTATGGCCGAAGTCACGGCGGATGGCGGCTTCGATGTCGTGCTGGAGCTCGTGGGCGGCGGCGTATTCACGTCGTGCCAGGAGGCATTGGCACCGTTCGGACGACTGGTCGTGGCCGGGTATGCGTCACTCGACTACGCCATCTGGAATCCGCTGTCGTGGTGGAAGGCATGGCGCGGGGCGCCGCGCATGAACGTGATGAAGGCGGCCGAAGCGTCGATTGGCGTTATGGCTACGCACATCGGATACCTACTGCCCGACGAGGATCGGCTCCATCAGGTGTGGGACTCGCTGACCGTCTTCGCCACACAGCACCAACTCCGCCCCGTGGTCGGTGCCACCTACCCGTTCGAGCAGCTGCCGGAGGCACACCGCTTCATGGAATCGCGTCAGAGCGTGGGAAAGATCCTCGTTGAAGTGGTGGACTGACTCACTCCTCCCTCAGCGCCCGCATCGGATCGGCACAGCCGGCACGCAGCGCGGGGATCAAGCTCGCCAACGCGGCCACGACGAGGACCGTCCCGGCCGTCCAGCCGGCGGACACGGGGTCCCACGGCTCGATTCCGTAGAGCTGACTCCGGAGCCCGCTACCCGCGGCCAACGCCCCCACCGTGCCGAGCCCCACCCCGGCCGCAGCCAGCGCCAAACCGCTTCCCACCACCCGAGCCGTAAGGTCGCCCCTGGACTCACCGAGCGCTCGGCGGACGCCCATTTCGCGGCTTCGTTGCCGCACCGTGTACGACAGCACGCCATACAGGCCGATGGCCGTGAGGGCGAGCGCGACCGCCGCGAAGGTTTGCATCAAGACCATGACGAAGCGGGCGCGGGCCAGGCGGTCGCCGACGTACCGCGACATGGGTGTCACGTCGACGGGAAAGCGGCGGTCGACCGCGCGAATCCCCTCCGCCAGGGCCGAAGTGACGATCCCGGCATCGCCTCGAACTCGAGCCACCAGACTCACTTCGTGGCTGAGATAAGCTCGACGGGGGAAGTACGCGGTCGGTCGCGCGTCCCGGTGATCACGCTGCGGAGTCCACTCGACCACGCCCACCACCCGAGCCCGGACGGTGTCCCAGCCAATCCCGCTCACACGCACGGTCCTGCCCACGGGGTCGCCCCCATCGAACGCTTGCGATGCCAACTGGCGGTCGACGACCACGACGAGCTGGCCCTCCAGCTCGTCCTCTGGCTGGAAGCCACGACCCTGTAGGATCTCCAGGCCCATGGCACCGAAGTACTCCTCGGACACGGTGCGGTAGTAGATCCGTCGCCACGCCGTCGAACCCGCCGCCATCGCGTCCGGTACGTACTCGGCGGTCCGTTCATACACCCCGTTCATTGGAAGCGGGAACACGATTCCGGCTCGCTCCACTCCGGGAATCGACAGGGCAGCCCGTACGAGCTCCCGTTCGTACGCCTGCCGCTCTGGGGGCGGTCGCAGCGTCTGGGTGGCCGTCGCGGTCAGGATCCGGTCGGGATCGAAGCCCAACGGAACGGCCTGAAGCTCACCGAACGTACGGACCAGCAACGCGGTGCCGCCCAGGAGCATGACGGACAAGGCGACCTGGAGCACGACGAGGGTCTCGCGCGCTCGTGGCACCATACCCGCTCCGCGCCGGCCACGCACCGACGAAGCCGTGTCCGCCAAACGGCCCGCCTGGAGCGCGGGGAGCGTACCGGCCGCGAGCGTTGTCAGGACGCCCAGCACCACGGCGAACAGCAGGACCACCGGGTCGAGCCTGACCGTGTCGAAGCTGACGAGGTCGGGCGGGCGCAGTCGGTGGAGTACGTCTACTCCGATCCGCGCCAGGGCCACGCCCAGGATCGTAGCCAAGGCCGCCAACACCCCGCTCTCCGTCAGGAGCTGGGCGGTCAGTCGTCCCCGCCCGGCTCCGAGCGCGGCCCGTAGGGCCATCTCGCCGGACCGGACCGTGCCGCGCGCCAGGAGAAGATTGGCGGCGTTGGCAGAGGCGACGAGCAACACGAGCACGACGGCGGCGAAGAGCGCCAGGATGGGACCGCGGATGCCATCGTGCACCGCCTGATCCAACGGCGTCAGGCGGAAGCGCGTTCCTTCGAGCGCGTGCCGAGGATGGTCGTTGCGCAGACGGGCCGCGTAGGCGTCCACCTGCCGAGCCAACGCCGTCCGGGAGACACCAGGCGTCGTTCGCGCGAGCGCCCGGAACCAGTCAGCGTCTCGATCCCAGTCCCTGAGGTCGCCGCGATACACGAGCCACACGTCGACGTCGGACCCGACATTCAGCGCCGGCGGCAGCTCGATTGCCGCATCCTGCGGGAGGACACCCACGACGGTAACGTCGTCGCCCCACACGCCGATCGTCCGTCCAACCAGTTCGGGGTCCGCCCCAAAAGCGCGCACCCACAAGCCATGGCTCAGGATCGCGGCCCCGGGCGACTCCGGAACGTTCGGATCCGAGGACCCGAGCCCGTCTGCTTCCACGAAGCTCCTGCCGCGGGCCACGTCTACTCCAAGCATCGAGAACGTATTCCACGACATCCAGTTCGCTTTCACATGCTGCGGACGATCAATGCCGGTCAGCGGCCCTACCGTCGTCTCGCCGAGTACGGCAACCTCCGCGACCGCGGCGACGTCGTCCGCCATTCCCAAGGCATCCGGCGTGGACAGGAAGTGGATCTCCTGGCTCCCTTCGACCGCCGCCGTGACCATCACCAGCGAGGCCGGGTCTTCGTAGGGCAGCGGTCGGAGAAGGGTGCCGCGAACCACGGAGAAGATAGACGCGGTCGAGCCGATCCCGAGCGCCAACGTCAGCACCACCAACGCGCCCACGCCGGGGTGACGGCGAAGTTGGACGACACTGTATCGGAGGTCCTGGGCAACGCTCCTCCCGTTCAGGGCGCGACCGAACCGCGCGTGGATCGCGGGCCAGGCTGCCGAAAGCGCCTGCCGCCGATACCACCGGTCGGCGCTTCGACGACCGTCGACTGCGCGACGCTCCTGCCAAAGCGAATTGAGGTCGTCGAGGATGAGCTCCCTCTGGCCGGGAGGGAGCATCCGCCCGAGAAGGCTGCGCACGAGCCTCGGGGGCCCTTCCTGACAGGGCGGCTGCAAGTCGTCCACTATCCATCCCCCCTCAGATGGGGGTGACCGGATGCGCCCTCCCACAGTCGGGCCATCCGGGCCCGAAGGTCGGCCAGCACCCGCCCGCCTTCTTCCGACAGCCGATACCACCGGCGAGGCTTCCCGCCTCGCCCCGGCTCAGGCGCCTCGGTCCGGGACAGCGCCCACCCCTTCTCTTCGAGGCGTGACAGCGTGATGTGGATGGCGGCCACCGAAACCTCATGGCCGGTTGCCGCGATCAGGGCCTCGTAGACCTCTCGACCGGCGGCCTCGCCCGCGCGGCCAGCCAGAGCCAACAAGACCATCTGCTCCAGCGCTCCTGGCGTGTCGCCGCGTCCCATCTCGCTGACCTCTCCCTGGTGAGTGCCCGGTGATCGTGGCCGTGACAGTACGTCGCCATGGCCCAAGAGTAGCAATTTAGTTTTGTTGTATCGTGGACGGAAGGGGGCGCTCCTCCTAGCGAGTCGCCGCCACCAAGACCGTGATCCGCGTGCCGCCGTCGTTGGCGGCAACGAGATCCACCAGCCCATCTCCATTCAGATCACCCGCGGCTATCCCCACGGGTTGTCATCGACTAGCGCGAAGCCACCTGCTGAAGCGGGTTCGCGCGGCCCAAGACGGCCCGCCGAATCGCCTCGAATCGAGGGTTGCCTCTCAGGTCGGCAAACCTCGATTCTACACCCACCTGGATTAGGCCCGGGTGCCGCGAATCGAGTGCTTGCTGCAGGGCGGCGAGGGCGGCCTCCTGATCCCCAGCGTCGGCGGCAGCCAGGGCCGGTTGTGTAGGGCCCGTTGGAGCCCTGAGCATGCGGCAGGTTCTCCGCCCTTCGTGCCCATGCCCAGTATCCTTCGAGGCCCACACCCGTATTCAGGATGTCGTCTGCCTCTGGACCGGGCAGGCCTGCCAGCAGAAGCATCTGCCTTGCCTGCGCACGCATCGCGGGCAGGTCCCCCATTTCTGCTGCTACCTGTAGCAAACACCGATGGGGGCGCACCAGCCAACGAGCCTCTACCAGGCTCAGAGCCTCACGGCATCTCGTCCTTGCGTCATCAAGGCGGGCCGCCCACCGCTCGAAGAGTCCGGCATCCCCATGTATGGCGGGCGACAGAGGACTCAGGTCGATCGCCCGGTCCATGGCTTCGCGCGCTCCGTCGTGGTCGCCGCTGAGAGCCAGGGCATAGCCGAGCGAGTGGTGGTTCGCCGGCGCCCCGGGCTCGAGTGCGACGGCGCGGCGGAACGCATCCATGGCCTCCGAGAGCCGCCACTCTCGCAAGAGGAGCGTTCCATGGACGATCCAGGCGCGGCCGGAGGTCGAGTCTTCGCTCAGAGCCCGATCCAGATCGGCACGCGCTTCGACGGGTCTCCCCAGCCGGAGGAGCGCGTTGGCCCGGTCGGCCCGCGGTGCGCTGTGATCGGGGTAAAGCGCGAGCACACTATCGAGAATGGAGAGCGCGCGTATGGCATCTTCGCGGGTCTCTTCTTCGAGCAAGTGTCTCGCGGCTCCGGTCCATCGTAGGTATTCGGGCGATAGCGCCGCCGCACTCCCGACATCGACCTCATGAGCCTGGGGTGTGGGTCGGGCGACCATCCATCCGGCCACAGCCACCAGCACGGTCCCAGCCGCGACCAGTCCAGGCACCGGGCGCCGATTGGGAGACTCCGCCCCCTCAACGTAGGGCTCCACGTCAGCAATGAACCGATAGCCCTTTCGAGGAACGGTCTCCAGATAGCGTGGGGCCGTCGCGTCATCGTCCAGAGCGGCACGGATCTGCCGTTTTCCGAAACGGGCAGTGGCAGGAGGGGCGCGTGGACATATGGACGCCTCGGGCCGTGCGCTCGGCGACCCCCACCACGGAGCGTGCGGCGAGTGGAATGAGCCGCCTTGTAGGGTCCTGGTCCGTGACGCCGGTCGGCAGGCCTGAGCCCGCTGGACTGCTGGAGGTTTTATGGTCGGAGAACCAGCACACCCTGAGGAAGCGGATGTCCCTTCTCAGGGGGTCCGGCGCCGGCGTGAGGGCAGAGGGGGTCGTGGGACTGGATCCCGCTACGGGCACTCTCAAGGGGATCGATTTCCAGTCGATGATCTGGCCGAAGAATCGGCTGGTGCATTTGATGTTCGAGAGCGAATACATTGTGTCCGGCACCGCGATTCAGCGCCTCTACACCGTTACCTACCCGCCCGGCGAGCCCCTCATGCCTTTTCCAGACCGGGGTGGTACGCAGCGCCAGTTCCGGGAGACCTACACGTTTCAGAACGACGACTTCATTCTCTGGACGACAGAGATCTTGGACAGCGGAGAGTGGAAGCCTTTCAGCGGGGCAGGCGCCGGATCGGAGCTTCGAAGACTCCGACAGCGACAGATCGTGCGGTAGGATCGCTCGCGCGGCTCCCGGCCAACTGGGTGGGCCGTCCGCACGGACCCTAAATTCGCTGGTGATCCGCCCGCCAACTCTTGATGGCGTTCTTCACGGCCTTTCGATCGGCCAGTTCGCCCGCCAACACCCGCCGGGTCAGGTCCGCCAGCTCTTCGTCCGAAGCGAAGCGCAACCCGATCAACTGCTCGGTCGTCACGTCGTGGATCCGGGCCTTGAGGTCATCGGGAAGAAGCCGCTCCATGCGAAGCCGCTCCTCGAGGCGGATGACCCGGTCCTGCACGCCCAGCGGGAAGACACGGGCGAAGAAGACGCCCATGACGGTTCCCACCATGAACAGCGCGAGCGCCAGCCCCTCGGGAGAGAACGTGAACAGCGCACGCCACACGAAGAACCCAGTGGGAAGCGTGATCAGCGCGAACGTCACGTAGTGGTACGCCGGGACCATCATCGCGTGGCTGGCCGCGCTCTGGTGTTCGCTCATTCGGCACCTCCGGCTTGAAGTTCTGCGGCGACACGTTCGGTCTCGCGCCAAACGCGCAGGAGATTCCCACCCCACAGCTTCCCGATCTCTTCTTCCGAATAGCCCCGGCGGACCAACTCGACCGTCACGGCCTCGCTCTCGGACGCGTCGTTCCACCCGTCGATGCCGCCGCCACCGTCGAAGTCCGAGCTGATTCCGACGTGGTCGATGCCGATCGTCTCTACCGCGTGGTCGATGTGGTCCACGAAGTCGGAGACGGTGGCCGCAGGGTACTGCGCTTCCAACTCCCCAATCCGACGATCGTACTCCGTGCGCCGGGGACCGTCCAAGGCGCGGAAGTCCGCGAACCCGCCGATCCCCATCTCCTGCCACAGGGCGTCGCGACCTGCGTCGTATTCAGGACGAACCTTCACGTACCCGCCGAGCGCGACGATCTGGACGACACCTCCGTTCTCGCGGAGGGCGCGCAATGTCTCGTCGTCCATGTTCCGGGGATGGTCCGCGACCGACCTCGTGCTGGAGTGCGAGGCCACCACAGGCGCGCGCGATACACGCATCGCGTGGAGCGCGGCATTCTTGGAGATGTGCGAGACGTCGACCATGATGCCGACCCGGTTCATCTCGGCTACCACCTCTTCACCGAAATCGCTCAGGCCCCCGTGCTCCTCCTCGCCATCCCCGAGATTCTCACGAGGCGTGGCGGAGTCTGCGATGTCGTTGTGACCCCCGTGCGCCAGGGTGATGTAGCGCGCCCCGAGCTCCTGGTAGCGGGCCAGCAATGACAGGTCTCGGCCGATGACGAAGCCGTTTTCGATACCGATGGCCGCCACCAGCCTTCCGTCCCGGTTGATCCGCTCGACATCGTCGGCGCTGTACGCCAGTTCGATCTGATCGGGATACATGTCCTCGGTCATCCGGTGGATGGCGTCGAACTTGGTCATGGCGTCGGCCTCGGCCTGGGCGTAGTTGGCCGCCGTGCGTTCCGACTGGCCCACGTACACGATGAAGAACGCGGCATCGAGGCCGCCGGCCCGCATCTTCTCGAGGTTGACCTGGCGATCGGCGTCGAGCGGGTCGACCGAGTCGCTCGCGAAGTTGAACGGGATATCGGCGTGCGTGTCGATGGTCAGAACGCGCGCGTGGATGGCCCGGGCTCGCGCCTCCATGGCTTCCGGCGCCTCCGGTGGCGGTTCACTCTCCACACCGCAGCCAGCGGTCATCAAGGCTGCGGCAAGTGCGAGCAGAAGGCGGCGCATAGGTCCTGACTCCGATGGGGTTGGACAGACGGGGCCGAATGTACGCGGTGGCGCGACCGGAAGCACATCCGGCCGTGCAGGGGCCGAGGTGTCTCGATATCGTTGTCACCTTGTACGCCCACACCGCACCGCCACACATGACCGAACGCTCCTACGACGAAGAGGAAGTGACCGCCATCCTCCGGCGGGCGACCGAGCTCGGCCGTGAGAACCCGCGCGTCTCATCGACATCCCGCGGAATGTCCCTCAGTGAACTCGAGGACATCGCGCGTGAGGCGGGGATTCCTGGCGACCTGATCCGTCGAGCGGCCGCCGAACTCGCGGCACAGCCCCAGTCCGAGTCCACCAGGTGGAAGCGCTGGCGGGGATGGGGCACGAACAACCCTCGGCCGACACAACTATTGCGCTCGCTCCTGCTTCGGCTTTTATTCGGCTCGTACATTTCGGGATCCTACAAACCCTGTGCGGAGGTAGACGACGATGGACGGTGCCATGATGATCCCCGAGTTCGATCACGAGTTCACCCAAACGCGGACGGCTCTCGAGCGGATTCCGGAAGACAAGTTCGACTGGAAGCCGCACGACAAGTCGTACTCACTCCACGAGTTGGGGGCGCACCTGGCAGAGATCTGCTACTGGATGGAGCCGACGCTGGATCTCGAGCTTCTGGACCTCGACGAGCCCTGGGAACGCACGGTGCCGGAAACGAAGGAGGCGCTCCTGGACTACTTCGACGCCGGTGTGAAGCAGGCCCGCGCCAAGCTGGAGGGCGCGTCTGCGGCTACCATGCAGGAGATGTGGTCGATGAAGTACGGTGGTGAGATCGCGATGACCATGCCCAAGGTGGCGGTCGTGCGTTCGTTCATCATGAACCACAACATCCATCACCGGGCGCAGCTCGGCGTGTACCTCCGGATGCTCGGGGTCCCCGTGCCGGGCCACTACGGACCCTCCGCCGACGAGCAGGGCGGGCCGCCCAAGGCGGACTGAGCGATGGGCGGGGCGGTCGGTCGTCGTGTTGGTGGGTGACGACCGGCTGAGCCCCCCGAGTAGGTCAGTGCCGGTCGGTTCACGGATGTCCGGTCGGTCCTTTCGATCGATCAGAACCCGCTCCGGCGGCCGTTGACGCTCGACCAACCGCCCCACGACCGGGTGGCCTTGTCCACCGGCTCAGCGCCGCCGGGGCGTGCCCGGTTTGCCTACACCTCCTGGAGCACGTCCAGAAACGCCTGGCCGTAGCGCTCCAGCTTGGCCGGCCCCACTCCGTTGATGTCGAGAAGCTCAGAAGGCGTGCGGGGGCGGCTCGACGCCATCTCCCTGAGAACCTTGTCGTTGAAAACGATGTAGGCAGGCACGCCCTGTTGGTCGGCAAGGTCACGGCGCAATGTGCGCAACGTCTGAAAGAGCGCCTCCTCGTCGTCGTCGATCACACCCGACGGTCCGGCCGTGGACGTAACGTGCGCGGCGCCACCAGTCGAGGGCTGAGCGACCGCCGGAGCCCCGCCATGGTGATGGCGACCGCTCCGACCGACCATGGCCTCCGCGGCCATCTCCGGGACGCCGACCCCGGTGCACACATCGCACGACGTGTCGCAGGGAGCCATCGCTTCATCGAAGTAGCGAAGAACGGCCTGGTGTCGGCACATCCCCGACTCGAGCATCCGAAACAGAGCAACGGTCGACTCGTGCTTCGCGGCCCGTAGCTCGGGGTCGTGGATATCCGAGAGGAAGCGCTCGTGCATCTTCACGTCGGCCCACGAATAGAAGAGGATGCAGTCGCTGTTGAGGCCGTCGCGGCCTGCTCGCCCCATCTCCTGATACCAGGACTCGATGTCCTTCGGCATGTCCCGGTGGATCACGAAACGGACGTTGGACTTGTCGATGCCCATTCCGAACGCGACGGTGGCGACGATGACGTCCACGTCGTCCCGCTGGAACGCTTCCTGGTTGCGATGCCGCTCGGCATCCGGCAGGCCGGCGTGGTAGGGAAGCGCGCGGACGCCGTTCTTGTTGAAGTAGTCCGTCGTGGACTGGACCGACTTTCGGCTGAGGCAGTACACGATCCCGTTCTCCCCCGCTCTGCGCCGGATCAACGCCAGGATCTCGCGGCGGGTGTTGCCGCCCTGACCCTTCTTGCGGGCTCGCACCAGGAGATTCGGCCGGAAGAACGAACCCTTGTACCCGGCTGGCTTCCGCATGCCGAGCTGTCGCAGGATATCGCGCGCCACAGGGCGCGTGGCCGTTGCCGTAAGGGCCAGCACCGGTACGTCCAGGTCGATCTTCAGCCCCTGCAACCGACGGTAGGACGGCCGAAAATCGTGCCCCCACTGGCTGATGCAGTGTGCCTCATCGACGACCAACAACGAGATGGGACACCCCTCTACGAAGTCGCGCAACCGGCCGTCCAGCGCCTCCGGGGCGAGGAACACCAACTCGTAGTCACCGCGGCGCAGCCCGTCCAGCCGCGCCCGGCGCTCTCCGTAGTCGAGCGTCGAGTTGATGGCCACCGCGTCGAACCCGAGGGCCTGCAGGGCGTCCACCTGATCCTTCATCAGGGAGATGAGCGGCGAGATGACCAGCACCGTCCCGTCCATGACGCGCGCGGGAAGCTGATACGTCAGCGACTTACCCGCGCCCGTGGGCATCACGGCAATACAATCCCGACCCTCCAGAACCGCCTCGATTACCTCCAACTGGCCGGGTCGGAAGTCGTCGAAGCCGAAGACTTCCCGGAGAACGGTGTGGGGCGTACCTCCGCTCACCCGCCGTCGGCGGTGGGCGGCACCAGACGCGCCAGATCCTTCGCCAACTGTCCGCTCGCCATGTAGCTGAGCACGGCAGCGACGGCCCGGCCCTGATTCACGCTGGTCACCGGGACCGAATAGATCACGTCCGCCTGGACGCCGTCCCCCGTGTCTTCCGACAGCGCGACCGCAGTCAGGTGAAGGGTCTGACCCTGCTGAAGGAGGGCCAATGCGCCCACGCCCGCGGGAAACGCGGCCTGGATGGGGCCGGTCCCAGCCGCCGGTACGTTCCACACGACCTGATTGGCGGGGTCCGTCAGGTCGCCGAAGTGCACCATGTAGTGCGTCTCGCCACCGATGGGCTCGCCCACGCCGAGTTGAATCTCGAGTGCCGGTGCCATGACGAAGCGGGGGTGGTCGAAGGTGAACCCGAGCGAATCCAGATTCGCGTCGAACTCCGCCGCCTGTTCCGCCGACACGCCCGACCGCTCTCGGATCATGGGCGACAGGGCGACCCCGACCTGGATGTTTCCGCGCCGCGCCTGGGCCGCCGTGCGGGAGCCGCCGAGCGCGCCGTCGGGGGTGAAGCGCAGAGGCCCGGGATCCGTCCACGGACGGAGTTCCTCCACGTTCCAGATGTCCTCGGCGGCGTCGACGAATCGGAACGCTCCGGGCTCCCTGACGCCGGCGGCTCGACAGAGCTGGCTGTCGACGCCCGCACATGCTTCGACCACCGCGCCCCGGACGAAGATGGCGCCGGTGCAGTGAGCGGCGGCCTTCCGGACATCCTCCGCTTCCTGCACCCGGGTCTGGCCTCGGTCCGTCAGCACCTCCAACTCGGATCGAAGCCTCGTTCGCACCTCGGCCCGGGCCTGACGGCGCGTACCCAGAAGCGTGGAGTCCGACGACTGCGCCCAGCTCGCGGCCAACTCCGCGTCGCGGACGAACCACGCGCGGACGGCCTGCTCCACCTCATCCGTGCCGTCGAATGGGGCCACACCCGAGGAATCTTCGAGCGCGATCGCCTGGTCGAGCTCCTGGAGGCGAACCGCCCGCGCGGAGAGCGGTGCAAGCTCGCGATTCAGGGCCTCGATGTCGGCCATAGCCGGCACGCACGCCTTGGACCGAGCCAACTCGAGCGCTGACAGGCCGGGGGGCAGGTCGGTCTCTTCGACGGACACTTCCTGTGCCGACGCAAAAGCCGGCAAGACCGCCAGTGACACGGCGAACAACGTTGTCTTCAATTCGGGCTCCACAAGTGGGACATCGGCGCACGGCGCGCTGACGGCCTAATAGTCGGAATGGAGGCCGCAAGGTCCATGGATGGATGAGTCGCGGAAGTAGCGAGGCACACGCTTCCTCTTGAATCTATAACGACTTCGATATACCCTATGACGGAATCGCTTTAGCCATATGCGTCTGGGGAGGGTCGGGAATGGGTGGAGAGGCTACGGACATCCGCACGGTCACGTACAACGAACTCCTCGTACTCCAAGCGCTGGGGACGGGAAGTGAGTACGGGCTGGAGATCATGAGTTTGACCGGGCTCTCGGCCGGCACGGTCTACCCGATCCTGCGCCGCTTCGAGGCGACGGGGTTCGTGTCGTCTCGTATGGAGGACGCGGCGGTCGCACATCGCAATGGACGCCCGGCGCGTCGCATCCACGCCCTCTCGGGAGATGGACGGGCGGTTCTCCAGCCGGCGCGCGAGGCCTTCCTGGCTCGACATCGGGCCATGGGACTCGTGCCGTCCCCCGGCTCTGGCACCCCGTGATCGGGGCTCGGGTAGTGGGCGCCCTCCTCCGCCTCTGGCTGGCACTGTGTGCGCCCCTGGTTCCGCGGGCTCTGCGTTCAGAGTGGCGACGGGAGTGGACAGCAGAAATCGGGGCCGCCCAACACTCGCCCGTTCGACGCTCACAGATGGTCGTCGGCGCCCTCCGTGACGCCATTGCGACCCGACGGCTCGGGCCGTCCCTGGCCAACGCCCGCGGACTGCCGAGAAGCCCGGACAGCGAGACGTTCTCCGGCGTGTGGACCGAAGTACGCCAGACCGTGCGCGCCCTCGGCCGCAGCCCCGGATTCACGACGGTGTACATCGTCACGATGGCGGTCGGGGTTGGCGCGGCCACGGCCATGTTCACGTCGGTGAACGCGGTGCTCATCCGGCCACTCCCGTTCGACCGGGTCGATCGGATCGTGGTCATCCGACAGACGGACACCCGAGACGGGACCGTGTCCGAGGGCATATCCGCGGCCAACATGCGTGACGTAGCCGCGGCCTCGCGTACGTTGACGCACGGAGCCGTGGCGAACGTCTTCGGGCACAGCCTTCAGGAGGAGGACCGTGCGCTCAGTATCCGGGGGTGGGCCGTCTCGACCGGCTTTTTCGAAGCGACCGGGGTGGAGGCCCAACTCGGCCGAACCTTCCTGCCGACCGAATATGAAGGTGGACGAGACGCCGTCGCACTCCTGAGTGACGGCTTCTGGCGCTCCCGCTTCGCGTCGGACCCGGACGTCGTTGGGCGCACGCTCCTGATGGACGGCCTCTCGTACACGGTGGTCGGCGTCCTGCCGGCCGACTTCGCCTATCCGTCTGACGGGCTCGTCTGGTTGCCACGAGCTCCACGCTCGTGGGATGAGGACGTTCGCGGATCTCCCCGGTTGAGGGCCGTGGCTCGAATGGCCTCCGGGGCCACCCTGACGGATGTCCAGGCGGAGTTGGACCGAATCGCGGCCGACCTGGCCCGTGTGCATCCCGAAGCAAACCAGGGCTTGGGGCTCAAGGCGACGTCACTGCGCGACGACGCTCTGGGTCACGTGCGGACGCCGCTGCTCCTTCTCTTTGGGGCGGTCCTCCTCGTCCTGCTGGTGGCGGTGGCCAACGTCACGGGCCTTCAGTTGGCACGGGCCGCGAACCGTGGACACGAATACGCCCTCCGTTCGGCGCTCGGAGCCGGCCGAGGTCGACTACTCCGACTGGCTTTCGTCGAGAGTGCTCTTCTCGCAACAGTTGGCGGCGGGTTGGGCGTGCTGGCAACCTGGCTCGGGACCGACCTGCTGCGGACGGTGATGCCCGCGGGCACCCCCGGAGCGGGTGACCTGACCGTCGACCTGCCGGTCGCTGCCTTCGCCCTCCTGGTCACCTTCGGCAGTTCTCTGGTCGCGGGCGGAATCGTGGCCCTTGGCGTATCTCGGCGGAGGGCCGACATCGGACGGGGGGCGCGCGGGTCAACCGAAGCGAGGAACCGTCGAACCCTGCGGGATCACCTCGTGGTGACGGAGATCGCGTTGGCGCTGACTCTCGCGGTGGGGGCGGGCCTCCTCCTGAGGAGCCTCGACACGTTGTTGGACAACCAGCTCGGTTTCGATCCCGAGCGTCGGTTGGCGGTTCAGGTGTTCGCATACACGGCACAGGATCGACCCGACATGGAACGGATTCGTGCGTTTCGGGACGCGATCGCTGAAGTACCGGGAGTCCGGTCTGTGGGCTTCACTACGGCCATTCCGGGAGCCGACGACCGAGTCGTCGAAGCGATGGACCACGTCATCAGCCTCTCCCTCGACGCCAGCCCGAACACTCGACATGACGTGCGAGTGTCGGATATCGATGAGGAATACCCGGCGGCACTGGGCTTGAACGTCCTCGCCGGTCGTACGTTCACGTCGCTCGACGAGAAAGACGGAACGGCGGTGGCGCTCGTCAACGAGGCGTTCGCCCGTCGGTACTTCGGCGAAACCGATGTCACGGGTGGTCGACTGAGCTTCTATCCGCGCTCGGGTTCGGGCACCCCTCAGACGCTCACGGTCGTAGGCGTGGTGAGCGACGTACGCGTGAGGGGATTCGAGTCTCCGCCCGTTCCCGAGGTCTACCGGCCACTCATCCAGACCGTGACTACAGGCGGGGTGACGTTCGTGGTGGAGGGGTCGATCCCACCCGGAGACCTGCTGCTCCCCGTGCAGGAGGCCATTTGGGCGACGGATCGCTCACAGGCGGTGTGGGCCGCGCAGTCCCTTTCAGACCTCATGGCCGGCTGGACGCAGCGTCGACGCTTCGATACGGCCCTCCTGACCTTCTTCGCCGGGTTGGCGGTCGGGCTGGCCGCGATCGGCCTCTACGGCCTCATGGCCTTTTCCGTAGAACAGAGAGCCCAGGAGATGGGAATCCGACGGGCATTGGGTGGTCAGTCGGCTGGCATCGTCCGCCTCGTGGTGGGACGAGGTATCAGGTTGGCCGTATTGGGTGTGGTCATGGGCCTCGCCGGTTCCCTGGTGCTCTCTCGCGTCCTTGGAGGAATGCTCTACGGGGTGTCGCCATTGGATCCCGCGACGCTGGCCACCGCGTCGGGCGGCGTCCTTCTCCTGGCCGGGCTGGCCGCCTACGGCCCGGCGCGCCGAGCCACCCGGGCCGATCCGATGCAGACCCTCAGCGGACGCCCGTGACGGCGAGCCTCGCGACACTCTTCCCGCCCGACCATATTGGCGCCCCGTCGTCCTGCTGACCTCGGTGTCTCGACGGCACCACTGCTCGGAGCGCCGCATGATCCACACGCTGGTTCTGGCTGCCCTCGTCCAAACCACCCCCGGCTTCCCCGACCTGGCGCCCGGCACCCGTTACGATCCCGCCATCCCCACCCTCGAACAGGTGGTGGGTCACGACCCACGCGCGGAAATCACACCACCCGCCGACGTTCTCCGCTACATGGAGGCCCTGGCGGCGGCCGCCCCGGACCGAACCCGGCTGGTCCGGTACGCGACCAGTTGGGAGGGTCGACCGTTGGTAGCGCTGGTCATCGGCAGCCGGCAGAGGATCGCGAATCTGGATGCGGTGAAGGCCGACCTCCAGCGGCTGTCCGACCCCCGGGGCCTCTCGGACGGCGAGGTGGGCGCGCTGATGGGGCGGGTGCCGGTGGTGACCGCGCTGATGCACGGGGTGCACGGCAACGAGATCAGCTCCAGCGGCGCGGCCATGGCGGAAGCCTACCATCTGCTCGCCGCCCAGGGCGATCCGGACGTGGACCTCGTCTTTCAAGAATCGCTCGTCATCATCGATCCGGTGGAGAACCCGGACGGGCGCAACCGCTTCGTCATGCAGAACCGGATGGCCCGCTCGCGGTGGCCGGAGCCGGAGCGGGCGTCCGCTGAGCACGACGAACCATGGCCGGGCGGCCGGGTCAACCACTACCTGTTCGACCTCAACCGCGACCTGTTCATCCAGAGCCAGCCCGAAACTGCGGGCAAGGTCGATCTGTTTCTGGACTTCCGCCCGCACATCGTGGCGGACCTCCACGAAATGGGCGGGGATGCGAGCTACTTCTTCCCGCCCACGGCCGAGCCCACCAACCCGTGGTATTCGGATGCCCAGGTAGCGCTCATGGACGTCTTCGGTGCGGCAAACGCTCGCGTCTTCGACCGTCGAGGCTTCGCGTACTTCAACCGTGACGTCTACGACCTGTTCTACCCGGGCTACGTGGACGGGTGGCCGACCGCGCACGGTGCGCTGGGCATGACGTACGAGCAAGCCTCCGCCCGGGCGCTGACCTACCTCAAGAGCGACGGCACCGTACTGACCTATGGAGATGGCGTTGTGCATCACTTCACGGCCGCGATCACGACGGCCGTGACGGCCGCGCGGAACCGGGACCTCGTCCTGCGCACCTATGTGGACTACCGTCGCGCCGGCATTGCGGACGGACGGGCCGGCCCCGCCGAGTACGTCCTCCATTCCGCTCACGATCCCGCGATGGCGGAGCGCCTGGCCCGTCTGCTGGTGGAGAACGGCATCGAGGTGCGCGAGGCGTCCGGACCGGTGCGGGTGGACGGGCGAACGCTTCCGGCACGGGGCACGTACGTCGTGCCGCTCGACCAACCGGCGTCCCGTCTGGCCCGGAACCTCCTGGACGCCCACGTGCAGATGGACACCGCGTTCGTGCGACGGCAGGTAGAACGTCGAGCCCGCCGGGAGCGCGACCAGATCTACGACCTGACTGCATGGAGCCAGTCCCTGTTGTGGGACGTCGAGGCGATCCTCAGTCAACGCGCGACGGGTGCGGCCGGCGCCTTGGTCACGGAGGTGCGGCCCGAGCCGGCGAGCACTGTGCTTCCGGCGGCGTCGGTCGCCTACCTGATTCCGTGGGGCACGGCAGGAGCGGCCGCCGTGACCGAGGCGCTACGCGAAGGCATCCGCGTGCGCGCGACCACCCGCCCCTTCGACCTGGGCGACCGGGCGTACACCCCGGGCACGGCGGTCGTGCGCGTGGCTGAGAACGACGACGACCTGCGGACCACGCTGGGTGCCATTGCCGCGCGCCACGGCGCCGAGGTCGTGCCGATCGACGACTCCTACGTGCGCACCGGCACCTCGCTGGGCAGCGGAAGCGTGCGTGCGCTCCGCGAGCCCAAGGTGCTGCTCGTCTACGACTCGCCGGGGTCGACGTACTCTGTGGGTTGGGCGCGCTTCGTCCTCGAACGGCGGTACGGGCAACGCACGACGGCGGTCCGGGCCGACGCGCTCGGTCGGGTCCGACTGGCGGACTACGATGTCCTGATCTTCCCGAGCGGGAATTACAGCGGCATGGTCGGCACCGGCCTGGTGTCGCGCCTCGAGGACTGGATGCGTGACGGCGGCACCCTGATCACGATGGCCAACTCCTCCGTGTGGGCGACCCGAGCCGGACTCCTCGATGCCGTCACCGAGCGGCGGGGCGGCCGGGCCACGGGAGACGACCCGGACGACCCCGGCACCCCCGAACAGCCCATCGACTACCTCGACGCCATCGTCCCGGGAGACGAATCACCCGAGAGCGTGGCCGGGGGCATTCTTCGTGCGATCCTCGACACCACCCACTGGTTGGCGTCGGGCACGGACGGCGAGATCGGCGTGCTCGTTGAGGGCAACCGGGTTTTCCGGCCTCTGACCCTGGACGTGGGCACCAACGTGGGCCGATACGGAGGCGCGGACGACCTCGTACTGTCCGGCGTCGTGTGGGACGAGGCCGTGCCACAACTGGCCAACAAGGCGTTTCTGATGCACCAACCCTGGGGTCGCGGGCAAATCGTAGCGTTCGCCGAGGATCCAAACTACCGAGCCTACACGGAGGCGGCGAGCCTCCTCTTCATGAACGCGGTCCTGCTGGGACCCGGTCGGTAGTCGGGCGTATGGACTCGTTCATGGCCGACGTGCGGGCGGCCGCCCGCTCCCTCCGCCGCTCACCCGGCTTCGTGGCCGTGGCCACCCTCACCCTGGCCCTGGCGGTGGCGGGCAATACCACCGTGTTCAGCGCCGTGGACGCCGTGCTGCTCAAGCAGCTCCCTTTCCCCGACGCGGGCCGACTCGTGGCCATCTGGGAGACGGTCCCGGCTCGAGGCGAGACCGAAGCGTTCGTGGCCTTTCCCAACTACCGGGACTACCGCGCGTTGAGCCCCGGGGTCGAGGACCTCGCCGCCTTCTACGCCGCGCCGAACTCGGACGTGAATCTCACGGGCGGGGCTCGGCCCGTACGCGCCAACGTGGCCCGAGTGACGTCCAACTACTTCGACATCCTCGGCGTACAACCTGCCCTCGGGCGGGCGTTCACGCCCGAAGAGGACCAGGTCGGCAACCACCGCGTCACGATCCTTTCCCATGATCTCTGGCGTGAGCAGTTCGGCGCAGACCCGGAGTTGGTGGGTGGGTCCGTCCAGGTGAACGGCTTCGCATACGCCGTGGTGGGAATCATGCCCGCCGACTTCCGTGCGGTAGGCTCGCTCGCGCTCGGCGAAGCGGTGGATATGTGGCGTCCGCTGGCCCCCTCCGCCGAGCAGCAGGAGGCACGATGGTGGCGAAACCTGCGGCTCGTGGGTCGACTCACGCCGGACGCCCGCCCGTCGGATGTCGAACGGGAGCTGTCGGTCACGGCCGAGCGCATCGCCCAGGAGGATCCGGAGAACCAACGGGGCCGGGGCGTCCGCCTGGTGACCTTGCGGGACCAGACGGTGGGCCCCGTGCGCGCCCGCCTGTACCTGCTCTGGGGCGCGGTCGCGCTGGTCCTGCTGGTGGCATGCGCCAACCTGGCCAACCTCCTGCTCGTGCGCTTCGTACAGCGTGGGCGTGAGATTTCGATTCGCGCGGGACTGGGCGCGACGCGGGGGCGCATCGTGCGCCTCCTCCTGCTCGAAAGCCTCCTCATCGCCGCACTGTCCAGCGTCGTGAGCGTCCTGTTGTCGAGCATGGGCATCACGGCCCTGCGAGCGCTCGCCGGCGACCAGGCGCCGCTTCTCGACCGGGTCAGCCTGGACCTCCGCGCGCTGGGCTTCACGGCGGCGTTGGCGGCGGCGACGGGCCTCGCCTTCGGAATCCTGCCCGCACTCCACGCCGGGCGGGCGGAACTCGGCCGCTCGATGCGGGGGGACCGCGGAGCGGGGCCGGGAGTGTCCAGGTGGGCGACCCGGTCCTTCGTCGCGATCCAGTTGGCGCTGGCGCTCACCCTGCTGGCGGGCTCCGGGCTGCTCATTCGGAGCTTCATGGCGGTCACCACGGTCGATCCGGGCTTCCGAACCCCCGGGCTACTGACCCTGCAGGTCGAGCTTCCCATGGTCACCGCGTACCCCACGCAGGAGGAGCGAAGCCGCTTCTTCCGGGAACTCCGTGCGGAGTTGGCTGGGCTGCCGGCGGTGACCTCGGTGGCCACAGGCAGCACGATCCCTCTGGACGCCGACGGACGCAGCAGCACCTTCTGGATCGACGGCCGGCCCGAGCCGGACGTGGAGAACCGTCCGTCCGCGAACGTCCTGTTCGTCAGCCCCGAGTACCTCGAAACGCTCGACATCCCGCTTCTGCAGGGGAGGCCGCTTCTGGCCTCGGACGACGCGGAATCGCCGATGGCCGTGGTGATCAACCGGTCGTTGGCTCGCAGGTTCTGGCCCGACGAAAGTCCTCTGGGCGCCCGGCTCCAGGTCGACGCCGTCCGGGACGCCACGGTCGTGGGCGTGGTTGGAGACGTCCACTTCGACGGTCCCACCGAGGTCCCGCTACCAACGATCTACTACGCGGCCGATCAGGTCACGTACAACTTCATGACGGTGGCCATTCGGACGGCCGGCCGGGCGCGTCCCGTCCTGCCGTTGGTCGAGGAAGCCATGCGCGCCCGGGACCCGGACCTGCCGCTCCACAACGTCACCACCATGGACGAGCTCCACGGTCGGTCGGTCCGCGTGGAAACGTTCCTGAGCCGGCTGCTCGCGACGCTCGCCGTCCTGGGCCTGGTGATCGCGGCTGTGGGAACCTGGGGCGTCATGGCCGCGTCCCTCGCCCGGCAACGTCGTGAGCTGGCCGTCCGGTCCGCGCTCGGTGCCGCCCCCGGGCGGGTCTTCTGGACGGTGGTGCGCGACGGCGGCGGCGTGGTGCTCGCCGGACTCGGTTTGGGCCTGGTCGTGGCCCTCGGCCTGGCGCGTCCCTTCCAACCGCTTCTGTTTGAGACCGCCTACTACGACCCGATGTCGTACGGCGTCGCGGCGGCTGTGCTCGCCGGGGTCGCCATGCTGACCATCGTGGTGAACGCGCAACGCGCCGCCGGGACGGACCCGGCGGCGACGCTACGCTCGGACTGAAAGGGAAAGGTAAGGCTACTTCCCTCCGGGCGCCCCCCCCGCCGCTGCCTTGGCAGGCGGCTCGAGGGCCGCGACGGCGGCCGCCTGGGGCACTCCGGTGAGCAGCCCCAGCAAGGCGACCCGCACCCCCTCGGGGACGACCACCGAGGGCGGGCTCGCCGCTCCGTTCGCCGATGCGGAGGCGGCAGCGGCACCACCCCCGACGGGCGGAAGGTTGGTGGCCTGAAGGAAGGCCAGCACCGACTGGGCCTGCGTCTTCGTGAGGTTCGCTCGTGCCCTCATGTGGCCCACGATGGCCACCCACGCGAGGTCGGGGTGTTCGGTTCCCGAGCGGGCGTTGTGGCAACGGGCACAGTTGGCCGCGTACACCTGGGCGCCTTCTCCGATCTTGGCGGGGTCCTGCTGGGCCTCGAGTCCCATGGGGCTCAAGACTGCCATGGTGAGTAACGCGATCCACGTTCTGTTGGTCATGATCGATTCCCTTTGCATGGTCAGAAGCCGAAGGCCCACTGCAGGTAGAAGCGGTCGTCGAGGTCCTCGTGGAACTCCCACGCCACCTTCACAGGAATGCTGGACTGGAACCAGTAGTCGAGCCCCAGCGCCAACTCGGTGTGGCCGGCAATCACCTCGGCGTCGTCGACGGTCCCGTCGGCCAGCCAACCGAAGCGAACCACGGGCTCCCATGGACCGACACGTTTCGCGACCTGGGCATATAGGCCGGAGCGCTGGAGCGTTTCGAAGTGGTCGCCGCCCTCGAACTCCTGGCGCGTCACCACGCCCTCGCCCCGAAGTTCGTAGCCGCTGGAGCGCCACTCGGCGCTCAGCGCCCCGCCCTGGTAGTCGAGGAAATTGTCCGCGTCGTACATCGCGTGGAACGCCGAGGCGTACATCTCGAACGACGGCCCCTTCACCACCCCGATGCGCGCTCCGACCATCTTGTTCTTGTTGTTGTCGTCGAACGACGTCCCGAAGGCCACCGGTGGCGCCGGGATCGTCTCCGGTCCGTGCTCCGGATCACTGCCGGCAAACGCGGCCGCCGCGAGCACGGAGAGGGCGGCCTCTTCGTCGTCGTGGTCGTCAGCAGCCTCTTCAGCCGCCAAACGGGGGCCCTGGGTCACATAGCCCGAGAAATCGAGGCTCCAGGCTCCACCCATCGGCTGGGTGAGTCGGAGCATGACACCCGCATCGGAGAGAACCGGGAGCAGCCCAGCCTCCGCCACGCCGCCGTGCGCGTGCCCATAGAGGACGGGTCCCGTCGGCAGCTTGTTGATCCACGTCGGGTGGAGTCGCTCTCCAAAGACGCCGAACGGAAGGAGAAACTTACCCGCAATGATCTGCGCCCGCTCGAAGCCCAGGTAGTCGATCTGGGCGTATTCCAGCGTGGTCGTGGTCGCGGCACCCGACAGTCCGAACTCCAGTTCGGACTCGAACAGGAAGTCGTCGCCCATGGTGAAGAGCATGACCGGGCTGACGGACGCCGAGAAGTTGTTCGGGAAGCCGTCCGTCGTCGCTCCTTCGTAGAGGGCCGACCCGTACCCGGCCAGGACGAACGTGCTCGTCGCCTGCCCGGTGGCCTCGCCCGCCGTGAGGCCCATCAGGGCCGCCGCGAGCGTCGCGAGGCCGATGCGTGTGCGCTTCATCGTCGTCATCCCCTTCAATGGTTTTCAGAGACGGGCACGTGGAACAGGGCTTCGTGGTGACCGCCGGTTCCGTCGTCGAAGCCGATGCCCACCTCCGTCTCGCCATGCTCCGTAAAGGTGTGATGGGCCTCGTAGACGCCGGACTCGTGTTCGTCCGCCATGTGCTCGGCCGTAACACCAGACGCCTCGTGGTGCAGTTGGATGGTGGCCGCCAGCCCGCCCATCCCCATCATTGGGCCACCACCACCCTCCCTGAGGACCCAGAACTTCACCTCGGCGTCATCGCCTTCGTGGACGTGTCCGGGGAAGGTCTCCATCTCGACCCGGTACGGACCGACGTCCATGTGGATGCGCTCGACTTCCAGTTGTTCGTTCCGCGTGTAGATGGTCTCGGCATGGTCCGCGCCGTGACGCTGGGCCACCACGCGCAGGTTGTACTCACCACTCGAGTAGAACATGTGGGGGGCGCTGAAATGGCCGTCGTGGAGGGTGAGTTCCAGGGGAACCCACTCGTCCTCGTCTTCCAACTTCATCTCGGCGGCCACCAACTCGAAGTCCGTGACGGGAACGCCGTCATGGTCCGTAATGGCCACCTCCACCTCCATCTCGCTCAGCGTCGCGAGGTGCTCGTCCGAGAACGAGACAGCGACCTCGAGGTCCTCATCGTGGACGTCGGGTTGGAGGACCGGGTTGTCCTCGCAGGCCGCCAATGCCGCGACCCCCAGTGCCATCAGCACGTAGGATGTCCGTGTCATGATCCTGCTCCTTTGATGGGTCATCGATCGGTGGAGGCGACCACGGTCATACTGGCCACCATCCCGAGGGGTTCGTGAGGGGTGCAGACGTACTCGTAGGACCCGAGCGCGAAACGGCCGTCGACCTCGACCTCATAGGTGTCGCCCTTCTGGATCAAGAACGGGCCCATTACCAGGCTTCCCAGATCCGCGCCGTCCGGCATGTCCTTGAACTGGACGTTGTGCGGGATGATGTCGTCCATGATGAAACGGACCGTCTGGCCGATGACCACCTCGACTTCGGCAGGCTCGAAGCGCCACTGGCCGCCGCCCTTGTCCACCATCCGGATTTCAACCACGTCCGGAGCGTCTTCGGGGCCCTGCACCGACCCCTCGGTAGGCCCGGGAATCCAGGCCACCAAGGAGAGGACGCTCAGGGCCAACAACGTTGTGTACCTCATCGGTATCTCCACTTCGTTCGTGAGTCATTCGTTGCGATCGGACGACCCTATGTAAGGCAACGCGGATGCCGCGCGTGACCAACAGCTGTAAATCATTGTCATACAATGCTTTAGACTTACACGGCCGAACCAGCGGCTTGCCCCGAGCG
Source organism: Gemmatimonadota bacterium (assembly GCA_029262115.1). Taxonomy (GTDB): domain Bacteria; phylum Gemmatimonadota; class Gemmatimonadetes; order Longimicrobiales; family Gaopeijiaceae; genus JAJCZZ01. The sequence goes on along the minus strand of JAJCZZ010000064.1, from coordinate 27,232 downwards.
GGGGATTTCCCCCACTTTTCTCTCAATACGGGGTGATTTGCTGGGGCATTTGCCTCACCCCACGAGCGGCCTCGAACGGAAGGAACCCAGGCGCCGTGCCGTCCGAGGACCCGTGTGTCCACCCGGCCCGCCGCTTGCACTGGCCGGGATCACGAGCTGTCGATCCGACTCATGTCCCACACACAGGAGGGGCCCTGAAGGCGGCGGACGGAGCACCAGCCAGCGGCGAAAACGACCGCGACGGAGGCCTTCGGGGAAAGCTTCTGGCTGCGTTGCTGACGCTTTCGCTGCTGCCCCTTTTCGGCTCGAACGCCGTGGGCTACGCGCGCAGCAGTGTTCTGGTGAACCAGTTGGTGGAGCGCTACGTCGACGGCCTCGCGCGGCTGCAGGCCGACCACATCGAAGCCCGGCTGGAGCAGAGCCTTCTCTACCTCGAAGCGGTCGGCAGTGGCAACCCGGTCCTGGAAGTCGCCGCTGAGGACGGGCGCCCGATCTTCGCCGGAGAGGGCGCTGGCGAATACCTTGCACAGGTGCTGGAGGACGCAGGCACGTTCGACGCGCTGACCCTGTTCGCCCTTAGCGGAGACCTCGTGGCTTCGACCCACCGGAATGGACCGGTCGGGCAGTGGCCGGAGGAGGGCTTTTCCCGGCTGGCCCTGGTCCACGGGCAAAGCGCGGAGGCCGCGCCGACGGTCCGCATGATGGCGCCCGTCACCGACCAGCCGGGCCAGGTGGTGGCCTACCTCGTCGCCACCATCCCGCTGAACGGTGGCCAGGACTTCCTCGAGATCCCCGAACATATTGCCGGCGCGGTCGAGTCGTTCATCCTCGATGAGGCGGGACGGCCCATCTTCGTGTCGCACACCCACGGTCACGTGGAGTACGACCAGCCCTTCGCCAGCCCCTTGGTCGGGGCACCCGCCGGAAGCCAGGCCCGGTACCGCGACCGGGAGGACGTCGAGGTCGTGGGGGCGTCCGCCCACTTCCCGACCTACCCCTGGGTGTTCGTCACCGAAGTCCCGGTCGAAGACGCGCTGTCGGGGCTCCGCTCCCTCCGGACGCTCTCCCTGGCCCTCGGCACGCTGTTCGCCGCACTCGTCGCCACTGCGGCGTGGCTGGTTGCGGGAGGGATCGTGGCACCCGTACAACGGCTCGTCGAAGCGACACGAGCCCTGGGCGGGGGGGATCGGTCCGCCCGTGTGCCCGCGGATGGTACCGACGAAATCGGCGAACTCGGACGGGCGTTCAACGAGATGGCCGCCGAACTGGCCGAGAGCGAAGCGCGTATCGAGCGCCTCCACCAACAGGAACTTCAGCGGGCCGAGCAACTCGCAACGGTGGGGGAGTTGGCCAGCGGCCTCGCCCACGAAATCAAGAACCCGGTCGTGGGCATCTCGAACGGGCTCGATCTGGTGTTGCGGAAGGTGCACGATCCCGGACTTGAACCCATCACCGCGGAAATGCAGAGGCAACTTCGGCGGATCGAGGCTGCCGTGCGCGACCTCCTGTCCTTCGCCCGCCCACCCGAGCCCACGTTCGCGCCCCTGGACGTCAACCAGGTGGTGGCCCGCGCCTGCACGCTGGTAGAGGCCGCGGGGAGCAAACGGGGTGTGGCTGTCGAGCAGACGCTGGCGCCCGACCTCCCGCAGGTCCATGCCGACGGCGAGCTCCTTCACCAGGCTGTCGTAAACCTCCTTATGAACGCCGTGGGGTTCTCGCCCGACGGCGGTCACGTGGAGGTCGGAACCCGGACCCACGACCCGCACGAGATCATGATCGACGTGCGCGACCACGGTCCGGGCATGGACGAACAGGTCCAGCACCAAATCTTCAAGCCCTTCTACACGACACGACACAGCGGAAGCGGACTCGGACTCTCCATCACGCTGGGCGTCGTGGAGCGCCACGGCGGACGGATCGACGTGGCGTCCGGGCCCGGACAGGGCTCGACCTTCACGATCGTCCTGCCGACCGGGCGCCCTGACGAGATTGATCCATGACCGGACCGGTCGCGACCGACTCGCAGCCCGACCCGCCACCGCGGGAGGCACGTATGAAGGGCGCACGCATCGCGGTGTGCGACGACGAGATGCTGATCCGGGTCTGGCTGGAGGAGCACCTGCGCGAGCGGGGATACGACGTCGTCTCCTTCGAACGCGGTGGGGAACTCCTGAACCACCTCACGGAAGCGGGCGCGGATCTCGTCCTCCTCGACCTCCGCCTGCCCGACGGGTCGGGCCTCGACCTCCTGCCCGAGATCAAGTCGATCGACGACCCTCCGCCCGTGATCATGATCACCGCGCACGGGGAGGTGGAGACCGCGGTCCAGGCGGTGCGGGCGGGGGCCCATCACTTCCTCGAGAAGCCGGTCCAACTTCCGGAACTCGTGCTCCTCATCGAGAAGGCGCTCGAGTCGCACCGGTTGGTTTCGGAGGTCAATCGATACCGGGAGGGCAATCGGTGGCAGTTTGCCGAGGTGACGCTGGTCGGGCGATCTCGTGCCATGCGGCAGGCGGCGGAGGTCATCACCCGGCTGGCGCTCCGGGGCTCCCCGGCCAATGTGCTGATCCAGGGAGACAGCGGGACGGGCAAGGACGTGGTGGCACGGGCCATCCACGCCCGCGGGCCACGACGCTCGCGGCCCTTCATTGCGGTGAACTGCTCCGCACTTCCGGAGTCTCTCGTCGAAAGCGAGCTCTTCGGCCACCAGGCGGGAGCCTTCACCGACGCTCGTGAAGAGAAGCACGGGCTCTTCGAACTGGCGCACGGAGGCACGCTCTTCCTGGACGAAGTGGGCGACATGCCCGCGCCGGCACAGGCCAAACTCCTCCAGGTTCTGGAACGGCACGTGATCCGACGGGTCGGCGGCGTCCACGACATTCCGGTCGACGTCCACGTCATCGCGGCCACCAACCGGGACCTGGAGGCGGCGGTGGAGGACGGCGGGTTCCGCGAGGACCTCTTCTACCGGTTGAACGTGGTGCCGATCTTCATTCCACCGCTCCGCGAGCGCCCGGAGGACATCGCCCCGCTGACGCTCCACCTCCTGGATCACCTCAGCAAGGAGATGCGCCTTCCGCTCCGCCGCGTGACCCCGGAGGCCCTCGGAATGCTGGAAGCCTACGCATGGCCCGGCAACACCCGGGAGCTCCGGAACGTCCTGGAGCGGATCCTGCTCCTGGCCGACGACCCGGTCATCGACGTGGACAACATGCCCCGGGAACTGCGGGGTGGAGGCGGAGACTCACCTCCGTCGACTCAGCCGTTCGTCCTCCCCGCCGATGGGATCGACCTCGATGCCGTGGAACGCGATCTCATCCGGCAGGCTCTGGGCCGAACCGAAGGCAACAAGAGCCAGGCGGCCCGCCTTCTCGGGCTGTCTCGAGACACGTTTCGCTACCGGGTCGAGAAGTTCGAGTTGGACGGAGAGTGACACAACTCAGCCCAACCGGTTGCGCGGAGTCGTTCCATAGCCCATCTGGACCGGTGAACTGATCGGGCGGAGCCACGCCCACCACACCTTGCCGCACGTCAGGACAGCCGATGATTTCCGCCCTTGCCCTTGCCGCACTCCTCCAGGTGCCCCAGACCGCCGAGCCCCTGTGGCCCGGTACCACGTACGATCCGTCGATTCCGACCCTGGAGCAGGTGGCCGGCCACGATTTCCGCGAGGCCATCACGCCGCCCGACGACGTGATCCGGTACATGGAGGCGCTCGCGGCCGCCGCACCAGCGCGTACACGCGTTGTTGAAACCGGAACGAGCTGGGAGGGCCGGCGCACCATCATGGTGGTCATCGGCAATGCGGATCGCATCGGTCGGCTCGACGCCCTCAAGCGCGACTTGAAGCGGTTGGCCGACCCGCGAAGCCTGTCGAACGACGAGGCCGATCGGCTCGTAGCGGATCTGCCGGTGGTCACTGCGCTGATCCACGGTGTGCACGGCAACGAGATCAGTTCTTCCGGGGCGGCTATGGCGCAGGCGTACCATCTGCTGGCTGCCCAAGGCGATGCCGTGGTCGACAATATCATGCGCGAGAGCCTCGTCCTCATCGATCCGATGCAGAATCCGGATGGGCGGGCGCGCTTCGTCTTCCAGAATACGATTGCCCAGGCGCGCTGGCCGAACGCCGAGGCCGCCGCCGCGGAGCGTGACGAGCCGTGGCCGGGTGGCCGCGTGAACCACTACCTCTTCGACCTCAACCGCGACTGGTTCGCGCAGACCCAACCGGAAACGCGCGGCCGGGTCGCCGCCCTGCTGGACTTCATGCCGCACGTGGTCATGGACCTCCACGAAATGGGCGGGAACTCGACGTACTACTTTCCCCCGAACGCCATCCCCGGGAACACGTGGACCACGTCCGATCAAACCGCGCTGCTCGACGTCTTCGGGCGGAACAACGCCAGCCGCTTCGACGCCCGTGGCTTCGCGTACTTCAACCGTGACACCTACGACGCGTTCTATCCCGGCTACGGGACTTCGTGGCCGACCGCCCAGGGTGCCATCGGCGGAACGTACGAGCAGGCCTCCTCGCGGGGCCTCGTCCTCGAACGCTCCGACGGAGACACACTGACCTATGGAGATGGCGTGCTGCACCACTTCGTGGCGGGCATCCAGACGCTGGCCACCTCAGCAGAGAACCGCGAGCGCATTGTCCGGACGTTCCTGAACTTCCGGCGCAGCGCGGTGGCCATGGGCCGGGACGGGGTCGCGGAGTACGTGCTCCACTCCCGCCACGACCCCAGCATGGCGCGCCGTATGGCGGAGACGCTGGTGCGCAACGGGATCGAGGTCGGGCGGCCGACGGCGGATGTCCGGGTCGAGGACCGCACGCTACCCGCTGCTTCGACGTTCATCGTGCCGATGGCGCAGCCGGCGCATCGCCTGATCCGTAACCTGCTGGATCCGCATACTCCAATGGATACGACGTTCGTGGCCCGTCAGATCGAGCGCCGCGCGCAGCGCCTGCGCGATGAGATCTACGACGTGACGGCGTGGAGCATGCCGCTCCTGTGGGACGTGGAGTTGATTCAAGCCCGCTCGGCCACCGGCGTGGCGACGGAGCCGGTCGTGGTTCCGACCGGGATGGGTCCCATGGACCGCGGCGTGATCGACGGCGCGGCGGAGTACTGGGGGACGATCGATCCGGCCGCGACGGTCGATGCGTCCCAGCCGGTCGGGACGGACGGACGAACGATTGCGTCTACGCTCCCGAGCGCCACGGTGGGCTATCTCATTCCGTGGGGAAGCGCGGGAGCTGCGACGGTTGCCGAGGCCCTGCGGGACGGAATCCGCGTGCGGTCTGCCGGCGGGTCGTTCGTGCTGGACGGTCGAACCTTCCCGGTGGGCACCGCCATCGTGCGGCGCGCCGAGAACGACGACGACCTGGCGGTACGTCTCGGGATGATCGCCGCGCGCCACGGCGCGGAGGTGGTGCCGGTCGACGACTCCTACATCCGCGAGGGGATGTCGCTCGGCAGCGGGCGGGTGCGCGCGCTCCGCGAACCGCGGGTGGTGCTGGTCTACGACGAACCCGGCTCCACCTACTCGGTGGGCTGGGCGCGCTTCATCCTGGAGCAGCGCTACGGGCAGCGGACCACCGCGGTGAGGGCGGACGCGCTCGGTCGGCTGGTTCTGTCGGACTACGACGTCATCGTCTTCCCGAGCGGCAATTACGGTCGCGCCATCGGAGAAGGGATGCGCGGCCGACTGGAGAACTGGATGCGCGACGGCGGCACCCTGGTGACGATGGCCGAATCCACCATGTGGGCGGCCCGATCCGGGCTGTTGAACGTCACGCCGGAGCGGCGCGGGGGTCGTCCCGAGGATGAGAACGCGGGAGGGGGCGGCACGCCGGATCAGCCCATCGACTACCTCGACGCCATCACTCCGGCCGACGAAGCCCCGGAGCAGACGCCCGGCGCGGTGGTGCGCACCCTGCTGGACACCAATCACTGGCTCTCGTCCGGCACGGACGGTGAGATCGGCGTCCTGGTCGAGGGATCACGGGTGCTCAGCCCGATCGCCCTGGACCGTGGCACGAACGTGGGACGGTACGCGAGCGTCGACGATCTCGTGCTCGGCGGCATCGTGTGGGACGACGCCAAGCCGCAGTTGGCGCACAAGGCGTTTTTGGTGCATCAGCCGATGGGCCGCGGTCAGCTCATCGCATTCGCGGAGGACCCGAATTACCGGGCGTACGCGGAAGCGACCCAGCTCCTGTTCATCAACGCGGTGCTGCTGGGGCCGGGGCGGTAAGAGGCCCCTCGAACCAACTCGCTTCATCATGGTACAAGGGTCGCGTAGGATCGGTACGGGAGGGGGAACGCCGGTGGGCGGTCGGGGAGACATGAGATGATGACGACGTCGCGTGGGGGACAGCTCATGCGGGGGTGGACCGGGCTGGTGGCCCTCGTCCTCCTACCGTCGCTCGCCCCGGACGTCTTCGAACTCGCCTGCCCGCACCACGCCGGCGAGCACCACACCGGTGCGGAGCAGTCTGGTGATGCGCCCGTGCGCGGTCCAGCCACCCTCCAGCACGCTGGGTCAACCGCCGACCACCCGACCAACCACGGGCAGGCATCCCATTCGGGGTCGGATGTCGAGGCACCGGCAGCACCGGTCGAGGCACCCGCAAGTCACACGAACCCCGCCGGTGCCCCCCCACCTTGCACATGCGCGGGCCAGTGCCCCGTGTCCGGGGGCGTCGCCTTTGCGGCGACTCGAGTCCCGGGGATGCCGGTTGGCCGTCCGATGGTGGCGAAGACGGATACGCCTCCATCCGCGCCGACCGTCCCATCGCCTCGGTTTCTCCTGCCGTATCCGAACGGGCCTCCCCGAGCGTAGTCGACCGACCCGGCCCACGATGCCGGAAGCCGGATCCTGGAAGCGACGGCCTCCAGGACCTCCGGCTACCAGACGATCGACGCTTTCGACCGCCGACTTCCGGCGGTCGACCCAAACGCTCACGCGCAGGAGACGTGCGTCCACGACTGAATGGACGAGCGGAGCCTTCGCGCATGACACGAGGACACCATCGAATGGATCGCATACTAAAAAAAAGTCTTTTCTTGACGCTCATCGCAGCGTCTCCAGCCGCCGCACAGACCGAGTGGACATCCGGTCGCCCGGACGGCCACGCCCCGATCGGGGTGATGGGCGACCACACCCACGCCGCCGGTGAGTTCATGCTGTCGTATCGCTTCATGCGGATGAACATGGACGGCAACCGTAGCGGCACGGACGAGGTCACGACGCAGGCCGTCCTATCGGACTTCATGGTATCTCCGCTTCGGATGCCGATGAACATGCACATGGTGGGGCTCATGTACGCCCCGTCGGACGCCGTGACCCTCATGGGCATGGTGCCGTACATCACCCAGAGCATGGATCACGAGACCCGCATGGGCGGGCTATTCACGACCGAGTCGTCCGGCATCGGGGACGTCTCGCTTTCGGCTCTGATCGGGCTCAAGCGTGAGGGATCGACCCGCGCGCACCTGACACTCGGCGCCTCCGCCCCCACAGGCGGAACGGACGAGCGCGACGTGACGCCGATGGGTCCCGATCCCGTGCGACTCCCCTACCCGATGCAGATCGGCTCCGGCACATTCGACTTCCGTCCGGCGTTGACGTTCCTGGGAATGTCGCGGTCGGCTTCCTGGGGCCTCCAGGGATCCGCCGTGCTCTCGATCGGTGAGAACGACCAGGCGTACACGTGGGGCAATGCGGTCTCGGGCACGGGGTGGTTCGCGATCAAGGCAGGATCACAGCTAAGCCTGTCCGCGCGTGTGCTCGCCACGGTCCAGGGCGAGATCGACGGGGCGGATCCGGCCTACGGCAACCTCATGCTAGCGCCCACCGTGCGGCCGGACCTCCGAGGCGGCACACGCGTCGACGTGCCTCTGGGAATCAACGTCCATTTCCCCGACGGTGTGCTGAAGGGGCATCGGATCGGCGCGGAGTGGTCCTTTCCCGTCTACCAGGATCTCGATGGTCCCCAGTTGGAGACCGACTGGGTGTTGACCGTGGGCTGGCAGAAGTCGTTCGAGCCAATTGGGCATCACTGAGGAACCCGGGAGCATCCCCTACCGACGAGAGGGTTCGGTGGGGGATGCTCCCGCTCGGTGGGGGAGAGCCACCCGGTGGGGATGCGCCCACGCGGTAAGGGATGCGCCCCGGGTAAGTCCCTACCCCCACTTGCGGAGCCTGCAACTCATCCCCACCCTTCCCCACACCAAGTATGTGGAACTAGGTCGGCGACGGGTGCTCGCTCGACTCCGCTCGCCCAACGGGACGCCCACCATGACTCGCTCGCCCCAAGATCTCCTGCCTGGATCCCTCGACGCCCTCGTTCTGGAGAGCCTGGCCGCCGGTGAACGCCACGGCTTCGATGTATCCAGGTGGGTGCGGGAGCGGACGGACGGGGTGCTGGAGATCCCCGATGCGGCCCTCTACAAGGCGCTTCACCGGATGCAGGAGCGGGGGTGGCTCACGGCCCGCTGGGGCCGGTCCGAGAACAAGCGAAAAGCCAAGTTCTATGCGATGACGGCCGCCGGGCGCGCGGCACTCGCCGAGGAAAAGGAGGCGTGGACGGCCTTTGCGACAGCGGTCACGCAGGCGCTGGGGACCAGCCGATGACGGGCGGGGGCAGCGAGAAGCGTCGCGGATCCGACGCGGCTGGTCGAGCCGAGACCGGTCGCGGGGGCGAGGAGGCCCTTGATGCCGCGGAAGGCCGCGGAGCCGAGGCGGTCGGCAGAGCCGAGGCGGGCCGCGGTGGCGAGAAGGGTCACGGAGTCAAGCAGGGGCACGGAGTCGAGCAGGGGCACGATTCACCGCGGCCGGCCCACGAGGTGGATGGCGTCGGGCTGGGCCGTCGCCCCGAAGACGAGGTCGAGGACGAGATCGCCTTCCACCTGGCGGCGCGTGTCGACGAGCTGGTCGAGTCCGGCCTCGATCGGGACCAGGCGCTCCTCCAGGCGGAGACGGAATTTGGAGACGCCGACGACGCCCGCAGAGCCCTCGTCGCGACCACTACTCGAAGGCGACAGAAGTCCCGACGGACCCGTGTCCTGGCGGACGTCGCCCAGGACGCCCGGGTGGCGCTCCGGGGTATCCGCACGCGGCCCGGATGGTTCGCGGTGGCGGCGCTGTCGTTGGCGGTCGGTATCGGTGCGGTGAGCACCATGTGGACGGCGCTGGACCGCCTGATGCTCCGGCCGCTCCCCTACGATCCGGCCGGAGAACTCGTGTTCGTCGGCACCCGAAGCGCGGGGGTCGGCTCGGCGTCTACCCCACAGGCACCCGCCGACTTCCTCGACCTGCGCGCGAGCGCACGGACGATCGCACTGGCGGCGTACCAGGGCGGCGGCGTCAACGTCGGAGGCGATCCGCCGCAGTGGATGAGCACCCGTGCGGTGACGGCCAACTTCTTCGACGTGGCGGGCGTGCGGCCCGCCTATGGGCGGGGCTTCTCGCCGGAGGACACTGAGGTCGGTTCGCCAGCGGTCACGATTCTGGACCACGACGTGTGGACTGCAGGGTACGGCGCTGACCCGGGCGTGGTCGGGACGAACATCCAACTGAACGGGGTGCCCACCACGGTCGTCGGCGTCATGCCCGAGGGGTTCTCCTTCGGATTCGACTCGCCCGATCTGTGGCTGCCCCTGCGGATCGAGGATCCGGCTGCGCGCGCGGGCTGGTCGCTCAACGTGGTCGGACGACGCCATCAGAACATCGCGACCGTCCGGCAGGAACTCGACCTACTGGCGGCCGGCCTCGCGGAACGCTACCCCGCTACGAACGCCGAGCGCACCTTCCCGGTCGCGGGCCTGGTCGACGTGATGTTCGGAGGGCCCTCCTTCGACCAGGGGATGACGGGAAGCATGATCGCCGCGCTCATGGTGCTGCTCATCGCATGTGCGAACGTGGCCAACATGCTGCTGGCGCGGGGCTCGGAGCGGGCTACCGAAATCGCACTACGGCGGGCGATCGGGGCGAGCCGTGGCCGCGTGCTCCGCCAGCTTCTCACCGAGGCGGTGATCCTGGCCTTCGTGGGGGGCGCCCTCGGTGCCGCCGCATCGATCGCCGGCATTCGCGGCCTGAGGCACTTGGTGCCCGCCGGAATGCCTCGGAGTGACGAACTGTTCGTGGACGGTCGGACGCTGGCCGCCGGTATGCTGGCCGCCCTGCTGTCCGTGCTCCTCTTCGGGCTGATCCCGGCGCTCCGCACCATCGCCCACGGCGATCGGGGCCTGGCGCACGGCGGCCGATCGGCCTCGGCCCGCCGGTCGGGGCGCGGCAGGACGCTCCTGGTCGCCACGGAGATCGCGCTGTCCGTCGTCCTGGTCACGATCAGCGGCGCCGTGCTCGCATCCATCCGCGCCATCGAGGACGTGGACACCGGTTTCGTGACCGAAAACGTGTGGACCTTTTCGTTCACCTTGCCGGAGGATCGATTCCCGGCGCTCGAGGAAGCCGCTCCGGCGCTCGACGTCGTCGTCGCGGGACTGGAGGCACTCCCCGAGCTGTCGAGGGTCGGGCTGGGGGTGGGGCTACCCGGACAGGGCTGGATCTCCTTGCCTGCGTATCTCCCTGAAGAGCCGACGGAGAACCCCCCACGCGTCGTCACCCGACTGGCCGACCCGGGATATCTGGAAGTTCTCGGCCTCGAACCCACGCGCGGCCGCGCGCTCACCGCCTCCGACGATGGGAATGCCCCGGCAGTCATCCTCATCAATGAGTCGTTTGCCGGGCGCTTGTGGCCCGAGCGTGACCCCGTTGGGCAGATGCTTCACCTCGACTCCCGTGCGGTGGAAGTCGTGGGCGTCCTGCCGAACGTCCGCGAGTGGGGCCCTCGCTTTGCACCACGGTCGATGGTGTACGCTCCCCTCGCACAGTGGCCGCGGCGCACCATCTCCGTCGTGGCCCGTTCAGCGGGGCCGGCGCCCCCGACTTCGGCTATCCACGACGTCGTCGGGCGGCTCGACGGCAACGTCGCGGTCCGCAATCTCCAAACGTTTGACAGCGTTCTCCTCCAATCCGCCGAGATGTTCGAGTCCATGTTCCGGCTGATGGCTGTCATGGCGACCGCCGCCCTCCTGCTCGCCGTCGTCGGCGTGTACGCCTCCATGTCGTTCACGGTGGCGCGGCGCTCGCCCGAGATCGGAGTGCGCATGGCGCTTGGTGCGGACCGTCGGACGGTCCGGACGATGATCGCGCGGGGCGCCCTGACCGTGGCCGCAGCAGGTCTGGCCGCCGGCCTACCCCTGGCGTGGGCCGCCAGCCAGGGAATGTCCGTCTTTCTGTTCGGGTCGGCGGGATCGAGTCCCCAGGCGTACGCGGCCGTCGCCGCTTTGATCCTGACGGTGTCCGTGGCGGCCGCCTGGGTACCCGCGCGCCGAGCCTCCGCCGTCGATCCGATGACCGTCCTCCGGGGAGAGTAGGCCTGCCGCGCTGCCTACCCCTCCCGCAACGCCTGCACCGGGTCGATGCGCATGGCCCGGCGCGCCGGGACGACGCACGCCGCCACCGCCACGAGCGAAAAGACTCCACTGACCGCGAGGAAGGTGACCGGATCGGTGGGCGCGACCCCGATGAGCATCGCCTCCACGGCTCCGGAAAGCGGGACGGCCACGGCCAGCCCCAACCCGAGCCCCAGCGCGGCCAGGGTCAGGCCTTGGCGGACGACGAGTCCCATGATGTTGTTCGCCTCCGCTCCGAACGCGACCCGCACGCCGATCTCCGCGGTTCGCTGACGGACGACGTAGGACAGAACGCCGTACAGGCCCACGGAAGCCAGCAAGAGAGCGGTGACCCCGAACACGCCGATCAAGGTCAGGGCGAACGTGGTCGGACCCATGGCTTCGTCCAGATCGTCCTGAAAGCGGCGGACCGAAGCGATGGGAAGGTCGGAGTCCACGGCATCGACTGCACGCCTCAGCGCGGGGACCAGTACGGCGGGATCGACACCGGCCCTGACCACCCACGATGAAGCGAACGCGCCGGCGTGCCGGTCGGTGAAGTAGATCTGCTCCATGCCTTCCGCTGCCAGACCCTCCGAGCGCTGGTGCTCCACCACGCCGATGACCTCGACCCACTCGGGCTCGGGCGTGACGATCCGGACGAGCATTCGCTCACCGACGGCAGAGGCGTCCGGCCACAGCGTGCGGGCGAGCTTCTCGTCCACGACCACGACCGATGCGCTGTCGGCGTGGTCGGCCTCGGTAAACGCGCGGCCCTCGAGCACTCGCGTTCCCATGGTCTCGAGGTAGCCGGGTCGGACCGCTCGATACGCCGCCTGCCGGTATGCCGACGGATCCGCAAGAGCGTCTTCGAGGCCGTAGCGCCCGTTGAACAGATTCCCGTCGAGCGGGAGCGGGAAGGCCGCGGAGACAGATTCCACGCCCGGGAGAGCGCCAATCCGTCTCTGGAGTTCTCCCATGGCCTGATCCCGGTCGGACGCCTGGGGATAACGTCCGAACGGCAGTGACACGTCGAACGTCAGCACACCCTCCGCGTCGTAACCGGGGTCGACGGCGGTGAGTTCGACGAAACTTCGCAGCATCAGCCCCGCGCCGACGAGGAGCACCGTGGACAGCGCGACCTCGCCCACGACGACCGCGTTCCGGACAAGGCGAACGCTGCTCCGTGTCCCTGCCTGCCCGCGGTCCTTGAGGGAGTCGGCGAGGTCGACGCGGGACCCCTGCAGGGCCGGCACCAGTCCGAATACGAGCGCCGACCCCAACGCCGCCAGGAAGGTGAAGCCGAGGACAACGCCATCGATCCCAACCTGGCCGGCTCTTGGAAGGTCGGACGGCACCAGCGCAAGGATGGCCTGCACGCCGACGGCCGCGATCGCCACGCCCACCACCGCCCCGATCATCGCCAGGATCCCGCTCTCGATCAGCATCTGGCGAATGAGGCGCCGCCGGCTGCCGCCCATGGCCGCCCGCACCGCGAACTCGCGCTCACGCGCGGACGCCCTGACCAGCAGCAGATTCGCGACGTTCGCGCAGGCGATGAGAAGGACGAATCCGACCGCACCGAACAGGGCCAGCAATATGGGCCGCACGTCCGCCGTCAGCCCTTCGACCAGCGGCTCGACCGAAAGGGCAAAGCCGGCCGCGGCTTTCCCTTCATACGCGGCGGTCAGATCTCCGGCGATTCGGTCCATCTCAGCCTGCGCCTGCTCAACGGTCGCACCGTCGCGCAGACGGCCTACCACTCGCAGGAACACATTGGTGCGGGGGGCATTGTCGTAGTCGATGCGCGCTGCGGTCCACACGTCGACGTCCCGCGCGACGGTCGCGCTGGGCGGCAGAAGCAACTCGAACGCCGGGGGCATGACGCCCACCACTTCAGCCGTAATACCCGCCACCTCGATCGTGCGACCGAGCGCGCCGGGGTCGCCCCCGAAGCGTTGTTGCCACAGTGCGTGACTCAGCAGGACCACCGTCGGGAGCGCGCCCGGGGCACCGGGTTGAACTCCGGCTTCGTTGGGCCGCGTGTCCACTTCGGTGAAGCCCCGCCCCAGGATGGGGTCCACGCCCAGGACATCGAAGAAGTCGTGGGTGACCAGGCCCGTCTGGATCTGGACGGGCTCTCCGTCGCCCGTGAGGGATTGGGCGAACGTGAAGCCCGCCGCCACCCCCTCCAGCACGGTGGACTGGTCACGGATGTCCCGGAAGTCGGGCGGAGACATCGGGAAATTCGTCACACCCCGCGCGCGCATCTCGCCGTGAATCATGACGAGGCGCTCGGCGTCCTCGTACGGAAGAGGCCCCATGAGCACCGCGCGTACAACGCTGAAGATGGCAGTGTTGCCACCGATGCCCAGCGCGATCGTCGCGACCGCAATGGCTGTGAAACCGGGGTTCTTCCACAGCGTCCTGAGCGCGTAACGAGCATCCTTCCTGAGACCGTCCATCCCACCCCCTCCTCTGTCATCGCCACGGACGGGCCCCATGCCCGCCGCTCGTGTCGTACGCCTTGCATCCAACCTCGTGGCCACGCCGCTGCGGACCACGTCGAAGCCGGCCCCGACCAGGAACGCAAGGCGGCCCCCGCGCTCGCGCACCTCACGATGTCGCTCGACGAACAGCCGTTCCATTTCCTGCCCATGCCGGGTCCGGAAGCCTGCTTCGAAGAACACCAGCACCAGCGCCCGATACAACCGGACGACCCACGGCGGACCGGGGGTCCGCCGACTCACGTCGTGCCCTCCAGCAGACCCTGTGCGCGGGCGGCACCCACCTGGCTCTCGAGCCGTCGCGCCTCCGCCGCCGCGACATCCCGCCCGCCCGGCGTCAGGGCGTAGTAACGGCGACGCTCGTCCGTCTCCCCGTCCGACGATGAGTCGAGCTCCTCGATGAGCTGCGCCTCGGTGAGACGGGCCAGAGCTCGGTAGAGGGTCCCGGCGTGAAGACGGACCTCACCCCCCGTTCGGGCCTCGACCGTCTGCATGATCGCATACCCGTGCCGATGCCCGTCCGCGAGTGACAGCAGGATCTCGAACACAGCAGGCGTCAGTGGAAGATGCCTGGACACGTCAGACTGGGCGTCAGGATGATCGGAGAACGGCATCAGTACACTCCCGAGGTATATTCGACACGAATATATACACAAAGCACATAGTGTCCAGCGCTCCGCATTCGGGGACCCCTCCTTGTCGGCCGCGGTACTCTGATGATGTCCGTCGACGAAGATGACGTGGAGTTCTCCGACCTCGAAGCATCCACGGAGGTCTGGTGTCCGTATTGCGGAGAAGCGGTCGAACTCCTGATCGACACCGGCGGAGGGGGCTTGCAAGAATACGTCGAGGACTGCGAGGTCTGCTGCCAACCGTGGCGGGTCCGGCTGCGCATATCGCCGGACGGTTCGGCAACGGCCGAGTTGGCAACGCTGGACGAGGCGTAACCGCGGGCCGACTCTTTGAACCCATTCACACCGTGGGAACGTCCTTGAATCCCAGGGGATTATGGTGGAGTTTCCAACAGATGATTCCCCGCACGACGGCAGGACATGATGCCACACTCTCATAAAGAACCTTCCGCGACGGAGAGTCGTCCGGTGGAAACACGACCACAGAAGCGGCTCGACGCCGATGTCGACGCGCAGGAGCTCTCCATGCCCGACGCCCCTCCGTCGCCTCCCGGCGCCATGGAGTACGACTACACGAACTTCTACTTCGGCGCCGGGGAGGACGCGTTTGCGCTCCTCGCCCCGTTCGACGACTGGTGGCAAGACGTGAAGCCGGCTGGCTACTATCTCTACGAGTTGCCACTCCACACGGCGCCCAGCACGCGGGTCGACGTCGAGGACACGAAGACGCACGAGATCCGCAAGGGGCTCATCAACTTCGCGTCCTACAACTACCTGGGACTGTCGTACCGTCCGGAGGTGAAGGAGGCAATCAAGGAAGCCGCCGACATCTACGGGGGCGGCTCGTCAGGCTCTCCGATCCTGTCTGGCACGACCCTGCTCCACCGACAGTTCTCCGATGAGATCGCATCCTGGAAGGGGAAGGAAGCAGCCTTGCTCTTCCCCACTGGGTACAGCGCCAACGTGGGCACCATCGCCGGGCTGATGCGGTCGGGTGATCTGATTGTAGCCGACCAATACGCGCACGCGTCGATCGTCGACGGCATGATCCTGTCGAAGGCGACCTCGCGCTTCTTCCGCCACAACAACGTGGGGGACCTCGACAAGAAGCTGAGCCGTCACGAAGGCAAGAAGCTGGTGATCGTCGAGGGCGTCTACTCGATGGACGGGGACGTTCCACCCCTGGCGGGCATCCTCGAGGTATGCCGCAAGCACAACGCGCGGCTGATGATCGACGAGGCTCACTCCGCCTTCGTCTTCGGTTCAACCGGACGCGGCGTCGCGGAGGAACAGGGGCTGGAGGACGAAGTCGATATCCACCTCGGTACGTTCTCCAAGAGCCTCGGTGGTCAGGGCGGCTACGTCGCGGGATCCAGCCAGCTCATCAACTATCTACGGGGGTTTTCCCGGTCTCGGTTCTTCTCGTGCGCGCTCTCGCCGGTGGTCGTGGCGGGACTGCGCAAGGCGCTCGAGCTTTCGCGCAACGAGCCGGAGCTTCGCGATAAGCTGTGGGAGAACGTCGCGTTCATGCAGCGGACGCTGAGCGACCTGGGTGTGCCGACAGGCGACTCCACGTCGCAGGTCATCCCGATCATGGTGCGCGACGACGCACGCATCTTCCAGATGGGCGAGGAGATCTTCCGGGAAGGCGTCTTCATCAACCCGGTGAAGTACCCGGCAGTGGGCAAGCACAAGTCCCGCTTCCGTATGTCGATCTCGGCTGCCCACACGAAGGAGGACCTGTCCGAAGGCGCGGAGATCATCGCCCGCGTGCTGCGGCGGTACGCCATATGTCCGTAGTCTCCTACGGCTTTCGCACCGGAGTGAGTGCCTTCTTCGAGATGGCCACCCCGGATGCAGAGGCGGTGCTACCCGCGTATCTCCAACCCATAGAAGTACGTCACCAGCGTAGCGTCCTGGCCGTCACGGCTTTTCTCTTCGAGGACAGTGATGTCGGCGCTTACACGGAGCTGATGTTTTCGGTCATCGTGCCCCCACAGGTGGCCAAGTGGGGCGAACACGCCAAGGCCGGCTTCTACCCGTATCTGGCCGCGACCTCGTCCGCTGAAGCCAGACGGCAACGCGGCGAGCGTTTTCACTTCCAGTATCTCGACGAAGACATCGACGTTCGCTTCGTGGAGACGGGCGATCGCTGCCAGGTCAAGGCCTGGGCGCGCGGCGAGCCGCTCGTGGACTTCAGCGTGACGCAGCGCACCTGGGAAGACACCAGCCACCTCCTGCAGGGCTACAGCAACTGCGAGAACCATCGGTACCGGTCGACCGTTCAGATCAGCGGGCGGTACACGGTCCACGAGAACGAGCAGGGCAGCATGACGCTCTACCCGCACGAGTTGACGGCCCCACTTCTTGCGCAGGAGATCACCCCGTATCCGTTCCGGGAGCACTGGTTCAAGAACGGACGCGAGGTCTTTCACTCGCTGGAGCAGTTCTAGTGGGAGGAGCCCCTGCGTAGGTGAGGTGGGCCTCGTGGGCCACCTGCGCGGCCACCGCGTGAGGTGGATCAGGGACGGTTCGATCGCGCCACCCTCCGACATGGCTCCCTCCGGTCCAGCAAAGCCGTGGCGCCCAGCGCTCGTCCCCAGCCGACCACCGCGTGTGGGGCGGCCCGAGCGCAACCGTACCGGCAATAATTCCGGTCTCCCGTGATGGAGTCACGGATGTGCGTCACGGGTGCACCCAAACCGGCAATAGTTCCGGTCTCCCATGATGGCGTCGGTGAGGGCGCGGACGGCTGCGACCCAACTGCCAAATATTTCGGTTCAGCCGCGGATGGCCGCGACACAGTCGGACGACGCAGCGTTCATCGCGCTCGAGTCCGCCTTCAACCCCGACGCGCTCGACGCGGTCGCCGGGTGAATCATCGAACGGTTCGGTACGCCAATCACCTGATCCAGGTGGTCGCTGCGCCGTTTGTACGCGCCGCGGCCCGAGCCTATCTTCTGCCGAACCAACCGAGGGAGCCTCTGCCTGAGTGGAGCCCCGGCAGGTGGCCCCCAATAGGCTCGACCATGCACTCCACCATCCACACGCGGCCCACGGTGAGACCGGCGCCTCCCCGGCGCCCGGGGGGGAGGGTGCGGATTTGAGGCTGGCGTCCCTGTCGATTCGTGCTCGTGCGCTCCTCCTGATGGCCGTGGTCGCGATCCCGTACACGGCGTTTCAGATCTACGCCGGCCTACGAGCGTACGACACCACGCTTCGCAATGCCGAGGACCGGGTCGTCGCAGTCGCGGCCGCCACGGCCAGCGCGCTGGAGCAGTTCCTCTCCATCGCGGAGCGCAGCACCGGTTCGTTGGCCGAACGGTTGGGTCCAACGCTCCTGACGGCGTCCGGATGCGAGGACAGGATGGGTCCGCTCCGTGACGCGTTTCCGTACTTCGCCAACTTGCTGGTGGTCGACGCCACCGGGACCTTGGTGTGTAGCGCACAGTCCCGCGAGGGGAACGAGCCGATCTCGGCAGCCGACCGTGCGTGGTTCCAAAGGGTCCGCGATCAACGTGGTTTCTCCGTAGGACGTCCCGTCGTCGGACCGATCACGGGGGAGTGGGTGGTGGCCACCGGGTCACCGATCCTGGGCCCCGACTCGACTTTTCTCGGTGCCGTGGCAGGGACGGTGGCGCTCCTTCGACTCGAAGAGCTGCTCGAGGGCCGAGCGCCCCGCGCCAACGAATTGGTCACTATCACGACAAATGACGCGGTGGTGATGGCGCGGTCGGTCGATGCGGAGTACTGGGTGGGACGAGGCCTACCTTCCGGTACGGTGGAGGTCGAACGTCGCGGGTCAAGGGAATTTGTGACGCGCACCGCCGACGCCTCCGGTCTCGCGCGGATCTGGGGCCGCGTCGATCTCCCGGAGTTCGCTCTGCGCGTCTATGTCGGTGTTCCGACCGATCGCGTGACGGCTCCGAGCCGTGCGATCCTGCGCACCGAGGCCGTGGTGAGCTTGCTTGCACTCGGCGCCGCGTTCCTGGTGGCCACGCTCCTGTTCCGCGGCATCTCGCAGTCCATGGCTCTGCTGGCCGACGGCGTACGCGCGGCGGCACGCGGCACGCGGGTCATCGTGCCGCCGGGAGCGCCTCGAGAGGTCCGCGCCGTCGTCTCCCAATTGAACCACGCCCTCCAGGAACGCCAGCGCGCCGAAGAGGCCGAACGCGTTGCGCGGGAGCGGATCAACCACATCCATGAAAACGCAGTGTTCGGGATGTGCGTCTTCTCGCCGGATGGGCACCTCCGCCAGGTGAACCGCGCACTGGTCCAAATGCTCGGGTATGAAACGCCGGAGGAGTTGCTCGAGGCGGATCCGCAGAGCATCTGGCGCTCCAGCACTGAGCCAGACGCCATGTGGAAGCGTGTGAGGGACAAGGGGCTGGTCGAAGACTATGAAGTGGACCTCCTTCAGCGCGACGGGCAGCCGGTGATGGTCCGGCTCAATGGACGCAGGCGGGACCTTCCTGACGAGGGGCCGGCACTCGAGGTCATCGTCGAGGATATCACCGAGCAGCGCGCGCTCGAGGAGTTGGCGCGTCACCAGCAGAAGATGGAAGCTGTCGGCCGCCTGGCCGGAGGGGTCGCGCACGAGTTCAACAACCTGCTGACGGTGCTTGGGGTGAATTCTGAACTCATCAGTACCGCCCTCGGCCCCGACCACGAGCTCTCTCAAGAGGCCAGGGAAATCGATGTGGCCCTCGGCCATGCCCGCCGGCTCACACGAAAGCTGCTTACCTTCTCCAGAAAGGAAGTGACGCAGCCGGAACTGCTGGACGTGAACGCGGCCGCGACCGAGATGGAGGGCACGCTTCGCCGGGTTCTGGGCGAGTTGGTCCGCCTCGAGACCGAGATGGCTCGATCGGTGGCGCGCGTGTGGTTCGATCGCGGCCACCTGGAGCAGGTCGTGCTCAATCTGGTCCTCAACGCCCGCGACGCGCTTGGAACGGACCAGGGAACGATTCGGATCTCCACCCGCACGGCCGCCGCGGCTTTCTCGTTGGACGAATCCGCTGCCGTAAGGGGGCCCGTACGGTGGTATGTGGTTCTCACCGTCGCGGACGACGGACCTGGAATGCCGCCCGAGGTGCGGGAACTGATCTTCGAGCCGTTCTTCACCACGAAACCACCGGGCGTCGGAACCGGGCTGGGCCTTCCCACCGTCTATGGGATCGTCTCCGAGGCCGGCGGTCGTATCGAAGTGTCGACGATCCCCGGCCAAGGCACTTCTTTCGAAGTGTGGCTACCCGTGGCCGAAACGGAGGTCGACACCGACGGCCCGATCGTCGTGGCCTCGGGGGACCGAGCGGTGCTGCTCGCGGCGGAGAGCCCGCCACTTCGTTCCCTGACCCGTGATGCCCTCGAGGAGGCGGGCTATCGGGTGCTCGAAGCCAGTTCGTCCGTGGACGCGCTGGACGCGTTCTGGCGGCACGGCGCACCGCTCTCACTGGTCGTGACCACGCCCCTTTTGTCGAACATCTCCGGAGAGCCGCTGATGGATCGGCTCAGGCGAGAGCAACCGGTGCTTCCTGCTCTGTACCTTTCGGACGGTGCCGACCTTCCGACGCGGCCGGACGAGGGCGTTCTGGAGATTCCCTTCGGCGTCCGCGGGCTCAGTCGAGCGGTGGCTCGCCTTATCGAGTCCACGGCGCATGCCTACCCGGGCCCGTCGCGTGACCGCTGACGAGTGTCCGTAAGCCACCGCCCACAGGACCTCGTCTTCACGCTGTTCGGTGAGTACCTACTCCACCGCCCGGACCCGGTGTGGGTGGGGCACTTGATTGCGTTGCTCCGGCCCTTCGGCCTGTCCGAGGGCGCGGTCCGCACGGTGCTGTCGCGCATGGCCCGGAAGTCCTGGTTGGAAGGGGAGCGTCACGGACGGAGGGCGTACTACCGACTCACCACGAAAGGCCGACAGCTTCTGGAGGACGGTGAGAACCGCATCCACCATCCCCCTACGGACCGTGAGTGGGACGGAACCTGGTATCTGCTGGCGTATTCGATCCCCGAGGATCAGCGCCACCTCCGGGACAGGCTCCGCGTTCGGCTCGCATGGCTGGGATTCGGCTCCCTGGGAAACGGCCTCTGGATCTCTCCGCACGATGTAGGACCCGACGTAACCACGCTGGCCCGGGAGATGGGCGTCGAGGAGCACCTCGAACGCTTCGAGGGACGCCACGTGGGCTCGGACCCCGCCCGCCTCGTCGGCCGGTGCTGGAACCTGGAGGAGATCAATGCCCGATACCGGGAGTTCCTGGACGTGTGGACGCCAGAGTTGAAACGCGCCCGAGAAGGGGTCGCGGAGGGGGGGCTCCAGCCAGAGGCCGCATATGTCCTCCGGTTCCGGCTCATCCACGAATTTCGCGCGTTCCCGCTCGAAGACCCGTACCTTCCCCCGGATCTGCTACCGCCGGGCTGGCTGGGCGCTGACGCCGGACTCGTGGTCGAGCGCCTACACGCGCTGAGCGCGGGCGCCGCGGACCGATACATAGACGAAATCCTCCGAGGTGAGGGCACGACTCGATGACCGTTCGCACGACATCGCTGGCCGCTGTGCTGATCATGGCAGCGGGCTGCACCCCTCTGGATGACCCCGCCCGTGACCAGGTGTCGAATGACCTCGCGGTAGTGGCCCGGGCCGAGGACGGGCGGCGCGTGTCCGGACCGGACATGTCGCGCCTGGTGGAGAGAACGCACTCGGCTCAACCGCTGGTTCGCGCCGCCGCGGTGCGAGGGATCGGGCGGTTGGAGAACCCGGACGTTACCGAGTATATCCTTCCGCTCCTCGACGATCCCTCCCCGGTCGTAAGGGCGGAGGGCGCCAACGCGGTGGCGCAGGCGCACCACCGCGGTAGCGGCTCTCCTGCGGTACGGCCCCTCCTGGCCCGCGCGGAGGCGGAGACCGACCCGTTGGTTGCCGGTGTGGTCGCCCGCTCTCTCGGTCGCCTGCGCACGGAAGACGAAGTCCGGCACTCGGTGGAGCGAGCCCTCCTCCGGCTGAGCCGGGCCGAAGATGGCTCGGACGCCCCAGAGCCGCAGCTTCTCGGGGTCAGCTTGGCCATCGCGTCCATGGCACGTTCAGGGCAACCGATCGAGTCGGCGGCTCTGTTGGCTCGTACGGACGAGCTCAGCCGCTACCGACGCATCGAGGGCGGGGGCAGCGAGCGGGCCGGCCGCGTCCGCGCGGCGGCGTACTCGGCGCTGGTCCGCGGCGGCCGCGTCGACCCTGGTGACATCGGAGACGGGCTGCGCGATCCGACCGTCGAGGTTCGCCGGGTCGCCGCATCAGCGGTCCTCCGTGTGCGCGAGGATGTACGCCCCGAGCTGGTCCGCCGCGCTCTTCTCGATCCGGCCCCCTCGGTGCGGCTGGAAGCGGTGCGCGCCATCGCGGCAGGTCCCTCGGACCGGGTGGGCTGCGACCGTCTCCTGGCCGTCGCCGAGCGTGACGGCAACCCGGCCGTTCGCATCCAGGCCGTCGACGCGCTGGCGCGTCCGTGCGTCGATACGACCCGCCAGATCGCGGTGCTTGCGGCCTTGGCCGAACTCCTCCGCCCCGGTGACCGGCTGGAGTGGCACGGTCCAGCGCACGCACTGGTCTCGCTCGCTGCCGTGGCGCCCGAGCGCGCCCAAGGGCTCCTTCCCCGCTTCGTGGAGCACGCCAACCCCTTTGTACGGAAGTACGCGGCCACCGCAGCCGCGTGGATCGGTGACACGACCACGCTCCAAGGGCTCATGCGCGACCCCGACGACAATGTCCGGGCTGAGGCTTTGGCCGGGCTGTCACGCCTGGACGGGGGACTCGGACGGGCGTTCGCCCTGACCGCGCTGGCCGACGCCGACGATCCGCAGCTCGTCATGAACGCCGCCCGCCTACTGGGCGCCGAGGGCGCGCCTGCCGACGGCCGCGCGGAGGTCGCCCTCGCGACGTTGGAGAGGGTGTCCGAGACCAGGGATATGACCCGACGCGACGCCCGGATGGCGCTCCTCGACCTCGTGGAAGCGGCGGGCGACGTGAGCTTCCTGGAGCGCCTGGAACCCCATCTGCGCGACTACGACCCCGCAGTCGCCTCCCGGGCTGCGGCGATCATGACCAGGTGGAGCGGAGACCGGTACCTCGCTGCCCCGCGCACATCGCCCCAGCTCCCCTTCCCCACCGTCGACGAACTGCGGGCGCTCGACCGAACCGTTGTGGTGCTGCACATGGCGCGCGGAGGCGAGATCCGGATCCGATTGCACCCCTGGCTCGCGCCCACGAACGCGAGCCGCCTGGCCGCTCTCGCCCGGGCGGGATCTCTGGATGGGCTGACCTTCCATCGGGTGGCGCCCAATTTTGTCGTCCAGGGACTGAGCCCGGGCGCCAACGAGTATGCAGGCTGGGGAGCCTACACGCGCGATGAGGTCGGGCTGACGAACCAGTGGCGTGGCACGGTCGGGATCTCCACCCGGGGGCGGGACACAGGCGACGGGCAGATCTACTTCAACCTGGCGGACAACATCCGCCTCGATCACGACTACACGATCATCGGCACGGTCGTGTCCGGCATGGAGGTGGTCGACGCCGTGCGCGAGGGAGATGTCGTCGAGAGGGTGGAGTTGCGCGAAATCCCCTAGGGACGCCACTTCCTCATTCCAAGACATCCGGGCGCCACGTCGTTTCACAGGAGATCGTCTTCCATGCAGCTGTACACCAAGATCCTCATCGGCCTCATTCTCGGGGCGGTGGTGGGCATCGCGGCCAACCTCTCCGGATCGGTTGGGTTGCAGAACCTCCTCGGATCGTTGGAGCCCATCGGAACGGCGTTCATCCGTCTGATCACGATGATCGTGGTGCCGCTGGTGGTGGCCAGCCTCCTGGTGGGCACGGCGTCTCTGGGGGACCTGCGGAAGCTCGGGCGCATCGGCGGAAAGACGCTGCTCTTCTACATGAGCACCACAGCCATTGCCGTGACCATCGGCCTGGGAATCTCGAACCTGGTGGAGCCCGGCTCCGGCGTGGCCGAATCCACCCGGGACGAGCTCACCGCCCGGTACGGGATGGACGCGGAGGCGCGCGTCCAGCTCGCCGCCGAAGCTCCGTCGGCGGTCGAAGCGCTCATGGAGATCATCCCCAGGAACCCGGTACAGGCGGCCGCCGAGATGGACCTGCTGCCGCTGATCTTCTTCACGCTGATGTTCGGCGCGGCCCTCACAGCCGTGAGGGAGGACCGTCGTGACGCCGTTCTCAAGGTGTTCCACGGCATCAACGACGCCTCAATGATGTTGATCAACTGGATCATGGAGTTGGCGCCGTACGCCGTGTTCTTCCTGATCGCGTCCGTGGTGGCGAACTTCGGCCTCGACCTGCTCCAAAGCCTGCTCGTGTACACGCTTACGGTCGTGGCCGGACTGCTCCTCCACGCGTTCGGCACGTACGCCCTCGTTCTCCGTTTCGTGGCCCGAGTGAACCCGCTGGAGTTCTACAAGCGGATTGCGGCGGCGCCGCTCTTCGCCTTCTCCACGTCGTCGTCCAGCGCGACGCTGCCGCTCACCATGGAAACGGCCGAGGAGCAGGTCGGCATCTCCGAGGAGGTGTCGTCCTTCGTCCTACCGCTGGGTGCCACAATCAACATGGACGGCACAGCGCTCTACCAAGCGGTCGCCGTCATGTTCATTGCCCAGATCTACGGCATTGACCTGAGCGTCATGGACCAGCTCATCGTGGTGCTCACGGCCACGGCGGCGTCCATCGGAGCCGCCGGCGTACCCAGCGCCGGGATCATCACGCTGATCATCGTCCTGAACTCCGTGGGGCTGCAGGGCCAGGTGCAGGCGGGCATCGCGTTGATCCTCGGCGTGGACCGGATCCTCGACATGCTGCGCACGGCCGTGAACGTCACCGGCGACCTCTCGTGCGCCACATTCGTTGCCCGCACCGAGGGCGAGGTGCTGATGGAACACGAACCCGGGACGATCAAGGCCGCGTTGAGTTAGCGGGGGGAGCCCCATGACGGCCATGCCCATTTCCTAAGCCCTTATCCGCGTTCGGATTACACCCGCCCAATGACCCACTCCCAGATCGTCTCGTTCGCGGAGACGAAGGGAAGTGGTATACGCGTCATGCGGCGCGATCTGGCTCCAGCGTCGTTTCACTCGGATCGAGAGCACGACGAGTTCGTGGCCACGCTCTTCCTGCACAACCTGCTGACGGACGATCACCTGCGGTGGCTTGCCGGCTTCGCGGATCTGAACCTGACGACCGATGAGCAGCGTGCGCTGGTCCACGTTCGAGAAGGAGGACGGATCACCAACGCCGACCGCCGTGAGATGGCCGGCGTCGAGACGCTCGAGGCCAGCAGTCGCCTGCGGCGTATGAGGGATCTCGGCCTTCTGGAGCAACAGGATCGGGGGTCGGTGACGTTCTATACGCCGTCCTCTCGCGTCGTACCCGAGGAGGAAGGAATCGGTGGTCCGGGCGTTCTGGCCTCGGAGCAATCTGACAAGCTCGGCGAGCAATCACACCAGCTCGGCGAGCAATCCGACGAGGGAATCAGGCAATCTGACGAGCCGCCAGAGAAATCTGACAAGGGCGGCAACGGGCCCGCCGCAGAGAAGGATCAGAGGGACGATGTGTCCACGATGCCGCTGACGCCGATTCCGCAGGCGCTTGCGGAAGAAGTAGCTGCCCTGAACCGCTGGACCCCTCAACCGCGGTTGAAGGCGCTGATTGTTCGGCTCTGCGCGTGGAAGCCACTCAGCGCGGACGAACTTGCATCCATCCTGGGACGGACACGCACGTACCTCCGCACGGAGTATATCGGCCCAATGGTGCGGGCGGGCGACCTTGCCTATACCAACCCTGAACGTCCCACGGACCCCCTGCCTCTCCACAGGAGGGCCAATGAACGTTCGCCCGTCTGGGGGGAAATGGGCCGTCCAGCCGCTCAAGACGGTTGCCGAAGTCCGCACCAGCAATGTGGACAAGAAGTCCGTTGAGGGGCAGGAGCATGTCAGGCTCTGCAATTACACGGACGTCTACTACGGAGATCGGATTGAAGACCCGTCGGCATTCATGCACGCGACCGCGACCGCTGAGCTTCGAGGCCAAAGCCAAGCTCCTGTTCCAGGGACATGGCCACCTCGAATTTCGGGTTCTACAAGCGGGTGACCGACGACGCGGCGTTCGGGAAGCGCCTGTTTGATCTGCTGTTCATGGAATTCTTGGACGAGAAGAAGAGAAGAGAGGACGAGCGCTACCCCCTTCAAGCAGGTCAACGACACGCGCAGACCGAGCCGCAGCGAGCCACACCCGCACAGTATGCCGATCCTCTTCCGACATCCGGATCTCCGGGGTCCTCGGATTGGCGTTTCGCCCCTTGGTGGCGATTCACCCACACCCGGATTCCCGACATGCCCCCAACGGCCATGAACGTCACCGGCGACCTCTAGTGCGCCACGTTCGTGGCCCGCACCGAGGGCGAGGTGCTGATGGAACACGAACCCGGAACGATCAAAGCCGCGCTGAATTAGCTGAGGAAAGGCCTTGACGTCGGGTGGGCCGACAGTGGAGATTTGTGGGTTCTAGGACCCTACGGGGAACTAGGTCTTACCCCCCCCGGTGTCTGGCTTCGGCCACACGCCGGTTTTTTTTTCGGGAGCCCCGATCGGCGGCTCCGACGATCGGACCGTCGCAACTTTTGAACGGAATCCGAAATGGCTCTCCCGGAGGCGGCTGCGAGCGTAGATCAGGGATCGGCTGCTACCTTTGGAGGAGACGGCTGTACAGCGGTTCTCACCTGGAGGATCCATGGGGTTTACGCCTGCCGATGATGCCCTAGTCCAAGTTGTCTGGGAGGACCTCGGGCACATCGTCTCATCCTGGCCTGAGGGCGAGGTCGACGACGCGACCTTGCGACGAGAGAGCACCGTTCTGCGCCGGTTCCTCGCGTACGATGACCTGATCAAGGTGTGGGTGACTGTCATGGGACGGGGCGCACCATTCATGGTGGCCGCGTCCAACGTCGCCGTGGTCGACGGCAAGCGTCTCCACCAGATGGACTTCTGCTCCTCTTCGGAGGTCAGGCAGCCCACGGGTACTTCGTATTCGGTCCTCGTTAAGGTTGGCGACCTATCTGAGAAGATGCCGGTCGGGTTGTCACGGACTGCACCCATGAAGTTGAAGAAGTTCATCTTCGGGTACTCGTGCGTAGTCCAGGGAGTGTTGATCCGGCGGAACGACGTTGTGCAGTTCGTTGCGAACAAGCTGGGGGGCGCTCACTACGACACGGGTCGCCAGAAGCCAAATGACGAAGCGCTCTCGAAGCTAGGGAGCTACACGGTCATGGATCGTGATGCGGTCTACTACGAGATGCTCGCCGTCGGCCAGGCTTTGGCACGGAGCAAGAGCTGCAGTGCCCTCTTGCAGAGACTTGAAAGGGGGGCAGGAGAGAATTGATTGCCCCGATTGGAATTGACGAGGTAGGGGCACGGACTCCGCATAACGAATAAGTATTGTTTCCACACTCTACACGCGAAAGCATGCGGGGTCGAGGATCTGGAGAGTGTGGAAACGATCTGTTGTGCTGAACCGCTTCGGGAGGGGTGGGTTGGGAGGGCCGCAGGAGAGCGAGATGGCCTATGGGTATTTGTA